>JAZSEW010000075.1:0-116538 GCA_045531895.1 Lachnospiraceae bacterium
GTCCATACATATCGGCTCCAGTGACGCGACTTTGTTCACTTTGGCAAAATCAAACGCGGTGCAAACGAAAGGGCAGTTTTTTCATTGTTTAAGACTGCTTTTTCGTTTACACCGCTATTGATTGTAGCCTAAAGAAGTTTCACCTTCTTTGCCGTCCTTATCATTCTTAAAAATGTGTTTCACTGCCAGCAAAAGCTTTGTAATTTGCAATCCCTTTAAGCGGATTGTAAGTAAAATTCCCACTGCCAAAATCATCACAATCAGTGGAATTCCCCATATAAAATCATCAATTACTTTTAAAATACCGTCCATTTATTTTTTCCTTTCATTGCATACCGACAAATTATGTACAGTTTATCCGCAAAAAAGGAGTACCGAAATCGATACTCCTTATCTGCTCCTCATTATCCTATTTTTATAACCTTTGTTGCTATGTTTTCCATGAACCGTACATCCGGTTCTACAATCAGCATAGTAGGCTGAAACTCTAAAATCATTCTCTCTATCTGCATTCTGGCAAACACATCAATATAATCCAATGGTTCATCCCAGATATACAGGTGCGCCGGTTTTAAAAGACTGGCTGCAATCAGTACTTTTTTCTTCTGATCCTCTGCATAATCTTCCAGCATTTTTTCAAATTGAACACTGTCGATATCCAACTGACGAAGCAATGTGCGCAACAGGCCTTCAGAAATTCCCTGGCTTTCACTGAATTCCTTTAAACTTCCTTTTAAAAATCCGGTTTCTTTGTTCACATAAGAAATCACCAAACCGGAGGCTGTTTCAAGCAAGCCGGACTCCCGATAGGTCAACTCCTCTTTTTTCTCCATGCTGTGAGCCAGAATCGCCTGAATCAGCGTGGATTTTCCGCTTCCTGCTCCGCCTGCCAGTACAACGCGGTCTCCCTGTTTAATATTGAAAGTCAGATTTTCAAACACCGGAGCATTAGCATCTTTGTACGTGATACCAAATTCTCTGGCTTCTACCAGATGCTCTTTTTCCTCCTGTAAAAAAGCCTCTCTTCTGCTCTTATTTGCCCACCATTCCGAAAAATTGCCCGGGCAAAGTTCCATGGTATTACTGTTTAAAATAAGTACATGGCTCACACAGGCATCCAACAGGTCCCTGTCATGAGTTATCATGAGGAATCCTTTTTTCTTCGCCAGATATGCCTTAATCTCCGCTCTCTCTTCCATATCTAAATTGGTAGTCGGATCTTCTATCAGAAGGAACTCATTTTCACCGGAAAACAGTAATGCCAGCATTACTTTTGTCTGTTCTATATGGCTCAAGGTAATAAATGGGTTATAAAGCAGTTCTGCCGAAATTCCTAACAGTTCCAGTTCCCGTGTCACCTTCCAAAGTTCCAATCCCGGTTTTAACTCTTTACAGCTTTCCGCAAAAGGGTACGCCTTCTGGGCTGCTGTCATTTCATACGGAAAGCAGGAAAAAGCCACCGGTGAATTAATGGTTCCGCTATACTCCTGTTTTCCCAACAGTACCTTAAAGAATGTGGTTTTTCCTTTTCCTTTTCTTCCGATAAAACCTATCTTCCACTCAGAATCAAAAGAAAAATTCACATTTTCAAAACGGGTATCACCTTCAAAATCAAAGGATACATTCGATACATTAATCTGCGCCATAGACAGTCTCCTTTCTTTTGCAGTTATAATTTTATAATCCTACACCCAAAATATGTTGCTTCACCCTCTTCATGGGTGATATATATCACAGTTTTTCCGTACAGTTTCTCTTTCATAAACTGCATCACCTGAAATCCGGTATGTTCATCCAACCCCTTTAACGGCTCATCCAGTAAAAGAATCTGTTTTTCCGCAAGAATTGCTCTTGCAATGGCAACACGGCGTTTCATACCGCCACTGAGTGTCATTACCTTCTTTTGTGAGCATCCGGCAAGTCCCAACGCTCCAAGCACCGGTTCTATCTGTGCCAACTGCTCTTTTGTTCTACAGACCATGGAAAGATTATGATACACACTTACTCTTTCACAAAGGCGGTCTTCCTGAAATACCGCTGCCGCTTCTTTTGCATTTATCCGTATGTTCCCGGCATCCGGCAGTTCCAATCCTAACAACATTCGAAACATGGTTGTTTTTCCGATACCGGAGGCACCCATCAAAGCCACCTTTTCACCTGCGGCCGCACGCATCGTAAATTCTTTGCAGATAATGGTATCCTGAAAGCGCTTGGACACCTTATCAAAACAAATTGTTTCCGTGGATACCTGTTGATGGTTTCTGACTTCTGCTTTTCTCCATTCTCCGGTTTGTACTCTTATTCCATCCACAAGATGTTTTTCCGCAAAATGTACCAGCCACAAAATGCCTTGTTCAAATATAATACTAACACAAATTATGACTACTGTCCATGCAAACAATGCCGGCATTTCCAAATAAATTTTAGATTGATACAAATGATTTCCTATGGTATTCCGTACCACACCGATTACTTCTGCCGCAATTCCGGATTTCCAGGCTATTCCTGCTGCCACGGAACAGGCGGACAAAAAATAAGGCACAACCTCCGGCACATAAATAAAACGTACTTTTGCACAGGCTCTCACCTGAAATACCTGTGCCATCTCTAATAAGTCCCTGTCCGCTGATTTTATTCCAGCCAGTACATTGGAATAAACAAACGGAAGTACCATCAGGCAGGAAACCAGTACAGATAAGTTTTCTGCTTCCATCCAGAGCAATGCAAGAATTGTAAAGGACGCTACCGGTGTTGCCTGCATAATGCGCACTAAAATACCAAAAAACACTTTTAAAAACGGAACTACCGCTGCAATGGTTGCAAGTACAATACCTGCTGCACAAGCTAATACCGTTCCCTTTAAAACATTGCCCAAAGAGCCTAAAATGCTCTGATAAAATTCCGGAGACGCAACAAGTTTTTTTAAAGCCCTGTATACTTCCGGAGGTGCCGGAAGAAAAACCGTCCGGTCTATTTTCACGGCAAGCAGCTGCCAGATAAGCAACCACAGCAGCACTGCCCCTATGCCATATCCCAGTTTTCTTTCCTTGCGCTTTTTCATACCCTGCTCCGTTCCGTATTCTTACTCAGCCATGTAATAAAAATCATCCTCCGGCATGGCACCGCCTACCGCTGCCGCCTTTTCATCAAACAGTATCTTAAGGTATGCCTGCATTTTTTCCTTCATTTCTGTTCCGTCAATATAGGTTACATTACAATATGGAATTGCTTTCTTCGCAATTGCCGCTTTAAAAATATTAAAATGCTCTAACTGTTCTGCTGTTTCTTCCACATGTTCATTCGCATAAGCAGCTGAAGCCTCATACTCTTCCAAAAACACAGCAAATGCCTCTTTATTCTCTTCAACAAAAGCCTTTCTTACTACCAGCACACCGGTCACTACCGTACTGTCTGCATTTATTTTTTCCCACTCATCGGTCACACTTAAAGCAATACGCAAAGACTTATTCTGATTCATTGCTGCCGTTACATACGGCTGCGGAAGCATAGCGACTGCATCCGTTGCTTCCGTAAGCATGGCTGCCACTTCGGAAGCCTCAGATTTATACTCAATGGTCACATCCTTATCCGGGTCAAGACCGGAGGCAGAGAGAAGATAACGAAGAGTAAATTCCGGTGTAGTTCCCTGACCGGTAGAATAGATAGTTTTTCCTCGAAGGTCTTCCACTGTCTGAATGCTTTCTCCTGTTTCTACAAGATACAGCACCCCCAGCGTATTGATTGCTGCTGTTACAATTTCCCCCTCGGATTTATTATATAAAACCGCTGCCAGATTACAAGGTACACAAGCCGCATCCAGATTGCCCTTTAATAATTCTGCCGCAATTTCGTCACCGGTTCCGTACACGCTGAAATTGTATTTATTATTTGCTGCACCTGCTTCCATATCGGACATTATCTTTACCATCCCGATTGCAGTCGGTCCGGTCATTACCGCAAGATTCATTTCGGCCGAATCCGCCTTCTTTTCGCTGCAGGCACACATACCAAGCACGAGTACTATTGTCATCAGCCATGCTGTCATTCTCTTTTTCATGTTATCTTTCCTTCGCTTTCCTTTGTTATGAACAAGGAAGACTATCTTTCGATAGTCTCCCCTTTGTATTTGCTATTCTTTTAAATATCCTTTACTGCATCCTGAATCTCATTGGACAAGCTTCTGATAGTATCGCTCTGAGCAGATACTTCCTCTGTAGTTGCCGCAATACTTGTGATACGGTCTCCCATTGCTCCAATCTGATTTAACAATGCCTTGATACCTTCCACACTTGCAGTAATACGCGGAATAGTTTCCTCTGCCTGCTGATTGTTTTCTTCAATCAGGTTCTTTGTGGAAGTTGCCAGATTACGGATTTCTCCCGCAACAACGGAGAAGCCCTTGCCGTTTTCTCCCGCTCTTGCCGCTTCAATGGACGCATTCAGGGAAAGCAGGTTGGTCTTATTGGCAATACCTGCAATATCATCATTACTGCTCTTATAAACCTCTACAAAATCATAGAAGAAAGCAAGTGATTCTTTGATACGTTCACACTCTGCGCTAAGCTCTTCCACCACTCTTGTAATTTCTGTTGTATCATCCGCAATCATGGTGTTCGCTTCAGATAAGGTTTCCACACCCTCATTTAACGCGCCAAACTGCTCAATAATTTCTTTCAGCTTTTCATTATGGCGAGCCTGTTCCTGCATGCTCTTTTCATGCATTTCTTCAATTTCCGCACGTTCAATTTCTGCCAGACCCTTTATGTAATGGATACAGTTTTTCTTATCGTTTGTTCCGTTATAAATAGCTGCTGCCATATCTGTACAGGTTTCATAACCACAGCAGGAACAATCAATACATCTGGATTCTTTGGTGTTTTTATTCATGTCATTAAAAATTGCATCAAGGTCTCTTGCAGACGGAGTCTTAACATTCACCTTTTTACCGGTGTAGTTACGTGCAAAGTCCTTAATGTTCAGATGCTTAAACTGCTCACAGAACAGCTCCCATCTCTTTTCCAGAGACAGTGTGGAGTTCCAGGGATTTTTGGAGTGCTTTTCTTTTTCATTTTTTACCAGCTTGTTCATCTCGTTAATCGCAAGCTCCACATCAGTATCGTCAATGGAGTCGTCTGTTGCCGTACCACGAATACAGCCCTTCTGACAATTTAAAATATCAACCATAAACGGAAGATTGCTCTTACGCTCTGCATATTCCTTTAAGAACTTGTACGCTTCTGCTTCACCTTCCACCTGCAATACCGCTGTCTGAGGGCCACAGAAGAAATGAACGCATTCTCTTAAGCCGCCCGGCTTTGGATAACGGGCACCGAGACCATAGGTGGATTCTTCCTCAGCCTCCTGTGCATTCTGATATTTATTGCCGATAGCTTCCATCAGCTTTTTGAACGTAACATTATACTTTACATAGCCACCGGTATTCTTGTCATTGATTTCCAGACGCTTTGCGATACAAGGGCTCAAAAATACAAGGTCTTCGGTTACCTTCTTATATTTCTTTAAGTAAACAGCTTCTGCCATCATCGGGCTATGTAACGGTACTAACATTGGAATCAGTTCCGGCTGGTACTTTTCGATGTAATTTACGATTGCCGGACATGGCTGGCTGATTAAACCCTGCTTACCTGTTTCCTTGAGGTAGCTGATGTACGCCCAGGTAGTAATATCCGCACCGAAGCTTACACTGTAAATGTGTTTTACGCCGAGGCTCTTTAAGTAGCCATATACTTTTTTGTAAGCCTTCGGATAATTCGCAATAAAAGCAGGTGCAACGATAACAGACATTTCTTTACCGTTCCTTAACCCATCTAAAAACTCCCGGGTATCATCTTCGAAGTCTCTTGCACCATGATGGCAATTGTCAAAACATGCCCCGCACTGGATACACATTTCTTCATCTACACGAATCATTCCATCGCCTGCAACATTGGCAGTAAGCACAGGACAGCTGCGGATACACTTGTTACAACCAACACATTTCTCATTTGTGAATACCATCCTACATTTCCCCTTTTCTCCGATAAATATCAGATTATTTGTTATTATTTTATCAAATTGCATCAGCAAATGCAAGTCTATACATTACTTTGTTAAAGTATTAACATTAGTTTGCTTTAGTTAACTATTTTTTTGTTATATCACCCAGATTCTCACATCTTCCGGAAACGCCCGTCTGCTCACAACCGTCTGTGCCCATTTCAAACACACCCGTTGCAAAGAAAGACAATCTTCCGCAAAATTCTCTCCAATCCTCTCTATTTTGCCCGGTATATAAATTTCCGCCAGCTTATGACAGCGGACCACTACCGGATTGTGAAGTTCTACATCTGCCCGTTCTGAAAACTCCAGTTCTGTGATATCTGCCTCCGTAAAAGCATACGCATCAATAATCTGCACGCTTTCCGGAATTTTTAACTTTCTTACTTCATTTTGATAGAATGCATATGGTGCAATACGCCGGACATTCTCAGGAAAGCCCGCTTCCATAACCATACTGTCATAAAAAGCAGAGATTAATATATCATTTACACAAACGCAACTGTTCCGGTTTCGTTCCCGGGTAAGCCACGCTGTTCCTTCCAGAGCTTGTGCCCCGATATAAGAAAGCGTAGAAGGAAACCTGATTTCTTTAAGATTCATCAACCCATAAAATGCATGCCGTTCCAACGCTTCTACACCTTCCGGAATATCCACACGCTCCAGAAGCTCTTTTTGCTCAGCACCCGCAAAAGCCTCCTGTCCGATTTTTACGACACCCTCCGGAATTACAATATAACGGCATCCGATTTCACAATGTTCCAACACCCCGTCCCGGATACAGAATTCGGTATTTTCATTTACACCAGGCGGCAGAGAAACATTTTCTTCCTGATAATTGGCTTCATCGGGCAGAACGTCAAAACTTTCTGTTTCCTCCTCAGCACCGGAAGCAAAATTAAAGGAAGGATACTTTGCATTTCTTGCTTCCTCTTCTTCCTCTCTGCGTCTGGAAAGTTCTCTGGATATTGCTTCTTCTATCTGTTTATTTTTTAATCTGCCGCAGCCCACAAAAGCATCTTCCGCAATTCTTACATTGCCGGTTCCGAGCACAACATTACAAAGTCTTTCACAGTTTTCAAAGGTACGGCTCTCAATTTTCATTAACGTATTTGGTAAAAACACTGTTTCCAAATTGCTGCAGTTTCGAAAAGTTCCCGGCTCTAAAGCAATAATACCTGCAAGGATTTCCACTCTTCGTAAGCTTTCCATCCCCGAAAAGGTCAAGCGCTCAATTTTACGTACCGACGCCGGAATCACCAATGTTTCCATATTATTTTGTTCCCTTACATCAATAAATGCCTGACGTCTGATTTCCCTGACATCTTCCGGAAGTCGGACCACACCCGTCTCTACAATAACGTCCTTTAATACGCCCCAGTCAATCAGAAAACGGTTGCCTTTATAAATAAGATATCCGTTTTCATCGTATTCTGCTATTTCATTTTCCAAATTTATATTCTCGTTCAAGGTACTTCCCCCCAGGCCGACAGGCTTTTCTTTTATCATACCACAGTTTTCCGCTTTATACAATGTTACCAAAGAAAATTCTCAAACCCTCAAAATTTTTTCTCTTATATTTCGAAAATAATACTTGTGTCTTTTTCACAAATTAGATATAATATAGAATTGAGTAAAAATGAAAAACTTTTCAGGAGGATACAGCAATGCCAAAACGCGAAGACATTAACAAAGTTCTTATCATTGGTTCCGGTCCTATCATTATCGGACAGGCATGTGAGTTTGACTACTCCGGTACTCAGGCTTGTAAGGCGTTAAAAAGCCTCGGCTACGAAATCGTACTGGTTAACTCCAACCCTGCTACCATCATGACCGATCCGGAAACCGCAGATGTAACTTACATCGAGCCACTGAACGTAGAAAGACTCGAGCAGATTATTGCCAAAGAGCGTCCGGATGCTCTTCTGCCAAACCTTGGCGGTCAGTCCGGTTTAAACCTTTGCTCCGAGTTAAATCAGGCAGGTATTCTTGATAAATATAATGTAAAGGTTATCGGTGTTCAGGTAGACGCCATTGAGCGTGGTGAAGACCGTATCGAATTTAAAAACGCCATGAATGCTCTCGGCATCGAAATGGCACGAAGTGAAGTAGCTTATACTGTAGAAGAAGCACTTGCCATTGCAGATCAGCTTGGTTATCCGGTTGTTCTGCGTCCGGCGTACACCATGGGTGGTGCCGGCGGCGGTCTGGTTTACAACAAGGAAGAACTCAGCACCGTCTGTGCAAGAGGTTTACAGGCTTCTTTAGTCGGTCAGGTTCTTGTAGAAGAATCCATTCTTGGCTGGGAAGAATTAGAGGTTGAAGTTGTTCGTGATGCAGATAACAACATGATTACCGTCTGCTTCATCGAAAATATTGACCCACTGGGTGTACATACCGGTGACTCTTTCTGTTCTGCTCCTATGCTGACTATCTCCAAGGAGTGTCAGGAAAGATTAAAAGAGCAGGCGTTTAAAATTGTAGAATCCGTTGAAGTTATTGGTGGTACCAACGTACAGTTTGCTCATGATCCTGTATCCGACCGTATCATCGTTATTGAAATTAACCCTCGTACTTCCCGTTCCTCTGCTCTTGCAAGTAAGGCAACAGGCTTCCCAATTGCTCTGGTTTCTGCGCTTCTGGCAGCAGGTCTTACCTTAAAGGATATTCCTTGCGGCAAGTACGGTACTCTTGATAAATACGTTCCGGACGGTGACTATGTTGTAATCAAGTTCGCACGTTGGGCATTCGAAAAGTTCAAGGGTGTAGAAGACAAGCTCGGTACTCAAATGCGTGCCGTTGGCGAAGTAATGAGTATCGGTAAAACTTATAAGGAAGCATTCCAGAAAGCAATCCGTTCTCTTGAAACCGGTCGCTACGGTCTTGGCTACGCTAAGAACTTTAATTCCTTAACCAAGGAAGAATTATTGAAGCAGTTACTCACTCCTTCCAGCGAGCGTCATTTCCTTATGTATGAAGCTCTCAGAAAGGGTGCTACCATTGATGAAATCCACAATATCACCAAGGTAAAGCATTTCTTCATCAAGCAGATGCAGGAATTGGTCGAAGAAGAAGAAGCTCTGGCAGCAAACAAAGGCAAGCTTCCTGCCGATGATGCTCTGGTTGCAGCAAAGAAGCACGGTTTCTCTGATAAATATTTAAGCCAGATTTTAGAAATTCCGGAGGCTGATATCAGAAACCGCCGTATCGAACTTGGCTGTGAAGAAGTTTGGGAAGGCGTACATGTAAGCGGCACCAAGGACAGACAGTACTACTACTCCACTTATAATTCAACCGACAAAAATCCTGTTTCCGAGAATAAGAAGATTATGATTCTCGGCGGAGGTCCAAACCGTATCGGTCAGGGTATCGAATTTGACTATTGTTGCGTACACGCATCTTTGGCATGTAAGAAGATGGGCTTTGAAACCATTATTGTTAACTGTAATCCGGAAACCGTATCTACAGACTACGATACTTCCGACAAATTATACTTCGAGCCACTGACATTGGAGGATGTATTAAGCATTTACAAGAAGGAACAGCCTCTCGGCGTTATCGCCCAGTTCGGCGGACAGACTCCTCTGAATCTGGCAGCAGACCTGGAGAAGAATGGCGTAAAGATTTTAGGTACTTCTCCTGCGGTTATCGATCTTGCAGAAGACCGTGACCTGTTCCGTGAAATGATGGACAAGTTAGAAATCCCAATGCCGGAATCCGGAATGGCTACTACTGTAGAGGAAGCATTAGATATCGCTCACAAGATCGGTTACCCGACCATGGTTCGTCCATCCTATGTTCTGGGCGGACGCGGTATGGAAGTAGTTTACGACGACGATAGCATGACAAACTACATGAATGCAGCCGTTGGCGTAACTCCGGCCCCTCCAATCCTCATCGACCGTTTCTTAAACAACGCGTTGGAATGTGAAGCAGATGCTATCAGTGATGGCACCCACGCTTTCGTTCCTGCAGTTATGGAACATATCGAGCTTGCCGGCGTACACTCCGGTGACTCTGCTTGTATCCTTCCTTCCGTACACATCTCTCCTGAAAATGTGGCTACTATCAAGGAATATACAAGAAAGATTGCCGAAGAAATGCACGTTAAGGGCTTAATGAATATGCAGTATGCCATCGAAAACGGCAAGGTATACGTTTTAGAAGCTAACCCAAGAGCATCCCGTACCGTACCGCTTGTTTCCAAGGTTTGCAACATTCGCATGGTGCCTCTGGCTACAGAAATCATTACTTCTGAGCTTACCGGCAATCCATCTCCTGTTCCAAACTTAAAAGAACAGTTAATTCCAAACTACGGCGTAAAGGAAGCAGTATTCCCATTCAATATGTTCCCTGAAGTAGACCCGCTTCTCGGACCTGAAATGCGTTCTACAGGTGAAGTTTTAGGTTTATCCGCATCCTATGGTGAAGCATTTTATAAAGCTCAGGAAGGCACAGGCTCCAAGCTTCCGCTTTCCGGCACCGTTCTTATCTCTGTCAACCGTAAAGATAAGGAGGCTGTTATTGAAGTTGCCAGAAGCCTTGCAAATGACGGCTTTGAAATCCTTGCTACCGGAGGCACCTGCGATATCTTAAATGCCAACGGTGTTCCTGCTACTAAGGTAAATAAGCTTTCCGAAGGTCGTCCAAACATCAAGGACTTAATCACCAACGGAAAGATTCAGCTGATTATCAACTCTCCTGTCGGCAAGGACAGCGTAACTGACGACAGCTATCTCCGTAAGGCAGCCATCAAGGCAAAGGTACCTTACATGACTACTGTTGCCGCTGCAAAGGCTACTGCAGATGGTATTCATCATCTGAAGAAGCATGGCAACAGCGAAGTGAAATCCCTGCAGGAGCTTCACAGCGAAATTCATGACAAAGAATAATAATAAATAGCCTAAAATCCTCTGTTACAGTTTCAATTCAGGAAGACACTGTAACGGAGGATTTTTAACTTTGCATATTACACATGTATTGTTCCCACCTTGACAAAAAGAAATGCGTATGATAGTATAATCAATAAGCAGTTCACTTTGTGAACTGTTTACATTTCGGAAGGAAGTGAACACAAATGCAATTGAACGAAGCCCTCTTAGGAGCCTGGCTCAGACTTTCTATTTCTATCAACAACAGCCGTGTAGTTTCAGAAATATCCTATAATGAATCACTAATCTGCAATATACTATACCGAAACTCCATCGAATTTCCCGAGCAGAGTCTGACAGCCACCGACCTTTGTAAAGAAACTCGTATTCTAAAATCCCAAATGAACCGAATACTGAATCAATTGGAAAAAAAGAAGCTGATTATAAGAGAACGTTGTACCGATGATAAGCGCAAGGTTTATGTACGCCTGACCTCCGAACAATCCAATGCATATCTGGTGCAGCATGCTCAGATTTTAGATTTGCTGGATGCCATCATTGCCAAGCTTGGCCGGGAACAGACCGTTGAAGTAATCCGTGCCTTGAACGGCATCTCTGACGCTGCAGATGAAGTAATAGTCCATTGACAGAATGACTATTTTGCTCTATCATTACATTAAAGCGTTAAATAATAAGCAAAAGGAGGAACCTCTACATGTTAAACCAGAGAATGGTTGGTCTCGGAACCCAGCGTTCCGTCATCCGTGAATTATTTGAATTTGGTAAAATCCGCGCCAAAGAAGTGGGCGCAGAAAATATTTTTGATTTCTCCATCGGAAATCCAAGCGTTGCCGCACCCGACTGCGTTAATGAAACAGCACTACGCTTAATTAAAGAAATGGATCCTGTGGTGCTCCACGGCTACACCAGTGCCCAGGGAGATGCAGGCGTCCGTGCCCTTATTTCCGATTCCTTAAACAAGCGTTTCGACATGAATCTTCGTCCGGAAAACTTATATATTACCGTTGGCGCTGCAGCGGCTCTCTGCTGTTGCTTAAACGGTATCTGCACACCGGGTGCTGAGGATGAGGTTGTGGTGTTCGCACCATACTTCCCGGAATACAAAGTATTCATTGAAGGCGCCGGTGCAAAAATGACACTGATTCCGGCAGATATCGAAGCATTCCAGATTGACTTCGAAGCTTTCGAAGCTTCCCTCAACGAGCATACTATGGCAGTTATCGTAAATTCTCCAAATAACCCATGTGGTGCTGTATATTCCGAGGAAACCGTCAAGAAGCTGGCTGCTGTGTTAGAGTCTGCTTCCGCAAAGTTCGGTCATCCGATTTATTTAATTTCCGATGAGCCTTACCGTGAAATTGTATTCGGCGGTGCTACTATTCCATTCCTGCCAAAGTACTATAAAAACACACTGGTATGCTATTCCTGGTCCAAATCCCTGTCTCTCCCGGGAGAACGTCTGGGCTATGTACTTGTGCCGGATTCCGTAGAAGAGCAGGAGCTTGTTTATGCTGCAGTTGCCGGTGCAGGCCGTTCTCTTGGTTACGTAAACGCCCCAAGTCTCTTCCAGAGAGTTTGCGCAGAATGTGCCGGAGAAACCGCTGATATCAGCATTTACGAAACTAACAAGAACTTACTTACCAAAGGGTTAAGAGAGCTTGGCTACCATGTCGTAGAGCCTCAGGGAACCTTCTACATCTTCCCAAGAACCCTGATTGCAGATGATATCGCTTTCTGTGAAAAAGCAAAGGATTTTAATCTTCTTATTGTGCCGGGTACCGGTTTTGGATGTCCGGGGCATACACGTATCTCCTTCTGTGTACCGACAGAGCGGGTAGAACGTTCTTTAGAAGCATTCAGAAAATTAGCAGAGTTTTATAAATAAAAGTCAAAAAAACATATCCACTGCAGAATCGTTGGTAGTATTCTGTATGTGGATATGTTTTATTTTTCTACTTTCCAAACATGTTGCTAAACGTATTATATATTCCCAAAATAAAAATCACCACCAGTACTACCGGAAGTACAAAGGTCATATAGCCTCTCATCCAGTTTGCTACCTTAAGACCTCTGCCCTCATTTGCTTCTGCCATAAATTGTTTCCAACCCCAGCCATAGCGGGTAGTACAGAAGAAAACAAAGATTAAGGAGCCCAGAGGAAGAATCAGGTTGCTGACAATAAAATCCTCCAAGTCCATTACATTGCTTCCTGAACCTAATGGTTCAAAGGATTTTAATACATTGAATCCCAATACGCACGGAATGGATAAGAGGAACAGCACTACGCCGTTCATGATACAGGCCTTTCTTCTTCCCCACCCAAATAAATCAATGGTACAGGATACCAGGTTCTCAAACACAGCCAGCACAGTAGATAACGCTGCAAAGGACATGAAAACAAAAAACAGGCTGCCCCATACTCTTCCAAACGAAAGATTGTTGAATATATTTGGTAATGTGATGAATATCAGACTTTTTCCACTGTCCACCTGTACTCCATAGGCCATACATGCCGGGAATATGATAAGTCCCGATGCAAATGCCACAAATGTATCCAGCACTGCGACATGAACAGCCTCCCCCATAAGAGCACGTTCTTTACCGATATAGCTTCCGAATATAGCCATACTTCCCATGCCGATGCTCAGTGTGAAAAATGCCTGGTTCATTGCTCCAACAATAATATTACCGATACCGATTTCTTTCATTCGTCCAAAATCCGGTAATAAATAGAAACGCAGGCCCTCTCCACTGCCTTCCAGGGTAATGCTGTTGATGGCAAGCACCACCATAATACCAAGCAGGGCTAACATCATCCATTTCGTAATACGCTCCAGACCTTTTTCCACGCCAATGGAGCAGACGATTACAGCAAGTAAAATTGAAATTCCGGCATAAATAAGAAGCGGTACCGGTTCTGCCAGCATACCTTCATAGGCAATTTTGATTTCTTCTGTATTCAGACCTTCAAACTTTCCTGCCGCCGTATCCGTAAAATACTGCATCAGCCACCCTGCCACACTGGTATAAAACATCAAAAGCAGATAATTGCCAAGCAGGGACATATATCCATGGATGTGCCATTTACTCCCCTTCGGTTCTAATTCCTGATAAAACCTTACCGGACTTTTCCGGCCGGCACGGCCAATGGCAAATTCCATGGTCATCACCGGAACTCCCAGTGCAATCAGGAAAAAAATATAAATCAGGACAAAAGCGCCTCCACCATACTGTCCCACCATATATGGGAACTTCCATACGTTTCCGATTCCGATAGCGCAGCCCGCACTAAGCAAAAGGAAGCCAAGACGGCTTCCTAACCGTTCTCTTTGCATAATTTGTTATTCTCTCTTTCCTTTTTTAGTATGGCTACTTCTTATTGAGAAAATGCATTTTTCCATCTTTTTTCGGTTTTGTCTTTGGACATTCGCCGGCATCCTCATGAAACAGCGCCTGAATTCCGCCAAGCAATTCTCTGGCACAATGCGGGCAATAACGACCATAGCGAATAGCACAACCACATTTTTCACAACTGATGTAAAACGGAGAATTTTCAATAATTTCCAAACGTCCTTTTCTTAAAAACAGGTCAATAATATCAAGTTTTACTCCTGTATGTTCCGCAATTTTCATTGCGGGCGCCGGACCATTTTCCTCAAGATACTCCTTTACTTTTCCAAAATCATCATAGTATTCCGTTTCACAAGGTTCACATTTGTACTTACCGCTTCCAATGTAAAACAACTTGCCGTTACACTTTTTGCAGGATATTGGTCGGTTAGCGAGGAACACACTTTCCAATACTTTCTTATCTTTTTCCGTCATAAGCCTTCCCTCCTTATTATGCCTTGTCCTTCTACTAATATTTTACTATGAGTCGAACAGTTGCGCAAGAAAACTTTTTCATAGATAAAACTTATTGTATTTAGAAGAAAAAAAATATTGATTTCTTAACAAACTTTTATTATAATAGTTCTATCTTTTTTCCGGAGCTAAATTCTCCGGTATTTTAAATTGCTACATATATTTATTCTTTATGAAAATGGAGGACAGGTTATCATGGATTCTAACAAGAGACCGGAAACTATGGAACGTATCACCACACCTGAGCTTGCTGCAAAGTTTATCGATGAGCAGGTTGCTGCTGTTCGCGAGCAGGTTGGCGACAAAAAGGTATTATTGGCTTTGTCCGGAGGTGTTGACAGCTCTGTTGTTGCCGCACTTTTAATCAAGGCAATTGGCAAGCAGTTAGTATGTGTACACGTAAACCACGGCTTAATGCGTAAAGGCGAAAGCGAAGGTGTTGTAGAGGTTTTCCGCAACCAGTTAGATGCTAACCTTATTTATATTGATGCTACTGACCGTTTCTTAGACAAACTGGTAGATGTTGCTGAACCGGAAACAAAAAGAAAAATCATCGGTGGCGAATTTGTTCGTGTATTCGAGGAAGAAGCCCGCAAGCTGGAACGCATTTCTTTCCTTGCCCAGGGTACCATTTATCCTGACATTTTAGAAAGTGACGGCGTTAAAGCACATCACAATGTGGGCGGACTTCCTGAGGACATGCAGTTCGAAGGCCTGGTTGAGCCGGTTAAGTTATTATACAAAGATGAGGTTCGTGTCGTAGGTAAAGCGCTTGGGCTCCCTGCAGAAATGGTTGACCGTCAGCCATTCCCGGGTCCCGGTCTTGGCGTTCGTTGTACCGGTGCTATCACAAGAGACCGTCTTCACGCACTTCGCGAGTCCGACGCTATCCTTCGTGAGGAATTCGACAAGGCAGGTCTTACCGATAAGGTATGGCAGTTCTTCACCGTGGTTCCTGATTTCCGTTCCACCGGTGTTCGTAACGGCAAGCGTGTCTTTGACTGGCCGGTTATCATCCGTGCAGTCAATACCGTAGACGCAATGACCGCTACCGTTCCTGAAATTGATTATGATATTTTAAGAAAGATTACTATTCGTATTTTAGCAGAAGTTCCGGGCGTATGTCGTGTTCTTTACGACCTTTCCCCTAAGGGACCTGCTACCATCGAATGGGAGTAATCGCGAAGACTACGAGCCACGCATAGAGGACATAAGGAAAGAACCGGGGAAGTGTATACACTTCCTGTCGGTTCTTTTTTTATGGACGATGAGCGGGCGACAGCCCGCGGCTTGCGAAGCCGAAGGTTTCGCAAGATATGCGCGGCGACGTAGCTTTTTACTGTGACAGCCCGCGGCTTGGCTTTGTGCATTTACGTTCCAACATCTTTTTCATCTATGCCTTTTAAACATTCATGCATTTATAAATATTTTTATTTTTTTTTGCTCAATATTGTTCTTATTGAAAAATATTCAGAAATTTGATATGCTATTATTTAGAAGGATTTTGTACATACTATAAGCAGAAAGGGGTTTATACACATGGTAAATTTAAAAGCAAAACCTTATTTCCTCTCTGATGAGGATATCAGGTGGGTAGAAAGCACCATCTCATCCATGACCGATGAGGAGAAGGTCGGTCAGCTGTTTTTTCAGCTTTGCGCAGGCAATTCTGAGGAATATTTAAAGGAACTGATGGAAAAGTATCATTTGGGCGGTTGTCGCTACAATAACATGCCCGGAAAGATGGTTCAGGCTCAGAACCGCGTTTTACAGAAATATGCCAAGGTTCCGGTATTTATCGCATGTAACACCGAAGCAGGTGGCGACGGTGCCTGCAGTGACGGTCAATACATTGGTTCCGGTATCAAAATTGGTGCCACCCGCAATATACAGTATGCTCACGACTTAGGTCGTATGGCCAACGAGCAGGCGGCAGCCCTCGGTTGTAACATGGCTTTTGCTCCGGTCAGTGATATTCACCTTTACTGGGAAAACACTGAAGTAGTCGGACGTTCCTTTGGTACCGACCCGGAACGGGTCGCCGCTATGAGCAAAGCCTACATGGACGGCCTGCACACTGTTCCCGGATTTGCCTGCACTGCAAAGCACTTTCCGGGTAACGGCCTTGATTTCCGCGATGCCCATCTTTCCAACAACATCAACGATTTATCCGAAGAAGAATGGATGAAATCTTTCGGACATGTCTATAAGACACTAATTGACAACGGACTGGATGCCATCATGGGCGGTCACATCATGATGAAAACTTATATGCAGGGCATAAAGCCGGACATTAAGGACGAAGAACTGCTTCCTGCTACTCTCTGCCCGGAAATCATGACCGGCCTTCTTCGTGACAAGCTTGGATTTAACGGCATGGTTGTCACCGATGCCTCCCACATGGTTGGTATGACCAATCGAATGACACGTAAAGAAATGCTTCCTGCTTCCATCAATGCCGGTTGTGATATGTTCCTGTTCTTCAATGACCCGGATGAAGATTTTGCGACTATGTTGGAAGCATACAAAACCGGTAAAATTTCCGAAACAAGAATGACAGAGGCACTCACCCGAATTCTCGGTTTGAAAGCGCATCTGGGAATGCATAAAAAATCAAATGACAATTTAATTCCTTCTGAAGAAAAGCTTGCAATATTAGCCTCTCAGGAATACAAAGATACCGCATCATCCATCAGTAAAGATTGTCTCACGTTAGTCAAATACAAAGATGACGGAGTTTTGCCGCTCGACCCTGCTACCAAAAAACGTGTCATGATTGTTTACATCAAGGGCTACGACGGACCGATGTCAGCGCTCATGGGTATGGCTATGGGTATGGGCGGTGCCGGGTTAAATCCTGCCGAAAAGCTCCGTGATCGCCTCATTGCTAAAGGGTTTGATGCATTTATTTACGAAAGCCCTCTGGACAAAATTAAAAAGCAAATTGCGGCCGGTGAAAAACCAAGTCTTAGTTTATACTTTGCCGGAAAAAATGCCATTGAAGATTTCAAAGCAGGTCAGGATGTTATCATCTCCCTGTATGATGTCATAAGTGGCCGTCCTGCTTTCGGAATGAGTAAAGGTGGCGGTGAAATTCCATGGTATGTTTATGAACTTCCGGTTATCGGTATCAGCGTAAATGCCCCGACAATGCTTGCCGACGTTCCAATGCTCCGCACATACATCAATGCTTACGACAGCAAAGATGACACCATGGATGCTTTAGTGGAAGCCCTTCTTTCCGGTCCGGATGCATTCAAAGGCAAAGATCCAATTGACAGTTTCTGCGGCTTGTGGGACGCAAAAATATAATTACGATTTAATTATATTTTCCATTTTTTTATTTATATAGGAGGATTCATGTCCGTATTTGATACATTTATAAAAAAACATGATTATTTAGTCTGTGTTGACTCCGACGGCTGTGCCATGGACACCATGGACTGCAAGCATTTCCACTGTTTTGGTCCTTGCCTGGTTACCGAGTGGAATTTAGAAAAATGGAGAGAGCCGGTTTTATTCCGTTGGAATGAGATTAACCTTTATCAGATGACCAGAGGCATTAATCGTTTTAAAGCTCTTGCTGTCGCGTTACAGGAAATCAACGACGAATATACCCCTATCGACGGTATTGATGTCCTTGTTCAATGGACTGAGACTGCCCATACCCTTTCAAACGACAGTGTCTTAAAAGCCGCCGAAGAAGCAACTTCTCCGGCAGCCAAGACCATTTTTGAGAAAGCTCTTTCCTGGAGTAAGGCAGTCAACACAAAAATCGTAGACCTGCCGGAAGAACTAAAAGTTCCCTATGACGGCGTCAGGGAAGGGCTGGCTGCTGCCCACATTTTTGCGGATGTGGCAGTCGTATCCAGTGCCAACCGGGATGCTGTAGAAAAAGAATGGGGCTCTCACGGGCTCCTTGACCATGTAGATATTGTTCTTGCCCAGGACTGCGGAAGCAAAGCCCACTGCATCAGCGAAATGCTGAAGTTTGGTTACTCTCCCGATAAGGTTCTTATGATAGGCGATGCACCGGGTGACTCCGATGCTGCAGAAGCAAACGGTGTATTCTATTACCCAATTCTGGTGAATAAGGAGTCTGAAAGCTGGCAGGAATTGATTTCCACAGGACTTGACAAGTTAAAAGCCGGCACCTATGGCAACGAATACCAGAGTATAAAGAAAAAAGAATTCCTCCATAATTTAGGAGGCTGATGTCGATAAAACGAATCCCCGTGAGAAGCGTTGCTTCCCTTCGGGGTTTTGTTTTATTGGTATTTAGATTTTTTTCTAAATAGATATTGACTTTCTTTTCTTTTGGTTGTATTTTGTATTTAGATATTTTTCTAAATACTATAAAGGAGAATTGCCATGGGCTTTGCAGAAACCTTCAAGGCGCTGTCCGACCCTGTGCGACGGGACATATTAACCTTATTGAAAAAAGGCTCCCTTTCCGCAGGAGAAATCGGTAGTCATTTTGACATGACTGGTGCCACCATATCGTATCATTTAAGTATATTAAAAAAAGCTGATTTGCTTTTTGAAAACAAGCAGAAAAACTTTATATACTACGAGCTGAACACCTCTGTGGTGGAAGAAGTCATGCTGTGGCTGGCAGATTTAAAAGGAGGAAACGACAATGAACCGTAAAAAAATAATTTTTCTTACATCCTTACTTATATTTATACCAATGATTATAGGGTTGATTTTATGGAACAGACTCCCTGAGGAATTGCCGGTACATTTCAACTTTGCCGGTGAAGCGGATAACTGGGAATCAAAAAGCTTTGTAGTTTTCTTCTTCCCGTTATTTTTGTGGATAGTGCACCTTTTGGTAGGATTTATTACTCTGGCAGATCCAAAAAAGCAAAATATCAGTGATAAGTTGTTCCTTCTGGCTCTTTTCATTGTACCTTCCGTTTCCATACTTATTTGCTTCGTCACATATTCCGAAGCACTTGGTCTCAATCTGTCCATGAACATGCTTGGTAATCTCTTTCTGGGGATTCTCTTCATCGTTGTCGGTAATTACCTGCCAAAGAGCCGTCAGAACTATAGCATTGGAATTAAGCTTCCATGGACACTCCACGATACGGACAACTGGAACAGAACTCACCGCTTCGGAGGGATTTTATGGTTGCTTTGCGGCATACTTTTATTGATAAACAGCATAGTAGATATCCACATATTACCGCTTATTATCATTCTTGTAGCAATCCTACTTCCTGCAGTGTATTCTTTTCTTCTTCACTCAAAAAGCAAAAGAATGTAAACCAGCCCTCTGAGCCATTATACGCACGGTGTTTTTACTATTGCAAATTATATCTCGAATTAACTATTAGGAGGTTCTCTTATGTTAGAAATCAAGCATTTAACCAAAATTTACAAAGGTGGCAAAGAAGCCGTATCCGATTTAACTCTTACCGTAAACGCCGGCGATATTTGTGCCTTCATCGGCCATAACGGTGCCGGAAAAACCTCCACCATCAAATGCGTGGTGGGTATCCATGACTTTGATAAAGGAGAAATTTATGTGGACGGTATGTCCGTCAAGGAAAAGCCTCTGGAATGTAAGCAGGTCATGGCCTATATTCCAGACAATCCCGATTTATATGAATATTTAACCGGCATCCAGTACCTAAACTTTATTGCCGATATTTACGGTGTTTCTGCCGTCGACAGAAAGCAGCGCATCAAGGAAGAAGCCACCGCCTTTGAAATTGAGCATGCCCTGGGCGATTTGATTTCTTCCTATTCCCATGGAATGAAACAAAAGCTGGCCATTATAAGTGCCCTGATTCATAAACCAAAGCTTTTAATATTAGATGAACCATTTGTAGGCCTTGACCCAATGGCTACCCTGCATTTAAAAAACCGCATGCACACACTTTGTGAAGAAGGCACCGCTATCTTCTTCTCTACCCATGTATTAGATGTAGCTGAAAAGCTATGTAACAAAGTTGCCATTATCCGCGGTGGTAAACTAATCGCAGCCGGTAACACCAAAGACCTCACCGACGGAGAATCTTTAGAGTCCGTCTTTATGGAGGTGACAAAGGAATGTTAAAACAAGTTTTAACTCTCAGCCATATGCAACTAAAGAATCTCTTTGGTTTCAACGAGATGAGATATACAAAAGACAAAAAAAAGAAAGGCACCTTCCTTTTGTTAGCCATAGCTTATCTGTTAGTTATTCTTATGATTATAAGCTATATCGGCTCCATGTCCTTTGCCTTTCACTACCTTGAAATGGGTGAAATTGTCCCTATGTACTTGTACACCATTATCAGCCTTGTGATGCTTATTTTGTCCTTCTTTAAAGCAGGAAGCATATTGTTTTCCATGAAGTCCTATGATATCATGGTTTCCCTGCCGGTAAGCAAATCCGCCATTTTAACCAGCCGCTTTGTCACCATGTATGTCACAAATCTGCTGTTTGCACTCATTGTCATGCTTCCCGGATTAGCAGTACATATTTATTTTACAAAGCCGGAGCTGTCCTTTTATTTGATTAATATCCCGGTGGTACTATTTGCACCACTACTTCCACTAACCATTTCTTCAATTCTCGGAGCACTGATTAAAGGAATCAGCTCTCGCATGAAACGTAAGAATCTGGTAGAAACACTTCTTACCATGGCGCTGGTCATTGTATTTATGATTGGCGGATTCAGCATGGGTGAGCAGGCAGAAACCATGGATTTGGAAGCAATTAAAGAACTGCTTGGTATGGTAACAACAAAACTTGGCGGTATTTTCCCACCGGCGTTGTGGTATCATAATGCCCTGTCCGGAAATCTGCTGCATCTGTTACTCCTGCTGCTCCTTCCGGCACTGGTTTTCACTATGTTTGTATGGATTTTATCAAAAAGATTCCAGGAAATCTGTACCGGGCTCAATGCTACCTATGCAAAGAATAATTATAAAGTAGAAAACCTAAAAGTAGCGCATGTACCAATGTCACTTTTTCAAAAGGAAATGAAATTGTACTTTTCCTCCAGTCTTTACGTTACCAACACCATCATTGGATATATTCTTGCATTACTTCTGGCAGGATTTATTGGTTTTACAGGCGTGGAGTCATTAGCCGGATATCTGGAGGCCAACTCCCATGTTCCACTAATGCGCCAACTCCTTCCGTTTATTCTTTCCGTACCACTCTGTATGACCAGTGCTTCTTCCTGCGCCATTTCCATGGAAGGAAAAACCTTCTGGCAAATACAGGTGCTTCCGATAAAAGCAAAGGACATTTACAACGCCAAGTTGCTTTGGAATCTGGTGCTTGCTTCTCCTTTTTATCTGGTTTCCACAATTCTGCTGCTGATAGGCGGAAAACCGGATGGATTGACCGCCCTGCATTATATTTTAGTACCTTTGGTCTTTTTACTGTTTACCACCGTTCTCGGTCTTACCTGCAATCTGCGCTTTCCTGTACTTAATTGGGATAACGAAGCCCGCGTTGTAAAGCAGAGTGCTTCTGTTCTGGTCTCCATGCTGGGAGGCATGATTGCTATCATCGCTGCAGCCGTAATTGCCGTAGCAATACAGCTTGACCGTTACACCGGCTATTTATTTGCAGTGGAAGCGATATTTCTTTTCATTACAATACTGTTGTATAAACGTATTACCAAAAAAACTTTACTTTCCATTGCATCCTAAAAAATCTTTTCTGCCGGCAGTTTCCGATCTGCCGGCAGATTTTCTTATCTATAGTTCCTTTTCCATTTTCAAACGACACCGGATACCATAGCCAATCACAAACAGATATCCGACCACAAGCATTAAAATCGGAAGAAGCTCCACTCCCATCAGTGCATAAGACAACAATAACACATCAAACACATATGTTGCCATCCTGTATGCCTTTGCTGCTGCCATTGCAGATAACATAACATTTCTTTCGTCCTGTTCTTCAATCTGCTTTTGTTTCTTAATCTCCGGATTTTTCTGCATTATATTCTCGCTGACAATTATGCTGATTCCCCTGCCCAGCATGCCACAGCCGACACCGATACAAAGATAGGGCAGGGCACGCATGATTCCTTCCGGCTCCGGCACTATTCTTAACAAACCAAGCCCTGTAATAAAAATCAATACGCCTACTGCTTTTGATACATAATCAAATTTCTTTGTTTTCATACTAATCCTCCTCACTCTTCTCCTCATAAATAAAAATATCCTCAATGCTCATGTCAAAGTACCTTGCAATCTTAAATGCCAGTAAAATAGAAGGATTGTACCGACCATTTTCCAGAGAGCCAATCGTCTGTCTGGAAACCTCCAATGCTTCTGCCAACTCTTCCTGCCGGATTCCCCTGCTCCTGCGTAATTCTTCTAATCGATTTTTCAAAACACGCCTCCTTATCTTTTATGGAAAGTTTGCTTTCCATAAGTAGTATATGCAATATTTTTGTAAATGTCAAGCTAACTTTCCAAATCCGGCAAAAAAACACCCTCCTTACCGAGTGTCCGGTAAAGAGGGGATCTATCGATGCTAACGATCTGTACTTTTCTTCTGACAGTGCATAATCACTGCAAGTACTCCAAACAATAATGCTACCGAGGTTCCCAAAGTAACCCATGGATTTCTTACAAAGCCTGCTATCAGGTAACCAACAAAACAAACCGCAGCTACCATAGTGGCATACGGTATCTGTGTCTCTACATGACGGATATGCTCACATTTTGCACCGGCAGAGGACAAAATAGTTGTATCGGAGATTGGCGAGCAATGGTCGCCATACACAGAGCCTGCCAGCGTTGCCCCCAATGCAGGAATCAGAACTTCTGCGCCCTCCGGTCCTGCACAAATCATAGATACAATCGGAATCAGAATACCAAAGGTTCCCCACGCCGTTCCCATGGAAAAGGCCAGGAAAGAGGCCACTGCAAAAATCAGTGCCGGAATCAGATTCATGAAAATATTGGTTCCTCCAAAAATCTCCTGTTCCATAAAGAATTTATTTGCCGCATTTACCAGTCCGCTCACAAATTCTCCGGTACCAATCATTTCTCGACATACTCCACTCAAGGACCAGGCCAGGGCAAGTATCATTACCGCAGAAACCATCAGTTTTACTCCGGCAGTAATACCACCCATAAACTCACGGAAGGTCACAAGTTTTCTCGGAATATACAGTACCATAGCAGTAACCAGAGCAGCCAATGCACCAAGTGTCAGGCCTGCAGTCGGATTTTCTCCAATGGCTGTAGTAAAATCTACACCGCTAAAAAAACCACCTACATAAGCCATGCCAAGAATGGAACAGGAAATAAGAACAATAATCGGAATCAGGAGATCATACACCTTTCCCTTGTCGGAAATCCTGATACCATCCATCTCTTTTTCTTCATCTTCTACGTCATATTCCAGGCATGCCGCCTCTGCACTTGCCGTCTTCATCTTTCCGAAATCAAAATCGGTGACACAGATAAGCGCAACCACCACTAACGTTAATAATGCATACAAATTATATGGTATCGTCTGCATGAAAGCACTTAATCCACCTTCACCGCCAACCTCAGAAGCTACCGCCACTGCCCAGCTGGAAATCGGTGCAATAATGCAAACCGGTGCCGCTGTAGAATCAATAATATACGCCAGTTTCTCTCTTGCCACCTTATGCTTGTCCGTAATCGGGCGCATTACAGTACCAACCGTCAGACAGTTAAAATAGTCATCGATAAAAATCACACAGCCCAGTAATGCCGTTGCAATTTTAGCACTACGCTTCGATTTCAGTTTTGTACTTGCCCACTGTCCATACGCTCTGGAGCCACCTGCCATCGTTACAATCACAACCACAGAACCAAGCAGCGACAAGTATAATATCATATAACCGTTATCGCCTATTTTATATGCAAGCATATCCAGTACCATCCGCACTGCTTCTAATATGGTACTCCCTGTTTGCAGGCAATAAATCAGCATCCCGGAAAATACTCCGAAGAATAAGGAAGAATATACCTCCTTTGTTTTTAATGCCAGCACAATGGCAATCAGCGGCGGTAAAACAGATAACCAGCCTGCATTAATCATCTCTACTCCCATAGCTTTATCCTTTCTTTTCCAGCAAATATACTGGGATTTTATCACGGCAGCACAGCAAATGCAAGAACAATACATGCGTTTAAACAAATACATACTCTGCAAGTCTGCGAAATGCCTCTTCCACCCTTGCTTTTGGCAGTGCCAGATTCATGCGTATTGCCCATGGCCGATGGAACGGTCTGCCGTCCTGCCAGATAACACCGACACGGATACCTCCTTTTATCAGCTCATCCAGAGTAATCCCTTTCTTTTGGCACCACTCCTCACAATCCAGATACAGCATATAGGTTCCCTGCGGTTTCGCCAGCTTGACTCCCTCAAAATGCTCCAAGATATACCGGTATGCAAACTCTACATTATCGGAAAGCACTTTACGAAGTTCGTCAACCCATACACGTCCCTCTTCCCGGTACGCACCAATCAATGCGTGCATAGACAGTACATTCATACTGTTGTAATGGCAAAGTCCGGACTGCTTCCGCACTCTGTCCCGCAGATATGGGTTATAAATAATATGGTAGGAGCCAATCAGTCCTGCCAGATTAAAAGTCTTTGACGGTGCATAAATCGCTATGGTACGATTCTTTGCATCCTCTGATACGCTCTGCGTCGGAATATGCTTATAACCGGATAAAGTCAGATCCGACCATATTTCATCGGAAATTACAATGCAGTCATTGTTCTTATAGACCTCCATAGCCTTTTCAATTTCTTCTTTTTCCCACACACGTCCCGTTGGATTATGCGGCGAGCAAAACACTGCAAAATGAATCCTGTGCTCTTTAATTTTCCGGTCCATATCCTCGTAATCCATGCGCCACATGCCCTGCTCATCCTGCACTAAATCAGACAGCACCATTTTACGCCCGTTATCTTCAAACACATGGGTAAATCCAATATAGGTAGGCGAATGCAGCAATACCGCCTCTCCGGGTGCCGTAAAGCTCTGTACAGCCGCTGCCAGACAGCCAAGAACTCCATTTTCATAACCAATATGCTCTGCCTTCAGGTTCTCTGTCTGATTGCGTTCCTTCTGCCATTTAATAATACTGTTATAGTATTCCTCCGCAGGTTCGAAATAACCAAACGCCGGGTGATTTACACGTCTGATGATATGCTCCTGTATCGTCGGCACTGTGGCAAAGTTCATATCAGCCACCCACATAGGAATACGGTCAAAGCCCTCCGCTACTTCTGCTCCCTCAAAAGGAATAACATCCACTGCCAGGGCATCTTTCCCTCTTCTGTCCATTACTGTTGTAAAGTCATAAGTCATAAAGAATATCCTCCATCAGCTCTTCTGAATTATTTTTTTATAAAAATCCACGCCCAACGGCAATGCACCCTGATAAATATTTTCATTTAAACCATGAATGCTGGCATACTGCGCAGCATCAATATACAATGGTGCAAATCTAAGGCAGTGATCACTGACCTCTTTATAATACTTGGCATCCGTGCCACCGGTCATGACATACGGGCAGATACACACTCCGGGATACACTTCCGCAGCCACCTCCTCCAGACGCTTAAACGGCGCAGCATTGTAATCCACCACCGGACATGGTGCATCAGAATAAATCACTTCCGTTTCCAGACCAAATTTTTTTGCCAGTTTTGTAATGATGGCAATGCTTTCTTTATCATCCTGGTGCGGAATAAAACGCATATTTGCTGTTACATAGGCTTCCTGAGGAAGTACATTAAGACCATTTGCCCCCCTTGCCGTAGTAAAAGCAATTGTGGTACGAATCATAGCTCCCGCTGCTGCATTTATTGTCGGAAGCAGCTTTGTCAGCAATGGTTTAAACAACCAGAGATTTGCAAAAATCACTTTCATTCCAAAGTTCATATTCGGCGCCATACGGGTAAACATTTCCGCAACTGTAGAATTAAACCGATGCCTGAAAGGATAATGCTTCTCAACTTCCGCCATAAATTTTCCAAGCTGCACCAACGGCGTATTTTTCTTTGGGGCACTGGCATGACCTCCGTTACTTCTGGCAATAAATTTCAAATCACCATATCCCTTTTCCAACACCCCGACCATGCCGTAGGTACCTTTTACACCGCCCACCGGCTCTTCTAAAATCATTCCTCCTTCGTCTAGCACAAAGCCAAGCTTTACACCCTGTTCTTTTAAATATGCTACGGTAGACGGAGCACCTTCACCACTCCACTCTTCCGTGCAGCTGCTGGCCAGATACACGTCACATTCCGGCATATATCCTTCAGCAATCAGTTCCTCTGCCGCAGTCAACAAACAGAATAAACTGGCCTTGGTATCCACCGTACCACGTCCCCAGATACGCCCGCTACTATCAATCTCACCCGAAAACGGTTCATGTTCCCATGTGCCGGTTGCTTCCACGACATCATGATGGCTCATAAAAAGAACAGGCTCATGATTTCCCTTGCCACTCCACTTAAATAACAGACTGCCGTTAAATACATGTTTTTCGCAGGTACTGTGAATATGCGGATACATTTCTTCCAAAATAGCATGAAACTCAAAAAACTTTGTACGGTCCGTTTCAAAACGATTGGATACGGTTTCTTTTTGTACAAGCTTTGATAGCTTCTTTCCGTATTCCGTTGCTCTGGCACCGGTATCTAAAGTAACTTTTGCTTCTTTTGCCGCAGTTGGTTTTAAAAGTACTGTCCGCAGCAGCACCACAATCACCAACACCACAATCAAAAGCAGTATCATTAGTAACACTTCCATGAAGGCCTCCTACAATTTATCCTTTTTGTACAAAATATAGCCGATTGCCAATGCCAACGCACCACAAGGTACCATAAGTACACTGGTCTGGTTTATCATGGACGGCACAAAAATGCAAAGAAGAATCATAAACAATACCGGAATCACCGCAATCTGCGGGCTCTTTGCAAAGTACTTTAATCCCAACGCACCAAACAGTGCCGGAACTACATTATTGAATGCCGGAAGCAGCACCGGATTTTGAAGCACCGGCTGCAGCGGCACAAGTAAAATAACACCGGCTACGATAACCAGTGTAGTCACTATAGCGCTGGTTGCCGTACTAATCGTAGAAATAATCTCATTCTCCGGAGTTCCCACTTCTGTTCCCGCAATTTCTTTCGCATTCATTGCCACCGGAATTTTCATATTGGTTACATTTCCGGTAATAAAAGACAGGTAACTTCCCCCCACACCAAGCATTGGTGTATATACTAAAAATTCCACTAATGACACCGGCAGATAAACTACTGCTACTTTCGCATATCCTTCCAAGAACGCTGCCATATCCGGTGTCACACCATAAATCATGCCAATCAGAAAAGGAACTGCCGATAAGATTACAATAGATGTAACCAGTAAAAAACGTCCCAGTCGATGCAGACTGTTATTAAACTCGTCTAAATACTGTTGCTTTTCCTGTTCGTTCATAATCATTGTCCGCACCTCCTTTTTATAACAGCCCAATCAGCACAGCTCCTGCCATGGCAATGAGCATACTGGCAGCCAGACTGAAATTCTCCAATACCGCTTTCCCCTTCTTTTGAATAAAGTATTCAAATACTGCCATAGCTGCTGCAGCCATCAGGGCAACCAGAAGAGGCATCACATCTGAGCCTTCTCTTGGAATGGCTTTTCCGACATATGCTCCGATAAAGGTTCCGCAAAGACCGATAAACATTGCAGTCGTTGCATATGCACCAAATCCCGGCTTCTTCTTTTCTGTTTCTGTTGTTTCCTTCTTTGGAGCTTTTTGAATTTTCTTTAAATATACCTTCAGGAAAAATACAGAATAAAACAAACCTCCTAAAATACCAATAGTCATAACCAGTGCAATGGTAACAAATGCACCAATACTCATTTCGTCCAGACGAAGCCCGGAAAGCCCTATACTCTGTGCAGCAATTTCTGCCACATTAAGCTCATATTGCAGTGCCCCGATTACCGATAGTCTCAGCCACGAAAACGGCACTCCCAGAGTTCCGCTTAACGCCACAACCCCTAACAAAATGCTGACTGACGGTAATAAAGTAAATGTTGCACTGGATAAAATTGTCTTATTCAATACGTTCTTGTCCATGCCGATTTTAATTCCCGCACGATAGCTCTTCAGCAGGAATACAACACACATCGCCGTAATATAGGCCAAAACTACTGCCACAATCAAATAAATTATTCCTGCATTTACCTGCGATAAATATTCATTCATAGTAACCCCCACTTTCTTTTATTTACTATCTCTATTTTATCATAATTCGACATTCTTATAAATAGAGTTAATAAAAAACATCATAAAAAAAATATTGCCATAGCAGAAAAAATGTGGTACTCTTTTTCTGTTAGAAAAACTGAGCATTTCTGGACAGGCTCCTATTGCTCAAATCCAACCTATAAACAGGTAAAAAGTGAGGTAAATGACCATGAAGAAATTGTATGAAGGAAAGACAAAGGACGTATTTGAACTTGAGAACGGCAATGTAATGTTAAAGTTTAAGGATGACTGTACCGGTAAAGACGGTGTATTTGATCCGGGTGAAAACTCCGTAGGTTTAACCATCGAAGGTATCGGCAAGGCAAACTTAATCACTTCCGTTCATTACTTCGAATTATTAAAGAAGGCCGGCATCAAGACTCACTATGTAAGTGCAGATGTTGACAACGCTACTATGGAAGTTCTTCCTGCTACTGTATTCGGACATGGTCTTGAAGTTATCTGCCGTCTGGTTGCTACAGGTAGCTTTATCCGCAGATACGGCGAATATATCGAAGACGGTACTGTTCTTGAAGGCGGCTACGTTGAGTGTACTTTCAAGAATGATGCAAAGGGTGACCCTCTTGTTACAAGTGAAGGTCTTGCGGCTCTTGGCGTTATGTCTGAGGAAATGTTTGCAAGCATGAAGGAACAGACCTTAAAGATTACAAAGATTGTTGCTGACGATTTAAAGAGCATTGGTCTTGACCTTTGGGACATCAAATTCGAATTCGGTTACAACAACAATGAAGTTATCCTCATCGATGAAATTGCTTCCGGTAACATGCGTGTATATAAGGATGGCAAGATTGTAGATCCTGTTGAATTAACAAAGCTTATCAACAATAGATAGTTTTTAGATTTACATAAAGGGGCTTCGGCAAGGATATTTTTAGATTTTCATGTATCCAAACTGTCAGTTGAGATGTCGGACAGTTTGGATACATGAAAACGAAAAATAAGCATCTTGCCGAAGCCCCTTTTGCATAGGTTGTAAAAAGCTATCAAGGGAAAAGCTTTATTAATTTCAGCAGGATTGCAATTTGCCAGCCTGCGCGTTCGAAAAATGGCAGATTATTTTTTTCCGTAAAAAAAGAAAACTTCTTCTACCGTCTTGTTAAAGACAGTGGCAATATCCATGGCCAACTTCAGGGATGGGTTATACATTCCTTTACCCCATGTGATATATTTATCACTTGAGACAAATATGTCACATAGCATTAAAACTCTCAATCACTTTTTATAAATTAATCAAAAAGAGAACAATATCTTCGAATACTGTTCTCTCCCTTTTAACTTTCTTGAATCTAAATTTTAAACTCTCGCTTAATGCATCACGCTGTCAATTGCAGCAATCAGGCGCTCTGCCTGGAAAGGTTTTACAATGAACTGCTGTGCGCCAAGCTCCACTGCCTTTGCAACCATTGCCTGCTGTCCCATGGCAGTACACATTACAACCTTGGCATTTGGGTCTATTTCTTTAATTCTTTTTAAAGCTTCCAGACCATCCATATCCGGCATGGTAATATCCATAAGAATAACATCCGGCTTTACTGCCGCAAATTTTTCAATTGCCTCCACACCATTGGAAGCCTCACCCGCTACAGAATGACCTTTAGCCTCTAACATCTGCTTAATGGAAGCTCTCATAAACAGTGTATCATCTACAATAAGTACTGATGCCATAATAACTCCTCCACTTTCTCTAAACGTACTTTTGTGTAACTATTCCGTTACTTTTTTCTAATATTATAAGACATCTTTTTCGAAAACGCAAGAAACTTATGCGCAATTGGTTACTATTACCCCGTCTTTTTCTAAAAAACTGCAACTACATCACAGGGAATGTGACCGTCTTACCACCTTGACAAAGAACCATGGCAGAAACAGGAGCAACTTTCACCTTACCCGATACTGTCTCAATTATCTCTGTGCCCGCCTTTTCACCCTTCACATAAACATCCCACTTACCTTCCGGAAGCTCAATTTCAGTTTCTTCATTGTTTGCATTAAAGATAATAAACAAATTGTCTGCCACTTCTCCATTCACATCACCGTTAATCTTGAACGCCATAGCCTTATCATCCGGACCCGTCATAGTTTCGATGTTTGCTTTGGTCTCCTCGGCCGTTGTCATCCGAAGAGCAGCATGCTCCCTGCGGAATGCAATAAGACCCTTGTAGTACTCAAATACCTTCTGACATTCCTTTGTACTTAAAGTATTCCACTTTATGCTGTTGGTTGCATCGGGAGAAGCATAGCTGTTTTCGTCAAAGCCGTCACCGGAAGCCTTTGGTTTAGTCCGAAGCATCTCTTCACCGGCCTGCATAAACGGAACTCCCTGGGATGTCATGTAAAACGCTGCTGCCAGATTATTCATCTTAATCCGTTCTACTCCGGTTGCATTTGGAGTAGAGTTTACAATACGGTCAAATAAGGTCATGTTATCATGACAGGAGACATAGTTAATACATTGAGACGGTGTAGTACACCAAACAGGAGCCAGACCAAAAAAGCAATATTCCAGAGTTTCTTTTTTGCCTGCAGCACCGCCGATATATCCGGTTTCTGTATTATTAAATACACTACCCTTCAGTGCATCGCGAATGGTATCACTAAAGTAAGCAAAGCCCGGAGTTTCTTTAGAATTTACCTGTGTTGCCATCTTGTATCCATTTTTCGTTACATTAGTGTTCATAGTCCATCCCTCACCGTAAAACACCACGTTCGGATGCGTCTTATGCACTTCTGTTACTACCTCATTGATAGTTTCGATATCGATTAAACCAACCAGATCAAAACGGAAGCCGTCGATGTGGTACTCATTTGCCCAGTAGGAAACAGAATCCACAATATACTTCTTTACCATAGAACGCTCTGTGGCAGTGTCATTACCACACTCTGAGCCGTTGGAATACGTACCGTTTTCATCAATGCGTGTGAAATACTGCGGTACAATCTTATTGAAGCAGAACTCTCCTGCATTATATACATGATTGTAAACCACGTCCATGATAACGCTGAGTCCGTTATCATGCATGGACTTCACCATCTGCTTAAACTCCTTTACTCTCACTTCACCATTATATGGGTCAGAAGAATAGGAGCCTTCCGGAACATTATAGTTTACCGGGTCATAGCCCCAATTAAACTGTGGTATCTCCGGCCTGCTTTCATCTACAGAGCCGTAGTCATACACCGGAAGCAGATGTACATGAGTTACACCCAGTTCCTTGATATGGTCAATGCCTGTAGAAATACCTTCTTTATTTTTAGTTCCGGTTTCAGTAAGTCCCAAGTACTTCCCCTTGTTGGTAATACCGGAGCTGTTGTGAACGGAAAGGTCACGCACATGTAATTCATAAATAACCGCATCAGTGAAATTTTTTCCTGCATTCGGATCTGCATCCTTGTCCCAGCCCTCAGGGTCAGTGGAATCCAGGTCAATTACCATGGCCCGCTTACCATTGACACCTGTGGTTCTTGCATATGGATCACACGCCTCGTTCCGAATTTCACCGATACTTACAAAATAGGTATAATAGGTTCCGTTTAAATCACCTGACTTTTCTGCCACCCAGGTACCGTTTACATCTGCTGTCATAGCCAGTTCCATGATTAAGTCATCTGTACCTTCCGTGCCACTCTTATATAATCTTACGGAAACTGCATCTGCGGTAGGAGCCCACACCCGGAAGGTGGTCTTTTCTCCGGAATAGGTCACACCTAAATCATCACCGGTGTAGGTATACTGTTCTTCAAATTTTTCAGTAGAAAAAATAATTGACATCACAACTTATACTCCTTTCCATCACATATTATTACACAGACCGCTTAACTACCTTTACGAGGATTATACTACTTTCAGAATATATTTTAATGTTGTTTCTACTCTTTGTCAAAATACTTTTTCGCTTTACCACAAAAAAATGCCTTTTTTGGAAAAAAAAAACTTGCTTCCTAATGAAGTTCCATGTATAATGTTACTGTATTTTTTGGATAATATATTCTAAATTCAAAAAATAACTCCAAAAAGAATGAAGGTATAACAATGGAAAGAAAAGTCGGTACAATTTCAAGAGGAATCCGTGGACCAATCATCAGAGAAGGTGATAATCTTGTTGATATCGCTGTGAACTGCGTTTTAGAAGCAGCAGAAAGCGAAGGCTTCTCCTTAAGAGACAGAGACGTTATCGCCCTCACAGAGTCCATCGTAGCCAGAGCACAGGGAAATTACGCTTCCGTAGAGGATATTGCGGCAGACGTAAAAGCAAAATTAGGCGGTGGCACCATCGGTGTTATCTTCCCTATTTTATCCCGTAACCGTTTTGCAATCTGCTTAAAGGGCATTGCAATGGGTGCAAAAAAGGTAGTCTTAATGTTAAGCTACCCAAGCGACGAAGTAGGTAATGCGCTCTTAACTTACGACCAGTTAGATGACGCTGGCATCAATCCTTACTCCGACGTTTTAACATTGGAAAAATATAGAGAACTGTTCGGCGAGAACGTTCACGAATTCACCGGTGTTGACTATGTAGAATACTACTCCAACATCATCCGTGAAGCTGGTGCAGAGGTTGAGGTTATTTTTGCAAACAACCCAAGAACCATCTTACAGTATACAGACTGTGTTCTTACCTGTGACATCCACACACGTAAGAGAACCAAGCGCATCTTACTCGAAAACGGTGCCAAAATTGTCTGTGGTTTAGACGATATCCTTACTGCTTCCGTAAACGGCAGTGGCTTTAATGAAAAGTACGGTTTGCTTGGTTCCAACAAGTCCACCGAGGACAAGATTAAGCTCTTCCCTCAGGACTGCCAGGATTTAGTAGAAAATATTCAGGCTGAAATTTTAAAGAAGACCGGTAAGCATGTAGAAGTTATGGTCTATGGCGACGGTGCTTTCAAGGACCCACAGGGTAAAATTTGGGAATTAGCAGACCCGGTTGTATCCCCTGCATTTACAAGCGGTCTTATCGGCACTCCAAACGAATTAAAGTTAAAGTATCTTGCCGATAACGATTTCAAGAACTTAAGCGGCGCTGAGTTAAAGGACGCTATCTCCAAGAGCATCAAAGAAAAGGACAAGAACCTGGTTGGTAACATGGCTTCCCAGGGTACTACTCCAAGACAGCTTACCGATCTCATCGGTTCTCTCTGTGACTTAACCAGCGGTTCCGGCGATAAGGGTACACCAATTATTCTGATTCAGGGCTATTTCGACAACTTTACAGATTAAGAATTATTGTTCACATGAAACATAAAATTAACCTCCAGCTTGCGTGCTTGCACGTAAAGATGGAGGTTTTTTATGTTTTGTGTGGAACGTCACCAAAGTGAGATGAATAAAACCTACGTCGCAAAGCGACGACTGGCGGCACCGCCGACAGGTTTTATGAATCACAGTTTGGTGATGTGAACAATAATTTGCAGCTTTTTTACGTCACCGCACTAATTCACCGGCACATATCCTGCCTCTTCAATAATCCGGCTTCCTCTCTCGGAAAGCACTGCATTTACCCATTTCGCAACGTTACCATCCTCTGGTTCATCCGCCCGATATACCACAAACCCATTCGTATAAATCGGGTAGGCCCCGCTCTTAATGGTTTCAATAGAAGGTGCAACACCATCTACCGCCAGCATTTTGATGGTATCCCTCTTATACATGGTGTTCACATAGTAAAAGTAAGAATAACCAATAGCATTTTCTGCATTATCATACTCTGCAATTGCATCAACAAGGGCACCCATCTCCCCTTGAATCTGATTGACCGGAGGCACCATGATTTCCTTCTCCTTCATCACTAAAGAAAGCATCGCCGTCTGGCTTCCGGAACCGGTCGGACGCTGATACGCAATAATATCCTCGTTGGTTCCTCCCACTTCAGACCAATTGGTAATCTCTCCCGTATATATTTTCTGAATTTCCTCAAACGTCAGCCCATCCACAGGATTTTTCGTATTTACAATAAATACAAATGCAGAGCTTGTGGTAGGAATAATAGTAAGCTCCACTCCCTGCTGCTTTGCGTATTCCTTATCTTCCTCGGAAATTTCCGCTGCAAAGATAACATCCACCTTACCATCAATTAAATTTCTGTATACTTCACTGGAACGCGTGGTAGTATATGTAAAAGCAAGGTCACTTTCCTTCATTCCCAGGAAGTTTGCCGCAATACTGTCTACCAGTGGATGAATGGCCAAGGAAGCATCCACCTTTGGATAATTTTCCAGCGTAAATAATGGTTCCTCCGCTACAGGTGTTACCGTCGGTTCCACGGTCGGCGTTGGCATGGCTGTTGGTTCTACTGTCGGTGCTGTGGTTGGCTCCGGTCTCTCCGTAACGTCCGTTAATTTTATCTCTTCCTGTGATTCGCCCAGTCCCGCCGTCGCGGACCGGTACCAATAGACACATCCGCAAACAATACCTGCCATAGCAAGCACTGCTGCTATCATAATCAATACTTTTTTCATCCAAACACTCCCTTAGTCAAATATTTTCAACATATTATCTTCAAACTCACCCAATACCATACGGAAATCAAAATCCTCCAAAGATGGTATGGTTACATACACACTAATTCCATCCAGCCTGCATTCCAATGTATCTACCAGCGCAGAAATTTCCGCCTGGGAGCACTCCGTTTTTCGTGCCAGGACCTCCAATGCTCTGGCCTGGATAACATCCTTATATCCACTGTATTTATGAAAAATATCTTCCAGTTCTGTCAATTCTTCCCCGGTTACATAATTATATGCTCTGGTATTATCCAAGAACTGCCGAATAGCTCCATCCCCTTCTGTCCAGTCTATATAGGCACCGCCTGCCATGGCAAAATAAACATAGCGGTATGCCTCAATCAGCTTATCCCGATAGGTTGCTTCATAAACTTCCATGGGCATTTCATAAACTACTCCATTCCCATCGAATTCAACGATATTTGCATACTGTTGCGTATCAGAATTATAATACATCTGGGCATCCGGTTTCAAAAACAGGATATAAAACTTATCCGGATTATTCTTTGCAATGGTTCTGTATTCCTCCACTTGTTCTTCTACAGAAATAAGAAATTCTTCTTCCATAGCATAATAACGCTCCAGCTTATCTTGTGCCAGCCGATTTTCTATGTATGTGTTCCAAACGGTGATATCATACCAGAAATTAGGCTCCAGATAACCATATTCAATTCGCTTAAAAGCATCATAATTTTGGGTATCCGCACAGGTAAACACATTCTCAAAGCCGATATCATCTCTCGCAAAAATGCTCTCTTTCGTCATAAACCCGGAATACACCGCAATCTGGTCTGCTTCATCCACCATGCGGAGTGTAGCCACATAATTCTTAAAATAAAAACAGATTTCCGACGGTGTGAACATAAACTGATAGTCTTCACTTTCCATATAACCTTTTACCAGCTTATATACCTGATTTTCATCCGGTGAAACTGCTGTATTTGATTCCCAGTCCATATCCTCGTCATATATACTTTCCTGTGCCAGCATATCATAAAATGCCCTGCGGACACATTGCGTAATATCCGCATCCGGCAGGAACAAGTCCTTAAGCTCCAACCGTTCTCCGGTCACCAGATTATAATTCAGATACAACTGCTCATACCGATTTTCATCACCAACATGATAACTAATCGAAATAACATTGGCAAAATTTCCTCTGACATAAAAACTGCCATAATTCGCTTTTGGGTATTTCTTCAATAGTTCCTCTACCCTGCCGTAAATCTCCTGATTAATTTTCTCCTGTACTTCCAGGTCCTTTAAACCATCAATTTGCGGAATTTTTATTTCCACATCATCCGATCGGGATTCCAATACTGTTTGAATCAGTAAATCATTTTCATCATAGGTTCCGTACAAGTCGATTCCTGTCTCGGGCAGAGCTGCCGGTGGTTCTTCCACCACTGGTGTTACCACAGGCTGCTCCGCTGCCAAAGTTGGCGTGATTGACACCTTGGCCGGAGTTTTCGTTGGTACAAACGTCATCGCCGGGTTCTGCGCAGAATTCTCTTTGTTCTCCTGTCTGACATGCCAAATACCGGCATATGTCACTGCAACGGCACATACAGCAAACAAACCTACCACAAGAATCATTCTCTGAATCAGTTTTTTCACATGTCTTCCCCTCACTTTCCTGTTTTATGAAATGCGCCGTTTAAAGAAGCATATCCATAATCAGCATCAACGTAAATCCCACCAGCAGTGAATATGTGGATATTCTCTCATACCCGTGACTGTGGGTTTCCGGAATCATTTCATCACTGATAATATACAGCATGGTTCCTCCTGCAAAAGACAGCGCAAACGGCAAAATTGTCACAGATAAATTTGCCACAAAGAAACCAAGCAGACAGCCTGCCACTTCAATGAAACCGGTGGCCGTGGCAAGCAAAAAGGCTCTTCCCCTGCTCACACCGGACATTACCAGCGGAGATACGGTAACAATACCCTCCGGAATGTTTTGCAGAGCAATACCAACCGCTACTGTCAAGGCTGCATTCACATCATCATTACCAAAACCAACGCCTGCTGCCATACCTTCCGGCAGATTGTGAATTGCCACTGCCAGTACAAATAAAAGTGCCCTGCTTAAGTTTTTATTGTTCGCATGCTCCTCCGCATCCGTTCCTGCTATTTTATGCAGGTGAGGTGTTACCTTGTCCATCAAATTTAGGAACAGGGCTCCTGCAAAAATCCCAACCACAGGAATCACCATCTGCGCACCACTTACCAGTTCAAAGGCCGGTGCAATGAGACCATTTACCGCTGCTGCTAACATAATTCCAGCAGCAAAGCTTAAAATCATATCATTCACTTTATGAGATACATTTTTTACACAAAAGCCGATGGCTGCACCGATGATGGTAGCACCACCGATACCAAGGGCTGTAAGTAAAACCATTTGCATGCTATTTTCCTCCCTCTTTTTACTTAATTTATGCTATTTCTCGAACTTCCATCCATGATCCTCATGATAAATCATCTGCTTTGTCATTCCACCATCAATGCAAATGTTTTCTCCTGTGATAAAGCCGGCTTTATCCGAGCAAAGAAACAGTACCATGTTGGCAATATCCAGCGGATTTCCTACCCGACCTGCCGGATGCTGGGTTGCGTCCGGACCTTCATACACTGTGTAGTCTGTATCAATCCACCCCGGAGAAATCGAGTTGACTCGCACTTTTCCGGAAAGACTTACTGCCAGAGCGTGGGTCAATGCATGAATCCCTCCCTTTGCCGCTGTATAACTTTCACTTTGCGGATGGCTCATGCGGTCACGACTGGAAGAAATATTGATAATGCCGGCTCCCGCTGCAAAATAAGGCAAAAACAGCTTGGATAAATAAAATGCCGATGTCACTCCAACGTTCAGGGCATAAGTAAATTCTTCATAAGTACACTTCTCAATACCTTTAAATAGCGGCTTTGCATTATTGATTAAATAATCCACATGTCCGTGCTCTGCTATCACCTTTTCCGCAAACTGCTCCAAGGTTTGTTTATCTCCAACATCTCCTTGAAAATAAGCATTTTCCTGTAAATCAATGACACAGACCTTTGCGCCCAGCTTTTCAAATTCCTCGCAGATGCATTTCCCAATCCCCTGTGCGCCCCCGGTTACTACAACCACCTTGTTTTCAAAATTGAACATAGATAACTATTCCTCTCTTTATTTTTGCGTTCTATTATGCTTTGAGCATCATAACTTCACCACTGTATATTCATGATGCACCGCCTGTAAAAACGGTCCAAATATATCTGCTATCTTCAGCCTCAGACTGGAGGTATTGATACATGGATGGCAGCCAAAATACTCTGCCTTCAAAACATCCTCATCTACCAGCAGAGTCACGTTATTTTCTGTGTCATTCATCAGCCCCAGCACACTTACCGAACCCGGTGTGATATCCAGAAACTGCTCCATGTATTCTGCCGGGGCAAAGGATAGTCTGGCAGAATTTATCTGCTTGGAAATATCCTTAGTGAGAAATTTTTTATCCTCTCTTATCATCAACAGATAAAACTTCGTTTTCTGGGCATTGCACAAAAATAAATTTTTGCAGATAACCGCCGGAGCCAGTACTTCATCAATGGCTGCACAGGCCTCCATGGTATTGGCCTCTTCATGGTCTACTCTTTCGTATTCAATACCAAGAGAATCCAGCAGGTCATAGGTGCGAATTTCTTTATCTAATCGTCCGTCATTACTCTCCGGACGTCCTTTTACTAATGTCAGTTCCATAATATTGTAATCCTTTCGTAATTTTTTCATTCCCTATATAGAGAATCCCTCCTGCGCTCATCATATCACAATCTGCCATGCAAATTCAATGATTAGACGCAGGAGGGTTCGAAAAAAAATCTCAATATAACGTTTACTCTTCTATCCAGCGGATTTGCTCAAAATCAAAGGTTTCATCCAGCTTTATGCCTTCGTTTGCCCACTGCATCTCATAATACGGAAACGCAGACCCGGACGTCCATGGATACAAAGCATAAGTGCCATCCTCTTCCTTTACCACACGATTCCTGTGCTCTCGCTGTACACTGCCCAGCTTCTCAATAATGCCCCATTCATCCACCGGAAACGGCATTACCGCATTCCAAGCTTCACTACTTGCCTTTTCTCCGTTGATAAAGATTTCCCCATCCGCATTGCTGCAGGTTGCATTTATCCACTTGCCATCCCGGTAAGTCACCGCTGCATGACCAAACGCACTGACACCATAACAGTTTACTATCACGGCATTTTCTTTAAAAGCTGCATCGTCAATCCGGTTAAATCCATTTGGCAATATGACTTCTGTGCATTTCTCCATCTTTCCATTCCGGAACGTGAATACTGCCAGAGATACCGTATCACCAATCAGAAGTTCCGGTGTTCCATCCGCATCAAAATCAAGAATTCCCAAAAACAACTCTTTTTCCGCATTGGTCCAGTCACTGGTATCTCTTGTGGCGTATGGATTATTCAAGTCCGTCATATTGTCCGGGAAATTATAAATCACATCCCGGTATGCTTCCTGCCAGTTCATAAATGTCCGGTAATCCTCCGTCATACGCTCCGCCAGTTCCAGTTTGTTCTCCCTTGTGACGCGGTAACGTTCCATATAATACACACCGCCACCGGCCTTTGTATAAGAAATCAAATGCTTCCGCTCTTCATCCACATCTGTCAGTTGTAAACAGAAGGCATACTCAAACTGCAGTGTTTCCTGATTCCAGCACCAGTAATAATACGGAATACTGTTGTTTGGCGACCAGCCCCAGACTTCTAAATCCGGATAGCCGTCAAAATTGACATCCTTTAAGTTCACGGTATCTTCCATATGCGGACACTCCGTATACCCCTTATCAATGCCATCCACACCATCTGTATCAATGGCTTCCTGCACCAAAATGGACTGATACGGTTCCCCTCCGGTATAGAGGATAATCTCCCGGACACCGTAAATATCCATGTCCGTACGTTTCTTACCAAGCACTTCGAAGGTGCATTCTTCTCCCATCAGCGGAAGCTTTATTGTTTTCAACACTTCATCCTCTGCAGAAGCAGAAGGCTGTGTTTGGGTTCCTGTCTCTTCCAAAGGCTGTGACTGCACCTTGACACTGTCTGTCGGATAGGAGGCATTTTCCAAATATGTAAGCAATTCCTTATCGTCGAAATACCACGTCATAATGTAATCATACCACTTATTTCCCTTTCGGGAATTTTCTTTGATGTAGGAAAAGAAACCATCCACGGAGTTCTCTGCCAAGTATAACCCGGAGTTTCGCATCTGCATTTTATACTTCACTGCATCCAGTACCTGCGACTGACATCCGTCCAGTCTCTCAAAAACTTCGTCCGTCGCCAGAAAAATTTCCATGAGTATAATACCATTCTCCTGTCTGGCAGCCTCTTCTTTCTTTGCTTTCGAAGTAGCAGCAGAACGCATGGAAAAACCATTCGCCTCGTACATATTAAGAAGTGCTGTTGCCATATCCTCCCGCCCAAACAGTTCGTCCACTGCGTTAAAGCGTTCTCTGACAGAATGCAAATACTCCGAAGGAAAAGCAAATTCAGAATACGTTCCAAACGGATAATCAAAAACCGATACTCTGACCAAATCCACCGCAGATGCCTTTCGTAGCGCTTCCTGTGGGATATAATACATGGCATACCGTTCTGACATCTGGCCTGCCTCTAACATATCGTCTCTGTCAAACGGAACCTCCAGACGACCATTCTTTAACCATTCCGTTGCAGAATAAGCCGCATAGGGACTTTTTTCGTATCCCTTTTGATAAAGACGCTGTGACTTATCCACCGGTGTTTTGGATGGGGTTGGTACATCAGAACCTTCCGGCACTTCATCACCCTTCACCGGTACCCAGAGCAGGTTTTCTTTCGCCGTCAATTCCTCATAAGAAACTGCCAGTTCGTCCGAATACAATTTCTGATACAGACCATCCTCCGGCATAAAGTTTTGCTTACTCTGTGAGGAATTCCAGCGTATGACATTCCGGTCATCCAACACAGCCAGCCCCGGAGCCAAATCCAGAAAAATAAATTCTTCCGACGGCTGTTTCTTCATCAGTTCCAAAATTTCCTGAGACCAGCTCGTATATGCCACACTTGGTTCTTCGAAGCTCAGATGGAACCAAAACAATCCGGATCTGTCAAATTCTTTCGACAGTACAAGCAGACTTGTTCCATCGGACAAGACTTCATGCTGCACATCGTACTCATATAACGGTACTCCGGAAACATAATAACCATCCTCGTCTCCCCAGAACGGCAGAAAATTTTCATTAAACAACTGCCCTCTGACACGCTCTGAAAACTCTTCATATATCTCTTCATATCCTTCTTCCCTGTTCCATACCTTATCCACCGGAAAGGCACGTTCAAAGGAAACCACCGGTTGCTCGGCTTCGTGTGCCTGTATCCGTTCCATAACACGACGGCAGGTTTCTTCCTCTATTTTCGCAATCAGCCTGGTGTTGCAGGCCTGCTCTACCACATAACCGCCTTCATACAATAGCATGGAATGTTTTACTCCCACTGCATCGGTAAAGGTAATGGTCTGGGCGGCAAGTTCTGAAAACTCCGGCAAATCGGTACTATCCGGCTGAATGAAAGTGGCATTATTCAGCTCCGCGAGAAAATTCCAAAGCAGTTCTTCCTCCATGGATAAGCCATTCGCCGTAACTGCGTTCTCCAGATGAAGCCGCTTGCTAAATACCTCTCTTCCTTCGTGAAACCATAAATCGTTTATACGCTCGCAGAGTATCACACAGTAGGTTGGGTCCACACCATCCTCCATCACATCGTCCCGGTGAAATACTCTTTGCTTATAAGGCGTACTTTCCCAGCTGCTCATCCCATACATTCCCGTTGGGAAATCTCTTGCATACACCAGCGCCACCAGATAGCTGTCCTCATACCCTTTCACCTGATATATCGTGCCCTGACCGGTACACTCTGTCAGCTTATCCCGTTCCGACCAGTATCTGCCGTTATTCGAATAAGCTACCTTAATTTCATCTCCTAAGAGTGCCCAAGGAAGCTTCTCCTTGTCCTTCACCTCATATGATGCAATATCATCATAAACACTATCACCATAGTATAAGAATGACTGATTTACGCTGATTCCGCTGACATATGCAGCATAATTTACCACCTGATTTTCCGGGTTTTCCAATGCCTTGCTGTACACGTAGCCGGAGCTTCCCACCGTATCCACCGGTGGATGAATCCCTGTCCGCTGATAAACCGTCAGATAACCAAGAAATTCTTCCAGTTCTGCATTTTCTTTTTGAAAATAGTCCTCCAATGGAGTTCTCTCTGCGTCGCCATAGACCAATTCATAGTTTCCCTTTTCATCCAATATCACAAAAATTACCGGTTCGCAGATGCGCTCTTCTCTGTCTGCCTCCATCTGTGCAAGCATGCTGTCAATCATGGTCTGGGCAAAGGCTCGCTCTGCTTCGTAAGTAAGTTCTGACTGTGCCTTTTTCATCCCCTGAATCAGCGGACTGTCCTCCGGTTCCCGGACAAGCGCACTGTCTGCCTCCACAGATACACGAAGCAGCCTGTTTTCCTGTTCCGATTCCAGTTCATAAAATGTACACGAAAAGTTTTCCAGCCTGGAAACTCCTTCTGCTGCTTCCTCCATCAATTCCGCAATTTCTTCTGCAATATGTTCTGCGGTTTTCTTCGAAAGTTCTACTTCATTTAGTTCTATTTCATAAACCCCTCCCTGTTTCCTGTCGGTCAGAAATGTGACTGCCACAGTCACACAGACCACCACTGCCAAACACAGTATAGGAATGGTTGCCTTTTTAAAGTTCACGACGGAACGGACCCGTTCCTTTACGCTGTTTCTGACAAAAGACGGCGGGCAAAACAACATTGTCCGGTGCCCCATGCTGCAAGATAACAATGCCTTTGTATATGCTTTTCGTTCCTCCCGCTCCAGGCGTTTAATCACACGTTCATCACATGCATACTCTATATCGTTGCAGGCAAGCAGATATGCCACCCAGACAAGCGGATGAAACCAATATAACACCAGCAGTAAAAAGCTGAGCAACTTCCACCACTGGTCACCACAGCGAAGATGCTCTTTTTCATGCAAAACCGCATAGTCCGCCGTCTCCTGCTCCAAGCCGGAAGGCAGATAAATCTTCGGTAAAAAGAACCCCAATACAAACGGTGTATCAATGGCATCACAAAGATAAATATTTTCCTTTTCGTTAATCGAAATGCGGACCTGTTGTTTTAATCTGAGATATTTTACAGTGCTGTACAGACACAGACAAACCATGCCAAGAAGCCACAGGATAGCAGCGACAGAAAGAACAGACAGCTGTCCTGTTTTATTTTGCAAAGGCTGTTCCTGACCTGTTGTATCGGGTACCTGTGGTTGTTCCGTCGGAATATCAAACTCCGATACCCATCTGTCATCCTCCGGTCTCTCCTCCTTGGAAGATTCAGTTACCGGATCTTCCATCGGATTCCGGTTCGGAGTGTCGTTTGCCCCCGTTGTCTCCGCATTTTCCTGCCAAAGAGTATCTGTTATTTCCGAATTCACATTTTCTACACTGCCACTATCGCTAATCTGCATTTGTTCTGTAAATTCAGGCACTCTCTGTTCTGATGCTTCTTCCAGAAATTCTATTACATTATCCGTATCCGGCATCAGACTGAACTTGCTCTCCAACATCACCGGACAAAGCAGCCGGACCGCCACAAAGCCCCAGAGCACAAGACGAACCCATTTAGGCATCTTTTTAAAACAAGCCCGAAACAATATTGCAATCAGTATAAGAACACCTGCGGCAAGGCTCCTGTTTACTATTTCAAGAAACAATGCTTCCATACGCTACTCCTCTCCCAGTTCTGACATCATCCGGCGGATTTCTGCGATTTCCTTATCGCTCAGCTTATTCCGGGAAGCAAAAGCTGCAATAAACGCCGGCAGTGACCCTTGAAAGTTCTCCTTCACAAAAGTGTCACACTGAATCGAAAAAAATTCTTCCTTTGAAATTAGGGAAGTCACCTGCTTCTCATTCGTAGCAAAAATACCACGGTCACAAAGCTTCTTTAACACCGTATAAGTGGTGGTGCGTTTCCAGTTTAACTCCTGTTCACACAGTGCCACCAGTTCTCTTGTGGTAAGAGGTTCGTTATTCCAGATGATATCGGCGAAGCGTGCTTCTACCAGACCTAATTTAATGTCTTCCATATAGAATTCCTTCTTTCCATGCAGCAAGCATTTTTTCTTTTTATAAACTACGTTTTTAGCAAAGCAAAAAGTGTCTATTGATGATAGACTTTTTTCTTTTAGTCTACCACCAATAGACACTTGTGTCAAGAAATCACTTCTTATAACCTTAATACTTTTTCTTCAGCGTCCCGATATCTTCCTTGTCAATCCACTCTTCCGAGTAACCGCAATCGCAACAAAGATAACGATGGACAAATACAACTGTTCTTCATAAAACAAAACCTCCTTATATTACCTTCCAGCTACCATTTTTGTTTGCACCGATGCGCTGAAGTTTTCCACTTTTCTTGAGTAACGCGATTGTCCTTTCCACCTGACGCTCTGATAAATTCAATGTAGCTGCCACTTGTTTTGCAGTTATTCTTGGATTATCCTTCAATAACATAAGAATCCTATCTTCCACTGCCATATCGTTTAAATTTATTCCGACATTTATTCCGACATTTATTCCGACATTTCTATGCTTATTCTGAGTTTCTACAATTTCCTGCAACATTTGAGAAATCATACACAACATAAAGCTTACAAAAATTGTAGACTCTCCTGCATTATTAGAATCATTAATCGCATTATAATATGCCTCTTGATTTTCGTGAATCATTGTTTCTACCGGAAGCCACGCAAAGAACGACTTCCAATTCTGCAAAATCAATGTATGCCACAATCTTCCAGTTCTCCCATTACCATCTGCAAATGGATGAATAAATTCAAACTCATAATGAAATATACAGGATTTGATTAAAGGATGCATATTTGATTTTTTTAACCATCCAAATAAATCCTGTACAAGCGCAGGAACATAATGAGCAGGCGAACCTGCATGAATTAAAATATTGTCACTTGTATATACTCCTGCATTCCCATGCCGAAATACTCCAGACTCTTCCACCAATCCCTCTGTCATAAGCTTATGCGCCTTTAATAAATCATTGATGGAATACATATTTAGTTTTTGTAATTCCTCATATGCTTCATAAGCATTTTTTACTTCCCTGATTTCTGCCGGAGGAGCCAATACTCTTTTTCCGTCAATAACATCCGTTACCTGCTCCAATGTTAATGTATTTTGCTCTATCGCCAAAGAAGAATGAATTGTCTTAATTCTATTTTCTCTTCGCAATTTTGGATTTGTTGATAACTGATCAAAGGCCGTTATTTGTCCAACCAACTCCCCAATTTCAATTACTCTATTCATGATTTCTTCTGTCATTGTAAATGGTGGAATATATTCATCCGACATGCAGGCACCTTCTTTCTTTACAAATCATTACATCTTTTATTTTACCACATTCCATTCGTTTATACAAAGCAAAAAATCCTAATGTTCTCACATTAGGATTTTTTGCTTCCCTTGCTCTAAGGCTTTTGGAAAATATTACAGTTCCTTAAAAACGGTTGCGTATGGAGGGAGAGCAACCGTCACAGCTCCTGTATCTGTTGGAACAGTTGTTGTTTGTTCTTCGCCGCTGTTGTTGATTACAACCAGCTTTTTGCTTACCGGATAATAAGCACACTCACAATTCAGATTATCTGTCATATACTTGCCGGTAATGCCTTCGCCGCCGGCATAGCGAATTAACTGATACAGCATACGGGTATTTGCCAAATCTACATCAAAGGAAGCCAGATAAATTCCTTTTCCTTTGCCAAACTCATTTACAGTCACTACCGGCTGACCATCTTCTGCCATAAGAACCTTTGCTTTACCATCGGTTAAATAACGTTTTGGTTTTGCTGCCACATGAGCACCTGCCGGAAGAATTCCTTCTTCGTCAGCAGCGTTAAACTGCCACTTGCCATGACAAACCTTGGCACCTGTATCTTCGTCAATACCCAGTACATGGGCCATACGGAAGTAATTATCATAACCCGCCACTGCGGATGGCTGGTTCACACCAAGGAAAGTTCCGCCTTCGTGTACCCACTTGGTAAGGATAGTTACCAGAGCATCGTCTTTCCATGCATCACCGCCGCTCCAGGCACTGCCTGCGTATCCTGCGTTAATTACCACATCAACATCATCGAGTGCACCATTCTTTACATCCTCGAAGGAAATGTACTTCACATCTACCGGAAGACCGGATAATGCTTCGTTGATATGAATTAAATCATGCATATAGGTTTCGTGGAAATGACCGGATAATGTCCAGGAACGAAGCTTGCCCCAATAATGAAGCACCGCTACCTTCGTTTTAATTTCATATGGCTTTCCGGCATCATGGAAAGAGCGAATCATACGGAATTCGTCGGTCAGCTCCTCAATGTAATCACAGAAATCCGGATATGGCTCTACTAAATGCAGGTAGCCGCCAAGACCCAGACGGTCAATCTTTACACGAAGCATAGCACGTCTTGCACTATTCCAGTACTTTTTAGCATCCAGTGTCGGATCGCCGCCCTCAGAGAAAGTAGGTGCACCGCCAAGTCCTACAGGGAACAGATATGGGTGCAGTCTTAACTCATGGGTCGGAACATCCACACCGGCACAAAGACGAACCTCATAACCGCTGAATACACACTTTATCAGGCCGTCAAAGCCGAATTCGTGGAACTTTCCGTTGTATGGTTCCACACCAACCCAGCTGTCATCATAGAATACATAGGCTTTCTTGCCGTATTCATGCACGATATCGATAAGCTCCTTGCCTACTTCGATAACAAACTTATTGATAAATTCCATCCAGTCTGCCTTCTGCTTTGTGCCAGGCATATGGGTTACATGCAGTTCTCCCTTGTTAATGAAATCCTCCGCATGCATGGAATATCCGTATTCCTTCTTAAATTCATTTAAGGCTCTGTCGCTGACGGTAAAATCATAAGACCCCCAATCAGAGAACAGGTGGCGATTCTTTTCGCTGCTGCCCCAAATCCAAACAAAATTGTAGAACAGAGAAGTAAAACGAACTACAGTAGTATCCGGATGAGTTTCACACCAATTACGCATCCACTTCACCAGATATTCCCGAACCTCCGGATATCTTGGATCAATCTGCATCAGATGCTCTTTTTCCCAATTGTTGGTGGTATGGTTGTACATGGAAATTTCTTCCCAGATACGGTATGCTAAGAAACTTACCGTATACTTGTGGAACGGTACTGCTTTCACCGTAACCATACCTTCTTCTGCATCATATACCCAGTCCTCTGTATTCACCAATTCGTTGGTAGTACGGTCATAGACTTCCCAGTACGGAAAAGCATCCTTGCTGTCATTTATCTTAAACTGATCCGCAAAAAAGCTTTCCATCAACTTGATTTCTACAAACTCCCCGGTTGCCACCTGTGCCGGTGTACAAAGGAAGGTCTGCTGTAATTTGTCTAAATTTTGTTTTGCCCACTCGTTGTGGTCGCGAATAATGCAGATGGTGGAATAAATTCCGTATCCGGACTTTGTGATTTCATCGGACAATACCGTACCATCACTGTCACGAATTACGTCTGCTCCCCACTTTTTGGCCATCCGAAGCGTCAATGCTTCATAGCCGGATTCTCCCGGCAGGGTAAAACCGCCCTTCTGCTGTGACATACTCATTTCCTCCTCTAAAACAGTACTATATTTTCATACTTCGGCAGAATTCCACTGCCCTTCCTCTTGTTATCCTCTTTTTCAGCAATTCACCATCTGTAGTCTTAATCAATCCCAGAGCATATGCTGCCCGGACAAATGGTCTGGTAAAATCTTTACACAGTTCATCTAATGGGCAAGGCTGTTCTGCCGGTAACTGTTTTCTACTCTTATAACCATTCATCGCAAACACTAAAAACTCTTCTAATGTAACCGGACCCAGTGGCTCAAAACATCCATCAATCACCAGATTTGGGTCAATCAGACCATTCTGATAAGCACATTCCACCGTTCCTGCATACCACTCATGCCCCACAACATCGGTGAACATATCGTTATATACATTCGTCGGGAAAAATCTTGCTGTCTTAATCAGCATATCAAGCACTGTTACCCGGTCTGCATCTTTTTCCAAATCCTCTACCTCTGAAAGCAGTTTTCCCGGTAATGTCGGATTTTCAATACCTGCATACACCTGTGGCTTTTCCGGAAGTACAATTTCTTCTGCCGGAGTCCATTCTCCAAAGCCTGCTGTTAAACTATCTGCCAACTGGCGATAGACACTTTCATTGCTGGCACGGAGTACCCGCTTTAACTCATCCACAACAAACCCTGCCATTTTATAAGCACCGTAATCGTTGCTATGGGTATAATCCTTCGGAAAGAAATAGTGCTTAGAATCCTCCAGACCATGCTCTAAAATAAAATCCATACTTCGTTTATGCAAATCAGCAACCGGAGTTCCCGTTGCCTTGCCAACCTCAATACAGGTCGCCGCATATTCTTCTAATAAATCATTGTAGGTACCGTCATTTCCCTTCCAGGTATTTCGTGCTATCGGTGTTACAATAATCGGATAGCCGTTACGACTTCTGCAATCTGCAATATAGGTCAGTAAATTTGTTTTATACCCGCCATTTGCCTTTAATTCTGCAAGCTTCTGGTCATTGTGACCAAACTGGAAGAAATAAAAATCTCCCGGTGCTGCATACTGTTCCATCACAGAATAATGACCTTCTTTTCGGAAGCTATCTGTTGTTAATCCGGAATGCGCATGATTAGAAATACCATAATTTCCGGTAACATATGCCGGAAGCATCTGCCCCCAACCACAGTAGCTGGTACCCGGTGCATATGGGTATTCTGCCGACTGGTCCGTTACTGTGGAATCCCCGGCAATATAAATCGTCGGACATTTCACACTGGTCACAGATAAACCGGAAATTTCCGGTCGTTCTGCCACAATGGCAATATCTATGGAACGATGAGCAAAAAACTGCTCTTTGCCTCGCGGAATAATATCACATACATTTACAATACAGGACAGTTCAAACTCCTTGCCCTCCGGAATATTTCCATGAAATCTCAGATTTCTTCGTCCGGTAAAAATCAACACATCCTCCATATCCTTGGTTGGACAAATTTTAATCTTCACCAGATAGTTGCCCTGTTTTGGCACACAGCACTTAAAAATCAGAGGAATCCGTCGTTTTTCTCCGGGATAGGTGCCGCCTTCCCTTTCACTTAACTGCTTCATTAAAGCGGCAGAGTCCAAAAAACAGCTTCGCTCCGTTTCTTCTATCCTGCTGAACGCACTGTCCTGATACCAATACATCGTATCAAAAGCCGCATTCAGTTCTGCAAGCTTCAGTGTATTTTCACTTCTCCGGTTTTCCTCTACCACGAAGCCATATTTTTTCTTTTGTGTGAATAAGTCCTCCGGGTGAAGCAGTACGGCGTTATCCGCCGCCTGCTGTCCGAAGCGAAAATTTTTCTGAATCATTGTTTACAGTGCACCATCCTTCTGAATATCACCGGATACTAATAATGTGGAGAAGAATGCCAGTGCCAGACCCTGACCCCAGCCCTGAATCCAATCCTTGGAAATTCCACAGTAGGATTCCACATCATTCATAACTGCTGTTCCGCCGGAAACGTTCATTACCTTTCCGTCTTCACTTACATTTGCAAGCAGTCCCTTAATAGCCTTGTTTAAATACTTTGTATGTAGTGGATTACCACGTTCTAACATTGCTGCTGCAATACCTGCAGAAGCAGAAATTTCTTCATAAGAAGATTCGTCATTTAATACAGTTCTCCACAAACCATTTTCTGTCTGTACTGTCTTTAATGCAGAAAGCTGTTCATTTAAAGAGCCTGCCACATCCATGTACTTTGGATAGAGATAGCACTCCGGAAGAATGCCGCCAACCTTGGACATGGTGTAAGCTGCCCATGCATTAGCTCTGCCCCAGTAAATACCGGACATATGATCCTTTGTAATATTGTTATAACCATGATAGTAGAGACCATTGCCCGGATTCTGTAAGTACTTGATGTGCCAGTACCACTGATTCAGCGCATCTTCAATCATTTCCTTATCATTTAAATGCACACCTACTCTAAGCAACAGGAATGCCGCCATAAACAGGGTATCTGCCCAAGCCTGCTCCGGAAAATCGTTGTTCGCAGAAACAGTATGCTGTAACACATTATCACCAAAACGTAAAGCATCCTTCTGAATATATTCAATTTTGGTCATTAAAATGTCCATATACTTCTGCTCACCGGTAGCCTTATAAAGACTTAACAGACAGTGACCCATAGCACAGGCATTTACTGTCCATACCTTTGGAAGACCAAGCTCAATCAGTTCATCTACCCGGTCCTTTAATAGCTTTAAGTACTCTTCATTCTTTGTCTTTTCGTACGCCTCACTAATACCATAATACGCCACTCCACATGGCCAGTCCCAGGTCAGATCCATATTCATGGTACGCTTAACAATACGGTCAATCACCTGCTCAATTTGTTTTTTGTCGAAATCCAGATTCATATAGGTTTCCTCCTCTACTTTGAATGTTATATATGGCTATTTTATTTTTTTACGTTAGTTTTTCTCTTAGGGATTTGCGGTTTACCCTTTTTCCATGTCCGCACTGCTGCTAAAGCGTGATTTTCATACTCTTTTGCGGATAAGTAATCATTTGGTACGCAACCGGATTTAATTCGCCATCCATGTCTCAGTAAATCCTTCTTCCGACATCCGTGTCGGAAGATTGCTGTCTGCCTGGCAAAACAGTTGAAAATCTACGCTTTCTCCGTAATGTGCATCCACGGAAAAAGGGCAAACTCGCAAATCTGCCAAGAGAAGAATCAGCAATATAGAAATGTCGCAATAACCATATAACTACTCAAATCCAAAGTCGGAAAATTACGCGCAACTTGTGCTTACAGCCTTCGCCCATGCACCCGGCTTATTACTAAACCACAGGCACAAGCCTTTGGGAACTGTATTTTTTATATGTATATTTTTTAATATTTACGCTATTTGTATCTATCAAATTTTTACGACATGCGTCTTGCAGAGCGTAAAAATTTGATAGATGCAAATAATATAAAAAATTTAAAATAAGCCATGTCTAAAATTACAGCCCCCGGTCTTACCGGACCGGGGGCTTAGTAACCCTAAAACTTATTTGTTCCAAGGAAGCTTTGTTGTCTTGCCTGCCTTGTAAAGTTCCAGTCTTTCATCAATAATTGCCTGGTAACCTGCTGCTAAGTATTCCTTGCTGTACTGCTCATATAATGCGTCAAACTCTTCCGGCTTGCACATTACTAACTTGTCATAGTACTCAATGTACTTGCTAAGTAAGGTTGCATTGTACTCGGATTCTGCTGCTACAGATGCAGAGAATGCAGGGTCTGTGTAAGCATGACCTTCATCAGCAATCTTTCTTAACTCATAGTAGTTATCAATCATCTGCTGCTTGATATCAGCCTGGAATTTTTCCGGAACGCCATCTGTAGGAGCAATAGCACCGATAGCTTCTTCAATAGTAGCTGCCTTTACGGACTCGATAGTTACACACCAGAAGTCCTTGGAGTTGTTGTAGTTGTTCCAATCATTGTGCTGTAATTCATAAAGAACTTCAGGCTGTGTACACCATTCCATGTACATCATAGCAGCCTTAACTTCTTCACCAGTAGCATCACTACCGAAACCGATAGTCATACCATACGGGTTATCTGCACGGATCTGTGGGAATTCCATAACGCCTGCTTCTACACCACCGTAGTTGGAAGCAATAGCTAATTCTGCATCTGGGTTAGCTGCATAGAAAGCCTTTAACCAGTCAACGGATGCGGACATGTAACCGCCGTAGGAGTAAGTTTCACCATTGATGAACTTAGCCTTAGCTGTTTCAGCGTCTGTGATGTAGTACTCTGGGTCTGTGTAGCCCTTGTTGTATTCAGCATTTGCTCTCTTGATAAGCTTCTTTGTTGGCTCCCAGGAGAAGGATGGAGTACCAAGGGAGGAGTGCTGAGCCCATTCAGCCTCATCGATTGGGTAATTTCTGAAACCGAAGTTAGCAACATAAGCTGCTGTTACCATAGTACCACCTGCAGGATGCTTAGCAATACCAGCTTCGATAATCTTATCCATTGCTGTGCAGTACTCAGCGTAGCTCTTTGGAACTTCATTGATACCAACCTTCTTTAACCAGTCCATACGAACGAAAGTACAGAAGGTGTAAGTTGTATCATAGTAAGGTCTTTCAGCTAATACAAAGAAAGTATCGTTGTTAATCTTTGTATATGCTAACTGATTTAAATCTACCATTCTCTGATAGTATGTAGGTGCGATGTTAGCAAACAGATCAAGGTCTACTGTCTGTAAGTAACCATCTTCTGCCCACTGTGTTACCTTTGGATAGTCATACTCCATAAGGATTGTAGGAATGTTGTTTGTAGATGCAAGTAATGCATAGTCTGTCATAACGTCGGAACGTGTGATTGGAACGAATTCCATCTTGATGTTGTACTTGTCACCAAAATTCTTCTGAACATAGTCAACATAACCATTGTCTGTTACAGGATCAATACCCTGAGCACCACGGTTGTAAACCGGAATCTGTAATGTTACCTGATCCTTGAACGCGGTGTAGCCTTCAATACCTGCAACTTCATTGTAAAGTTCTGCATTACGCTTGGTTTCTTCGTCTTTCTTTCCACAACCAGCGAAACATCCCATTGCCATAACACCAACTAAGAGTGTAGCAACGAGCTTCTGAAGATTTCTTTTCTTCATAATTTTACCCTCCTTTAATTTGCATAGCTTTTATTTTACCTCCGACCCTCTGTCGGAAGCAACAACCCGCACTTAGCGGGAAAACTATCTTTAACCTTTTACCGCACCAATCATAACACCCTTTACGAAATACTTCTGAACAAATGGGTAAATACAAATGATTGGTAATGTTACAAACATAATTGCCGCTGCCTGTAAAACCTCAGGTGTAGCAAGATTTACTACTGCCTCGAAAGCAGAGTTTGCTGCTTCACTGGCTGTAGCAACCATTTCAGAAAGCAACAACTGAATTGGCTTTAATTTCTGATTCATACGGATATAATACTTTGCATCCGCATATGCATTCCAACGACCTACTGCGTAGAACAGAGACAGTGTTGCAATAATAGACTTGGAAAGCGGAAGCACCACTTTGAACAAAGTCTGGAAATTGGTTGCACCATCCAGGAATGCTGCTTCTTCCAAGGTATCCGGAATGCTGGACTGGAAGAAAGACTTCATAATAAGCATATTGTACGGGGAGAAAATCAACGGAAGGATTAACACCCACATCGTATCAATCAGACCAAGGTCATTCATCAATACATAAGATGGAATCAGACCTGCGCTAAAGTACATAGGTACCATTAAAAGGAAAGATAACCAGTTTCTTCCTTTTAATCTTTTTCTGGACAACGGATATGCCGCACAAGTACAGACAACCATACCAAGCAAGGTGAAGATTGCAGTCAACATAACAGAATATCCGAAAGAGTAAACCAGACGTCCGTCTTCAAACACAGCCTTATATGCCGTAATATTAAAGCCCTTTGGCCAGAAAAATACTTTTTTTGCAATAACATATGTATCTGCGGATACTGATTTTGCTGCCAAATGAATGAACGGCAAAATACAGGTCAGACACAGGATAATCAGAATTGCCATAATGACAATATCACTGATTTTTATCTTATTGATTGCACGGCTTCCGTCGTTTGTGGATTCGATTTCTTTTTTCTGCTTCTTACTCATGTCATCCACCTCCTACAGTAATCCGTCTTCGCCAAGCTTCTTGGCAACTTTATCCGCAACAAGTACCAGAGCCAGACCTACCAGGGACTGGAACACACCAACCATGGTTGCACGGCTGAAGTTATTTCCCGCAAGACCTTTTTCATATATGTAGATAGCAAGCTGGTACTGATACTGCTTAACACTACTGTTACCGAATGCACTCAGACGTTCGAAGTCACTACCCATGATACGTCCAAGGTTCATAATTAACAATGTTACTGCGGTGCTCTTAATACCCGGCAGTGTAATGTGCCACATTCTCTGCCAACGGTTTGCACCGTCAATCATGGCTGCCTCATAAAGTTCACCACTGATGGAACTGATGGCTGCCAGATAGATGATGGTGCCCCAGCCCATGCCCTGCCATACACCAATAAGCAGATAAGTCACTGCCCAGTGGGTTGGTTCTGTCAGGAATGGAATTCCTTCTTTAATAAGACCAAGGTTCATCATAATAATATTTACGATACCTGTGGACGGCTTAAATAACTGATAGCCAAGGGCACCGATAATAACCCAGGACAAAAAGTGCGGTAAATACAGAATGGTCTGTGTTACCTTCTTAAACTTCGGAAAACGAAGTTCGTTTAACATAAGCGCCAGAACAATCGGCATCGGAAAGCTGACAAGCAGGTTCAGCAAGTTAAATATAATGGAATTTCTAAGAGCCAGGAAGAAGTCCTTATCCTGAAATACCTTCTTAATTGTTTCCAGGCCTACAAATTCACTGCCTGCGTACCCTCTTGCCGGTTTGTAATTGTAGAAAATCATTCTCATACCCGGATATGCTGCATAGCTGAATACTATTACTAACAGCAACGGTATAATAATCAGCAGATATAGCTGCCAGTCTCTCTTGAAAGCTTTTTTCCACGTTGTTGGTGCATAAAGCTCAATATTCTTTGCCTTCTTTGGTCTTGCCACACTTTCACTACCCTTCTAATATTTTGTGCAAAATACACAAAGTATCTTGCTTTTGTACCTAGATTATCCTACATTTTTTTGCATATTTCTCTCCATTGTCAAACAAAAACTATGCAAAAACGACCTTTTATTTTCTTAATCGTTTAAGTCAAGTTCACATTTTCGTTATTTTTCGTTCCGTAATTCATATTTTTCTTGTGAATTTTTACTATATATACCGCCTCTTTTTTCACATAATGCCTGTTTTATCAAGTCGGAATTCCGTCACGCAATAAAAAAATGGTCAAAAATACCAACGGTATCTCGGACCATTTTTCTATAAGCTTTGAGCGCAAATTTGCACAACTTATTCCGGTTGCATCCAACCTCTGTATTTTAATATAGATGGATTATTTGTGTTTTTTTCTGTCTGAATCAAACTCTTCCGGTAATCTCTCGGAGAGCATTGCATAAATTTCATAAAAGAGCGGTTAAAGCTAGATACCGAATGAAATCCCACTGTTTCCGAAATAGAAAGTATAGAATCCTCCGTACTCCGCAATAAGCTGCACGCCCTGAGTATCCGTGTATTATTCAGATGATCCAACGGAGATCGCCCCATTACCTCGTGAAACACTCTTCTGAAATGAGTCGGACTTAAATGACACAAATCCGCCAGTTGTTCCATCGGAAACTGCAGCATATAGTTTTCATCAACAAACTTGAGCGCCGGAGCAATCGCGAGATTCTCTTCCAGATCATTTTTTTCCTCCAACCTGTCCAGTGGTCCCGGTACATCTCCTCCTCCGGTGAAGTTTTGTTCAATTCGCATCATTTCAATAAACAGCGCCATTACCAGTCCTCTCACACTGAGCTGATATCCCGGCTGTTTTTCCGCCAGCTCCCGTAAAATCTGATTTACCAGTTGACAGATATGCGGATGCTGTTCCTCATTGAATATGTAATTGTAATTCGCCAGAACCTCCGGTGACATGCTGAAATTGTTCCAGGCACTGGAAAGCACGGATTTTAACATTTCTGCCATATCCAGAAAGATATAAGACCAGCGACTCGCCGTCCCTTTGGAGCTATACGTTGTATGAGGTACATTTCTCGGTACAAAAGTCACATCTCCGGCTTTAAAGGAAATTTTTTTATCATAAAACTCCATAATACCGCTGTCACTGTGACAAATGCCGATTTCAAGACAGTTATGAAAATGCAACCGTCCGCTTGGGACATCAGAAATTCTCCAATAGTCACCGGTCAGTAATAACACCGGAAAAGACAGTGGCAGATAATAATTTCGATATTCCGTTATATTTTTCTTCTGCTTTGGCACTGACCTTCCTCCTGAATACACTATTCAATTACTAATCCAGATGGAATACATTCTGTAAATCAACACTCACCGGGCTGTTATCCGGATTAGTTTCCATAATGTCTGCCATAAAATCCCACCACTTACGGTTGATAGCAGTATCTGCCCCCTTTGCCCAGAGTTCTTCATTTTCAATTTCAATATAACCAAACAGGGTCAGAGTTTCCTTGTCTAAAAAGATAGTGTAATTCTTTCCTCCATGCTCATGAATCATATCCTGCATTTCCGGCCACAACTCATTATGGCGCTTTTCGTACTCTGCCTCCTGACCCGGATACAATTTCATCTTAAAACCTTTAATCATTATTTTTTCCTCCTTTATTCTTCCTTCAATCCAAAAGGAATCTCTGCATTACAATAAAGATTTGCCGCATTTCCTGTCAAGACAAGCTTTATCTCGTTACCCCCCGCTTTCAGATATCTACCGATTTCAAATTTATGCGGGCTCCAAAAGCTGACATCTGCGAAGTTTCCGTTACAATAACATTCTGCCATTTCCTCTCCCTGCACTACAAAGCACTCGTTACCGGCAGGTGCCTCTGTGGTATAGGTATAAGTATATGTCTTACTGTTTTCCGCTTTTTCCAAAAGTCTGAATCGTTCTGACCAGTCTCCCAAAAAAGCTTCTTCTCTTTTTTCCGATACGTTCACCTCATCATCAGAAAATACCAGCAACGTTTCCTTTGATGCCAGTCTCAGTATAAAACGGTTATCTTCTGTCTTTTCAGTATAATATACTCCGTTCCACAAATCAACAAAAATCAGTTTACCATCCCACGGAACATTCACTTTTGTAAAGATTTCATCCTCGCCTTCATTAGAAAATAGTAGTAACTCCTTTCCTTCTTTTTTTAAAGTTACCACTCTAAGCCCCGGACTCCTGTTCTCTATTTTTACCGAACGAAACTGTTCCTGAGACAATATTGTTTCTACACAATCCGTCACCTGTACACAGGAGCCGTCACTGCTTTCTTTTATTTGCAGCGTCGCCGCTTCACCCAAAAGATTCAACACCATATCATACCGGTACTCCCGGATGCAAAGTTTTCCATATTCTACTTTACACTGAGGTAGCAATGCCACCGGAAGATAATTAAATTCTATCTGATTTTCATAAAGCACCGCCAGTTCTTTATACGGCACCCGGTTATTGTCGCAAAGCACCGCCACTCTCGCACCATTTACCGCATCCGTCATAAGATAGGACAAGCGCTTCATATAGTCTGAAAATCTCCGGTAGTGTTTCCACCATATATTATTCGGTCCTACATCCGGCGGACGCTCCTCTTTTCTTCTTCCCCGCACACTGTAATAAAAAGCATGAGGTACATACAGGTTTACTCCACGGATTCCAAGCCAGTCAATATACCATTTCATATCTGCCCCGGTGAAATACCAGGATATCCGGTCTCTGACACACACGCCAAAACATTCGTTAGCATTTCTTCTCCGACCAAGGTGTCTCGCAATATCTGCCGGAAGCTTTGCCTGCACGGAATCAAATTCCGTAAGTCCTCCGGTTTCCGGTGATACTCTGCGCATAATCAAGTCCTGTCCAGGAATGTGAAAATACAGCTCTTCTTCTACATCATCACTGGCCTCCGGATGTCCCATCAGCATAATACCATGCTGTTCACACCATTTTGAAAGACGTGCATAAAATGTTTCCCGCAAGTGTTTTTTTATCAGCTTATGATAGAGTTCTGTTGTGTTATTCTTTTCTCCCCGAAACAGGCCCTTTAGTTCCTCCAGACTTCCTCCTGCCTCTTCCATTTCCAGTTCCAACCCCGGTACCCACTCCCGGAAACCTTGCACATTTCTACCGAGAGCACAGGGCTCATCAGTAAAAAATGCAATTATCGTCTTGCCGAAATATTCCTTCAGTTCCCTATAGTAGGCATCATGTGTCAGCCGGATGAATTCCTCTGCAGCTGCCGGATTTAAAATATCTGCAGAAGCCGGTGCTCCTGCTTCTCCATCGTCCTCTCCGAAATGAATTCCTCTGATAGTACCATGCGTAAAACCATATACCAGCCTCGTGCCATCCGAAAATGTGGTAATTATCTTACCCTCTTCAGGTACCTCACCCTCCTGCTTCCATAGACAAATTCCTTTGGAAGCATACTCCGGATTATTCTTTACTACCAGACCGTGTGCAGAACCGGAAGGATACATTCCTTCATCATAAAGAACAATTTTCATTCCCAGTTCTTCCGCTGTTTTTACAACGAACCGTATTACCCTAAAGTATTCCTCCGATAAATACGGCAGACTTTCCGGAATACCAATCCGGGGATGCAGCACAAGTCCATTGACTCCCTTATCTACATAATCCTTCAGTTGTGTCCTGATTTTCTCTTCCTCCGGTTCGTCATTAAAAAACCAAAAAGGAACAGGAGTAAATTCCTCCGAAGGAAAAAGTATATTATCTAAAAATGTATTTTGTTCCTTCATCGTATCACCTGCTTTTTCATAGCTTCATAAAGCGCTTCATCTGTCATGTGATTATCCAACACAAGCAAAAGGCACACATTCCTGTCCTCCGGCGCGTAACAATACTTCCTGTACCAGGCATCATGGCTTGGATTGTCCCCAAGTTCTCTCACATAGCCCATAACCTTACGCACCATGTATGCCGTATGCTTAATATCTGCAAAGCAGTCATTAAAATAGAAATCCTTCCATACACCATATTCTGTACCTCGCAGTAATGCTTCTCCCTTATCAAACCATACTGCACTGTCACCAAACAGCAGGAATGCCTTTTCGTAATCCTCCGCTACCAATGCTTCATAGCCTTTTGCAAAGCATCTTGCCCCCTTACGGCAGGTCTGATGTAGCTTAATATGCAGCCCAATGGTAGCAGAAAGCAGTGCTTTCTGTCGCAGTCCGTTTTCCGTTACCGTACAGGCAAGGCAGAGCTTTTCCAGTTCCTCCTTCTTCTGCTTGCAGATTTCTCCGAATGCACGCACCTGACCGGTCAAATCAACATCACCGGTCAGCCAGCGAAGTCTCTTTGCCGGACTGTTTCTGTCCACCAGAATCTGATGACTAAGTAACCGAACATTTTCCGTATAAAACTGCTCCCCGGCATGCTCATCCTCATTTGGTCCGTAGGAAAGCATAACCTTCGGATATTCATAATATAAGGCCTCAATTTCTTCCTTTGTTTCTTCACATTCCGCAAAATATTCGTTGACAAAAGCCTCTGCCTGAGTTTCATCTGTCACATTTTCTCCGTACCATTTCTTTCGTACCACATCAAGGAAATATGTATGAGGACGCACATTGGAGCAATTAATTACCCAGAAAAAATCTCCTCCATTAGCAATAACTTCATTCAACTCGCTATTTACAAACTCCACACTGTTCGGAAGCATGGTAATATGATTTGCCGCTTGTAAATCATAAAACGACACATGATAATAGATACCCTGAGCACCCTTATCCTTAGGATCCGGCATGGCATTTACGCGTCCCTGATGATTATCCCTGCGTCTGGTCACCATTTTTCCAAAGCCATTATCTGCACGGACTTTCACGACATCTTCTTCCAGTTCCACATATCCCTCTTCATAAAGCTCCATGATTTCTCCATACAAATTAGTACAGAAAACAGGATTATCAACATACTGTTTTACTACATTACACTGTTTTTTAATCATGTCACTAATCATACGGCCCCGCTTTTCAGAGGTATCAAAAGCCCCCGTTGTATCATAGCTCCAGAATGGAGCATCTCCCTGTCCACGGAAGCAAAGGTTCCAAACCACCTTACATTCCTTTTGTTCCAGAACCGCTTCTTCCCAAAGCTTGTGGAATTTTTCCGGACACTCCATATAATTCGGTGTTTCTCCCGGATACGCTCTGGCAAACATTTCTGCTCCTAAAGGCTCCGCATGATGATGAGTTATCCACAAGCCATAGTCAGACGCCAGCTTCCGATTCTTTCTGGATTCCTTATCCGTGCCCGGAATGGTCATGTTCCCGCCGCAGCGAAGTAATGCCTCAAAACACATTTTCCAGCCGTCTATACCGTTTTCATTAAACTTCCATTTCAGCATGAGAACTTCGTCATTAAAGAACCAGCCGCGAAAAACTACTGCCGGATCTCTGGAACAGATAACCCCCTCCGGAATCTGTACTTTTTTCTTCTGTTCTATTTTCTGATCCATCCAGAACCATAACGGCCGGATTCCCATATAATGCTCACTGAGATAGAGTAACCCGTAAATAAATCCCAAGTCTCCCTGCGCATAAATCACAATTTTGTCTGAGGATACATTAATTTTATATCGTTCTTCCGCCAGAAAACGTTCCTTTTGCTGTAACTTTTTATCTTCCTCACCTATAGCCGCTATATTTTTTGTCATATTCTTCTGTACAAGAATAACGCTGCCTCCCGGCTTATCCGTCTCCGCAAAAACCGCATCCCGGTCTCGTACCAGCATAGCAATGGCATTTTGTACCGGTGTCGTCCTGATTTCTGTTGTAAAATTTGTGTTTCGATTCAGAGTAAACATATCAACTTCTCCTTTATTATCTCCTCGAACTTTCTCTTTTAACACTGTATGCTCTGCACAACCTCTTCCATTTCCAAGCCAGCTACATTCCTCACATGAATTCCATGCAGTGCAGACACTCTTACATCCTTTAAACGTATATGCTCTAACGGTTGCTCAGGCAGACCACAAAGATAAATCCCATTTCCGGCGACCGTCTCTGTCTTAACATTCTCAAACAGAATATTTCGAATAATTGCAGTTCCTTCTGTGACTGCCTCCTCCCGACCGGCATCAAAGCATTCCTCTCCATAAAATTGGTCAATATAAAGGCATCCTCTAAACCATCGACAGTCTCGATGCTCCAGACTATGATTATAGTGCACAATATTTTTATATGTAATATTCTCAATCACTCCACCCCTGCCCCTCGGTGCTTTCACACTGGCAAAGCTGTATGTATCTTCGAACCTGCAGTCTGTCACTATAACATTCTTTATTCCACCCGACATCTCGCTTCCCATGGCCACGCCAAAACCATATCGGAAGACACAGTTTGTTATTTTCACATTCTCGGTCGGAATGCCCACTGTTCTTCCTTCTTCATCCCGCCCGGATTTTATGGCAATACAGTCGTCCTGACTGGCAATCAATGAATCACGCAGTATTACATTCTGACAAGAGTCAATGTCAATACCATCTCCATTGAACACATCCCGATACAAATCACCGGTTTCACTATACTTCGTATGTATCTCTACCTGTTCAATCAAAATATTTTCACAATAAATTAAGTGCAGACACCATGCCGGAGACTGCCGGATTGTCACTCCTGAAATTTGTACACCATTCACATTTCTAAGACAAACCGCACGTCCTCTGGCTCCCTTCTTTTCTGTCATTTCCTTTTGAAACAACACCATACCGTTTGCATCGATTGTTCCCTTTCCCTGAATACAAATATTTTCCTGTTTTCCATCTTTCGTATTCAACAGACTGGCATAACACAATGTTTCGCGCCCTTCCCAACGATATGTCATCAATGGATAGTCTTCTGTATTTGTGCTCCCTAACAAACAAGCTCCCGGTTCTAAATACAATGTCATATTGCTCTTTAAAAAAAGTGCCCCTGAGCAGAATGTCCCCTCCGGAATAACCACACATCCGTTTTCAGGACAAGCATCTATTGCCGCCTGAATTTCCAATGTATTCACTCTATTCCTTCCGGAAACAGCCCCGTACTCTGTAATATAAATTTTTACCTTCATCTCACCTGTACCTTCTTTTTTCTTTTCCTTGTAGAGAATCAAAAAAACTCTCCGGCCAAAAACTTATCACACAAATTTTCAACCGGAGAGTTCCTCTCGCTTTTAAATCCGGAAGTATTCTACCAACTGAGCCATTGTCTCTACCTGAGCCTTCTGTTCCTCGCTGACCGCTGCCGTTTCCTGGGATGTTGCAGAATTACTGTCAACAACCTCAGATACATCATTAAGTGTATTATTGATATCATGAATATTCTTAACTTCTTTGTTTAGCATCTCAGCAATCTGACCCATTTTCTGAGTGGCCTCCATTGCGCCTTCCATAACCTCTACCATACTCGCAGCGGTTTCATCAGCAATTGCAATGCCCTTATCCACCGCTTCAATAGTAGTCTCAATAAGCTGTGTAGTACGTCCTGATGCTCTTGCAGATTCTTCAGCAAGATTCTTTACCTGTTCTGCTACAACCGCGAAGCCGCGACCTGCCTCCCCTGCTCTTGCCGCCTCTATTGCTGCATTTAAAGATAACAGATTTGTCTGCTCCGCAATATCTTCAATTGTATTGATAATCGTATGAATCTGTTCGGAACATCTTGCAATTTCCGTAATGGCTTCCTTTAACTCATCCATCTTTTCATTACCACGCTGTAACGTAGCACCTGCCTGATTTGCAATTTCCACAGAATCTCCGGCTGCTACTGCATTCTGTTCCATATTGCCGGCCATTACTTTCATGGCTTCTACCAGTTCTGCCACCTGCACTGCCTGAGAAGAGCTTCCTTCTGCCAGATCCTGAGCTGCACTTGCCAACTGATCGGAACCAAGATTAATTTCCTCAGAAGCAGCACGCAATGTATTTAAAGTTTCTTTCATTCGCTCAATAATGACAAGCATGGATTCCTTAATCTGCTTAAACTCACCCACATATTCCTTCTGCAGTTCTACACGGTAGTTGCCACCACCCATCTGGTCTAATACATCAGAAATTTCACTTACCATTTCATGCATATTGTGCTTCATAAATGCAATAGACTTTACCATAGAACCTACTTCGGTATCATCTTCCTTTAAATCCAGAGTTTCGGAAAAATCACCCTGAGCAAGGAAATTCATCTGCTCTGCCACTTTCTTTACCGGATCCAGCAATTCTTTATTAGCAAAGCTGACTACCTTTACAAACATGTAAAGTACCGCTCCAACAGAAGCAACAAAGAAAGCAATACATACAATCTGCAGTATTTCCAGCATATCACACTGTTTTTCTTTTCTTACCTGAATTTCATCAATCACCTCATCGGTAATCCTGCTGATTTCCTCTACGGAGTTTTCATACTGAATGCCAAACACATAGCCCTGCGCCCATTCCAAATTACCAGCCTCTACACCGGCAATTGCAATATTTTCAATTTCAATCAGTTCATTGGACATACCGATAACCTTGTTCAGTTTTTCCCATTCTCCTACCGTAATATCATATTGTTCCAATGCAGCTACCGCATTTTCTCTTGTTTTTTCTACGTTAACTTCTGTATTGTAGTCATTATAGTATTGCTGATTACCTGTTACAGCATAAGACTGAATTGCCATGGTCAAATTCCGGGACCCCAGACGATACTGATTTAATGCTGTTGTAGCACCAATCTGTTCATCCTTTGCCATAGAAATCAGAAGACTGGAAACCACACTCATAATCAGCCAGAACACACCAATACCAATTGCAATACCTGCCTGCTTTCTCAGCTTCTTCATCCGGGCTTCCTGTCCCCCCGGATACTGCTGCACACCTGCTGATATAGTTTCTCTCTTCACTTTCTTTGCCTGTTTCATCTCTGCCACCTCCGTACCTTACAATCGGACTGACCTCTTCCGATTTATTTTCATTGGATATGTGAACATTGTACCATACTTTATAACACGTTTCAATCTGTCTTTTTTGCTTTTTTGTACAATTCATTTAGTTTTTTACGAATTTTGCAGAAAAATTTGTTCATTTTTCACCAGAGAATACGAAATAATACAACTTCCATCCAGATTCTCACGGTACATATCCACTGCCGAAATCTGCCTGTTTCCATAGGTTGTATAGTAAAAAATTCCTTTGTCCGTATTGCAACAGGAAGAGTACTGCGTTATATGATATTTACCTTCTCCCTTGCAGTTACAGCCACGTTGCTGCTCCACTGAAGTCAGAATATGAAAAAACTGCCCTACACTTTCTTCTTCCGACTCCCCGGAAACAGAATTTTGAAGCACATGTGCAGCTCTCATAAAGCGCGAAACAGAGGATAAGTCCCCCGGAAGCATCCGGTAGTGATTATAATTCCACTCCTGAATCGGAAACGGCGGTTCATTGGTCAGCACACCCACCGGGTTTTCATAAACATGCAGACCATCTTTCACAGACTCTACTACCAATGTTTCTTCTTTATAAGAAATCATCCAATGCATCGGAGTCACAGGAAGCGCCTCACTAAACGAAAGATTCACAAGATTCAGCCGTTCCAGCAGTTTCCTTACTACCTGCATATCTTCGCACTGCGTCAAAACCCATGGTATAAATTCAAAGGGCGGGATATTATCTTTACCTTCTGCCATTCCCGGATAATGTGCACTCTCTGCAAACCGCAATCCTGCCATACTGACTCCTTTTTCATTAGTTGCCTCATAGTACAATGGATATCCGTCCACGACATATGCCATGCCAATCATCGCATAATGGTTATCCATTTCTCCTGCTGTGCAAAACCGGAAAGGATAGCTTCTCGGCGTCACCGTCACTGTTTCCCGATAGGTATATTCCAAATCCAGATTTCTTCCAAAATAGTAATCTTTTGTTTTGAAATTTACTGCCGTACACATAATCACTGCTCCTTTTCAATTTTGTCCTAACTAGTATAAACAAAAAGACCCCCGCTTTATACGGAGGTCCCTATGTGCTGCAATTACATATTCTTATCAATAATATCATCAATTATCGGAAGCTTAATTGTCTTATTGCCTGCTGCCATAGCTGCAAGTCCTAACAGAAGAAGCTTCTCAATCACACCAAGAACAGTGTTAATGAATACAACAATTCTGGAAAGGAAGCCAATGCTGAAGTTTCCACCGAAGATGTTAAGTAAATCATCTACAATAGTAATAGCATTTGGAACAAATCCAATCAGCGCACTTACCAGGGAAAATGCCAGGCTGATAACAAGAGCCTTTACTACAGACTTCTTTAACCATTCATCTGTTTCGCAAATCAATACATAACCTGCGATAAGTAACAGTGCAAGATTACCGGTGAACAGACCAAGTAAATAAGTAGCCGCTGCCAGCATTGTAACAGAAATGCCTAATTTTGTTTTCATTTTCATAATCCTCCTGAAAAAAATAAAAATTACTGCTCTATTCTACCCGACTTTCTCCCATTTTTCAATAGTTTTCTCTATTTTTCTTCCTTATTTCCTTCTTCCTCTTCTTTTTCTGCTTCCTTCAGTTTCCGAAGTGCCTCTTCCATTTCTTTATTTTCCCGGTCTGTTTTCCTTGCCATAATATAGGCACTGGCAATACTGCACAGCCCAAAGCAGGCAAAGAAAGATCCCCACGCCTTTAAATCGTTTATCGGGAACCAGCCAAACACTGTGGCATACACCGCCACAAGCAATATCACCATAAAAAACATCAAAAAGGTACGCAGCGTCATGGAAACCCTGCTGATTAGCCCGTCAGAAAACAGTGACCTGCGCAAACCTGTAATCGAAGCTGCCATCAGTAAAAACTGCGCCAGTGTATCTATTCTCAATCCCTGGTAACCCAAAGCAAAAATTGTGGAATATTCTCTGGCATCCTCGCCAACCAGAAGCACCACAATCATTAAAACAACTACCGTCACACCAAATATAATCATTGCCTGTCCCATGCTCTGTATCATATCATCTTTTCTTTTCATTCTATTTTACCCCCAGTTTCCGTTTAATTTCCTCTGCATACTGTCTGGAAACAATAATCCGTTCTCCATTTTCCAACGTTACTTTCAGTTTCCGGTCCATATCACTTTTCAGTGATTTAATGCGCCGCAGTTGTATCAGGCAGGACTTGCTCACCCGGCAGAACCCGGATTCTTCCAGTCGTTCTTCCATTTCATACAATTTCAGCTTTGATTCGTAGCAGTCTTCCTTGGTATAAACGAACGTTTTCCGGTCTACTGCTTCCACATACATAATTTTTGTCACATCCAGGATATAGGTTTCCTGCTCTTTTTCCACCATAATCTGTTGATTTAACATGCGCAGCGTAGCAATGATTTTTTCAATTTCCGGCGTCAGACTCTTGCAGGAAATCTGAATTTCCGTATCCTGTTTTGTGCTGTCAATATCAATTGAAATTTTCATTCTGAACACCCCCTTCTTTACTTCTCCCATCTTCTTAATCTCTGTCTAAGTTATACCATGAAAAATGCCCCGGCACAAGCAACCTTGCATAAGTTGCCAAAACCGGGACATAAAATGCCAATAACTATTTTTTCCTTCCAAACTGCAGACACTTCACCGGACATGCATCCACGCATTTACCACACTTGATGCACTCTGCCGACACCGAAATTTTCTCCGGCGGAAGATTTACCGGACACGCTTTCCGGCACGCCCCGCAGGACACGCAAGCCTCCTTTTCCCAGCGAATCTGCACCAAAGAAAATTTATTGAACCAGCCATAAATTGCCCCCAATGGACATAAATACTGACAAAACGGTCGGTACACCTTGATGGAAAGCAGCACAATAACAACCAGAATACCAAGCTTCCAAAAAAACACCCCACCAATTTGCGACCGTAGCATTTCATTAGCACTAAGAAGCGGAATAGCTCCAAACAAAGTCCCTGATGGACATAAAAATTTACAGAATGCCGGAACCTTGGCAAACCCGGTGAATAAAAAAGCGGAACCAACAAGTACCAGTCCGGCCAGTGTGACATACTTTCCGTACTTTAAAACTTCATGTTTCGGCAACTGTTTTCTCTTTTTAAACAAAGGAATTTTATGAAGTAAATCCTGTACCAGCCCAAAAGGGCAAAGCCAGCCACACACAAACCGTCCGAACAGGCTTCCGAAAATAAAGAAGAAGCCCAACACCGCGAAGGGTACCTCAAAATTCCTTTTATTCAGTGCATTTTGCAAAGCACCAAGCGGACAGGACGCCACTGCTCCCGGGCAGGAATAACAGTTTAACCCCGGCACACAGGCATACTTCAATGGTCCCTTGTAAATTTTTCCACTCATAAAACCATAGGCATATCCGTTAGTAATTATCGTATATATCATTTGAAAAAATGTCCGGATGCGAGCCGGAGTAAATTTTTTCATGTTCTGAACCGTTCCTTTCTCAACCGATACCGATGCACTCCAGACAAATCATAACTGCCTTGCGGTAAATTTCTACAAACTGCTCCTCAAAAAAACCAATAATCAGGCATAGAATACCAAGCACAACACCAATACTCCATTTAGGAATTTTCTTCATAAAAACCTCCGGACACTTACTGCTCATCTGCTAATAAATCATCAATCAATGTCTTCCAATCTTCTTTCGCCATAGCGCCTGTCAAATAACCTACCATAGAACCGTCCTGACGCACAAAAAAAGTAGTCGGCACCGCAGAAACCGCACCCACAAAGCTCGTATACAGCGATTCATTCAATAATAAATGTGGATAATTCGCCTTAGTTTCTGCAATAAGTTCCTTTGCATACTCCACTGTTTCTGTGTCATCTTCCGCCATTACATCACTGACAATGCCAATCAGCTGAAAATCCGCTGCGTCATATTCTGTTACAAGTTCGCCCAAATCCGGCATTTCTGCAAGACAAGGGTTACAGTACGTTGCCCATACGTTAATCATTGTCAGCCTGGAATTTGCAAGATTTACAGAATTCCATACCTCACCATCCACCGTATTTGCTTCAAAGGTGACGAAGTACTTTTCTTCGGTTGCGCCAGCGGACTCTTCTGTGCTGTTTTCATCCGTTGTATCGCCAGTGCTTGTTCCGCTGTCCGCAGGTGCCGCGGTTGCCGTTGGCTCAGTTGTCGGATTCCACACACTCCCGTCCGGTCCCACAATAATTTCATCTGCAAATTTATCCAGCTCTTCATTTGGCTTACTGCTGCCACAAGCTGCTAAAGATAATATACCAAGTAAAATTACTGCCATAATCTTCTTTTTCATGCTTCTATCTCCATTTCTATTTTTCTGTTTGCGTAACTATTCAACCATATGTATTATCATATAATAAAATCCAACAAAAATAAATCCCCAAATATTAGAACTATACACATCATTTCCAACCATAAAAAACAAATCCCTGCAAATAGAAACAAGGCGCACTACCTCCTTTCGAAAAATAGCACGCCCTATCATAATCACCTAAATATCACTATACTCTCTCTTTTTCAGAGCAAGAAGTAATACAACTGCCGCAATCACTGCTGCCACTGCAATCACACCAATCACAACACCCATCACAGAGTCGCCTTCATATTCCACGGCATTAATATCAAACAGCTCTACCTGTACCGTATCTAAATCAGCTAAAATATCCGTCTGGGTAGTAGCTGCTGTATTTGTAATAACAGCACCTCCGGCAGCCTCTATCTGTGCCTTATCCACCTTAAGACCGTTCATCACCACCGTGCCATCTGCCAGCTTAAAGCAAATCTGAGATAGCATAATGTTGGAAAGCTCTGTTTCAATATTGTTCCACCAGGAGCCATGCCCAAAGTGCAGTTCCTGTGCTCCGGCTAACCAGGTAAGTACCTGACTGTAATTCTTGATATCCTCGTATTCATGAGCCGCTCTGGACGCATCTTCTAAAATCGTCTGGTCGTAACACAGTACATCATTGGAATATACCGCAAAGCCCTCCGGCTTGATTTCAATACGGATTTTTGCACCATCTCTGATATAGTCCTTTACCATCAGGTAATTACTTAAGTTTGCATCAAAGAAGCCACCGTAATTACCACTGTTATAACCCAAATAGGAACCCGGAGTAAAATACAGTCTGCCGTCGTAATCACCTGTTCCCATAAAAGAAAAGATAGTTCCCAGCACATTTAACTCCCAGGTTGGAAGTGCATAAAATTCCAGAGTTACACCGGCAGAAGTATCTTTTCCGAGAAACGGATTCTGATAAGAATACATACTGGAAAATTCTCCTGTTGTTTCAACATGCAGTGCCAAATCAATTGCTTCTGCCGTTACCAGAGAAGAATCATCCACCGTTGGCAACGGTGTTGGTTCCGGGGTCGGTTCTGCAGGAACCTCTTCTGCCGTTCCTTCTTCTGTAACCACGTCGCCACTTTCTGCCGGCACTTCATCTGCCTTTACTGTTTTTGCTCCTGCTGTCATTACCATAGCCAATGTCATAACAGCTAACATTATATATTTGATTAGTCTTTTCTTCATTATCTTTCCCCCCTCAATTACAGCTTCGTGAAAACATCGGACTGCTGCTTCAAATCGGCAACCGCACCAAGACTGGAAGCAACCTCTTCGTTCACTTTTCCCATAGCCTGCACAATATTGGAGGTACTGTCTGCAGAGTGAGAAATACCATCACTGCACTCTTCTACCGCCAGAGTAATTACCTTCATACTCTCTACTAAATCACTGATACGTTCCTCCAGTTCAGCCATCTTCGCCTGACAGTCTTCCACTGCACTGTTAACCTCCTGTGCTCGTGTGTTGTACTGCTGACCGGACTTCGCATAGTTATCATAATCCGGTAAAATCGTACCGGAAATGTAATCCATCAGTTCATTTGCATTGGCACTCAGTTCCTCTACCGCGCGAACTACAATACCATTGATATTCTGGATGTTATTTGCTGTTTCACGGCTGTTTTCTGCCAGCTGGCGGATTTCATCCGCAACCACAGCAAAGCCACGACCGGCTTCACCGGCTCTTGCCGCCTCAATGGAAGCATTTAATGCAAGCAGATTGGTCTGGCTGGAAATATTTAAAATTTCATTGGTAAGTTCATTAACACGACCTACGCTTCTACTGTTTTCAATGGCTGTATCCAGTTCGGCAAGAATCTTTTCCATACGTGCTTCCATGGAAATCTTCTTTTCTACGGAACTGTTTTCCAGTTCCTCTGCCATCTGCTTCATCTCTGTTGTCTGAACAGAAATTTCTTTTGTTACATTTGCTACCGTACCGGCTGCATTTCCTGCAAACTCAGCACTTGTATTGATTTCCTGCACATTGGCAGTAATATTTTCCATGGTAGCTGCCATTTCCTCCATGGTGGAGAAAATGCTTTCGGTTTCCTCATTGGCACCGGTAATTCCTTCATTTACACTCTGGAATGTCTCGTCCAGCTTGGTGGAAGTTCCTACAATATCCTTCATGATTGCCTGAAGCTTCACAACAAACATATTGATACCCTGTACCAGCTTACCGATTTCATCACCGGTCTGCACCTTAATTCTGCGTGTCAGGTCACCATCCTTATTTTCAATGGATGCAATCATTTCACGAAGATTCTTCTCATACTTCTTTACCGGTGAAATAATGGTCTTCTGCACAATCACGGAACCTGTCAAAAAGGCAATAGCCATTACAATCAAAAAGGCCGTCTGCATTAAAACCGCATTATTGTAAATATGGGTCTGTTCCCCTCTTGCCATACCCATACTGGTCTGCTGGGCAAGAATGATTGCTGCCACTTTATTATTCAGCTTACCAAAAATATCAGACAATACACCGTTTACATTTTCCGCAACCTCTCGGGAATTATTTGCTGAACTAAGTCTCAATGTCTCCTTATAGGAAACAATATACTCTTCAAAAATACCCTTCATCTCATTATAGGATGTTTCGTCTCCGGTCATCTCATTATACTTATCCATATAAGCATAAATGGTTGCCACTGCGGTACGGATATCACTTTCTACCCCCTGCTTGGACTCCTTTGTGTCCATAACGCTGTGGGTCAACAGAAGCTGCTGCAGCTCCTGTACCTTTGCAGACAAAGAATCCAGGGCAAGTACTGCCGGAACCTGCTCTGCCGCAATGGTGTCACCAATGTTACCAAGCTTCTTCAAAGAAGAAGTACCTGCCATGGAGCAGACTAAGCCAATCATGGCAACAATCAAGAATGGTAGCATTACTTTTGTCGTCAGTTTCTTCATGTCATATTCCTCCGTTTTTGTAAAATTGCTTTAAAAAGTATTATAACATATAATAACAAAACTGACTAGACTTACCAAACAATTTTCGTAAATTTCGTAATTTCTTGCTTAGTATCCCAACTTTTTGCGACGCAGCTTCAACGTACCAAACGTACTCACCACCAATACCACCGATCCCAGAAACAACCACCATTTATCCTCAAAATTTCCGGTACTCATAGAAAAGAGAAAGAACTTCCCAAGCTTTCCCTTCATGCCATAGCTGGCCAGATAATACATCATTGCCGCCATATAACCAAGTGTTGTATTATCCGTAATTCCCGCCACACAAAAACCAATGCTTCCAAGAAATACTGCCGTGGCAATTCCTCCAAAGATATGTGCATCCGTTACCGCACTTTCGTTAAGTTTCATGATGCAGACAAACACCAACTCCAATACTGACAATAAAACAAACGAATAACACAGCCGCAGGGCGCACACCTTCAGGTAAGAAATCTTTTTAGAGCATACTACATCCCGCAGGTCATGATTCTGCTCCGGATAAAAAATCGGCGTAAACAACATCACACCGACAAAGCACAGAAAAAACTCTATCGGTCTGGCTGCTTCTTTTGCAGTTAATGCAGAAAGATTAAACATGGATGCTGTCAGTATAAAAACACCAAGTGCTGTAGCAACAGGAATTAACGCATGGTGACGCAAATTACTTTCCAGGATTTTTACGTAAGAATTTTCTTTCATTTTACCAAGCGCCTCCATCCTATGCCTGTTTTCTTAACCGTTTTCCTGTATCGAAACCAATCCGGTTCCCTTTGCGCTTCCACTCATAAACCAATACTGTTGCCAGCAGTAACACCACCGATAACCCCAGATAAAACCAGCGGTTCCAAAGAAAATTCCCATACTGTGCTTCAAACCCAGAAAGGTCTCCCATAGAATTGTGCCGGATAATCAGGGCATATTTTGTAATCTGTCCCACTAAATCCGTGGATGCCAATGCCAGATACCACCAGGCTCCCTGTACAAATATGGCAACCAGCGGCGACACCAGTTCTGTCAACAATGCTCCAAGAGCCGTTACCAGCGTAATGTTCGGAAGCAGCCACAACAAAGACATGCCTACCGCCCCGCCAAGGGAAATGTCAAGCTCCGGATACAATCTCACAATGCTAATCACCGTATGCAGTAAGGTCAGCAACACCGGTACTGCCATACAGCAAACCAGGGCAGCATAGCGTGTCAGCACAATTCCAAAAGAAGAACGCTTTCTACTGTAAACCAATGCTTCCATCCGGCTCCGCTTGTCTAACTGCCACAGTGCCACACAGACAAACACCGGAATAATAGCGAGGTCTATTCCTGCATAGTCACTGAATAACCGTAAATACGCATGTGGCAGATTATCCTCCTTCATCACTTCCTCATACTCTTCCAAAGCATCCTCATAAGTCATGGACACCTTGCCAAAGTACTCGAGCAACATCTCCTCTCTGTACTTGGAGCCACCACCAATAATCTCATCCGCCTGCTGCATCAGTTCCTTAAACCGTTCATAGGAAACCTGTTCCGATAAGGTATACTCCGGCAGTACCGGCGACTTGTAGTACATCACCTGTTTGCCTTCGTCATCCACAGCACCATAGTAACCGCCTCGCTCGTAATTTTCAAACCCATCCAGTTCTTCCTTAGTAAGTCCGGTCAGTTCCTCAAGGATGGCCGCTACCTTCGCACTGTCCTTTTCCTTTAGCTTTACCTGCTTGTAAAACATATGAGGATACGCATCATAGCTTCCCCTTAAATACTCTTCCACCAGACTTTCCGTTGCTCCCGGCATGACCACCTCCGGCAAATCCGCCTCTTTGGTACCGTACCATTCCGCACCAATTTTGGGAGCCTCTATCGGTTCCTTTAATACACTGGCAAACTGGGTGCCGTACATTACAACCACCACCGCCACATATAAGAGAAACGTCAAAGAACAAATCACCTTTTTACATTCCTTTAAAAACAGCATTACTCCTCACCTCCCATCACGTTGCATCCGTGCTGACACAAGCAGTACATATAAGCATCCTCGCAGTTTGGCTCTGCCGGAACCATGGCAATTTTCTGCAACAGCAATGTTTTATCTTCTCCATTATCCGCAAGAAACCGCACTTCTACACTAGCCCCTTGTTGCAGCATGGAAGTCACAATATACTGTTTCTTAAGTTCCGCCAGTTGTTCCCGGTTTACCAGTGCCGTAAACACTTTACCTTTGGCATTCTCCAGCAATTCTGTCACCGTTCCTCTCCACAAAATTTCGCCCTCATTCATAATGGCAATCTGCTCGCAGGTCGCTTCAATATCCCCAACAATGTGGGTGGATAATAACACAATTCGCTCCTCTGCCACTTCGCACAGAAGATTTCGAAAACGAATACGCTCCTCCGGGTCCAATCCCGCCGTTGGTTCATCCACAATCAACACTTTTGGATTATGTAACAACGCCTGAGCGATACCAAGACGCCGCTTCATACCGCCGGACAAACTCTTCACCTTGCTGTTTTTCTTGTCGGTCAGATTCACCTTTTTAAGAAGCTTTGGAATCCGTTCCTTCCGCTCTGCCTTACTCATGCCGGAAAGCACTCCGAGATAGTCCAGACACTCTGCCACCTTCATGGAGGGATACATGGAAAACTCCTGAGGAAGATATCCCGTCATACTGCGAATTTCCTTGGACTTTTCCACAGGAATTCCACAAATGGTAATCTCCCCTGACTGCTTGCCATGCAAGGTTGCCAAAAGCTTCATCAGCGTGGTCTTTCCTGCACCATTTCTCCCCAACAGCCCGAACATGCCCTGTTCAATGGTTAAATCAATGTCCTTTAGTGCCTGTTTTTTACCATAAAATTTGTTTACATTTTTGATTTCAATTGTATGTTGCATTCTCCTTACCTCACTTTCTTGTTCAGCTGAGCAGTTTTCAAAACTATACCGAAAACTATGCTGGTAGCATAATGGCTCATTTTCGCAAAAGAAAAAGACCATGGCGCAGCCTTCACTGTACCATGATCTTAAAATATACTTTTCAACTTTTTATCTACTTTTGACACCAAAATTTGCAATTACCCGACCACCCAAAACCGTCTCTTCTGCGGTTTTATTTTCCAGCACAAGCTCCCCACCATGTTTTTCACAGATGGTTTTGCAGATATACAATCCCAGACCAAAATGTATCCGTCCATCCTTTTCCGAACCGTAGAATGGGTCCGTTGCCCGATGCAGGGCTTCTTCGGAAAAGCCGGGACCATCGTCTTCCACGGTGATACAGAACACTTTTTCCTCACCTGTTTCCTCCGCAGCCGCTTCCACCTCGGACTTTGGCACAAATCCTAGCTCCAACACCAGCTTTGACTTAGCAAACCGTGCCCCATTCGACACCAGATTTTCAAAAACCTCCAGAACAAGTTCCTTATCCAGCAAAATCTCCTCCGGCATAATTTGTTTTCCGGTCTGCAACTCAAACTCCAGATTTCCTGCCAGTAGTTTTCCTGTTTCCCGCAGTTGTTCCGCAAGCTCCGCTATGTTTACTGGGGTACGCTCCGGCACAATATCCTCCAGCTTCTGCACCGCACTCATCTTCTGGGTGTAATTCTCCAAGCGCATAATCTGTCCACCCATGGACTCTATCATTTCCATCAACTGCTCCCTGGAAAACTTTCCTTCCGGAACATAGTTCTGGAGCATTTCCTGATATCCCTTTAATACAGCTAACGGCGTGCGGATATCATGGGAAAAAGCCGCATTCAATCGCTTGCGCTCCTCTAAGGTATGCCACAGTTCCCTATTGTTTTCATAAAGCGCCTGCCTCATACTCTCAAAAGACTGACATAACTGCCCCAGCTCATTTCGCTTTACCGGCTTCATCTCAAACTCCAGACAATTATCCGAAATTTTCTCCGATGCTTCCATTAAAACGTTGATTGGCTTCTCCAGCTCCCGTTTATAAAAAACGATGCCTGTAACCGCAACACAAAGCAGTACCCAGCTTATCATCAAAACGCCTTGACCGTAACTGATGACTCCGTATACAAAACGGTGCCACGGGTTGTCTGAAAAAAAATATCCCATCGTCCGCACATCATAATAGGTCATGCCGTTTACCGTCTTCACATACTGAATCCGGACATACTCTTCTGTCTCCGGTGACACGCTTTCCTCCGTAAGTATACCATCATCTGCCATCTGCACTCCCACCGGCATTTCACTAAACTTTCCCCACTGGTCTTCTTCGTGAAGTCTATCCAGTTCTGAGTAAGTCTCCTCCACCAGCGTCTGATAGTCCACATCCGAGTAGGTAATTTCATACCAGTTTTGCAGTTCATTGAACACCCAGCCAATGCCATAGGCACCAAGGTATGCCACTATAACGCATAACGGCAGATACCAGAAAAAAGTACGTTTGATAGACTTTATTTTACCCATTTGTACCCCATCCCCCAGACTGTCTCTACATGATACTCCTCACCAACTGCCTTTAGTTTTGCCCGGATGCGACGCACATGCTCCGCCACCACGGAGGAATCTCCCTCCGCATCATAGCCCCAAAGGCGCTCATAAATACGCTCCTTATCAAAAACCTGCCCCGGATTTGTCGACAGCAGTTCGATGATTTCGAACTCCTTTTTTGCAAAAGAAAGCGCAGCTTCCTCCACCTTCACCGTTTTTGCCGAATAATCAATCGCCAGATTTCCAAAGAATCGCACATTCACCGGCACACTTTGCCGATGGTCCCTGCGGATGTGGGCTGCCACTCTGGCACCCAGCTCTTCGATGGAAAATGGCTTTAAAATATAGTCGTCGCCACCCACAGAAAAGCCCTTGATTTTGTCTGCATCCTCTACCTTGGCGGTAAGGAACAAAATCGGACAACTGACATAATCCCTGATTTTCAGGCACACCTCCGTGCCATCCATACCGGGCATATTGATGTCCAGCAAAATCAGGTCCGGATTCATGGAAACCTTCTGAATCGCTTCCTCGCCATTATAAGCAGTTATCGTATCATAGCCCTTGAGCCTAAAGAAGCTTTGAAGCATCCGGACCACGTCTTTTTCATCATCAACAATCAGTATTTTATACATGAGTTTGACCTTTCTTTCGCGTTCGGGAATATAGCAGTGCCTCGATTCCCGGACAATATAGTTTGATGATACCAGTGTAGAGGAAAATTATCAACTTTTTATCTACAAAAAATGCATTCCATGATGCAGCTTTTCCCGTCTCACATCATAGAATGCATTTATTTTTACTTCTCCTGTGGATACACAAGGCCCCACTGCTTCCGTAACCCATCCATCACTTCCATTACCGTGATGCTGTCATCAAGTGGCATAGAACTACTCTCGATTTTTCCCTCAGCGATACATCTTTCTGCTTCTATAAATTGATACTCGTAGCCGGAAATCTGCTCCGGCACTGCGATGAACTTTATCAGATTATCGCCTTGGTCGTAGACCGAAATGGACTGCGGATTGTTGATATTCTCCACCACCATATAGCCCTCGTTACCGTAGAAAATGCCCTTGCGATCCGACCGCCCGTAAATGCCGTGAGTCAGCACTGCCATACGACCGTCCTTATAATGCAGAGTGATACTTTCCATGCCGTCCACACCGGTGTCCGTCATCTGCACGGAGGACTCCATGCGCTTGATTTCCTCGCCAAAATGCATCAGGGCAAAGTTGATACCGTATACACCCACATCCAGCAGCGCACCGCCTGCCAGCTCCGGCGCCACAATGCGGTAATTGCCACTGATGGTATAAGAAAGATTGGCGGTAAGAGTGCACACCTTGCCAATAATGCCACTTGCCAGCGTTTCGTTAATCAGCTGTCTTGACGGCATGTATCTGGTCCAGATAGCCTCCGCCACGTAAACACCTGCTTCCTTTGCCAAAGCCTTGATTTCCTTCGCCTGAGTGCTGTTCATGGTGAAGGCTTTCTCACACAGCACCGGCTTCCTCGCGGCAATACAAAGCTTCATATCCTCGTAATGCCTTGAATGAGGTGTGGCAATGTACACCAGCTCCACCGCCGGGTCCGCCACCAGTTCCTCGTAAGTGCCATAAGCTACTTCAAAGCCAAATTCTCTGGCTGCCTGCTCGGCACGTTCCTGCGTGCGGGAGGCAATGGCATAGCACTCCATATTTCTCATTTTCTTTAATGTGGCAGTGATACTGTTTACAATGTTTCCTGTTCCTAAGATGCCGATTTTCATAAGTAACTACCTCCGATTAATATTTTTCCCAATGTATCTTCTCTTCCTTTAAATCCTCCACCGTATACCCCTTTGACCGCTCTTCCGGTACACCAATGGAAAGAATTGCTTCCAATGCAAAATTTTCCGGAACTCCGAGCAATTCCCGACAGAACTCCTCCGTCGCCTGTCCATTCTCCGCCTCCCGGCATCTTCCCTGAATCCAACAACTGCCAACCCCCAAAGCATCCGCCATCAGATGCATGTTGCTCATGGCGATGGAGCAATCCTCCACCCACACATCCGGGGTGATATCGGTGTTTGCAAACAACACAACGGCACAGCCCGCATTCTCCAGCATCTTCGCCGAACCGACGCGACATTTCGCCAGTTTCTGCAAGGTTGCCTTGTCCTGTACCACAACAAATTCCCATGGCTTGCGGTTCTTACTGGTGGCAGAGGCAAGACCTGCCTGAAGAATGAGTTTTAGCTTGTCCTCCGGAATAGGTTCGCCTGTGTATTTGCGGACGCTACGACGGTTTAACATAAGTTGTAATAGGGTGTTCATGGTTGTTTTCCTTTCTGTGGCATCGATTTGTTTTTAGTATTTGATTCACCTGGTTATTTAATATTGATTCCTTCCAGTTGTAGCAGTTTCCGCTTTACCTCTACGCCACATCCAAAGCCCCCGATAGTGCCGTTTTTGTTGATGACCCGGTGGCATGGCACAAGGAGCAGGATAGGATTTCTGGTATTCGCCTGCCCAATGGCACGGACCGCCTTGGGATTGCCTATAGCATAGGCGATATCCTCGTAACTGCGCGTCTCGCTGTAGGGGATGTCTCGGAGGGCGTTCCAGACGGAGTGCTGGAAGGGAGTACCTGATGGGTAGGCGATTGGGAGGGTGAAGGTGGTGCGGGTGCCGGAGAAATACTCATCCAGTTGGTTGCAGGCTTCTGTGAGAGTAGCCGACAACGGACTGTCTGCCACTTTTTCCGGAACTTCGTCTTGATTTGTTAGCAAATATAATCCTATGATATGTTCTTTTTCTTCTTCGATTTTCAGGATACCGATAGGGCTATGGTAAAAATGTTTATTGAACATTATAAACCTCTTTTAATTTCTATTATTTTCTCCATTTTAGCATAAATATCGGAGTATGAAAAGTAACAAAAGGCACCTGGGTGCCTTTTTGGAATTACTCATAAAATCATGAGCTATTCATAATTTTTATACTTATCTGTATAGCAACATCTCTTCTTAATACAACAGAAAGCATTGCTATTCCTTGCTCGGCAAAGACGTAAGGTAAATATCGTCGACCGACTTTTCCCTTTGAAATCACAATTTGTGACCTCAAATCACCGTTTTCAACATCTGATAAATTGCCCTGCCGTCTTCCCGTCCAAATTCGTGCAGCGAACCGGTATACAGTAATCGCGGTACTTTTATGTCCCGCCCCTCAACAAACCGTAAAATGTTATCTGTTTTCTTTTCATATTCAGTGCCTTCAAATACTTTAACCAGTTTGTCCACAAAAACTCTGTGCTCCGTTATCCGAGCATACTCTGCCTCAATATTCAGCGACTTTGATTTCTCTTTAATAATTCTTCTTCGCTCTGCATCCTCCGACGCAGTCAGCGCCAGCAATGCAGCTTCTACATTTGATGCCACATGCACAGCCACGTTCTCCAGTTCCTGTTTCACCCGAAAGAAATCGGATACCGCCGAAAATCCTTTATCTTTACTTATTATGACAATCTGCTTTTCTCCGATTGTACTTAAAATCCCGCACTCCACCGCAATATAGAAGTCCAGGGCATTCTTTCCTGTCCGGACCAGCTTACAGACTTTAAAATTGCACTGACTTTTTTCTATCATAGCTATATATTCTGCACGAATCTTTTCACAGCACTGGCTGTAAAAAATAATGAGAGTATCTCTTTCTTGTAAATATTCCACGCCCTTTAAACCATCTGTCGTGGAAACATTTTCGTAATCTACCAGTATTGTAGCCATGTGCTTCACCTCCCTGTTGTCCGCACCCTTTTCTATTTCAGAAAGACTTTCTTTCTCTCATCACTAATCCCACAGCGCATAAAAATGCTCTTTTAACAGCTCCAGAGCCTCATCCTTACACTTGCAGCAATATTCCTCTATTCTGCGTTCTTCTGCAAAATACTTATCCGATATTTCTTTGTATTCCGGCAATTCCCCCATAAAATGTATCATCCCACCTCCGCCACGCTTTCGATTCGCTTCCAACTCTGCTTTTGTCTGCAATTTCTCACCCCAAAAACCATATTTGTCTTCAAATTCTTTATGCGCTTTGTGATATTCCTCATCATAAGGATTCTTTCTGGCACAAGTATCCTCATTCGACTCTTTCCAAAGAAAAATCATATGGTCTAAAACTTTATTCCACTCCTCGTGGCAGGTATCATTCACTAATATGCCCTCTTCATTGGTATAGTTTTCACCCAAGTATCCCGGCGAGCCCATCCGGTTTTCTCTTAAATCCTGCAGCATTTCCGGAATCAAACTCTGTAAATAACCAAACATATTCCATTTGTCGCATTCGGCATACCCACGGGTGATACGTTGCCAACTCCAACGTATACATTTTCTAAAATATTTTATCCTGGCTATTGTCTTGTTTTTCTCTCCCAAACCGCACATTAAAAATCCTTCTTTGTCCCAAATATTATTGGGTGAGGCTGCTTTTTTATTACTCATAATAAGCCCTCCCGCCTAAAAGTAAAGCCGCAGCTTTTGCCACGGCTCCACTCTTTTTATTATATATGCCTACATTACAGCCACGAGGTTTACCTCCGGCCAATCGACTTAACGCCTGAACCTTTTTCATGGATTTCAACATATTTTCTATGTCTACATAAAAGTTTTCACTTTACATAAAACCATTCAAGAACAAAATCATTGACAATTCACCTTTAACGGTTCAAATAAGACACAAAACAGTTAAATTGGAGATGTTTGCTTTCATCTTTAAGCCAACTTGTTCTAAAGGCAGGATTCGAACCCGCGACATCATGGTTATCAGCCATGTGCGCTACCAACTGCGCCACTATTAAAGTTAGTAACCCAATTTATTCAGAATTGGTATCATATTCTTGTAACGTAACCCTGTTACGGGAAGCCGAGTTTGAGGTTTTCGTAATGCAGACAATTTTTTAGTTACATGTTTTCTTATGCTACCTCAATAAAGGTAGTTGCATTGGATACCTTTATTTGGGTATCCAGTTCTGTTAGAAGTGTACTGCGCTTCTCAGCGAGTGCTTCCAGTTTTTTCTTGACATCCAAAGGATCTACCAGTTCTGTGGTGTTCTCCTTTACATATACATCTACTACACCTAAAGGTTTTTCGTCTTTGGTTTTGGCATCTCTTCCAAGAATACTTAACCGCATTTCTTCTGCTGTTGTTTGCAACTGGCTGTTTTTTGCATCGCAGAAACGAACCCGTTCGCTGTATTCATTAGCCAGTTTCTTCTCCAGTTTCCCTTCAAAGTCTGCCTCTCCGTCGTAAGCTCCCATGCCCCGGAGTCTGCTTCGAAGAGAAATTGCACCGGCAACAGTGAAAGTTCCGTAGGAAGTGGTGATTTCCGTTTTTGCATTAGAATCTACAATGGCCGCATCGATTTTCTGGAAGCGGTCGATTAAGTCAGTGATTTGCTGATAAGAAGCTTCTGCTTCCTTCGCATATTCTTCTTTGCTAACCCGCTTCGCATAAACCTTTTCTTCATTTGGTTTCATCGTATCTACAAAGCTGGATTTTGCAATTTTATCTGCAATTTTCTTTACCAGTAAATCTCTTTCATCTAAAGCCTGTGTTACCAACATCTTTTCACTCATAAAAAATCCTCCTTTAAAATATGTCTCTACGACAATTCTAAAGGAGGATTCCTGTTTTGTCATTGAACTTGTAGTATAAAAATTTACGCAACGCGTTTTTCATTTAGTTTTTCATAGTATGCATATAGCCTTCTGTCACGCGCATTCTGTAACTCGAAAGTAATATCCGGCACAACCGGCGCTCTATTTCCACGGACAATTGTGTCAATTGGAACTTGAAACAATTCGCTTAGCACATACAGATTATCAATGGTCGGCATACTGAGACCATTCAGCCAGTGATATACACTCTGTACACTGCCAAGACCAAGATACCGCTGTACATCTTTTACCGTAATTCCACGATTGTCCATGATTCTACGCAAATTAATTCCGGTTTCTCTTTTGTCGATTATTGGGAACATAGGCTCTCTTCCTTTCTTATTTTGTTAATAGGGTATCATACATTTTAGGATATTTCCACAGCAGCCTCTGCTTCCTCAATCTCTTTTTTCGTCACAATCGCCACTTCCACCATGTGATTCTGCACCTTCGTCACCTTAACAGTCAAATTCTTAATCTCCAGTGTGAACTTATCCCCATCCGCAGGCACCTTGCCCAGGGTATGAAAAATCAAGCCGTTAAAGGTATCAAATTCTTCGCAATACAACGTCACACCCAGTTTTTCAGAAACAGTTTCCAAAGTGGCACTGCCGTGAATTTTCCACGTATTTTCGCCAATAGATTTCACGTTTTCATCCACGTCAGTATCATCATAGGCGTAGTAATCACCCACCAGACGTTCAATCAGGTCTTTGATCGTTATTACGCCCATCATGCCGCCATATTCATCCAGAACGATGGCCATGGTGCGGCGTCCCTTCTTCATGTTACGGAAGAGCCGGTCAGCCTTAATGGTGGCAGGTACAAAGTATGGGTCACGAACCGCGTGCTTCATAACAAAGTCACGGCTCTTGTCCTCCAAACGGAAGTATTCCTTAGCTTTCAGAACACCGATAATGTTATCGGCAGAATCCTCGCAAATCGGGAAGGAGGCATGACGGGAATTATGAATCGTTTCTTTCCATACTTCCATGTCATCGGCAGCATCCAGCATGATGACCTCCGTGCGGTGGGTAACCAGTTCTCCGGCGGAGATATCATCAAATTCAAAAACATTTTGAATAAACTCACGCTCGGCATCATCAATAGTTCCTTTTTCACTTCCCACGTCGACCATCATGCGGATTTCTTCTTCACTGACTTCGTCATCCTTGGCGTTTGGGTCAATCCGAAGGAGTCGGAGAACGCCGTTCGTGGAAGCAGTCAGCAGGCTCACCAGTGGTTTAAAAAGCATAGCAATGGTACTGATGGTACCGGACATGCCGAGGGCCAGGGATTCGGCTTTCCGCATTGCCACCTGCTTTGGCACCAGTTCGCCAAATACAAGGGTAAAAAATGATAAAATAACAGTAATCAAAATAACGGCAACAGAGTCAAGTACTTCCGCAGAAATACCGGTTACTCCAAGGCTTACTACCCAGTCCACCAGCACGCCGGAAAAATTTTCGGCAGCAAAAGCGGAGCCTAAAAATCCGGAAAGTGTAATGGCTACCTGAATAGTAGCAAGGAATCTTGCCGGTTCGCTGGTCAAACGCGCCAGTCGAATGGCACGTTTATCTCCGTCTGCAGCCATACGGGAAAGTTTAGTATCATTCATGGAAATTACGGCAATCTCCGCGCAGGCAAAAAAAGCGTTAAGCGAAATCAACACAACCTGTAACAATATCATTAGTCCGATGGAATCCATAGTTACTCCTTTTTATGTACTTATTTCAATTTTCGTTGTTTGCTTCTATTCCTGTATCACAGCAAAACTTACACATTATATGTAGAGATAATAACACATTTCTTTGGAAAGTGCTACCGTTTTTTTCGTCCTTTACTGGGTCTTTGCCATTGCCTTTTGTCTATAAAAATGCTATCATAAACGGAGTTGACTATGGACATCAAACAACCCGTTCCGAAACTTATTCAAAGGAGGATTACCATGCTGGGAATTTTATATTGCAGCAAATCTGCCATAAATTATGATGCCCTTTCCACTCTCTTTGCGGAAAACGGTATAGATACCGCCTGTTTTGCGGTGGAAAACCTGGGGAGCGATTCCCTGGCAGAAATTGATGTACTCATCAATGCCATGGACATTTACTACCCTGAGGAGCAGTTACCACTTCTGGTAGCTTATTTTCATAGGGGCGGTCATATTATCAACCTATGCCCGACACCATTTACCGTTAGTCTCACAAGCGGTCAAATCAATCACCGCGCCTTAAGAAGTTTCACCGTGGTAGATGACTTTCATCCGATTGAAGGTGTCAGTACCTCTGTGTCCACCTGGTATGGTAAACAGGCGAACCTTGCCTTAACCAACCTTCACGGTGGCGTTTATCATATGTGTGAGCAGGAAAACGGCAAAAATAAACGTGTGGCATATTTTGAACATCTAATGGATGCTTTTGACGAAGACGGCAACCTGTTGGCTGCTGCCATGCTCCGCATCGTTACCCACAAAATGGGCAGTATGACCCTGTGCAATTTTGATGTTGCTTCTGCGCTGGATATCGTTAATGACAGCAACAAAGCCACCTCATCCTTCATCCAAACCGCTTTGCTCCAGACCGTCCGCAAATGCCTTGCCGGTACTGCACTTCTTACCTTAGACGCGAAGTTTTCCAGATTTGCGCCGGAGGAAACCAAAGATATCCACATTTCTGCCACTCCTCTTACTATGAAAGCAGGGACCGAAGCAAACCTACAGCTTTCTGTTTATAGAGAAGCAGACAACACTCTCGTTTATGAAGCCCAGGAACATATTGCTCTGCCTTATGAAACCAACCTTGTGCCTACTCTCACAGAGTCAGGTTTATACCGCATTGAAGCAAGCTTAACCGAGGCTGACACAGACAGTACTACATCAAACGCGGCTGTCACCCCTGTCCTCATTACTTCCTGTATCACCGGCATTCTGGTTCTGACCGAGGAAGAAATGCTACGAGAGGTACAAAATTTCCGTCCGTTGGTCATTGATGAATCCATCTCCACCGACTACTGCGTAAGAGCTGGCGAAATCACTGCTATTCTCGGCACCACCTACTTCGTCACCGATGTATACCGCGAGTGCTTCTACCACATGAATGCCTGGCTGTGTGCCAAAGAAATGAACCAACTGTGTAAGGACGGCTTTAACGTCCTCCGCTCCGGCAACTGGTACTACATTCCGGAATTTTATAATGCAGACGGAAGCATCGGCGAGCGTGGCCGCCGTGCCATGGAAACCTTCTTCTATCTGGCTGCAAAACAGGGCTTTACCGTGCAGTTTGCTCTGGGCACTGTACTGCTCAACCAGTGGGATACCAGCCGTTCCCCAATCCACGATGCAGACATGCGCAAGATGTGTATGACCTTAATCCGCTCCTTTGCGGAAAACTTCAAGAAATTTAAGAATGTACAGATGGACATCGTGAACGAACCTTCCTATTCCAACCGTGGTGCCTGGTCCCCGGGCAAACCAAATATGGAAGCAGGAGAACTGGTCAACTACAAGGCATGGTTAAAAGAAAAATACGGTACTATTCAGGCTCTTCGCACCGCCTGGGGCGAAACCGCACTGGTTCTTGACAGCTTCGATGATGTTGTCATGCCGGAAAACCACTTATTTAGCCGAGGCCTTGCCCGCACCGAACAACGCATGAACCATGTTATGCTAAATGACTTCTTCTGCTTTGCCAGACATGAATTTTCCGATTGGACCAGAGAAATTCGGAGCATTGTCCGTGAGATTGCCCCGGAGATGATTGTTATAATGGGGCGCGATGAGACCCTGCGTATTCCGGAGCAGCAGACGGAAGTTCTTGCCGGCAACATCGACATGGTATGCTGGCATCAGTGGAATTATAATTCTGATATTTTCACGGAATATCTGATGAACCGCGTCCGCGGTAAAATCTGCGTTGCCCAGGAACTTGGTATGTACAAGTTTGATGACATCCGCTCCGGCAAACGCCACACCGACAGGGAAATGACAGAAAAATTAAACAACAAGCTTGTTTGTTCCTTTGGAAACTTTGTACAGTGGCAATCCCATGATGACCCGTTCATGTGGGAGCTTAGTGAAAATTCTCTTGGAATTTACCGGGCAGATTTATCTCCAACACCTTCTTTGCAAGCCACCAGAGAATTGGTAAAAGCAGAGCGCAGCATGCAGCATCTGATGAAGAACCGTAACTACGATGCCGTAAAAATCTGCACTGTGTACGGCACTTCCTATCACTTTGGCGTGGAGCATCCATTTGCACTGCAGGGCATGCGAAACTTCACCTACGCCATGTTCCACGAGTTGAAGGAGCAGTCTGATTTCATGCTGGAGCACCTGTTTAAGAAAGAAAACGCCTCCGCTATCGGAAGCCCAAACCTGATTATCTTACCTGGCATGCAGATGTTACGTCAGGACACCTGGAACGAACTGCTTGATTATGTAAAGAATGGAGCAACCCTCCTCATCAACGGCTGCATCGACAAGGATGAGTGTTTTGGCGCAGATGCAAAAATAAGTGTACTGGATAAAAACTATTCCACAAGAAACTTACGGGATTTTGAGAAAATTGAAATTGATGGTCATGAATATGTTTTAGACTTCAGAAAAACCGTTGGTTATGCGGATGTGTCCAACTTGCTGGATTGCGGTGAAACAGGAACGGCCGCCCTCACCGAATACTCTTTTGGCAGCGGCACCATCCTTTACTGCCCATACCCATTGGAGTTATCCTCAAACACCGACGCCATGGCAGCCTGCTACCGCTATGCCATCAAAAAAGCCCATGCAGAAAACACCATATTCCGTGTAAAGGGAGTTTATCCGAACCTTCTGCTTCATGCTGCTTCCTATGAGAAATGTACCGTTTATACTCTCATAAATGAAGGCCCGACAGATACTATAACCTTTACCGATATAAGAAGCGATGTCACTTATACCGCCACCACAGGCACCATCTGCAGCGGTAAGCTGTGGATAGATGAAACAGGAGCAATCCTGCAGACCTTCGGAAATATATCCGTAACTATATGTAACTAAACGTTTTCCAATCACAAAAAGCCTTGAGAGTCCGGAGTATTTTTTCCGTTATCTCAAGGCTTTTTACATCAAGGTAAAAATGTTTCTTTATACAATTTCTCCACTTCTTCCCGCGTCGCCAGATTTTCTGAAAAAGCACTGGCGCTGCCTGCTGTCAGTCCCATGTGGAAGGCATACTCATAATCCTTTTTATCCAGCCAGCCTGCCAGAAAACCTGCCACCATGGAATCTCCGGCACCGACAGAATTTACCACAATGCCTTCCGGTGCTTCGCTTAAATACACACTGCCCTGCTCGTCCACCAACACGGCACCGAGACCACCCATGGATACCAGCACATTTCTCGCCCCCTGCTCTTGAAGTTTTTTTGCATATGGCACCACTTCTTCTCTGGTATTCAATGTTACACCAAACAATTCCCCAAGTTCATGGTGATTCGGCTTAATTAAAAAAGGAGAATACGGCAGAACATTCTGCAATAAATTCTTTGTAGCATCCACAACAACCATAGGTCCCTTTTTACCTCTTGCTTTGCTTCGCTTCTCCAATCGCTCCATAATATCTCTGTAAATGGTTGCCGGCACGGAAGACGGAATACTGCCTGCCAACACCAGCATATCATTCTCCTGTAATGCATCCAGCTTTTCTATCAGTTCAGAAATCTTTTCCGATGGAATTTTCGGTCCCATACCATTTATTTCTGTGCCGTCCACATTCCGTATCTTCATGTTAATGCGTGAACAGCCTTCTTCCAGCTTCATAAATTCTGTAATAACACCTGTTTCTGCCACCCTTCGTTCAATTTCATCTCCTACAAAGCCCGCCAGAAAACCAAGGGCTGTCGTCGGATAACCAAGATTTTTAAGCACAAAGGACACATTAAGACCCTTACCGCCGGGCAGCATTTGTTCAAATGACGTACGGTTAGTGGCACCCATAGTCAGGTTATTTACCTCAACAATATAATCCAGTGCCGGATTTAAAGTTACTGTATATATCATATGTATTTTCTCCTGTCTGCTTAACTTTTCCTCCCAAGGACTCAGCCTCCGTCCTTTACGCACATTATACCGTTTCTTTCTGAGAAATACAATCCAAAACGTCTCGAAAATCTTGACATATTTCCCATTTCACGGTATACTGAAAATTGATAGAAAATCATTAGAATTTTCTAAAATTTAATCGCATTAAGATTCAAAAAACTAAATTTAAAGACAGGAGAACGGTACATATGGTAGAGTACATATTGGGGAACTATCTGGTAGAAACCGGAAAAATCACCAAGGAACAGCTGGCACAGACTCTGGAAAAACAGGATTCTGTCCGCGTTAAGCTTGGTTTGATTGCTGTAGCAGAAGGAATGATGACATTAGAGCAGACCAACGAGGTAAATCGCCTGCAGGCTCTTATGGACCAACGCTTCGGTGACATCGCCGTGCAGAAAGGTTATCTGACTGATGAGCAGGTCGGCAAGCTGTTGAAGAAGCAGGGCAATGCATACCTCTCTTTCATTCAGGCGCTGGTAGACAGTGAATACCTTGACATGGAAGATGTTGATTTAGTCGTAAATTCTTTCCGCCTCATCAACGGTTACAGCAATTCCGAAATGGATGCATTAAAGAGCGACGAAGCAGAACGCATCGTTCCATTGTTTGTTCCTGAGGGTGGAAAACAGTTCACAGGTATTATTTCCACCGCAGTAAAAGCTTTAATTCGTTTAGTTGACAGACATGCTTATATTGGCAAAGCTGAAATGACCGATGCTTTCCCTTCAAAAGATATGGTTAGTCAGGCTTTAGAAGGCAATAACGGTATTATTACCTGCTTCTCAGAAGGCAATGGTGCCCTGTTAAAAGTATGTTCCGTTTACGGACAGGAAGAATTCGAACAGTTGGATTTAGATTCTTTAGATGCAGCCGGTGAATTATTGAATTGTCTCAACGGACTCTACGTTTCCGGATTAAGCCGCGAAGGTCAGTTTCTGGAGTTAATGCCTCCGGATTACACTGATGTAACTGCAAAGGCAAAAACAGAAATCTGCAAAGTTCCTGTTTTTGTAGGAGACAAGAAATTATACTTTACAGTAGCAGAGCTTGCATAGGAGGAAAAAGAAATGGCAACAGTTTTAATGGTGGATGACTCCAGAACATCCAGAAAAATGTTACGTACCGTATTAGAAAGCGGCGGCTTTGAAATCATTGGAGAAGCAACAAACGGCGAAGAAGGCTATTTAAAATATAAAGAATTAAGACCGGATGTAGTTACTATGGACATTACCATGCCTACCATGGATGGTATCGAATCCCTGACTCTCATTAAGCATGCCGACGAAAACGCAAAAGTCGTTATGATTACAGCAGCCGGTCAGAAAGAAAAAATGGTAGAGGCATTAAAGCGCGGTGCAGAAGAATTTATCACCAAGCCTTTTGATGAAACAGAAGTACTGAACACACTGAAGAAAGTGGTTGGTTAATACTTCTTTTCTATCAGCAGAAACAGTTTAGGGGAATGCTCGCAAAGCATTCCCCTCTATTTTTATCACTTCGTTTTTACAATGCAAACATAATAAACAATACTACATATGTCTTTTTTATATCCCGGTTTGTCAACAGATATGCCGCTCCCATCAAAAATCCAAGTCCCAGTCCCATAAGTCCGATAGCCACACTGCCCTTTGTAAAAATGTGCGCCAATCCCCAGGTAAGGCCGCAAATAATTCCACCATACGGAATCTTCGTACGCTTAAACCATAACTCACATGCCTTCTGTCCAAATACGATAATCAACATAAACAATATCGTTTCAAAAGCATAGTAGATGTACTGAAAGGTAAATAACAAAGGACCTCTGCTCTTAAATTCTTCCACAATTTTCAGACCATCCCAGTTCATAGAAGCAATCCATATCGAACAAATACAACCAAGACCAATCACTATCCACTGCCACACTTTCACTTGTTCACCCTTTTTCATCATATCCCAGCCACATTTCTTTTTTATATCCAACACAAGCCATGTCGCAATCGCCCCCCAGATTGCGCAGGTGATAATCCAGTGAAAGATGTGCTGCATTGTATTAAATTCTGCCATTTCCACTCCATAAATCATTGGTTCCAGCACAAACGCCAGAAGAATTTCCAACCCAAGACCTCCAAAGGCCGTCAATGCCGATGTAAAACATTCCATTCCTGTTAATTTTTTCATTTCTGTTGTTTTCATTTTTAATCCTCCTGTTTATGACAATCTTCCTATCCCAATCTGCAGGAACTTTCTGTATTCTCCCTGCTACATGTCTCATTATATGGATTTCATAATAAAACACAAGAGGCGGATGTTTATGTTGCAATCCTGAATGCTTATGTTACACTTCCTTCTGCTTTTTCTTGATATTCTCCAACATTTTATTCGCTTTTTTCACTTGAAAGAAATACGCCGCGTAGTACACAATCGCTCCGATAATATACGGAACAGTAAAGGAACAGAATATATCCCGGTAGGCATGTTTCCCTAACGTAGTCACTTTTCCCATAAGCCATGTTATTAAAAAGACAACCGCAATTAATAACACATACTGTCCAATAATCACTGCAAGCAACGGAAACCGGTCCAGACGATAATGTTGGGACAGCACAAATGTTGCCAGGGTACACAACCCAAATATCATTATAAAATTTCCTTGAAGATTCCCCCACGCTCCCTGTGTAAAAAATTCCAGAGCAATTTTTCCGAGAGATAAAATCGTATAGCATACACACACGGTTGGCCAAAATTCATGTTTTTCTATTACTTTCATAAATGCCTCCTATTCTGCCCGTTTCAAACCATCCATAAATGCCTTTTTATAGCTACGGTTTACCACCAGCTTTTCTTCATTTTCCATAATTAAATTTAACCTCATGTTAATATCAGGAACAATACGGTTTACATATCGCACATTTACCACCGTAGATTTCCCGATTTGAATAAAACCTGCCTCCTCATATTTTTCCAAAAAGTTTTTTAAATTTAACTCCAGTTGATACACATCCTTGTGAAGATACGCAAAGCATCGCCTGTCCACAATTTCCAAATAATAAATTTCTGAAACTGCAAACTTGCAGGTTTGCCGGTCCTGTATGCCAATCATAACACGATCTTTTTCCAGAAAAGAAGCCAGGCTTTCAATCTCCTCATTGTATTCACTATAAAATATATCAACCTGATTTTCCTGTAACTCCGGTTTTTCATAATATTGAACCCTCATGTATCTCATTCCTCCTACTTTTGAACAAAAACATTATACATGATTTTTTTCATTTTGTACAAATTTTCTCTTGCCAATTTCACATTAACGTGGTAAAGTAAGCATAGCAAAAAAATGCATAATAAAATAATCTAACAGAAAGTGAGCCAAAACCCTATGAAAAAAGCATACAAGGATTTGACCAAAAACGAATTATTAACTGTTAAAGCTGCATTAGAAGAAGAATACAAGACCATGGAAGCAAAAGGCTTAAACCTTAATATGGCCCGTGGTAAGCCGGGCTTTTCCCAGCTTGCTCTTTCCATGCCAATGTTAGATGTTATCAACAGCGAGTCTGATATGAGAACCGTTCTTGGTAATGATACACGTAACTACGGTGACTTAGACGGTATCGGCGAGTGCCGTCGTCTCATGGCAGATATGATGTCCGTTCAAAAGGATAACGTAGTTGTTTGTGGTAACTCCAGCTTAAATATCATGTATGATACCGTATCCCGTTCCATGACAAAGGGTGTAAACGGTTCCACTCCATGGTGCAAGCTTGACAAAGTAAAATTTCTCTGTCCTGTTCCGGGTTACGACAGACACTTTAAAATTACTGAATACTTCGGCATCGAAATGATAAACATTCCAATGGATGAAAACGGTCCTGACATGGATTTGGTAGAACAATATGTAAACAATGATCCTACTGTTAAGGGCATCTGGTGTGTACCTAAGTACTCCAACCCAACCGGCAGCTCCTACTCCGATGAAACCGTGAAACGTTTTGCCAATCTTAAGCCTGCAGCTGAAGATTTCCGCATTTACTGGGACAATGCATACTGCATCCATCACTTATATGATGATATCCAGGATGAAATTTTAAATATTTTAGAAGAGTGTGAAAAAGCCGGTAACCCGGATATGGTTTACATTTTTGCTTCCACCTCCAAAATCAGCTTCCCTGGTTCCGGTGTATCCGCAGTGGCATCCTCCAAGGCAAACATTGATTTCATTGAAAGCCAGATGACCATCCAGACTATCGGTCACGATAAGATTAACCAGTTACGCCACTCCAGATTCTTTAAGGATATCGACGGATTAAAGGCTCATATGAAGCTCCATGCTGATTTGCTTCGTCCTAAGTTTGAGGCAGTGCTTAACACCTTAGAGGAAGAGCTTTCTGGTCTTGAAATCGGTAATTGGATTAAGCCTCGTGGCGGTTACTTCATTTCCTTTGATACTATGCCTGGCTGTGCAAAGGCAGTAGTTGCAAAATGTAAGGCTCTCGGTGTAGTTCTTACCGGCGCCGGTGCAACTTATCCTTACGGCAAAGATCCAGAAGATAAAAACATCCGTATTGCCCCATCCTTCCCAACACCGGAAGAGATGTTAGAAGCTTCTAAAGTATTTGCTCTTTGTGTAAAGTTGGCAAGTGTAGAAAAGCTTCTTGCTGAAATGGCATAAAACTAACATATACTGCATACCGGAGAGTGCAGACTGCATTCTCCGGTTTATTTTTTTGAAAAGGAGAAAAATTATGGAAACAAAACGCGACACTTTTTCCGGCAAGCTTGGCTTTGTCTTTGCAGCTGCCGGTTCCGCAGTAGGACTGGGAAATCTCTGGAGATTCCCATATCTGGCTGCAAAATACGGCGGTGGAATCTTTATTCTGATTTATCTGATACTGGCTGTTACCCTGGGATTCACCTTAATGATTACCGAAATTGCCATTGGACGTAAAACCGGTTTAAGCGCTATCGGCGCATTCCGTAAATTGGACAAGCGTTTCGGCTTTGTTGGTAATCTGGGCTGTATAGTCCCTTTCATTATCACGCCGTACTACTGCGTAATTGGTGGTTGGGTAGTGAAATATCTTGTAACTTTTATCACCGGCCAAGTAAGCAATGCAGCTACCAATACTTACTTTGGCAATTTCATTGCAAAGCCGATCGAACCACTCCTCTGGTTTTCTATCTACGTTATTTTAACTTCCGTAGTTGTTATTATTGGTGTTCAAAAAGGCATTGAAAAAGCCAGTACTATTTTAATGCCGGTTCTGGTTGTCTTAATTATTGCCATTGCCGGATTCTGTGTTACCAGACCCGGAGCCATGGACGGAGTAAAGTATTATTTGCTTCCTGATTTCAGCAATTTCTCAGCCACCACAATCTTAGCAGCGATGGGACAATTATTCTACTCCATGTCTCTTGCTATGGGAATTATGATCACTTATGGTTCCTACATGAAGAAAAACACTGATCTCCGCGGCTCCGTACGCCAAATTGAATTATTTGATACACTGATTGCCTTTCTTGCAGGCCTCATGATTGTTCCGTCCGTATTTGCATTTTCCGGGGGAAGTGAAGATGCATTAAACAAAGGGCCTTCTTTAATGTTTGAAACCTTACCGAAGGTATTTGACAGTATGAAGCTTGGTGGTTTCATCGGCGCAGCATTCTTTATTTTAGTGCTGTTTGCTGCACTGACCTCATCCATTTCTTTATTGGAAACCAATGTTTCTATTGTGTGCGACAGACTTCACTGGACCCGAAAAAAAGCAACCATTGTTGTTACAATTTATATTCTTGCATTAGGTGCCATTGTTTCCCTGGGCTTCGGACCACTTGACTTTGTAAAGCTTCTTGGACTTGGTCTGCTTGATTTCTTCGATTTCTTAAGCAACAGCGTCTTGATGCCGATTGTAGCTCTGCTGACATGCATCAGCATCGGTTACTTTATCAAACCAAAGGTTATCTGCGATGAAGTAGAACTGAACAAGCCATTTAAAGAAAAGAAATTTTATATTGTTATGTTAAAATATGTTGCTCCGGTCTGCCTGATTTTAATTTTAGTGTTTGCAGTTTCTGAAGCAATGGGTTGGATTAAAGTCTGATTTATAAATTCATAATAACATTTTTATACTGTAAAAGGACGTTCTGCACTATGGTTGAAACCAATCTGCAAAACGTCCTTTTCCTTATTCAGCTATCTTCCATTTCTTTTTCCTGTCACACTCTGTTTCACAAAACAGGCAAAATATATGTGGTTCTGCCACCTGTCTTCGTCCTAAATTTGAAGAATTCCAATACTCTGCACCCTGCCCCGAATTACTTTGGAAAAATTGTGAATTTCCCGGATTCTCCGTGTTTGACAATTCATCCTTTGACTTAGCTTCAGAAGTTGCCGGGATGCCCATCATATCAAAATCATTATCCAGATTCTCCGGTTGATTTTCATCCTGAGATTGCTTTTCTTCCTTCTGCTGTCCCAGACCGTGCTCCAGCATCTGGCGTACTATCGCATCTACAGCATCTGCCTGCTCCAAAAATTCTTTCCACTCTTCTTTTAAGCAGCTACCATCCTCCCGCTGCCCATCCTCCTCCCCGGTATTTTCATCTGTTACCGAGTCTTCGGTTCCACTCTCCAATGCCAGCTCCAGCTCCGTAGTCAACTCAGCCAGCCATTCAGAATAAAACCGATCTGTTTCCGATCTGATTTTTCCCGGACATATGTACAGGGAATTCCTACATCCGGTCTGCACCATTCCAAGTGCCATTAACATCTCCTTTCTGCAGTTCCGAGTGCACCCGGAAACCACGCCACTCTCCATCCCTGTCTGAGCAGCCTCATATTTAGCAGTAACTCTTTCCATAACAAAAAAATAGCGATATAAACTTCAGGTATCCTTCCCAAAATTATAACGCTATCCTTACACTGTATTTTGTTATTATGAATTACTGCCTAATATAGGTATCGGCATTTAACATCTATATTTTTATCTTTCTATTTTAAACTTTCATTCAATATCCGAAAAATTTCTTACTTTAATTCATCCAGAGTCATCTTATATGCCGGGAAGAATTCCTCAAAGAAAACCTCCACCTCTTCCAATTCCATGGCATCAATAGACTTTCTTGTCATCTTCTTTGCATCTACGAACTCTGTATTACCCGTTTTTTCTTCCTCCACACATTTAATCAGGGCAGAAATTTTGTCCGCTGCTTTTACCAGTTTCCAAAGATATGCATCCTTTTCCTGGGCAAAAAACAATTCCTCATATTCCTCCCTGATATCATCCGGTAGCATTGCCAGAAGCTGAATTGCCGCCAAATCTTCAATCTCTTTAAAGGTTTCACGCATTTCATCGCTGTAATACTTAATCGGTGTTGGCATATCACCTGTAATAATTTCTGTAGAATCATGGTAAATTCCAATCAAAGCTGCCCTGTCTGCATCTAAATTCTTGCCGAAGCGCACTTTACCAATGACTGTTAAAAGATGGGCAATCATTGCCACCTCCAGCGAATGTTCACTGATATTCTCTTTGGTAGAATTACGCATTAGTGCCCAACGGTCAATATATTTCATTCGGGACATCATCGCCCCAAAACTGTATGTTTTTTTCTCACCTGTCATATTTTTCCTCATCTTCCCGGAGAAGAAGTACTACTTCTTCTCCAGATATTTTTTCACATACATTCCGGTATAAGACTGTGGCAACTGTGCTACCTCTTCCGGCGTTCCTCTGGCAATTACCGTACCTCCACGGTCACCACCCTCCGGACCAATATCAATAATGTAATCTGCTGTTTTAATTACATCCAGATTATGCTCAATAACAAGCACTGTATTTCCGCCATCCGCCAGACGTTGTAAAATATCAATTAATTTATGCACATCTTCAAAGTGAAGACCGGTTGTCGGTTCATCCAGAATATAAATTGTTTTACCGGTACTGCGTCGTGATAGTTCCGTTGCCAGTTTAATACGCTGTGCCTCACCACCGGATAAAGCTGTGGACGGATGTCCCAACTTTAAATAAGACAGACCGACATCGTTCAGTGTCTCTATTTTTCTGCGAATAGTGGGCACATTTTCAAAGAAATGGACTGCTTCTTCAATGGTCATATCAAGCACATCAAAAATGGACTTCCCTTTATACTTTACTTCCAATGTTTCACGATTATAGCGTTTTCCTTCGCACACCTCACATGGAACATAAACATCCGGCAGGAAATTCATTTCGATTTTAATGATACCATCACCGCCGCAGGCTTCACAACGGCCTCCCTTTACATTAAAACTGAAACGTCCCTTACTGTAGCCTTTCATTTTTGCATCCGGAGTGGATGCAAATAAATCACGAATCAGGTCAAATACTCCGGTATAAGTAGCCGGATTAGAACGTGGAGTACGTCCGATTGGAGACTGATCAATATCAATTACTTTATCTAACTGCTCCACCCCCAGCATTTCCTCATATTTGCCCGGAATTGTTCTGGCGCGGTTCAGTTTCTTGGCTAAGGTTTTATATACAATTTCATTAACCAGTGAGCTCTTACCGGAACCGGACACACCGGTAACGCAGCAGAATACTCCCAACGGAATATCTACATCTATATTTTTTAGATTATTTTCCTTCGCTCCTTTTACCGTAAGCCAGCCGGTTGATTTTCTTCGTACAGAAGGTACCGGAATATATTTTTTACCACTAAGATATTGACCGGTTAAGGAATCAGGACAAGCCATAATTTCTTCCGGAGTCCCAGCCGCCACCACAGATCCCCCATGGGCACCGGCACCGGGACCGATATCTACCAGATAATCTGCTGCCAACATTGTATCTTCATCATGTTCAACTACAATTAATGTATTACCCAAATCTCGCAGATGCTTTAATGCAGATAACAGTTTATCATTGTCTCGTTGGTGAAGACCTATACTCGGCTCATCCAGAATATATGCTACACCTACCAGTCCTGAACCAATCTGTGTTGCCAATCGGATACGCTGTGCCTCACCTCCGGACAAAGAACCTGCAGCACGGGACAGGGTAAGATAATCCAACCCCACATCAATTAAGAAACGGGTTCTTGCCTTAATTTCTTTTAGAATCATATCACCAATTTGGGCTTGCATCGCAGTAAGTTCCAGATTACTCATAAATTCATATAAATCACGAACCGGAAGATCTGTTACTTCCGAAATATTTTTGTCCCCCACCGTAACACCCAGAACTTCTCTGCGCAGGCGGCGACCGCCACAAAGTGCACACGGAGTGCTGGTCATAAAGCTCTCATATTCCTGCTTACTGGTATCAGAATATGTTTCACGATAACGACGTTCCACATTTTTAATCAGTCCCTCAAATGCCACATCATAAACACCGGTACCCCGCTGACCTGTATAATGCACCTTCACTGAAACACCATTCGTACCATGAATTAACATATGACGGATATCCTCCGGCAAATCACAATACGGTGTATCTAAACTGAACTTATAATGCTCCGCAAGAGCGGTCAGCAAAGAACCGGAAAAGCTGGTTGGATCAGCTGAGGACTGCCACCCCATTACTGCAATAGCACCTTTGCTTAAGCTTAAAGATGGGTCCGGAATCATTAATTCTTCCGAAAACTCCATTTTTATACCAATTCCGTGGCAATCCGGGCAGGCACCAAATGGATTATTAAACGAAAACGCTCTTGGCTCCAGTTCTTCAATACTGATACCGCAGTCAGGGCAGGCGAAATTCTGACTCATGGTTACTTCCTCAGCAGGTGTAGCTTCATCACCCACATACTCTATTATTAATAATCCATCGCTTAAATTAAGCACATTATCAATAGAGTCAGACAACCGCTGTTCTATGCCCGCACGCACCATTAAACGGTCTACTACAATTTCAATGTTATGTTTAATGTTCTTTTCTAATTTAATTTCTTCTGTCAGTTCATACAAATTCCCATCCACACGAACGCGGACATATCCTGCCTTTTTTGCCTGCTCAAATACCTTGACATGCTCACCCTTGCGTCCACGCACCACCGGTGCCAGCAACTGAAATTTGGTGCGTTCCGGACGCTTCATAATTTCGTCGACCATCTGGTCTACCGTCTGCCTTTTAATTTCACGGCCGCACTTTGGACAATGCGGCACACCGATACGTGCATACAGCAATCGAAAATAATCATAAATTTCTGTTACGGTACCAACCGTGGAACGCGGATTACGGTTCGTTGATTTCTGGTCAATGGAAATAGCCGGAGAAAGTCCTTCAATGCTCTCTACATTCGGTTTTTCCATCTGGCCCAGAAACTGTCTCGCATAGGAAGATAGCGACTCCATATAACGTCGCTGTCCTTCCGCATAAATGGTATCAAACGCCAGAGAAGACTTACCCGAACCGGAAAGACCGGTAAGTACTACAAACCGGTCTCTTGGAATATCAATACTGATTCCCTTTAGATTATGTTCCTTAGCGCCTCTGATTTTAATAAAATTCTTTTTATCTGACATTATCATTTACTCCATATTTAATAATTCTTTCTTTAATTCTACAATACGGTCACGCAGTTCGGCAGCCTTCTCGAAATTTAAATCTGCTGCTGCTGTATGCATGTCCTTGGTCATTTTCTTAATCACAGCCTCCAACTCCTTCCTGGACATGGATTCTGCATCCTTATCGATACGATAATTCTGATTCTCTGCTTTCTTTGAAATACTGATAAGATCACGAACTGCCTTTTTAATAGTAGTTGGCGTAATACCATGCTCCTCATTATATTTATTTTGAATTTCTCTACGACGATTCGTTTCTGTAATTGCTTTATGCATGGAGTCTGTCATGGTATCTGCATACATAACCACATGACCGCTATCATTACGGGCCGCACGTCCAATAGTCTGAATCAAAGAAGTTTCAGAACGCAGAAAGCCTTCTTTATCTGCATCTAAAATTGCAACAAGACTGACCTCCGGAATATCAAGACCTTCTCTAAGCAAATTTATACCAACAAGTACATCAAACACATCCATACGCATATCACGAATAATTTCGGAACGCTCTAATGTGTCAATATCAGAATGCAGGTACTTAACACGAATTCCTACTTCTCTCAGATAGTCCGTTAAATCCTCTGCCATACGTTTGGTAAGAGTAGTTATCAGCACCTTTCGCTTCTGCTCCACCACATTACGGATTTCACCCAACAAATCATCTATCTGTCCCTCTGTTGGGCGCACGTCCACCATCGGATCAAGCAGACCGGTGGGACGAATAATCTGCTCCGTGCGAAGCAATTCATGCTCGCTCTCATAAACCGATGGAGTAGCAGATACAAACAGCATCTGACTGATGTGGCTTTCAAATTCCTGAAAATTAAGCGGACGATTATCTTTTGCTGATGGTAAACGGAACCCATAATCCACCAGTGTGGATTTTCTGGACTGGTCTCCGGCATACATGCCGCGAATCTGCGGTATTGTAATGTGGCTTTCATCTACGATAATTAAAAAATCATCCGGGAAGTAATCAAGCAATGTGTTTGGTGGATCACCCGGTTTTAGCCTTGACAAGTGCATGGAATAATTTTCAATACCTGAGCAAAATCCGGTTTCTCTAAGCATTTCCATGTCGAAATTGGTGCGCTCAGAAATTCGCTGAGCTTCCAGCAATTTGTCTTCACTCTTAAAATATTTAACGCGTTCATGCATCTCTGCCTCAATATCTGCCAGAGCAGCATTCATAGTTTCCGGTGCTACAACATAATGGGATGCCGGAAAAATAACCATGTGCTCCAACGCACACTTTATCTCACCGGTAAGCACATCAATTTCTGTAATACGATCTACCTCATCCCCAAAGAATTCCACTCGGATAGCAGTATCTGCACTGGAGATTGGAAAAATTTCAACCACGTCACCCCGAACACGGAAAGTACCTCGTTTGAAATCCATATCATTACGGGTGTACTGGATTTCCACCAGGCGTTTTAACACCTCGTCCCGCTCTTTTATCATACCAGGGCGCAAAGACACTGTCATACTCTGATAATCAATCGGGCTACCCAGACCGTAAATGCAGGAAACGCTGGCTATAATAATAACATCCTTTCGTTCGGTTAACGCCGCCGTTGCGGAGTGGCGCAATTTATCAATTTCATCATTGATGGCAGAATCCTTCTCTATATAGGTATCTGTAGAAGGCACGTAAGCTTCCGGCTGATAATAATCATAGTAGGACACAAAATATTCAACTGCGTTTTCAGGAAAAAAATCTTTGAATTCACCGTAGAGCTGAGCCGCCAGGGTTTTATTGTGCGCTATTACTAAAGTGGGCTTGTTCAGTTTCGCTATGACATTCGCCATGGTGAAGGTCTTACCGGAGCCGGTAACACCAAGCAAAGTCTGAAAAACATTGCCTTCTTGAAATCCTTGAACCAGTTCTTCTATCGCCTGTGGCTGGTCGCCGGTAGGCTGGTATTCTGAATGAAGTATAAATTGTTTTTGTTCATCTGACACAAAAAGCACCTCCAAATCGAAAGTTTGTTCTGTGTTTAGTATACCACATTTTTTTCAAAAGTAAAGAGGCACAAACAAAATCCGAATCTCTGTTTTTTTGCTTGCAGAGTTATGAATTTGTGATATACTGAATATAGTTACTATGTTTTTTCGGAGGAATTTTATGGGTGCTGTGAAGAAAATAGCGTTAATAACCAGTACATCTAATTTTGAACGGCATAAAAATACAGTCAGGGCAATTCACCAAAAATTAAAAGAAATGGGTGGGTATGCCCTTTATGTACTGACCTGCTATGGGCTTTTTGTGGAGCATGTGGAGCAGACCGCCTATGACAGGGGTGAGGCACCTATATATAGTTTATTGGATGAGGCTGATTTTGACGGATGCATCGTGGAAGGTAACCTGGGTGTCAAGGAAATGCTGGATGACATTGTAAATAAGTTAAAGGCCCGAAACATTCCTTTTGTAGAAGCTAATTTCGGTACAGAGGACGATCCGCATATTCTGATTGACGGCTATGATTCTGCCTGTCAGATGGTAACTCATTTAATAGAAAAACATAAATGCACTAAGATTAACTTGGTGTCTACCACCAAAAATGATAAGATTGTTTATGATTCCGTTAGAGGATACAAAGATACCTTGGCTAAATATGGTATTCCGGTAGAAGAAAAGAGAATTCTGTATCGTTCTGTTTCTATTGAAAATGGCAGAAAGCTTTTTGAAGAATTCCGGGATTTAAAGATTGACGATGCAGAAGCAATGGTCAGTGTTCATGATGTACATAGTATCGGACTGTGTCTGGAAATGCAGGACAGAGGCTATAAGGTGCCGGATGACTTACTGATTTGTTCATTGAACCGGAGTACGAACAGTATGGTATTTCGTCCTGATATCAGCGGTGTAGACCGTATGGACAGCCGTATTGCAGAAAAAGCATGCGAATTATTGGAAGCAGTTATGGCAGGAAAGGAAGTGCCTCTTGAAAATTATTCCAAGGGTGAGGTTTTCTATGGAGCCAGTTGCGGTTGTGGTGTTGCTTTTCATGAAAAAAATATCAGAAAGCATCAGGAACTGGTGTTGACTAAAATTGAAATGGGAAACCAGATTCGCCAGATGATGCAATACAATGACTCTCTTGATGAAGTAGAGTCTCTGGAAGAAATGATGACAAATCTTCAGAAAATGTTTGAAGGTCTCAATTGTGCAGAGTTTGCTCTTTGTCTGAACAAGGGTGCAATTGATTATATTACCTCGGACAGAGGTTTTGTTACTCCGGAAAACGGAAAGTTTTTTGACAATACTATGCATGTTGTCCGCGGATACACCAAGCGCACCGGACAACTGGAAAATATAGCGTTTCCTATCGGACAATTACTTCCTATAGAAGTAAAAGAAGGAGACATGTTGCTGTTCTATCCCGTACATCATATCGAAAAGGTATATGGGTATATAGTCTTTATAAATGAGAATCTTCCGATAGATTTGTATAATTACCGTATTTGTCACGAAAGCATTGCAAGCAGTATGGACAATCTTCATCGACAGATGATTTTGCGCAGAAGTATCGACATGTTGGATCAGTTATATATGCATGACGCACTGACCGGATTACATAATCGCTACGCATGGATTCGTTTCTGTGGCGATTATACGGAAAAGGAAGCATACTGTGTGGCTTATATGGATATGGATGGTCTGAAAAATATCAATGACACCTATGGCCATGAGGCCGGAAATGTAGCTATTAAGACTTCCGCTGCAGCAATCAAGAAAGCCATGCGGGAGAATGATTTAGTGGCGCGTCTCGGCGGCGACGAGTTTTTGACTCTTTCATTGAATGTGGATGTGGATTTCTGGGAGAATGTGCAAAAGGTAATTAACGACGAAATCAATTATCAAATTGCCCAAAAAAAGATTCCTTATCAGTTTGGAATGAGTTTTGGATATTGCATCAGCAGTAAAGATAATCCTATTTCCCTTGAGGAATGTCGTAAAACAGCAGATGCAAGAATGTATGCGGATAAAAGCATGCGTAAGGCTTCAAAAAAAGATACGAATAAGTAAAGAAAATTAATTGCAATTGGTCGGAAGGCGCTTCAGTGCTTTCCGGCCTTGCTTTATATAGCGAAATATAGATTCATTTTTTATCGTTTCATACCGTGACATAAAATATTCTACTCATTTTCCGGGAAAATTCTTTAAATCCACCATATAAAGTGGCAGAAACAATCGGATAATTTGACGTTTGCAACCTTTTTTGATATAATTATTCACAAAACAATTCAACTATATTGAGGTATACACATGCAACAAGTTCCTTCCTTTCCAATAACCTATCGCGAGTACAAATTTCCGGAGGAATTTCCTCTTTTACTAATGCATGGAACTCAGATAAGTTCACAGGTGAGTTTTATACATTTTCATAATTGTATAGAAATTGCTTTTTTAGAAAAAGGTACTATGACTTGGAATCTGGAGAATAAAACATACCAGCTCAAACCGGGCGATATCTGTTTTCTTCCTCCCTTTTTTACTCATGCTTCTTTTTTTCCGCCACAAGAGACGAAAGACGTGCTGTGCCATTATATATTCTTTAATACCGAAGAGCTTCTTGCTCCACTTTACCCCAATGGATTACCGCAGGATTTTTTCTGGTACCGTTATACGGATTTCTCCAAAATTCTATCCGGAGAAGCCTTTATACAAGAAAAAATTCTTCTACAAAATATTGTAAAAGAATTTTCCTCTCAAAATGAATATTGTCGTCCTATTGTTCTGGGACTGATTCAAAGTTTAATGGTACTTCTATATCGTCAGTATCGTAACAACCCTATGTCCGCACAGAGTAACAACACTCTTGCAATGCTCTTTCCTGCCATATCTTATATGAACAAAGACTTTCATCAAAATGCTGACTCCAAAATACTTGCCGGGCTTTGTGGACTTTCCGTTTCTCGATTTGATGAAAAATTTCGAGAATGTTTCCATCAGACTCCTCGTCAATATTTGTATGTCATCCGCATCAGAAAAGCCTGCCAACTGCTTATCAGCACGGAAGAGAATGTTCTGGACATTGCCTTGCAATCAGGATTTGCTTCCCTCTCCAGTTTTAACCGACATTTTCTGCAAGTGATGGGGCGCTCTCCTCTTGCTTTTCGCAACGAAAAGCGTGCCATTATAAAAAAAGATTTGAAGTATTCCCCTTACCAGCAGAACAAATAGGTTATTTAATGATAAGAAGCTGCAACTTGCCAAATTATTATCAGCGATCGATTTGTAGCAATCCTTTTATGTAAATCTCCAATCCCTTACTCACACGTTCCAGAGATATACTTTCATCCGGCTGATGATAGTCTCCATGTCCCGGTCTGAAAATCTCAGCAGGCCTTGGTGGTAACGGCATACCTGTTCCAAAAGCAAAAGCATTGGGAAGCTTTCTTGCATAGGTTCCGCCGCTCATTACAAAAGGAGTATCCGCTCTCTCTAATACCTCATTGCTTACCTGAGTAAGTATTTGTACCTCAGGGCGATTCGGATCAAAATAACTTGCTTTTAAAAGCCTTGTGGTTTTTAACGTAAAACCTCTTTCACCGGCGGCTCCGGAAGCAAATTTCTCAAAAGGAAAATCATTTTTGGTAATTGGATATTTTGAAATAAAATCTATCACAAAATGTCCTTCCTTCAGCCTCAGTCTTGTGGCTGCCAAGCTAATAGGACCGGATAATTCATCCTCACAGTGCACTTGTAATGCAGTCCCTTTATAATCCTTATTTATGTCCTTTATAAACGCAAATGTACTTTGCTCCACCGTCCCAAACAACTCTCTTTCGCATACATACACTGCCAACATGCTAAGAGCGTTTTTTCCTTTCGAAGGATTGGATGCCTGTGTTGAAATCCCTTTTGCAGTAATTACAATTTTATTATCCACATGTTCCGCACAGACTCCCATACCATTCGCTGTCTCAGAATCCTTTTTTCCCTGTTTACACTTTTCCCACAGTTCTTCTGTGAAAGGAACACGCAATGTTACCTTGCCGGGAATAGTATAAACATCACATTCATAGTCTATTTCCCAGTCTTCCATACTGCACGGCTGATTACAAATCAATTCCCCATTAAAGGATCCTCTTTCTCCCAGACAAACAGGGAACCCGCTATCAGGCACCAGAGAAAGCGCCGGCGCCTGATAATGTTCTAAAAAGTAATCAATATCATACATTCCCTGTTCCTCACAGGTACCCAGATAGACTTCCATAGTATGCTGAGGAAGAATATTATGCTCTTTCATATACTTCAACGCATATAATGCAATAATTGCAGAACTCTTATTATCCTGACAACCACGTGCTATAAAGTATCCATCCTTCACAATAGGGTCAAAAGCAGAATAGTCCCAGTCTTTCCCTTCTTCTACCACATCCAGATGAGCCCAGATTCCTATGTTTTTCTCGCTTTTCCCTGCATAGGTGATTCTTCCCACATAATCGTCATAATTATAGGTTTGAAATCCATTTTCCCGCCCCAGAAGAAGCATTTCCTCCAAAACATCTTTACAGGCCTGACCATACGGTTGAACCTCCGCTCCTTTTACCTGTGCCACGCTGGGAATACGACAGATTCTTTTCAAATCCTTTACCAAATCCGGCATTTTATCCTGAATCCATCTTCTTATTTCAGTAGTTTCTGACTGTGTATATAACATTTTACCTCCTCCTAATGAAGAACTTATAAAATATTTTCAATAGCAGTCATTTCTGCTTCTGTAAAGTCAAGGTTGTTTAATGCTTTTAAGTTCTCTTCAATCTGTGAGAAACGACTTGCTCCCAGAATTACAGAGGTTAATCTGCCATCCTTTAACGCATATGCAAGAGCCATCTGTGCAAGGGACTGTCCTCTGTCCTTTGCCATTTCATTTAACTTCTTAACCTTTTCCACATACTCGGGAGTAATGCTGTCTGCTTTTAAGAAAACACTGTTTCCTGCTGCTCTGGAATCCTTAGGAATTCCGTTAATATACTTGTCAGTAAGTAATCCCTGTTCCAAAGGACAGAACGCAATAGCCCCCATCTGCTTTTCTTCAATTACAGGCAAAAGTTTCTTGTTTCCTCTTGCAAGCATGGAATAGCGATGCTGATGAAGAAGACATCTTGTTCCCATTTTCTCAAGAATCTCTGCTGCTTCTTTTAATCTCTCAGGAGAATAATTAGACAAGCCTATGTATAACGCTTTTCCGGATCGCACAATTCCTGCCAAAGCATCCATGGTTTCTTCCAAAGGTGTTTTCAAATCCTGAATATGATGGTAAAAAATATCTACATATTCCACTCCCATTCTCTTCAGGCTCTGATCTAGAGATGATACCAGATACTTTTTGGAACCACCGTTTCCGTAAGGACCATCCCACATGCCATAACCGGCTTTTGTTGACAGAATGATTTCATCGCGATAGGACTTTAAATCCTCCTTCATAATACGTCCCATTACCTTTTCTCCGCTTCCGGGAGGATTACCATAATTGTTTGCAAGGTCAAAATGGGTAATTCCATTGTCGAATCCTTTTAAAACAATGTTTCTTGATGTATCATAGTTATGGTCATCACCAAAGTTATGCCATAATCCCAGACTCATTACAGGAAGTTTTAAACCACTGTTACCGGTATATTCATACTTCATGGTTTCATATCTGTTTTCTGCTGCATAATAACTCATATCATTATCTCTCCTAACATTATTATCTATTGTTTTCTGCTGCCAGTGCTTTTAATTTGTCGCTTACCCACTTCATTCTCTGTGTATCCACATCAGAAGGAAGAGTACAATCCGCACCGATTACTACGCCTACTTCTCCTGCTCCCCTGAGAATCTTTTCCACTTCCTTCTCAACTTCCTCTCTGGTTCCGGAATACAAAACGCCTTCCTTACGATTGTCAAATCCGCCCAGAACACATTTTCCGCCAAAAAATTCTTTTCCCTGAGCCAAATCCATCTGTTCCACATAAACAGCCCAGTTAATCGCCTTTGCAGGATAATCCTTCCATACCTCTACACGGTTTCTGTCGCCTGCCCAACCGCAGCAGTGAAGGATATTATTCTCGCTTAACGTATTCGCATAGTTTAATACCTCCAAATCAGCAGGGGTTACCCACCTACGATATTCTTCCTCTGTAAAACGGAACTGCTCGGCATTTTGTACACAATAATAAATACCGTCACAACCGGCTTCTGTAATCAGTCTGTTTACCAATGCTTTAATATCCTGTGCAATCACTTCGAAAGCATGACACACTGCTTCAGGATTTTTCCTCATATGATCCATTAACAATTCTTCACTGGTACCAAATCTCATTAAAGACATAGGGCAGAAAACATTGTAAAATACACAACACTCTCCGTTTACGCCTTCCACTACGCCCTTTGCACGTTCTACCTGCTTTGTAATATACGGATGATCTGCTCCAAGAGGAGTCAGAGAGAACCAGTCTTCCGGGCAGGTTACTTTCTCAATATAAGGGTTAGGATAATTAAAATAACCGTCACACATAACTTTAATCATATCCATGTCCGTATCCTTATAGAACTTTAAATGCTCTGCCACTGTTTCCGCTCCAAAATCATCGTCCGGAGAAAAGTGATACCAAAATCCAAACGGAACTTTGTCCGCTTTCTCATTGTTAAATGCTTTTAAAAGTCTTTCCTTTTTTGTCATATTTCTGTCCTCTCCATTTCTGCCTTTGGGCTATATTTTTTTCTTTCCTTTTTTATCTTATTATTTTATAATGTTTCTGATGGACAAAAAAATTGTTTTATCGCATTATGTATTATATTATACATTATGACAGGTTATTTCGGCTTATCATTCAGGAGGCAAAAACTATGCAGAAACAATCATTTAACATAATTCCATATACTTATCGCCCCTATGATTTTCCTTCCGATTTTCCTATGTATGCCTTTTTAGGAGAACACTGGAAAACTCATACCTGTCAGCCTAATTATTTACATTTTCACAACGCACTGGAAATCGGACATTGTCTGGACGGAAACGGTATCCTCTATCATGGAAATGGTGATTCCGATTCTTATACATCGGGTAATTTCAGCATTATTTTCCCCCAGGTTCCCCATATTGCCACAGCATTGGATAAGCCTGCTTCATGGGAATACATATATATCGATGTGAAAGCCCTGTTAAAAAATAAATCCGATGATATCAATCAGCTCTGGCAGATATTTTATATGCTGCAAAGAATTCCTTTCATCATTAATGAGGAGGATTTCTCTTCCATATATCATTATTTGAATTATATTTTCCGGGAATTTCATCAAAAGAAACCCTATTATCAGGATGCTGTTTCAGGACTCTTACTATCTTTTTTTGCAGAGCTAAACCGAATTACCACAAATACGGAAGCGCTGGATACAACGGAATCACAAGGTGCTTTTTCCTATATCCGCAAAGCGCTCTCTTACATATATGACCATTACAATGAGCCGCTTTCCATACAGGACTTATCCGCTTATTGCTGTATAAGTGAAAGTCATTTTCGCAGGATTTTTAAATCAGTAGTAGGCATCAGTCCTTTAGAATACATTCAACATTATCGTATTCAGCAGGCTTGTCACTATCTTCATTTAAATCAGGAACCCATTAACCTGATTGCGAACCGTGTAGGATATACCAGCCTTTCCAGCTTTAACAGACAGTTTCAGCAATATATCCATTCCTCCCCTTCAGAATGGAAAAAGAAACATTTATATACTCCGTATTCCCATGAGGTACACTCCTATGAGGAGTCCGACACCAGGCACATTTTTCAAATATAACAGGCTTGATACAAAGCCTGCCATTCTCTCCTTAATTGATAAAAGCTCATGCACCGGTATTCCTACAAGTACATGAGCCTCCTTTTTGATTACCATCATTACATAACTACTGTTTTGTCCAATATGGCTTCTGGTCTTTATGACTGTACGCTCTCAATCGTTCTTTAAAAGATGCAAGTTTTGCACCATACTCTGACTTTTGAACCTCGCTCAGTTCACCGGACTTTGCCATTTCATTAAAACGCTGCTCCAACTCCTTTAAGGCAAGTTGGGCTGCGTCCTTATAATTATTCTGCATATTCATAGTTATTTCCGAAATAATACGGTCTAATTCTTTTGCAGACTTTGCTTTTTTTAAAAAATTGAACATGATGTCCTCCTGTGCGAACCATTACATAATTGCGTCTACTTTTCGAAGTCTTTCCTTCTTCTCTGTTGCCAGCTTGTGTATTTCCTCTGTTGCAAATGAAATCTTGGTAATGGCGTCCCTCTTGGTTAGATAACACCAGAAACTGTCATCCGGAATGGAAATATCCACACAATCACCCTTTCCAAGGTAATCATACTCAATATGCATACTTTCCAGGCTCTTGGCGCTACGTTTTAATACATACGGTTCACCATAATAATTACACTCCACTCTGGTTTCCTCCGGAGTCTGGATAAGCTTTCCCATGCCCTGCTTATAAAATCTCCAGGAACCTGGCAGGGTTTCCACCCTCACATCGTCTTCGAAATAGTAAGTACCATTCTCTATTTCTTTACGTACACATTCTCTTTCCCAGTTGCTCCAATCAGGAATATGTGAAAATTCGGTTTCCCCTTCCAGCGCGTGTAATTCACCATATTCATCCATCTCCCATATTTTTTTGCAATGATTGCACCAAAGCTTTGTTCCGGCAGAATCCGTCTGGTGCTCTTCCTTGCAATTCGGACACTTGTAAAGCAGTGCATGAAGTCCTTTAGCGCGCTCCGGATGATCAATCTTTATCTTCTTTTGCTTCTGCCATGCAAAATCATCATATTGAAAATTCTCTGCAATCCGCTGATTCAGTTCTTCCACAGACAGGGATTTTGTTTCCCCTGCCGTGATAATCTGCTTCATTTCCGCTTCCACAAAAGTTTTTTTATTGATTTTATTCCACTGCGGACAAGTCACAAAGTTACCATGAATTTTCAACACCACCACCGGCACCCCAAGCAATCTCACCATTTTCCCAAGAGACGGCGGCAGATATGAGGTACATCCATCCAGAGAATATCGTGCCTCCGGAAACAGTACAAAAGGATTTTTTAACTTATCCACACAATATTTCATATTTTTAATCAGATGAATATCCGTAATAAATTTCCGGGTACCAAGCACACCCAGAGAACGCATTAGCGGTTCTGTATATGTATTAAACCCTTCCAGTGTCATAACATTATTGACCTTATGTGGATGAGTAGCCTTCAACATCAAATTAAAATCCACCATGGAAGAATGTGTAACCAGCATCAAATATGGCTTATCCTCAATTTGCTCCATATTTACTTTGGACAGTACCGCCCCACGTTTTTTTAAATCCGGCCAACTGATAATTCCTTTTGCCACACTCATTAAAAAGCAAGGTGAAATTGGTTTTTTCTCAAAATCAAAGTGCTTAATTTTACTTTTTTGCGGTGTTCCCATATACAATTTTTTCTCCGTTCCGCAAGACGATTGTCATAAACCGTCAAAAAATAAAGATTCCAACAAAAAACGCCTTGCCATATAGGTCGATTATACCATATAGCAAGGTCGTTTTCTATCTTTTTTATAAAAACCATAAATTTTTTATAAACCGGTTACTTTCTTTCTGTTCTGAACGGAGCTACCGGAAGACCATTTGCTCCGAACAAAGTCACCTCCGCATAATCTATCCACATATATCTGGCCGTCACCGGTCTTTGTACCGCATTACTCTGAAGTACAATTGTATTATCTTTTATCCTTGCCTGAGCCGGCTCAAATTTACCATCCTCACCAGCCAGTTCAAAATTCTTAATTTCTTCTCCATGCACTTGCAGTCCCTGTTCCGCATGTTCAAAAAACAGTATCATCATATTACCTTCCGAAACACACTCCTTGTAAACCGGACCATATACTTCCCCTTCTTCAAGCATTCCGAACACATGATATAATGCCTGTAACGCCAATCTTCTTGCTACCTCTGCCTTATGTACAGGGTGTATATTGTTATATTCACCACACTCCAGTGCCACTGCAATACCGGTAACCACACCCTCCTGATGCAGGCGCATCTGTGCCTCTCGAATCAGGCACCATTTATCCATAACCGTATCACTTTCATAGTGGTGAATCGGCAACTGCACACAAAAAAACGGTAATTTCTCATCCCGAAATTCCCTGCGCCATGTGCGGATCAGGTTTCCAAACAAGTGGTAATAGCTTGCCGGACGATGGTCATCGCTCTCACCCTGATAATAGATTACACCGCCAAGAGTATACGGAACCACCCGCTGTAGCATACACTCATATAACCCTGCCGGGCGGAATTCATGCCTCGGTCCCATTGGCCCCGGCCATCTGCTCTCGCCCACTTCGGCCAAAGCCTCTTCCCATGTTGCGGTTGGATGCGATTCATAATAGGCATCCATTCTCGGTTGCCAGTCCGCATGCCAATTATAATAATCTATCCACTCTTTTTCATATGCTACCGGGTCCTGCTTTGCAATCAGCTCCGTATATTCTTCCCAATAAATTTTGGTATCCTCACAGCTTAAGATACTGTCTTTATCCTGCCATGCGCAGGCAGAAGTACCTCCCCAGTTACATCCGATAATACCAACCGTTACACCCAGTTCCTTCGCCATATGCTCTGCAAAATAAAATCCCACGGCAGACCAGCTATCTCTTTCCTCATCACTTGGCAGCATCCAATGATTTTCCTGTTCCACCCGATAAAAATAATCATCCATACAAGGCACCCGCATCACCTGATAGAAACGCACATTGGTGTTTTCCATTCTTGCCAGGGCTGCTGCCCCGTCTGCATCCTGCCTTAGCATATATTCCATATTGGACTGGCCTCCCGCCAGCCAGACCTCACCAATCATAACATCCTCAAAGCGCCGGTAAACAACGCCCTCGGATACAATCTCCATTGTATAAGGACCTCCTGCTTCCTGTGGCGGCAGCGTAACCTGCCACTTATGTCCCTGCGTTACACATTCTGCTTTCTGCCCATGCAAAAAAACTTCCACTTTTGTACCATGCGGAGCCGTTCCCCATACGCGGATTTCCTTATTTCTCTGTAACACACAGTGGTCAGAAAACACCGCTGCGCAATGAATTACCTTTCCCATATGTATCCCCGCAGATTCCTCTGCGGCTCCTCTCTCTTATATTGCTTTTATTTTATCATATCAACAGTTAAAACACAAGAAAAGGTAAAAATCAGACATCTTCTCCACGCTTTTTCTTAAGTGCTGCCACATTTGCATTCACCTGCTTTTTGTGAAGCGGATACCAGAACCATAAAATCAATGCCAAAAGCAAAAATCCTATCGCCGGAACCAGGGTGGAAATATTAAAAATCCCTAATGTTACTGATGGTTCAAAAGCAGTTGAATCACTGTATCCTATCCAGGTCAGAAGTCCTCCCGATACTCCGGCTGCCGCAGCCTGCCCAAGCTTTCTTGCAAAGGAATATAGTGCATAAACCGAACCATCCTCGCGAATTCCATTTTTCAATTCAGAATAATCGATAACGTCCGTAATCAATGACCAGTTTACCATGGAAAACATACCAAGCCCCAGCCAGCAAAGAGTCATCAGTGCCACATATACCCATACATTTTCCGGACGAATGATAAATAACGCAAAGCAAACCACTGCTGCCAGAATATTTGCAACCACACTGACTTCAGCTTTACCAAATTTACCCGCTACCGGTTTTGCCAGACCTGCTGCAATGAACATGGCAATTACCATGGTGATGGTAGATGCGGACTGGGCCGCAGTATTACCATAAAAATTCGGGTACACATAGTTTGCCATGGACTGCATCGTAAGCTGTGCCAACAGCATAACCACGGACGCTGCAATAATAGAAATCAGTGCACGGTTGTTAACTGCATTCTTTAACATAACAAACACACTGCTGTTTTCATCCTTCTGCTTTACCTCGGTAGAAAACTTCACACGTTCTGTTGTCAGCCAATAACAAAGTAGATAGCATCCCACTGCCAAGACAGAAAACACACCTGCAATTATTGTAAATGCCCCTCCATCTAACACCGTATTTCCAAGTGCATCTGTTTTGTAAGCAAGTATCGGTACTCCTGCACCAATAATCAATCCTGCTAAAGTTCCTCCCAGACTGCGGTACGTAGATAATGACTGTCTGTCTCCCGGCTCTGCCGATACAGCGGAAGCCATGGAGCCATACGGAATATTAATCGATGTGTAAAAAATGGAACCCCACAAAATATAAGTAACAAACAGCCAGCCAATTTTAAACCACATCGGCATACCGGAAAAACCGCTCTGATAAATCAGGAAAGAAGCGATTGCCACCGGTCCGCACATTCGTAAAATCCATGGTTTAAATTTTCCTGCTTTTTTCACTTTTGCCCTGTCACAAATTCGCCCCATGGCCACATCGGTAAACGCATCCACAAACCTGGCTATCATCATTACGATACCAACTACCGCAGCAGAAACGCCCATCACATCGGTATAAAATTTTAACAAAAAACTGGAAGATAAAATAAAGGTAAAATCATTACCAAAATCTCCAAATAAATAACCCAGTTTATCTCGTATTCCAAATTTTCTTACCGTCTCCGTTTCTTTTTTCTTCATATCTTTGCCCTGCCCCTTCTCAGTATTACGGCATACTTTTATATGCATACAAGCACTTTTGCTTTTCGTCCCTATTTTGTTTGTTTTTTCTATTTTTTATCCAGACTTTTTTGCTCTTTTATGCACTTTACACAATAATTTTATAATTTTTTTAGGTTCTTTCCATATTTTCTTGTATACAAGTTATTGACCTTTCTCCCATTTTCCCGTATAATAGATACAGACGGAACATTATCCCGCATACTACAGACAAACAAGGAGAATTACCATGGAGAATCATAAACATGCCGGCACTTACCAACAAGTATACCGACAACTAAAGGAGGAAATACTTCATTTAGAACTTCCACCGGGAGCCTCCATCGGCGAAATAGAAACTGCCACCCGGTTCCAGACATCCCGTACCCCGGTTCGCGACGCTTTTAAAATTCTGGAACTGGAAGGACTTTTAGAAATCAAGCCACATATCGGTACTTTTGTATCCCTCATTGATTTGCGGACAATCTCAGACATCCTGTATATGAGATGCACTTTAGAAAAGTCCATTTTTTATGAACTGGCTCTTTCCCTCGACAAATCCCAGGAATACAAAATCTGCCTGTTGCTTCAAAAGCAGAAAGAACTTCTGGAATCCGATTTACCAATTGAAGAACTCGGTCGTATCTTTATTGTGCACGATAATGAATTCCACTATTCATTATACGAACTGGCAGGCAAAAAAAATATTTCCATGTTCTACTCTGCCATCAACTCCCAGTATGAACGATTCCGTACATTTATCAATCTGGGCGGAAAAGACGAGCTGGAGCGATTGTATAATGAGCATGAACAAATCTGGAACTGTATTGTTTCTAAAAATTTTGAAAAACTAAATGAGTGTATCAGTCATCACCTGTATGATGGTTTTAACTCCAGTATGAAAGTTATCCGCGATTATCCGGACTATTTTACTACATCAGAATAAGAGCTATTATAACAACAAAAGAACTATCAAATAAAAATAAGGAGCAAAACAAGGAGGATTGTATGAGACAGATTATTAATTTCAATGCAAAATGGGCGTTCACGAAGAATGCCGATGCCGTGCCAGCTACACTGCCGGAAAAATGGGATTTTGTCAATATCCCGCATTCCTGGAACGCCATCGACGGTCAGGACGGTGATGCCGACTATTATCGTGGTGTTTGTTACTATGCAAAAAAACTTTCCAAACTCGATTTACCAGAAGCTGACCAGTACTACTTAGAATTCCGCGGTACCAACTCCTCCGCTGATGTTTATGTTAACGAAAAGCACTTAGGTCACCACGATGGTGGTTATTCCACCTGGCGCGTTAACATGACAGATGCTTTAGAAGCAGAAAATCTGGTAGTGGTTGCCGTTGACAACCGGGCAAACCAGACCGTTTACCCGCAAAACGCTGACTTTACCTTCTATGGTGGTATGTACCGTGATGTAAACATCATTGCAGTAAATAATTCCCACTTCGACCTCGATTATTTCGGAGGTCCGGGACTTGCTGTTACTCCTGTTGTGAAAGGTGAAGACGCGGAAGTTACCGTAGAAAGCTTCCTTACCAACGCAAAAGCAGACCAGAAGCTGATTTATAAGTTAAAGAGACCTTGCGGATGTCTCGTTGCTGAAACAACTGTTCCTGCAACAGAAACCAAGGTTACCTTAAATATTGAAAAAGTTCATTTATGGCATGGTCGTAAGGACCCATACCTTTACACTGCTGAAATTTCTTTAGTAGAAGGCGATGAGATTATCGATGCTGTCAGCACACGTTTTGGCTGCCGTACCTACAAGATTGACCCACAGGAAGGGTTCATCTTAAACGGCGAATCCTATCCGCTCCGCGGTGTTTCCCGCCATCAGGACAGATGGGGCATCGGTAACGCACTGCTTCCTGAGCATCATAAGGAAGACATGGAATACATCTTCGAAGTAGGTGCCACCACCATCCGTCTTGCCCACTATCAGCACGACCAGTATTTCTACGATTTATGTGATGAATACGGTATGGTTATCTGGGCAGAAATTCCTTACATTTCCACCCATATGCCGGGCGGTCGTGAGAACACCATCTCCCAGATGAAGGAACTCATCACCCAGAATTACAACCATCCATCCATCGTTGTCTGGGGTTTATCCAACGAAATTACCATGGGTGGTGCAGCAGACCCTGACCTGTTAGAAAATCATCGTATCTTAAATGATTTATGCCATGAAATGGACAAGACCCGTCTTACTACCATGGCCTGCGTTTCCATGTGTGACATGGACGAAGAATACGTTCACATTCCAGATACCGTTTCCTACAACCACTACTTCGGTTGGTACGGCGGCGATACTTCCATGAACGGTCCTTGGTTTGATAAATTCCACGAGAAATATCCAAATCAGCCAATCGGTTGTTCCGAGTACGGTTGTGAAGCGCTTAACTGGCACACCTCCAATCCGGAACAGGGTGACTACACCGAAGAATATCAGGCATACTACCACGAAGAATTAATCAAGCAGTTATTCACCAGAAAATATATGTGGGCAACCCACGTTTGGAACATGTTTGACTTTGGTGCCGATGCAAGAAATGAGGGCGGTGAAAACGGCCAGAACCACAAGGGCTTAATGACCTTCGACCGTAAGTACAAGAAAGATTCCTTCTATGCTTACAAAGCATGGCTCCGTGACCCTGCAGAGGCTCCTTTCGTACACCTTTGCGGCAAGAGATACGTAGACCGTGTAGAAGATGTTACCAAGGTTACCGTTTACTCCAACTTACCTGAAGTAGAACTCTTTGCCAACGGCAAGAGCCTTGGCAAGCAGACCAGTGACGTTCACTTCTTCTACTTCGATGTGCCAAACGTTGGCAAGACAGAATTAGTTGCTGTTGCAGGTAACTGCAAGGATTCCGGCGTAATCAACAAGGTAGACAAGTTTAATGAAGCTTACCGCCTGGTAGAAAAGGGTGCCGTTCTTAACTGGTTCGACATTACCGCACCGGAAGGCTACTTCTCCTTAAACGATAAGTTATCCGACATCATGGCTAATCCAGCAGGCAAGGCATTCTTCATGCAGATGATGGGCAGCATGACCGGTGGCATGATGGGTGGCGACAGAACACCCGCCGAAATGATGGCTCAGGCCGACGGCATGATGGCAATGCTCGGAAGCTTCACCGTACTCCGTATGGTAGGCCTTATGGGTGCAGCAGGCGTAAAGATGACCAAGGAGCAGTTACTTGGACTTAACGCAGAACT
>JAZSEW010000109.1:0-13544 GCA_045531895.1 Lachnospiraceae bacterium
TCCTGGCAGGGTTGTCCTGGCGTTCTCTTCTACAACAGAGAAGCAGCTAAGGCAGTATTAGGTTCTGATGATCCTACAACAGTTCAGGCAGCAGTTAAGGACTGGGATACATTCGTAGCTACCGCAGCTAAGGCTAAGGAAGCTGGTTACAACATGGTATCTTCCGTAATGGATACTTATCGTACATACTCCAACAACGTTTCCACTAAGTGGGTAGTTGATGGCAAGATTAAAGTTGACCCTAACCTTGAAAAGTGGGTTCAGGACTCCAAGAAGCTCGTTGATGCTGGTCAGGCTGGCACACATGCACTTTGGAGCACAGAATGGTCCGCAGGTTTCTATCCGGAAGGAAAGGTATTCTGCTACTTTGGACCGGCTTGGTTAGTAAACTTCTCCATGGCAGCTGATCAGGAAGGTTCCATCGGTAATCTTGGTGGTTGGGGCGCTACAGAAGGTCCTCAGGGCTTCTTCTGGGGCGGTACATGGATTTGTGCAGCAACAGGTACTGACAACGGCGATCTCATCAAGGACATTATGTTAAAGATGACAACAGATGCTGACCTCATGAAGGGCATTGTTGAAAAGGATGATGATTTCGTAAACAACAAGAAAGCAATGGAAGAAATGGCAGCAAGCTCTTACTCCAGTAAGATTCTTGGTGGTCAGAATCCTCTTAAGATGTACATGAATGGTGTTGAAACACTTGATTTAAGCAACCTTTCCAAGTACGACCAGGCTTGTAACGAAGAATTCCAGAATGCTATGAAGAACTACTTCGATGGTAATGCTAGTTATGAAGAAGCATTAGAGCAGTTCTACAAGGCAGTTATTGAAAAACACCCAGAATTAAGTAAGTAATTAAAGTTTAGGAAACATGCCTGCCTGAAAAGGCAGGCATGTTTTAAATTAAGCATCTTTTAGACAGAATAAATGGGGAGGATTAGCAATGCAGAAAAAGCAGAAAAGTAAGGTAGTGCGTTATAATAAATGGGGATACATCTTTTTGTCACCGTTTATTCTGGTTTACGTTGTATTTAACCTGATTCCGTTATTTACCACTATTTTTTATAGTTTTTTTGAATATTTCCGTTCAGGATTAGATATTATTGGTCCAAATTTTATTGGTTTAGAAAATTACATTGCGATGTTTAAAAACAGCGACATTTGGATGTATGCTGGAAATACACTTATTATGTGGGTTCTTGGTTTTGTACCACAGATTTTGGTTTCCCTTCTTCTTGCGGCATGGTTTTCCAATCCAAGCCTGCGTTTAAAGGGACAGCGCTTTTTTAAAACGGTTATTTATCTTCCAAACTTAATTATGGCTTCCGCTTTTGCTATGTTGTTCTTTACTTTATTTTCTGAGGGCGGTCCGGTAAATGATATTTTAGTATCTTTAGGTTTGTTTGATAGACCGTATAAGTTTTTGGATAATATGTGGAGTACCCGTGGTCTGGTTGCTCTCATGAATTTCCTGATGTGGTTTGGTAATACTACCATTTTACTTATGGCCGGTATGATGGGTATTGATACTTCACTGTTTGAGGCAGCAGAAGTAGATGGCGCAAATTCTACACAGGTATTTTTTAGAATTACATTACCTTTGCTTCGCCCGATTCTGGTATACGTGCTGATTACTTCCTTAATCGGCGGTTTGCAGATGTTTGACGTTCCACAGATTTTAACAAATGCAACAGGTAATCCAATGCGTAGCACAATGACACTGATTATGTACTTGAACAAACATTTATACTCCAAGAATTTCGGTATTGGTGGTGCGTTATCTGTATTGATGTTTGTGATTACCGGTATTTTAAGTATGATTGTTTATAAAGTTTCTGATAGAAAAGTAGACTAGGAGGGATAGAACATGGCAAAGACAAAAGTAAAAGTGAAGGGTCTGGACAGTTCTATAGGTCTTGGCGCGAGAAGAGCAATTGCGTATACCGTTTTGGTACTTATTTCCATACTGTGTCTCTTCTGGTTTTATGTGTTATTTGTTAATGCAACTCGTTCAAACAGTGACTTGACCAGAGGTTTCAGACCATTTCCAAGCACCAACGCGGTGGAAAACTGGAAGAATATGCTGAACAGTTCTCTTCCGGTAGTGCGTGGTATGTTAAACAGCCTGATTGTAGCTGGCTGCAGCGCAGTAGTAAGTACATATTTTTCCACAATGACTGCTTATGCAATTCATGCATACGATTTTAAGTTAAAGAAATTTATGTTTACCTTTATTCTGATGGTTATGACGATTCCTACGCAGGTTACTGCATTAGGTTTCATCGACTTAATGGATAAGATGAATTTAGAGGATTCTTATATTCCTTTAATTGTTCCGGCCATTGCGGCTCCGGCTACCTTCTTCTATATGAAGCAGTACATGGAAAGTGCACTTCCTCTTTCTTTGATTGAAGCGGCAAGAATTGATGGTTCCGGTGAGTTTAGAACCTTCAATAATATTGTAGTTCCGTTGATGAAGCCGGCCATTGCAGTACAGGCAATCTTCACCTTCGTAAGCAGCTGGAACAACTACTTTACACCGGCACTCATTCTCCACAAGAGAGAGATGAAGACACTGCCAATTCTCATTGCAGAACTTCGTTCCGCAGACTTCTTAAAGTTTGATATGGGCCAGGTTTACATGATGATTGCGTTCTCTATCTTCCCGGTTATCGTGGTGTATCTTGTACTTTCCAAGCACATCGTACAGGGTGTTGCTATGGGTTCCGTAAAGGGATGATGAAATAAGAGATAAAAAATAAAGGCTTTTTGGGTTTTAATATCCGCGTTTGCCTGCCTACTCCGACATCTGTTCGTTTCTGACTGACATAAAGTCCGTCAAAAAACGTACATCTGTCGGCTGAGAGGTCAAACAGTTGGATATTGAAATTCCAAAAAGCTATTTTTATTTTTACCAGCTTGTTTCATTGGTCCGTTGCACGGAAAGCCAAGGGAAAACAAGTTTAGTGCGAGTTTGGTTAAGGTTCTTTACGGATTTCGCAAAGGTATGGTATACTGTAAAAAAATCGGGGGATGCAACAATGTATGAGTATAAAGTGGAAGCTTAAAGAGTAAAAGATACGGTTGTGGTTACGTTTGAGAGAGAAAAAAAGGTAACATTTAGAAGGGAATAAGACAGATGAAAAATGATATTCAGGATTTAAAAGAAAAAATTTTAAAAATTGCAAAGAATGAAATCAGGATTTCGTATGGTAAATCGGAAGAAAACCTTTCTGCAGCTGACAGTAAAATCGGTGGCAGACCGGCGGTTCCGGATGATTTTATCTGGCCGGAATTTAATGGGAAGGGGTATTGTGACGATGAACCTGCAATTCGTCCCCTTTCCTTTATGGCGCAGATAAACCTTGCAGAACTTGCGGAATATGATACTGAAAATCTTCTGCCTAAAACAGGTGTATTAAGCTTCTTTTATGAAATGGTTACGATGCAATGGGGATTTGACCCGGCAGATAAAGGCTCGGCAAGAGTATATTATTTTCCTGACACGACAAAACTGTCTTTTCGGGAATTTCCATCGAATATGGAGGATGAGGCGTATATACCTGAACTTAAAATTAAGTTTGAAAAGCATATCAGTCTGCCGTGTCTTGACGCGTTCGACTGTTATGATGTTGAGTGGGATGCATATGAAGAGTGTTGCAGAGAACTTGGATATGAGCAGGATGGAATGGGTGATGTGACAAAATTGCTTGGTTATCCGGATGTGATTCAGAATTCGATGGAGGAAGAATGTGAAGCTGTGACAAGAGGCTACCGTAGGGGGTGCCCGGAGGATTTTAAGAAAATTTCGGAAGAGGAGAAGAAAGATATCAGGGAAAAAGCAAAGGACTGGATGCTGCTTTTTCAGATGGGAACGATATCTGCCGATGAAACAGAGGTAATGTTTGGCGACTGTGGACACATTTATTTCTGGATTAAGAAAAGTGATTTAGAGAATAAGAACTTTGAAAATATATGGCTGATTCTTCAATGCGGTTAATAATACAATGTCAAATTGGTAGTCAACCAGTGGTGGAATTGCAGAAAATCAACCGCAGGTTCCTTTCTATCAGAGGGGTTGTTAAGTAATATGGCACCAAGGAGGTAACAACATGAATCAAGAAGCAATTGGAACATTTATTGCGGCATGTCGTAAGGAAAAAGGACTTACACAGATGCAACTGGCAGAAAAACTTAACATTACAAACCGGGCGGTATCAAAATGGGAGACAGGGAAAAGTTGTCCGGATGCATCCATTATGCTGGAGCTTTGCGCAATCCTTGGTATTACCGTAAATGAACTGCTTTCCGGAGAAAGGATTCCTATGGAAGAGTATCAGAAAAAAGCAGAAGAAAATCTTGTAGAATTGCAGGAGAAGAAAGCAAAGGCGCAGAAAATGTACAGAATGATTGAATTGGTATGGGGAGTCATTGCTATTTTACTGGTCCCCGTTCATATGCTGATTAATTTTTATTACCCGGAGAATCAGGGAACTATGATTGGACCAATTATTTTAGTGGTGGGTATAGTGATGATGCTGGTATACTTCTTTAAGTTTTACAAAATAGAGATTAAATTGAAATAACAGTCTCATTGCATGAGTTCTATAAAGAGTCTATAATTGGAGCCACTACCAGAAGCATTGAGAAAGTGCTTTTGATAGTGGCTCCTTTGAGGTATTATGAAAAAGAATTGTTAATCAGGGCTTATTCTAACGTAACCTTGCACTCACAGCCTGCGCTAAAGGATACCAATGTACCTTTTTCAGTCTGGGTCAGCTTTGCATCACCATTTGCAGCAGCTGCCGTCTCACCAACCAGAAGTACAGAAAATGGCTTCTTGGCATCAGTCTTGATGACAATTTCCTTGCCGTCCTTTGTGATGGAAGCAGTGAACTGAAGGTTTGCCTTCATATCGTAAACCGTAGTGGTAGCTGCGATACCGTCTACCAATGCATAAGCCTTTAAAGTAACGCCGTCAGCAAAATCATAGTCCGGCTTGTTGGCAGCATCGTTCATGGCAATGATGCTGTTTTCTTTTACAAAGAGAGGAATCTCAAGGTATGGACAGGTTTCCGTAAACCAGGAACCGCCTTCCTTTCTCTCGCCGGTGAAGTAGTTGGTCCAGGTGCCCTTTGGCAGATAGTATTCCGCAGTGCTTTCTTCATTGAAGATTGGGGCAACTAACAGGGAATCACCTAACATATACTGCTTGTCAAGATAAGCACAGTTCTTATCTTCAGTGAACTCTAATACCATGCTTCGCATCATCGGAACACCGGTCTTGGAGGTTTCGATGGCATTGCGGTACAGGTAAGGCATCAGGGCTGCCTTAAGGGAAGTGAAAGAACGGACTACATCAACTGCTTCCTCATCATATGCCCATGGCACACGGTAAGAGGAGGAACCATGGAGACGGGAGTGGGTGGAAAGTAAGCCAAAAGCTGCCCATCTCTTGTAAACATCAGCGGTAGATGTGCTTTCGAAACCGCCGATATCATGGCTCCAGAAGCCAAAGCCGGAGGAGGTCAGGGAAAGACCGCCGCGAAGGGATTCTTCCATGGACTCGTAATCGGACCAGCAGTCGCCACCCCAGTGAACCGGGAACTTCTGACCGCCAACAGTTGCGGAACGTGCAAATAAAATTGCTTCGCCCTTGCCACGTTTTCTCTCTAATAAATCGTAAACACACTTGTTGTACAGGTATGTATAGTAGTTGTGCATCTTCTTAGGGTCGGAACCATCGTAGTAAACTACGTCAGTTGGAATTCTCTCACCAAAGTCAGTCTTGAAGCAGTCAACACCCATATCCATAAGAATTTCCAGCTTATCCTGGAACCACTTGCAAGCCGCTGGATTTGTGAAGTCTACCAGTGCCATGCCCGGCTGCCACATATCCCATTGCCATACGTCGCCGTTTGGACGCTTTACGAAGTAACCGTTTTCTACGCCTTCTGCAAACATGGCGGATTCCTGACCAATGTAGGAGTTAATCCAGACACAGATATTTAAGCCTTTTGCCTTAATACGCTTTAACATGCCCTCTGGGTCCGGAAATACTCTGTCGTCCCACAGAAAATCAGACCAATGGAACTCCTTCATCCAGAAGCAGTCGAAGTGGAAGGTTCTGAGGTTGATGCCACGGTCTAACATGCCGTTGACAAAGCTCATAACGGTTTCTTCGTCGTAATTTGTAGTGAAGGAGGTGGAGAGCCATAAACCAAAGGTCCAGGCTGCAGGCAAGGATGGCTTTCCTGTTAAGTCAGTGTAGCGGGTGAGAACTTCCTTCATGGAAGGACCGTTGATTAAGAAGTAATCCAGGTAGCCGCCTTCTACGGAAAATTCAGCCTTAGTTACCATTTCGGTACCGATTTCAAAAGAAACTTTTTCCGGATGGTTGACAAATACACCATAGCCCTTATTGGAAATGTAGAAAGGAATGTTCTTGTAGGACTGCTCGGTGCTGGTACCGCCGTCTTCATTCCAGATATCAATGCTCTGGCCGTTCTTTACAAATGGAGTGAAGCGTTCGCCGAGACCGTAAATTAATTCGCCAACGCCAAGGCTTAACTGCTGGCGCATATAAGCGTTTTCGTAGTCGCCCTTATCGTAAGCAAGACCGGTCCAGGCAGTTTTCATAAGTGCCAAATCTTTGCGGCCGCTCTTGGTGATAACCTTGTCGTCACGCTTATAGGTCATGCTCCAAGGATTTTTTGTGATTTCTAAAGAGAGAGAGCCGCTTTTAACAATGATAAGTTCGTCAGTTTCTTCTGCTGTCATTGGAGAGTTTTCTGCAATGTTAAGTTCAAATTCCGGAGTCTTTTTCTGCTGACCTAAGTGATGCCATGTCTGTACCCGGATAATGTCTTCTGCCGGGGAGGTAAGTACTACGGTTAAATTGATACTGCCGAGAGTATCACCGCGGTGATTGATAAATACGGTTGGGGCGCAGATGGTTACTTTACCCGGTTCGATTTTTGTGAAATAAGCCTGCTTTGGATCAAAGCATTCGCAGTGCTCCTTCTGGAGCCAGCATCCGTTACTGAATTTCATAAGATTACATCCTTTCGTGGAAATATTTGCAATGTGCGTAGTGCACAAGATTGTTTTGTCATTATTATAATTGCAGTCGAAGAAAAATCATACCGTTTTTTTTTGAAACAAAGTACGCTACTTTTTCTTGGTATTTAACCCTTCAAAAACCCCCTTATTTTTGTGCAGTCTTCACAAAAATAAGGGGGCAATTTCTACTTGCGGAGTTTTATTTGAGAGAGTATTATTAAAGTGTGATTCACAATAAAATTAGCTTCAGAGTATAATCGGCTATGTTTGGGGCGTGGCGTAACCTGATTGTGTTTTTTACGTATAATGGAGGAGAATATGTTAGAACCTAATGATTTAAAAGCAATTGCGGCGTTACTGGATGAACGCTTTGAAACAGTGGACAAACGATTTGAAGAGATGGACAAACGTTTTGAGACGGTGGATAAGCGTTTTACTGAGACTGAGGACAGAATTACAAAAGAGATGGATAAGCGGTTTGCTGAGACTGAGAAAAAGATTATTAAGGAAATTGATACAAGAATCGGGAAATCAGAGAATCTGCTTCTTCTTGAAATGGATCGAGACAGAAAATTTTTGGAAAGAAGAATTGATACTCTTGCAAGGCAAATTGAAGAGTTGGAACAGCATGCTAAAATTGAAAGACATGATGAGAACATGGCAGATTTGTTGTTGTCTATGATAGACGAGCTTCGAAAAGAGATGGAAGAACTGAAAGAAAAAATTGCATAGTTTTTTAAGAAGAAAAGCCGGTCAAATGTCCGGCCTTTCTTCTTAAAAAAGAATGAGGAAATTTTATGAAAGTAATGTTATACCGTTTTTGGCAATGCATTTTTGGCTTGCCTCAGACTTTGCTTGGATTGTTTGTTTTTTTTATACACCGGAAAGAACGACAGTATGTTTATCGTGGTGCTGTAGTAACAGAATGTAAAGAAAACTTTAATATTTCGCTTGGAATGTTTATATTTGTAAAAGAGAGCAACGGGAGAGCGGATGCAGAACGTATGAAAAAAATACTGGTTCATGAATATGGACATACCATACAGTCATTGTTGCTTGGACCACTGTACCTGATTGTGATTGGGATGCCATCCTGGTTGTGGTGTAATATTCCATACTTTAGAAAAATGCGTAAAGAAAAGAATATTTCATATTATTCGTTTTATACAGAAAAATGGGCAGATCATTTAGGCGAATTATGTTGCATGGAGAAAAGAGAGAATCACTGAATTTTACTGTAATATAAGAATATCTTTCGCTCTTGTAACCTGTGTAAGACTGTGTTACATTGCATAAAAAGAAGGAAATAAGGAGAGGCGTGCCATGGAAGAAAAAAAGCTTCCAAAACAACAGGAATCTTTTGCGAGACAAATAGGCCGGATGAAAATATCAACACAAATGTGTTTTACATATTTGATGGCGATTGTTCTTCCCATTGCTGTTTTGGGATTGTTTTTAATGCGAATAACGTATATCAACCAGAGAAACTATCATGCGGATTTGTTGGAGTCGTATAATACGGGTGTAAAGCGGACTATGTACGAAATTACGTCTCAAATTTATACTTTTTCGGAAAGTATTGTTTATAATGATGAGTTAATAGCATTTTTGCGTGGTGAGTATAAAACGGAAGAGGAATTAAAGGCGGCGGCGCGGGAAATAACATTGATGGATGAGTATATGGAGACATACGCCGGAATTGATGAAGTGTTAGTGTATATTGACCGGGAGGATATGATTGATTATCGTCAATACCGGATACCAACAGAGGCGATTAAGAAAACAGTGTGGTATCAGAAAGCGCAGAGCCAGTATGCTCCATTCTGGATTAGCTATCAGACCAAAAATCCAACTAATAATGATCCGGTATGGCGTCTGGCATTAGTACGGAAAATGATTTTGGTGGGAGGTGATAAGGAAGCCGTAGTAATGATTAAAATTAAGGATACCTATCTTTCCAGCCGTATCAATAACCAGGAGTATGTAACTATGCTTTCTGTAGATGATACGCCGGTGTCTTTCAGTAATCATACCAGATATTATGGAACAATGCCGGAATTTGAGCTTGATCCGGAGGAAATTTATGATTATGGAGGAGTAAAAGAACTGGCAGGGGAAGAAGCGTTGTTTCACTTATCTTCACTGGATATTTCCAGAACTTCTTCCAATATGTATCTTGTGACCTATGATGTCAGTGCCATGGAAAATACAGAACGAATTATTTCCATATATACTACTGTACTTGCGGTTACGTTGTTGCTGACTATCGGTATTTTGTTCTGGTTCAGCCGCAATGTGGTAAACCAGATAAGGCGGCTTCGGGCAGAGATGGGAAAGGCGAGCCGTGGTGAATATGATGCCATGCTGACAAAAATCCATGCCAGTGAGGAATTGACGGAAGCTTTTGCGGATTTGCATATTATGGTTAGGAATATTCAGGAAATGGAGGCTGCTCAGTATGAGGCTCAGATTAAAGAGCAGAATATTCAAAATGAGCAGCAGAAGATGGAGTTTAAGATGCTGGCCAGCCAGATTAATCCGCATTTTTTATACAATACGTTGGAAACTATCCGTATGAAAGCCTTTACTGCCGGCGATAAAGAGGTGGCAACAGCTATTAAGCTTTTGGGAAAATCCATGCGTTATGTGTTGGAAAATACAGGAACGGTGGATACCACACTACAGGCAGAGCTGGACCATATTCTGACCTATCTGAAAATACAGCAGTTGAGGTTTGGCGATAGGGTAAATTATCAGGTAACGATTCAACCGGAAATGAATTTAGAGGAGTACCGGATGCTTCCGCTTTTATTGCAACCAATTGTGGAAAATGCCATTGTACACGGTTTGGAAGCGAGAGAAAGTGATGGTATGGTATGGATAAGCATTTATACTCAGGAGGAAGTTGTTTATGTAGATATTTCGGACAACGGATGTGGTATGGACGCGGAAACGCTTCAAATGGTAATGACAAAGGTACAGGATTATACGAGAAAGCGCCGCAAGAGCAGCATTGGTCTGTATAATATCAATCGTCGTATCAAACTGAACTATGGAGAACAGTATGGCCTGGACATACAGAGTACGGTTGGGGAAGGTACAATGGTACGAGTGACTTTTCCTGCAAGTTACGGAGGAGAAGCAGAGAATTTCATTATACAGTCAAAATCAGATATTCCTGAAAAATGACTCTAATTTTTCCTGTAAAAACTGTATAAAAGAGAATGTGTTTTTTGACGGATTTTTGTTATAAAATACAACTGTATGGTACGGGAGGCGTGGTATGCCCACGGGCTTCCATACAAAAAACTTATTTTAAATAAGAGGAGGACGAAAATGAGTAAGAAGTTCAAAAGATTTTTTGCGGGACTTTTAGCTTTTGCAATGGTATTTGCTATGACAGCAGTTGCCGCTCCAAAGGCAGAAGCTCGTGCAGACGAGGAAGGCTATACGATGTTCCTTGCAATCGGTGCTGCAACAGACGCAGCAGGTTCTGACTGGGGTGCACAGTATGCGTATGGCGCTGACAGTGATACTACAAACATCACTCCGATTACAGCAACTGTTAAGGCTGGTGATACGGTAGATATCGGTGTTATTTGTGATACTGAAATCACAAAGACATGGTACACAAGACCTGTTATTGCAGTAGACGGTAATGAATATGTGGTAGATTATACAATTAACTCTATCACAGTGGATGGTGAAGATATTCTTGCCGGCGGTAAGGTGGATTTGGCAGCAGGCGATGCTTCCTGGATTGAAAATACCGGTTCTGTTGCAAATGCACTTTGTCTTGCAGGTGGTTATAACGAGTGGGGCACCAAGTATATTACAGAGTCTCCTGTCGGTTATACAGAGCTGATGTACAACATCACAATTAATGATATTCATAGTGCAAATGAATATTTCATGTTCCTTGCATTAGGCGGTGCAACAAATGAAGCAGGTGATGACTGGACAGCACAGTACTATGCAGGAAGTGCAGATGATACAGCAAATATCACAGCAACTACCGCGATGGTAAAGAATGGTGGTACCTATGATATCGGTATTACCTGTGCTGATACAATCACAAAGACATGGTTTGTAAGACCTGTAGTTGCTGCAGATGGTAATGAATATGTAGTAGACTATAAGATTAACTCCATTAAGATTGACGGTAATGAACTGGTTGGTACAGAAAAGTTAAACATGGCAGCAGATGATAAGACCTGTTGGATGGAAACAACCGGACCTCACACAGATGCAATCAGTCTTGCAGGTGGTTACAATGAGTGGGCAACCAAGTACATTTTAGAGTCTCCGGCAAACTATAAGGAGATTATGTACAACATCACTATTACAGGTGTTCATAAGGCAACAGAGCCGCTGATGTTCCTTGCATTAGGTGGTGCAACAAATGAAGCAGGTGATGACTGGACAGCACAGTACTATGCAGGAAGTGCAGATGATACAGCAAACATCACAGCAACTACTGCTTATGTGGCAGAAGGCGGTACCTATGATATCGGTATTACCTGTGCAGATACTATTACAAAGACCTGGTTCACAAGACCGGTTGTAGCAGTGAATGGTAATGAATATGATGTAGATTACACCATCAATTCCATTAAGGTAGATGGTACGGAAATTCTTGGTACAGATAAGGTGAATCTTGCAGCAGACGATAAGAAGGCCTGGGCTGAAACAACAGGTCCTTGGGCAGATGCTCTTTGTCTTGCAGGTGGTTACAACGAGTGGGGCACCAAGTATATTACAGAGTCTCCGGCAAACTACAAGGAGATTATGTACAACATTACAATTAACTCTCTTGGTGAAAAGAGTGCATTAGTTGGTGGTACAAAGTACGAAGGTGATATGACAGTATTCCTTGCTATGCAGGGCGATGTAACTGCCGGTGCATGGGATATGACATGGATTAACGGTTCCACAGACGTAGCAGGTGTTGAGCCTACTATGGTAACAAATGCAAAGTCCGGTGATACAATTACTATCGGTCTTAAGTTCCCGCAGGAACTTGTTTATACCTGGTGGATGGCTCCTGTAGTATTATTAAATGATGCTCCGGCTGATTTGGTAACAACATTTGATTACACTATTGATAAGATTACAATCGATGGTGAAGAAGTAACTCCTGATTTAAGCTTTGGTAAGCCATTCTGGTATGAAGGCACAGGTGATTATACCGATACACAGGCTATCCGTTTACAGGGTGGTTATAATGAGTGGGCAGATAAGTACATTGCAAGTCCTACAAACTACACAGAGATTATGTACACAATTACCTTAGGTGATGTTGTTACAGGTCAGGTAGAAGGTACTCCTTATACCGGCGAAGTAACAATGTTCCTTGCAGGTCAGGCTGATAAGACAAAGGATCAGTGGGATTATTCCTGGGCAAATGACAGCAGTAACAGTGAAGGTGTAGAAGGTACTGTTGTAACAGCAAAGGCTGGCGATACCGTGACTCTTAGCCTGTCCTATCCAAGTCCTGTTGTGCATACCTGGTGGTTATCTCCTACAGTTGTATTCCCTGAAGCAGAAGACGGTCAGGATAAGTACAATGTACTTTATACCCTTGATAAGGTTACTATTGATGGTAATGATGTGACAGATAAGGTTGTATTAAACAAGGACGCAAAGCTGTCCTGGTATGAAGGTACCGGTGAACATCCTGTTACAAGAACTGTTCGTCTTGGCGGCGGTTACAACGAATGGGGTGCAGATAACGCAAAGTGCGTAGATGGTACATTGTTAGAAAATTACAGCAAGATTGAATACACAATTACACTTGATATGATTTATGCAGAACCAGAGGAAGAAGAAGTGAAGTTATCTGCTGACCTTGACGGTACCTACAATGCTTATGTAGGTATTCAGTCCGGCGCATATACTTTCCGTAACGCGTGGGATGATGCTACATACGGAAGAGATACCAATCCGGATGTATTCGCACAGATGAGCTTTGTTGAAGCAGATGGTACTGTTACAAAGAAGGCAGGTTCTTTTGTGGATACAGTAATTGCCGGTAATGGTACTTATACTGTTGAGATTAATGATCTTGCATGGGATGATGGCTCTGAAGCTTTGAACCTGTTATTCATCTCCACAGATATTCCAAATTCCGATGAAATCAAGTTCTCTAATTTAAAGGTTGATTTTGACGGTAAGAACGTAATGGAATTTGCAGAAGGTTTCCTGGATGGCGATTCCAAGGAAGTTATCAAGGTTCTCTTCATCAATATCTGGAATAAGGACATCACAAACAGCTATAACATGGCTGGTATGCTTCCTACATCCAATGTAAAGATTACCTTTGACGTATCCGGTTTCAATTATGATAAGGCAGCAGATGCAGAGCCAACTCCTGAAGTTACTCCGGAGCCGACAGTAGCTCCAACAGAAGCACCTGCAGAGCCAACAGCAGCTCCAACGGAGGCTCCTGTAGCAACAGAAGCACCTGCAGAACCAACAGT
>JAZSEW010000063.1:0-34393 GCA_045531895.1 Lachnospiraceae bacterium
CCAAACAGAGCCTTTGCGCCGGTCTTTCTCGCATCATCGATGCTCATTTCCTTAGTTTCAATCACAAGGTTCTTTGCAATTTCTTCGTTAACAATTGCTTCAACCTTTGCCAGTTCTTCCTTGGTTAATGCAGAGAAATGAGTAAAGTCGAAACGAAGTCTGTCTGCAGTAACTAAAGAACCAGCCTGTTCTACATGGTTGCCAAGAACGATACGAAGTGCTTCCTGAAGTAAGTGGGTTGCACTGTGGTTCTTACCGGTTGCTACACGGTTCTTTTCATCAATACTAAGTTGAACCTTATCGCCTACAGAGAACATGCCGTTCTGCACGTAACCAACATGTCCAACCTTACCACCCTTAAGCTTAATGGTATCGGTAACAACAAATACGGACTCATCCTTAGTAATAATACCCTTATCTGCCTGCTGACCACCCATGGTAGCATAGAATGGAGTCTGGTTAACAATAATAGTTGCGTTCTGACCTTCGGTAACATCCTTTACAATTTCAGTTTCTGTTGTAAGCACTGTAATTTCGGATGTGTAAGTATTATTTTCATAACCGACAAATTCGGTTGTAATAGCTGCATCAATTTCATCATATACAGTTGCATCAGCACCCATATAGTTTGTGGTTGCACGGGCATTACGAGCGGTGTCCTTCTGTACCTGCATTGCCTTCTTAAAGCCGTCCATATCGATGGTGAAGCCCTTTTCACCCAGGATTTCTTCCGTTACATCGATTGGGAAGCCGTAAGTATCGTAAAGCTTGAATGCATCGTCACCGGAAAGTACGGTGGAACCTGCCTTCTGACAAGCTTCTTCCATATCAGCTAAAATGCTAAGACCCTGGTCGATGGTCTTATTGAACTTTTCTTCTTCCAGAGTTAATACCTTTAAGATATACTCTCTCTTTTCTTCCAGTTCCGGATAACCGTCCTTGGACTCGTTGATAACGGTTTCGCAAAGCTTAGCAAGGAATAAACCGTTGATGCCAAGTAATCTTCCGTGTCTTGCGGCACGACGAAGTAATCTTCTAAGTACATAACCGCGGCCTTCGTTGGATGGAATAATACCGTCGGAGGTCATGAAGGTTACAGAACGAATATGGTCTGTAATCAGGCGGATGGAAACATCTTTCTTATCGTCGGTCTGGTAAGTAACACCAGCCATTTCACAAACCTTATCACGGATTGCCTTCATGGTATCAACATCAAATACGGAAGTTACGTCCTGAACTACTACTGCAAGACGCTCTAATCCCATACCGGTATCAATGTTCTTCTGTGTTAATTCTGTATAGTTATGATTTCCGTCGCTTTCAAACTGTGTAAATACGTTGTTCCAAACCTCGATAAAACGGTCACATTCACAGCCCACTTTACAGTCAGGCTTGCCGCAGCCATACTTGATACCACGGTCGTAATAAATTTCAGAACAAGGACCGCAAGGACCTGCACCGTGCTCCCAGAAGTTATCGCAGTCGCCGTTTTCATCACGGTAAAAACGAGTAATCTTTTCCGGAGCAACACCCTCCTGCTTTGTCCAGATTTCGAATGCTTCATCATCTTCACTAAAGATGGATGGATATAAACGGTCTTTTTCCAGACCAACCACTTCGGTTAAGAACTCCCAGGACCAGTGAATGGCTTCCTTCTTGAAGTAATCGCCGAAAGAGAAGTTACCAAGCATTTCAAAGAAGGTAAGGTGTCTTGCAGTCTTACCAACATTTTCGATATCACCGGTACGGATACACTTCTGACAGGTAGTTACGCGCTTTCTTGGCGGAATTTCCTGTCCTGTGAAGTAAGGCTTCATTGGAGCCATACCGGAGTTGATGAGCAGTAAGCTCTTGTCATTGTGCGGAATTAAAGAGAAACTCTTTAAACGTAAATGCTCCTTGCTTTCGAAAAATTCAAGGTACATTCTTCTTAAATCATTTACACCATATGGTTTCATAATAATCCTCCCTTAGTTTTGCGGAGCAAAATGCGAGCCTCTGCGAGCAGAGGATTTTCCTCCCTTGTACTTAAAATGCGGAAAACCGTATAAAGATTCTATTTTCACTAATATCTTAGTATAGGATTTTCTTGGGAGTTTGTCAATTATTATGTAGAAAGTTTTTCAAAAATAATAATCACAAAAATGTAACATTCCGCATACGATTTATCGCCGCAAGTACGTCCTCCTTTCGTGGCAAATCCAAAAAGCGGTCACATTTCGTAAAATAATTGGAAAAGATACTATCTACCCCTTCCTTTTCGATTTTTTGATATAATTCATCCAGCTTTTTCAGCAAATTTAGTTTCTGTTCATTCGAAGAAACTTCCAAATACCGTATCAAAAATCCGACCATATTACGTTGCGCCTGAGTAACCAGACCTGGCAGCATCCGTAAGTCAATCGCTTCCTCTCCAAGATAAATAATTCCCATGTCCGTAACCTCCAGACGCTCCATGCCAAGTTCCGGTACAAAAGAGGAAAAGCCATCGATGCTGAGTACACGTTCCAAATCCCAATCAGCTTCCTGTAAACATTCCTTCTGTTCCGGTATTGCTCCAAGATTCTTTGCTTCTTCGGTAACTCCGTAAATCCGGTAATCTTCCATCAGATACACGTTATCTGCCACCGACAAATACTCTCCGCTGCCTCCGATAACAAGAATCGAAGAAACACCTTTTCGGTGATACAATTCCCTGACCCGTTCTGTAAACGGTGTAATCGGCTCCTTTCTTACCAGCTTACGCATCAGACTGTCGCGTATCATGAAGTTTGTTGCGCTACGGTCTTCATCCACCAGAAGCAATTTGCAGCCAAGCTTTACTGCTTCCATGATATTTGCCGCCTGTGATGTGGAGCCGGAGGCCCGCATGGTGGAAAAATGCATGGCATCATTTCCGGGAATCCATTTGATAAACGGTGAAATATTGACATTTTTTATACTTCGGCCATCCTCTGCCGAAATTCCCATTGCCGTTGCATCCGTAATACAAAGTTCTCTGCCATCTCCCCAGGCGTGGTCATATACACCTGCCAAAATCGCCTCCAGAAGCGTTGATTTGCCGGAATAACCGCCTCCGGTAATTACAGTGACACCTCGTTTGATTCCCATCCCGCGTACACCACACACCTCAATCTCATCCTCAGGAGTTGCCATAAACGGCAAGGCTCCCTGCATTGGCATATCACTTCCGCCTTCCCTTGGCAAAATACTACCGTTTGCTAAAAAAGCACAATAAGTGCTATCCTTTAACCAGTTCCGAATCTCGTTTTGCAGCTTGGAAAGTTCAATCGCATCTTCATATTCGTATTTATTAAATTCCATAATGTACCGGTCCACCGCATCCGGTAAATCCTGCGTCAGCATCCGAAGTGTCTTTCGAAGCTTTTTTTCCGGAAGCTGTACCTGAATCATCAGACAAAGACACAGCTCCGGCTCTCCGGCTTCTTCCGGGGGAATCTGATATACGACATTACCGCTTCCAACGGTATAATCTTTTTTATAACACACTTTAAAGTAAGCAGAATTCCGTTGAAGCACCTCACCATCAGGCTGGTAACAATAGTACTTCCCCTTCTCACTATCCGGACGATTCCGGTTATAGAGAGGTTCATTCAGCTCTTCGATGTGTGGTAGGAATGCTCTCAGGCAATAATCTGCCCCCGCCGTATTTGCTTCCGTAATTCCAAGCAGGCGTACCGGTATCGAAATCGTAATTGTCGGCTTATCCAGTGCCAGTTTATGAGTTTTTTCGATATGGTATCCGATATCCTCCCGGTAATAGGTACTGTCATGTTCCTCCCATGGGAGCTCCGAAGTATACGGATATACCATCATGCTTCCTTCATACATTGCAGTATAAGTTTGTGTGTTTGTTTCCATACTTAAAATCTTATGTTTCAGTCGTTTCATGGTATCATACCCCTTTCTTTCTGTCCTGCAAGGTATACGTTCCCCTTAATACGTTATTCTGCCTTGCAATTTTGCTGTTTTATTTCTTTGGGAATTAAAATAGAAAGACTTATTTAAGCCGGAAATCCTACGGAAATACGGTTTTCTATGAATGACTGAACATTTTACTATAAAATAAAAAAAAGGCACACCCTTCCGGATGTGCCAAACATACACTAAAAACTATACAGTTAGAACCTGCACAGAATACCAGCGACCGATACAACATCCGACCTAAATAAGATTGTCATATAAATCGCCTCCTAACTATAAAAAACATACGTTAACATTTACGAGTGTTATTATATCCTGTGTTTCTTAGATTGTCAATAATTATTATATTTCTACCTTAATTCTTTCATTCTCTACCGCTGCGTCCTGAAGTGTTTCAATAAATGCCTCTCCGTAGCCGCACAGAATTTCCTTTAATTCCTCCGCATATTCCACTTTTATCTCCAGTGGTTCTGACCGTTCCGTCAATATATCATACAGTGCATCCAGATTGTTTCCGTAATAATCCGGGAACTGACACTGTTCTTTTAAATAGGCGTGTAATGCCTGCTTGTCTGTAATGTTTCTTCCATCTATTATTACCTGCATATACCTATCTCCTATATGTTTATTCCTCTCCATAAAGCAACGTAAAACTTTCATAATGGTCATCCGTATAATAAATCAGACCATCATTTGAAAAAATAATGCGTTTCGCTCCTCGGCTGCTTTTTCCGTTAGTAGCAATATCACACTCATAATACTTTCTGCCGTTTTTCTTTGGCAGCAGACCTTCATAATTACCAAATTTGTCGCCACCAATGGCAGCACCGTCCTTATATCGTTCTACACTGCCGCCTTCCCAGCCTAACTCTCTTGCCTCATTTTTTGTAATAAAATTATCAGGCAGTTTTCCATAGGTATAAATGTATAATGCCACATCTTCCTTGCTGTAGTACCATCCATCCTCGTCAATGGCAGGTTCCGGTGTCGGACTCGGTGTTGATGTAGCCGTCGGTTTTGGTGTAGTTGTCGCTGTCGGTTCAGGACTTGGCGTAGCTGTCTCCTTTGGAAGCGGTGTCGCAGTTGGCTCCAATGTAGGAGTGATTGCGCTCTCAGGAAGCATATCTCCTTGCTCTGTATCTTCTTCGGAATCCTCACCTAAATAAGAATCAATGGCAGAGTCTACTCCTTCTACCACCAAATCTACAATTGCCTGGTCAAGTTCTGCATCACCGGTTGTTACCTCACCGCAGCCCCACAAAGAAAGACTAAATACTGTTGCAAAAAATAGTAACAACCAGTGTTTCATTTTGATATTAATTTTGTTTTTCATAGTATTTCCTCCATGCATTGCCATTCGCCAATGTATTAATCCTTTTCCACCGTATAGACATTCGCCTCATCCAGAGAAATGTAGCCCTTTTTGTAGCAGCGATGGCACAATGCTATGTAAGATTCATTTCCGCCTACTACCACCTGCTCACCCTCATACAGAATTTTATTGCCGGAGTAACGGGCATTCATAATAGCCTTTTTGCCGCACGGACACATGGTGACAATTTCACGCAGGGAATCCGCCAGCTCTAAAATTCGCTTGGAACCTTCAAATAAATTGCCCATGAAATCGGCCTTTAAGCCATAGCACATAACAAAGGTGCCCTTATCTACAATGTCACGGAGTTCGTCCACCTGTTCCTTGGTAAGGAACTGGGCTTCATCCACAATCAGATTATCATACTCTTCTGCCGGAGCCTCCAGCACATCCCTGATTTTACTGTCCGGATAAATTAAAATTGCCTTTGCCATAAGGCCCGCACGGGATTTTACAATGTCAACGCCATCACGATTGTCGATGCTTGGCTTTAACAATGCAACCTTTTTCCCTTTATCCTCCCAGCTGAATCTGGTCATCAGCGCATTGGCTGTTTTGCTGGAGCCCATAGCTCCGTAGTAAAAGTACATTTTCATAGTTACTTGATTCTCTCTTTCTGTCGTTTATTCTTCCATTCCGTCTTCCGGAACTTCAAAATCATCTGTATCGTTACTGGACATAAATTCACGGCTGACCACGCGCTTCTTTTCTCTGTTTGCCTCAATCAAATCAGATAACTGCATCTTAACGTCCATAACCTTCTTGATATTTTTAATATCAAAATCTCCCATGGTCTTATCTGAAGTTTTTAAGTGTATTGTCCCCATACCAAAAATTCTCTGCCCAAAGGTTCTGGTCACAGAAATATCCAGTACGCGGTACATCCGGATTTCATCCTGACGTTTTGTAAAAAATCCGGTATCCACAAAAATACGCTCTTCATCAAAGCTGTACACTGTAAATGTCCAAGGCAAACCACACCAGATACGTTTTCTAGCTCTCCATAACATAATAACATTTCTCCTTTTTCAATTATTTCTTCTATCGTTTTATTTTGTTATTGTTGCTCAGTATTGTTTTCTACTTCTGTAGACTCTACATTTTCCATCAGATATCCTTCGTTATCAAACATCAGACCAAATTCTGCGGAAAATCCATTCAAATGCTCCACCCACGTTTCTGCCTCTTCTCCGGTTAACAGAAACGGTCTAAAATCATTCCGCCGTGTTATAGAAGACAGTCTGCATGGAATAGCCCGGATAGACGTTTCTTCCTGTAACACACCATCAATAAAGGTAAAGGTCTGCTGAAAAATCATGGAATCTTTATCAGAAGGATTTAAGTTTCCTCCATAGCAGAAATTTCCCATACTGTACACAATATATTTTCCATTATAACACTCAATCCCCTGAATTACATGAGGATGACAGCCAAGAATCAGGTCATAACCCAAATCAATGCACCAATGGCCAATTTCATACTGCTCCGGCTCCAACTCATGCACTGCATCACCTCCCCAATGCATGCAGGCTAACACAATATCTGCCCCTGCTTCACGAAGTTCGTTATGCCCTTCTTCCAGCCATTGATATACTGCTTTCCCATCATAGTATTCATTTACCGAAACAAAGCCAATCTGAATCCCTTCCAGAGTTTCGTACATGCCGTATTTGTCTCCCCATGGGCTGCTGATGGCATACTCCATGCCGTGTTCCGTCACATTTTGAAAGGTATCATTGACACCCTCCCACTGATAATCCATAATGTGGTTGTTACCGAGACTTACCGCCTCTATGGAAGCATTTTGCAAAATCCGGGCATATTCCGGACGCCCTTTCATATTCCATTGCTTTGATGTGCGGATATTGTCAGAAGTAGTAAGTACCCCCTCCAGATTTACAATAGAAAAGTCATCCGCTATAAAAATGTCTTTTACATATTCTAAAAAGTAATCCTCACCGTACAAATCATAATATTCATCAAAGGAACCACCATACGACTGTTTTTGATTAACACCCAAAGTGACATCACCTGCTGCGCTAATGGTAAGTTCAATAATTTCCGGAGTAGGCGTCGGACTAAGTGTTGGTGTTGGAGTGTTTGTTGGAGTCGGTGTATTAGTCGGAGTTACAGTTGCCTGTATCACCGATGCAGAAATCTCTGTTGGTTCCGCTTTATTTTCCTCCTGAAGCGGTGTTATCGGTACCTCCTGTCCGACAGTGTTTTTTCCACATCCCGTCAAAAAAGCCACTCCGCACAGAGTCATACATAATAACACACTAAAACAAATTCCGCCCCGTTTCATATTCCCCTCCAAAACATTCAATTTAATATTTCATATTATTCTACTCTTTTTTCGAAAAAAAAGCAATGAAAGATGTAAAATAATAGTAAAAAACAGTCAAGACCACCGGCTTAGCCGTGAACGGGTCAACATATTCTTTCAGTATCATCTGATCGTATTCCAAATCTTCTTTCAACTGATTTTGGATATACTCCTATATTTTCTTTGCATTTTTCCAACCGTGTCCACATAGTATCCACGGCACCAGAAGTCTAACTTTTTGGGGTCACATCAAACTGCTAATTGCATAGTACCTTAACTTTTTCTATTATTCTCTTTTTAACCTTTATTCAAAGGTTGTCCAAGGAAGTGACTCCATTTATTTAATCTCAATCCACATAGCAGGACGAATCAAAAGGAAATACTCAGGATATCCATATTGAAGAGAAAACCCACTGGTTCCAAGGAATGTTTCCTCCATTTTACATCCTCTAAATGCTCCAGTACTACTTACACAGATTTCACCTTTACTATCATTGGTTTTTCTAAGTAACCAGCCACAAGCCATAAGATGATCTGTGTATTCTTTCCATCTTTCTTTATATGCATTTTGGGAGGCTGTTGCGTATGTTACTCTTTTGTTTTCGGAATCTCCATACTCATCTGCAAGGAAATCTGCATTAAAATACTGTATTACCTCATCCTTACTAAGAAGAAATACATATTCAGTTTCTCCATTTTCTAAACTGGTTGGACATATACGCATCTGCTCCTCAGTAGAAAATGCATCCGTATAGAAATCCATATTATCACTATATTCTACCATTTTAAAGTTATTATACTCTTCTACTCGTATACGTGTTTTACCATCAAAATAACCGCAAGAACTTCCAGAGTTCCAAACAGTACTTTCAATACCGTATTTGCTTAATAATAGGGTTTTTCCGTCTTTTACATCAAGTACAAGCCATTCTATTGGTTCTGAACCGTTGTCTAAGTTATTGTCTTGCTCATAAGAACCATAAATTACTGTCGCCCCAATATAAGCATCTTCTAATGCTACCGTTTTAGAACTGGTAAACATTTTTATATCTACCGTTACATTTACAATTATACAAGTATCTTCATCTTCCGCTAGATAGATTTTTAATTCAGTTGTACCATTTTCAATAGGTGTAATTGTTAAATCGGCTATGCCATTATTCAATTCTCCCCATTCAACATCGACTAAACTATTTCTTTGATAAGATACGCCTTCTCCTGCTCCAACACTGACATATAATATGAATGGTTCATTACTTGTTAATGTAATATTATCTTGTGATACAGCCAGTTTATCAGTACCAATGCTTGGCCATTCAATAAACTCATCTACATCAACTGTAATATTTACTTTAATGGAATCTAAAATTTCACCTGATTCCTCATTAATAAGATTATATTTTATTGATGTTTTTCCATTATAATGAGGTGTTATAGTAGCTGGTATAGTATTTGTATCACCAATCCAATCTCCAAATTCGTGAGAAACCACTCCAGGATTAATATTTTCTCTTCGTATTGAATAACCACTAGCATTTTCAATACTAATAATTATTGTTTGAGGTTCATTCCTTGTAAATGTCAAATTAGTTTCAGAAGCAGAAATTTTTGGTGTCTTTGTTGGCTCTGGCTTCTCTGTAGGTACCGGAGTATTCGTTAGCTTTGATGTTCGAGTTGGAGTACTTGTTGGTTCTGGGATTGGTGTTGGTACCGGAGTACTGGTTGGCTCTGGGATTGGTGTTGGTGTAGAAGCTAAACCTAATACCTTAGTAACGAATATTTCTTGATATGATTTGTCTGGTAACCAACTATCCAGCCATCCTTCAATTCTATCATACTTTATTCCGTTATTAATTATATTTCCAAAGATTTCAAATTCTATTATCTCTCCAATTTGCTAATCAGTAAATTGCTGATAAAATTCAAAGCCCTTTACATATTCAACAAGTTTATCTGAATAAATTAATTCTCCATTATCATTATAATAAAAATCCATGGAAGTAAGTTTATCTGTTGGTGTCGGCTCTTCTGTTAGAATTGGTGTATAAGTAGGTTCTAGTGTAGGTATTGGCGTATTCGTTGCTGCAGGCTCTATTGTAAGAGTTGGTTCGGGTGTTGCGGAGGTGATGGTACCGAGGTCTGTACCTGTACCCATCATATAACCAATACCAACTAAAACCGATAGCACAGATAGTACTCCGATTGTGGCAAAAATTCCGATTATGATTTTCTTTAGTTTTATAATGTTATATCCCCTTTATAGGTGTGGGGTTAGCTAACTTATTTGGCTAACCCCATTATATCTTATTCAATCTCGACCCAGATTACTGGTCTACGTGCTAAGCTGGTTGCATGATACACAGTATCACCAAATATTACAGAATATATTTGGTCTTCATTTTCAAAGCCAGTTCCACCGGTTGTTGTAATATAATTGACTCCATCTGTATGGTCTTCTACATACAATGCCCAAGAACTATTATTGCAATATTCACTATTAAAATCATCAATACGGTTTGCACCTAATGATTTTGCATACGGAGTAGCCTGTGTTACTCGTTTTAGCAACGAATCTCCATATTCTTCAGCAAGGAAATCATCATTAAAATATTGCTCTACTTCGTCCATTGTCAATTCGAAAACATAACCTACGGTTCCCTTTGGTTTGCCATTTGGAACTGCTCCGCAGGAATCACTAATTCTTCCGGTATAACTGATTTTAGACTGCTCTGCCGATGTAAATGCTACATCATAAAAGCTATCCCATGCATAATCGTTATTAATGACTTCTCTGCTCATATCAAGTATTGTGCAATATCTCTTTGTCAATAAACCGTATTTACTGATAAGTAATGCTTTTCCATCTTGCACATCAAGCACTAACCATTCAATCTCTTCTGCACCATTGGATAAATTATTGTCCTGCTCATAGGAGCCAAAGATTACCGCGGAACCAATGTAGGCATCTTTTAATGGTACAACCTTGGAACTGGTTGCCAATGTTTCTTCTACTGGGATATCAACTGTTACATCAATCGTAATAGCAGTATCTCTATCTTCCGTTAAATAAATTTCTATTTCACCAGTTCCATTGTATCTAGGCTTAACAGATAATATCCAGGTATTACCTAACCACCCTTTTTCTGTAACCTCAACACAAGATGGTGAATATCCTTTTACTTCTTGTCCGTCCTTGACATATACAAGCAACTCATATTCTTTATCTTCATTTATAATCAACTCATCACCGTTTGCAGACAATGCATCCTCTGTTGTGGAAACTTCTTTAAAGGAATCCACGTTAACTGTGACTTCAATTCTAACATATTTGCTTGTTCCTTGTAACTTGTATTCAATTGTAGTATTACCATTAAAATACGGTGTAATTGTTACAGGAATTCGTTCGCCCTCCCATTCTCCGTAAACTGCATTTACAATTTGGTCTCCTTTAATTTCTCTATTAACAGTAAATTTTCCATCCCCCTGTACCTCTAAATAGATGATTTTCGGCTCTGTATCTGTAAACTCTAGCTTTGTTTCCGATGCAGAAATTGTTAATGGTCTAGGTGTAGGGGTTGGGGTGGCTGTTGGAGCCTTTGTTGGAGTGATTGGATTCTCACTTGATAAGAAACTCTTGACAATAAACATTTCTTGGGAATCTTTCTTTATGAGTAACCATTTAGTTCCTTCACATTCTCCTACGACAGTCACTCTATCACCAGTATGGACTACTGCAATTCTTTCAAAATCTGTAGATGGTCCACAACGAGTGCCTGCTGTTGTGTTGACATACATTGTTTTCCAATCTTCTTCTGCATATCGGATAATTGTATACTGATTTCCTTCGGAATCATAGGTTTTGTTGTCTTCTTGTTGAGGCGCTGGTGTGCTAGTTGCAGTTGGAATAGGTGTATTCGTAGCTGTTGGCACCGGACTTGGTGTACTTGTTGGAACTGGTGTAACCGTAACCAATGCCTGGTTAATTAAAACGTCTGCGGAGATTGAATTGTCTAATTTACTAGCTATGAAAGATTCATAATGCTTTTCTCCCGCCTTTCTTGCTGTTTCTACCAAGGTTTTGAACCGTTCTGATTCAATTATTCTGCCAATTTCTTCGTTAGAAAAGTCCTTAAAATGTTCAAAAGATTTAATATACTCCACAAGGTTATCTGTATAACTAACCTTCCCAGACGGAAGTACAATATAATCATATATATCTATTGTTAAATTCGGTTCTGGTGTTGGTGTAATCGTAGGAGTGTTTGTTGGAATAGCTGTTGCTGTTGGCTCTGGTGTTGCGGTAGCTGTTGGAACTGGTGCGGAAGTTCGTTTTTTCATTCCTAAAAAATAGCCGACACCTACTAAAATAAGTAATGTGGAAATTACACCGATGATTGCAAATATGGTTATGAGTGCTTTTTTCATCTTTGGTTATCCTCCTTGATTTCTTATATTTTATCTTGATTTACTATTAAAATCAATGCTTATCTAGTAAAGAAGCTGTACTGAATTTCTCCTTTCTTCCATATAAAAATCCTTTTGATTACCTTTCAAAAATCAGCCCAAACTTATTTCCATCTTTGAGAAATAAAAAATCCTTAAAACCGCATATTTACTGAGGTTTAAGGACTTTCGGGTTGGGCTGTTAAATTTAACAGTTAGCAGCTCGTAGGGGAATCGAACCCCTGTTTTCGCCGTGAGAGGGCGACGTCTTAACCGCTTGACCAACGAGCCATAATTATCGGACAGTGTTATTTTGCACCGAACAAAATATACTATACACTATCCGATAAAATATGTCAAGCACTTTTTTAAATTTTCTACATTTGTATAAACTTTTTTAATTTTTCTACCTTTAACAACTATTCAGTACCGTTACAAGTTAAATAAATCCATTAAAGACATCTGGTTGGATGCAGGAATATCACCAAGCAGTCCAAGCTCTCCCATCTTGTCTGTAATGGTCTGACTGACCTTACAGCGGTTCTTGAAGTCATCTCTGGATAAGAACTCTCCATCCTTTACTGCTTCAACAATTAAATCTGCTGCCTTTTCGCCAAGACCGTCAATCGTATCCAGCGCCGGCATCAGCTTGCCGTCAATAATCTGGAATTCATGAGCCTTTACTTTGAAAATGTCAATCGGCAGAAAATCAAAGCCTCTGGCATACATTTCCTGCACCAGACGCATATTTTCATAAGTAGCATCATCTTTCTGGGTACCTTCCTTTCGGTCAATACGTCCCTTTAATTCCTTCATATTCCGCTCCAAATTTGCCTGACCAAGGCACATTAATTCATAGTTAAAGGCCGAGGCACGAATACCAAAATATGCAGCATAATACGCTAATGGATAATACACTTTAAAATATGCCACACGGAATGCCATCATAACATACGCACAGGCATGAGCCTTCGGGAACATGTACTTAATCCGCTTACAGGACCAGATATACCAGTCCGGGATACCTTTCTCTAACATAGCGGCTTCCATTTCCTCCGTAAGTCCCTTACCCTTACGGACGCTCTCCATAATTTTGAAAGCAAGACCCTTTTCCACTCCCTGATAAATTAAAAAGGTCATAATATCGTCTCGTGTACAGATGGCGCTTTCCAAAGTACAGGTACCTTCGTTAATGAGCGTCTGGGCATTTCCGGTCCAAACGTCGGTACCATGAGACAAACCGGAAATTCGAATCATATCAGAGAAGCTCTTTGGCTTAGTTTCACGAAGCATCTGCATAACGAAGTTAGTACCCAGCTCCGGAAGTCCCAGACTTCCCAAATCACAACCGCCAATGTCTGCCGGTGTAATGCCAAGTGCCTCTGTGCTACTGAACAGAGAAATTACCTTCTGGTCATCCATCGGAATGGTCTTTGCATCCAGTCCTGTCAAATCCTCCAGACGTCGAATCATGGTAGGATCATCGTGTCCCAGAATATCAAGCTTTAACAGGTTATGGTCAATAGAATGGTAATCAAAGTGGGTTGTAACCGTAGCAACGGTCATATCATTGGCCGGATGCTGTACCGGCGTAAAGGAATATATTTCCTCACCAATCGGAAGTACAATGATACCACCCGGATGCTGTCCGGTAGTTCTTCTCACACCAACACAGCCGGAAGCAATTCTCTCAACCTCTGCCCTCCTGTGATGTACTCCATGTTCTTCATCATATTTTAGTACATATCCATAGGCCGTTTTATCTGCCAGAGTACCGATGGTTCCCGCACGAAAGGTCTGACCTTTACCGAAAATAACTTCCGTATACTCATGGGCCTTACTCTGATATTCACCGGAGAAATTTAAGTCGATATCCGGCTCCTTATCTCCGTAGAAGCCAAGGAAGGTTTCAAACGGAATATCAGAACCATCTTTTTTGAGTGGTTTACCGCACTTTGGGCAAACACGGTCCGGCATGTCACAACCACATACGCCTCGTTTTTGATAATCCTTTACCTCTTCAGAATCAAAATCCGAATAGAAGCATTCCGGACAGTAATAATGTGCCGGAAGTGGATTAACCTCCGTAATACCGGACATGGTAGCCGCAAAGGAGGAACCTACGGAGCCACGAGAACCTACCAGATAGCCATCTTCGTTGGACTTCCACACCAGTTTCTGGGCAATAATATACATTACTGCAAATCCGTTGGAAATAATGGAATTTAACTCTCGTTCCAACCGGTCCCGTACAATGTCCGGCAACGGATCACCATACATGGAATGCGCCGTGTTATAACAGATGGTTCGAAGGGTTTCATCAGAGTTTTCAATCACCGGCGGACATTTATCCGGACGCACCGGAGAAATTTTTTCGACCATATCAAAAATTTTTCTTGTATTGTCAATCACTACCTCTTTGCACTTTTCTTCTCCAAGATATGCAAATTCAGCAAGCATTTCCTCTGTGGTACGAAGAAACAGCGGAGCCTGATTGTCCGCATCATCAAAACCCTTACAGGACATGATAATGCGACGGTACACTTCATCTTCCGGATTTAAGAAATGTACATCACAGGTTGCTACAACCAGTTTATTAAACTGTTCGCCAAGCTTTACAATTCGCTTGTTGATTTCCTGCAAATCCACATCGGAATTAATATTTGGGAAAGACTTTTCCTGCGTCTTTTTATCATACTGCTCAATCATAAACCGGTTGTTACCAATTGGCTGAATTTCATAGTAATCATAAAACTCGCAAAGTCTGGTTACTTCGTCCATAGACTCATTTTTCAACAGTGACTGATACAGTTCTCCTGCTTCACAGGCAGACCCCACCAGAATGCCTTCCCTGCACTCCATTAACAGGCTCTTTGGAATTCGGGGTCTTCGGTTATAATATTCGAGATGGGATAAGGACACCATTTTATATAAATTGACACGTCCCGTATCATTTTTACAGATTAAAATACAATGATAGGACGGCATTTTTCTGATTACATCCGCAGAAAGTCTGGCATTCTCCTGAATTCCTGCTAAAGTAGCAATTCCCTGTTCTTTCAACATTTGCAAAAACTTCACATAAATTTCAGCGGTTGCCCCGGCATCGTCCACGGCACGATGGTGATTTTCCAAAGAAATTCCCAATTCCTTTGCAACAATATTTAATTTGTATTTACTGAGTCCCGGAAGCAGAATTCTTGCCATACCTACCGTGTCAACAATGGTAAAGTCAAATTCCAGTCCGAGTTTTTGTGCTTTATTCCTGATAAATCCGGTATCGAAGGAAGCATTGTGCGCCACCAGCACACAGTCCTTACAAAACGCCAGAAACTGCGGCAAAATCACATCTATTTCCGGCGAATCCATAACCATTTCATCTGAAATATGGGTTAACTCTTCAATCCGGGCCGGAATCGGCACTTTCGGATTAACAAAGGTAGAATACTTCTCCGTAATCTCTCCGTTTACTACCTTTACCGCACCGATTTCAATAATCCGGTCGTTTTCTTTATCAAAGCCGGTGGTTTCAATATCAAAAACTACACTTGCAACATCCAAAGACTGCCCTTTGTCTTTTTTTACAATTTCCTCAACATCATCTACCAGATAGGCTTCCATGCCATAGAGAATCTTGAAATCCTTGGCCCGTTGCATCTTCTCTTCATCATCCTTGTAATCCTTCGGATTTAAGGCATGATTTGCTTCCGGAAAGGCCTGTACCACACCGTGGTCGGTGATGGCAATCCCCGGATGTCCCCATTCAAAAGCGGTTTTAATCAGTGTTTTTGCATCCACCACCGCATCCATATCACTCATAGTTGTGTGGGCATGCAATTCCACTCGCTTTTCACCGTTATATGTATCCTTACGCTTTTTTATAAAATTAGGAATTGTCTTAATACCAATGATTGAAGCAATGCCTATTTCCTTATCAAAACGATCATACATTGCCATGCCCTTTAGTCGAATGCAGGCACCCTTGGAAATTTTCTTTTTTAGCCCTTCTTTTAAGCGGTCATCATCACTTTCCGGATCCCCGTCCCATTCTTCATTTCTAAGGAACAATTTACCGGAAATAGTATCCGTCAAATCGGTGAAGCTGAATTTTATAATCATTTTCTCACCGTTTTTCATTGCCGTTTCTTCTACAGAAAGAATTTTTCCGTAAACAACCACTTCCCCGATTTCATCCTGAATTTCAGAAAGTGGAGTAACCTCCCCATCAAAGGCACGTCCATAGAAAATATCCGGGTCATCCGGCAGCTTCTTTTTCACAAATCTGGAGAAATCCTTTTTTTCCTTGAAGTCTGACTTTCCGGCAAAGGAACTTCCCCCACTCTGCTTTTGAGATGCGGTTACCGGTACCTTTTCGGCTTCTGTCTTTGTAGCAGCAGATTGTTGGGATATCTCATCATTTTCTTTTCTGCCTGCCTTCTGTTCCACAGCCTCTTTCTTTACAATATCTGCAGTAAAAAACTCCGGCTCGGAATTTTTCTTTTTTTCTGCCGGAGCATGATAGGTAAAAAAGACAGAGACCAGAAACTGAAACCGTTCTGCAAACATATCTTCCATAAAGCTTTTTAATTCTACTGCTAATGTACGGTTTACAAACGAATCCTCTACATCCAATTTCATTAATGCAGGCTCTGTATCCACATCAAAATCTATTTCCGCACTCTTTAAAAGAAAAGAAGCCATACGGCTTTCTTTTCCCACTTCCTCTATCACGCTTTCTTTATACAAATTCCACAGAGATTCCGGATTGTATTGACCGGATAACTGATACTTTACCGCAAGCTCCGCTTTTTGTCCCATTTGTGAGAAAAAAAGACCTGACAAAGCATACTCCATCTCCATCAGCTGATGATACTCCAGTAAATGCCTGGATTTTAAATGGACGATTGTTCTTCCGGTGCTACGGGAAGCAGTTACCTTTTCAACCTCCACCTCACGAAAAGTACTCTCCAATTCCGGCTTTACTTTAAGTTCTTCAAATACTTCAAATAAATTCAATGTAACTCACCCTTTATTATAACATTTTATCCAGTTCCTTCTTAAACTCGGAAAGCAATTCCTCTTCTTTTACTTTCCGAAGAATCTCTCCCTTTCGGATAATCAGACCTTCTCCGATACCGCCGGCCACACCAAGGTCGGCTTCCTTGGCTTCTCCCGGACCGTTTACCACACACCCCATAACAGCCACCTTAATATCCAGTGGATATTTTTTTACAAGTTCCTCTACCTGCTTTGCCAACCCGATTAAATCAATACGGGTTCTTCCGCAGGTCGGACAGGAAACAACTTCAATTCCACCTTTACGCAAACCAAGCGTCTTTAAAATCTGCTTGGCTGATATAATTTCCTCTACCGGATCCGCCGTCAGGGATACGCGAATCGTATCACCGATACCCTGCCCTAAAATCAGGGACAGTCCGATAGACGACTTAATATTTCCGGAGGTTATTGTGCCGGACTCCGTAATACCTACATGCAACGGATGTACGGTCTGTTTCGTAATCAGTTCATGAGCCTTCACACACATAAGCACGTCGGAAGACTTGATACTGATTACCAGATTGTCATAACCCATATCTTCAATCAGTGCCGCCTGATGTAAGGCGCTTTCTACCAAGCCTTCTGCAGTAACTCCGCCGTATTTTTCTATAAGATGCTTTTCCAGAGAACCGGAATTTACTCCGACACGAAGCGGAATATTCCGTTCTCTTGCCACGTCCACTACAGCCTTGATTTTTTCAGCAGAGCCAATGTTGCCCGGATTAATGCGTACCTTGTCTGCACCATTTTCCATGGCTGCAATTGCCAGACGGTAATCAAAATGGATATCCGCAACCAACGGGATATGTATCTGCTTTTTTATTTCTGCAAATGCCTTCGCTGCCTCCATGGTAGGAACCGCACATCGGATAATTTCACAACCTGCCTCTTCTAAAGCCATAATTTGTCCTACGGTAGCTTTTACATCCTCTGTTTTCGTATTGGTCATGGACTGAATGGCAATCGGATGACTGCCTCCAATCCATACATTACCAATTTGAACCTCTTTTGTATTTTTTCTGTTATTACCTTCTGTCAACCATCCCATGTTACAAGCCTCTTCTTTCTCTTGCTCAGCTTAAAACCGTTTCATCCGGTTACTTGCTCTACTTAAAAAATACATTTTTAATATCATTAAAGAAAATAACTACCATCAAAATCATCAAAAGCACCATGCCGATTAAATGCACCATGCCCTCTTTTTCGCGGTCAATCGGTTTACCTCTGACTGCCTCAATCAAGGTAAACAACAGCTTGCCGCCATCCAATGCCGGAATCGGCAACAGATTCATTACTCCAAGGTTTGCACTGAGCAGAATAGTGATATATGCCATCTGCAGCACCACATCCATAACATTTCCCTGCTCCGCGGTCTGTTCATACACATCACCTATAGTACCGATAATTGCAACCGGGCCACCTACATCATTGGAGCTTAACTGTCCGGTTACTAACATACCAAGATTTTTGATAGTAGTAACAATCCAGTACTTCACTTCAATTATACTGTATTTTAAAGTTTCTAAAGCACTTGCTTTTTCTCTTGCCAAATTGTAAGCAAAACCCACACTATATGCTTCCTGATATAATACCGGAGATAATTCTACAGTTGTAGATATTGTTTCAGACTCTGTTTTTCTTTCATACGTCACAGAAACCACAGAACCATCCAGTGGATGTGCATCCATATAAGTAGACAATTCTGCTCCTGTAGAAAGCTTTTCACCATTTACATGAGTAACCACATCTCCCGGCAAAATCCCCGCTAAATGAAACGGGTAATTTTCATTGACAGAAAGCACTTCTGCAACACCATCCGTATTTGGATAATAACTGAATCCCAACAGAATTTTTTTTGTCAGAACCGGTTCTATTGTTGTAGAATATTCAGAACCATCTCTTTCATACACAACTTCAATTGGCTCTGCTGTGATTTCATTGTACAGAAAATAGGAATCCACTTCTCTTCCGATAGAAACCTTATCTCCGCCGATTTTTTTAATTATATCTCCTGATTCAAGACCCGCAACATCTGCCGGAGAACCCGCTGTCACAGAAGCCACTGTTGGCGCATCATAGCCAACAAAGCCAATGACAAATAAAGATAATCCAAATGCCAGAATAAAGTTAAAAAACGGTCCGGCAAAAACAACAGAAAAACGCTGCCATACTCCTTTTGAGTAAAAAGCATTTTCTGCAACGGAATCCTGCTCCGAATCCTCTCCTACCATCTGACACATACCTCCGAAAGGAAGTAACTTAACAGAATACTTTGTTTCTCCTCTCTGGATACCCCAAACGGTTGGACCAAGACCAATAGAAAACTCTACAACCCCAATGCCGTTCTTTTTTGCCAGAAGAAAATGCCCCAGTTCATGAATAATGATAATAATACTGAATACTAAAATTGCAACAAGAATACTCATAAAAATCCTTTCTTTTCTGCCTTACTGTGCCAGTCTATGATATACTTCCTGCTCTGTCGCAAGAATTTCCTCCAGAGATGGATTTACAATTACCTGATGTGCCTCCATCTCTCTACGAATATTTTCCACAATGTCAGTATACCCGATTTTTCGCTCTAAAAACGCTGCCACCGACCATTCATTAGCTGCATTATATACCGTTGGCATACTGCCACCTATCAGCAGTGCATCGTATGCCATGGAAAGTGCCGGAAAAACTTCTGTATCCGGTTCGAAAAAATCAAGGGAACGGAGCTTATAAAAATCAAGCCGTTCCGCCGTCGGACCCTTTCTTTCAGGGTAATACAGTGCATACTGAATCGGCAACTTCATATCAGGCACACCAAGCTGCGCAATTACTGCACCATCCTCATACTCAATCATAGAGTGAATAATACTCTGCGGATGCACCACTACTTCAATTTTAGACGCATCCGTATTAAACAGCCACTTCGCTTCTATAACCTCTAAACCTTTATTTACTAATGTGGAAGAATCAATGGTAATTTTTCTTCCCATGGACCAGTTCGGATGCTTTAGCGCATCCTCCAGACGCACACTCTTTAACTCTTCTTTTGTCTTTCCACGGAAGGGACCACCGGAAGCAGTCAGCAGGATTCGGTTGACTTTATTCCCTGCACTACCCTGTAACGACTGAAAAATTGCGGAGTGTTCACTGTCCACCGGCAAAATAGCCACATTCTTTTCTTTTGCCAAAGGCATAATGATATGACCGGCAGTAACCAGCGTCTCTTTGTTTGCCAGTGCAATATGTTTTCCTGCTTTAATTGCCTCAATAGTTGGACGAATGCCAATCATGCCAACAAAAGCAGTTACCACCATTTCGGTTTCCGGGATGGTGGAGCAAGCAAGCAATCCATCCATACCGGTCATAACAGTAACCTTTATTTGTTCTTTAGCAAGAACATCTTCCAGGTCCTTTGCTTTCTCTTCATCATACACGCAGACCAGTTTTGGCTGAAATTCTTTAATTTGCTCTAGCAGCAGGGAAATATTTCTGCCTGCCGCTAGGGCTTCTATTTTGATATCCTTATTTTTCCTGACCACATCTAAGGTCTGTGTTCCAATAGAACCGGTAGAACCAAGGATGGAAATATGTTTCATTATAATTTTGCCTCTCTTTTATTAATTCCATAATTACATTGTCATCTGTAACAAGTAAAATACAATCGGTGCAACAAAAATCACACTGTCATAACGGTCTAACACACCACCGTGTCCCGGAATCAGTTTGCCATAATCTTTAATTTCATTGTTACGTTTCATTGCAGAAGCCGCCAAATCTCCTACCTGTGAAATCACTGCGCCGCAACCACAGACAACAGCATATTGTATCATGGAAAAGCTCTGATTAAACCAGTGATTCATGGCCAGACAATAAAGTACAGCCACCAATGCCGCACCTGACACACCACCGATGCATCCTTCCCATGTTTTCTTTGGGCTTAACACCGGAAATGCTTTATGTTTACCAAATAGCATTCCCACGCAGTAAGCACATACATCAGACCCCCAGGCCGCAATAAAAATCAGCCACACACTAAATGCACCGCCTTGTAGCTCACGCACCTGATAGATATAGGAAATCATCAGCCCGGTGTAAAAAAAACCAAAAAACAGATAAAGCATTTGCTCTACACGATATTTTGGAAATCCAACCACATATACTGTCATAACCGCCAATAAAAAACATACACAAAGCGGTACTAATTTATCCATATTATCGGTAAACAGTAATATATACAGCAAGGCTACCGATACATACCCCGGTACTGCCAGCAAAGTTTTATGGATTTTTGCCATGCGCATAAATTCCATCATTGCCACAAGGGAAAGAAATGCAACTGCCGCAAGCAGGACGTTTCCACCTGTAATTACAAAAAAAAGCATCAGTATCATCAGCACTATACTACTTAATAATCTGATTTTAAACATTAGTAACGCCTCCATATCTTCTTTCTCTTGTGTTGAAATATTCAATCGCATCAATTAAATCATCCCTGGAGAAATCCGGCCACAATACCTCCGGAAAATAAAATTCCGTATAAGCAAGCTGCCACAACAAAAAATTAGAAATTCTCTGCTCTCCGCTGGTACGGATCATCAAATCCGGATCCGGAATATCTGCCGTATCAAGATAAGAAGAAAGTAACTCTGCCGTAATATCCTCTTCTGATACTTTTTCTTCTTTAAAATCATTGCACAATCGCTTCATTGCACGCAAAATTTCATCTCTGCCACCATAATTTAATGCTATCTGAAACCGTAAACCGGTATTTTTTTCGGATTCTTTTTCGAGCACACGAATGCTCTCCTGTAAATCTGCGTCCAGTACGGAAATATCCCCAATTACTTTTACACGCATCTTATTCTTTTGTGTCTGCTTCACACAATCTTTTAAATAGTTTCTGAGCAAATTCATTAAAGCAGACACTTCTTCCTCCGGTCTGCTCCAGTTTTCCGTAGAAAAAGCATATACTGTCATATACTTAATGCCAAGCTTGTAGGCCTCTTCACAAATAGTTTCCACAGTTTTTCCACCTTGGCGGTGTCCCATATTTCGCGGAAGATTTCTTTTTTTTGCCCAACGGCCATTGCCATCCATAATAATTGCTACATGCTCCGGGATTTTCCAGTCCGGATTCAGCTTCTTTGCCATTTCTACCATCCTTTCATAAGGAAATGGACGCTCCCTGTTTTACGAAAGCGTCCACTGCTTCTTAAAATATGCTATTATACTGTCATAATTTCAGTGGTCTTAGCATCTGTGCACTTATCAATTTCCGCGATAAACTTATCTGTTACCTTCTGGATTTCATCTTCAATCTGCTTCTGTTCGTCTTCGGAGATTTCGCTTGCCTTCGCTGCCTTCTTAATAGCATCGTTTGCATCTCTGCGGACATTACGAATGGCTACCTTGGCAGCCTCTGCCTTCTTTTTAATATCCTTTACCAGTTCTTTACGACGGTCTTCTGTCAATTCAGGAAATACCAGACGGATTACCTTACCATCGTTACCCGGTGTGATACCGATATCGGATGCTAAAATTGCTTTTCCGATTTCCTTAATCATCTTTGCTTCCCAAGGCTGAATCTGGATAACTCTTGCTTCAGGAACGGAAATATTAGCTACCGACTGAATAGTGGATGGTGTACCGTAATAATCTACACGAAGCTTATCTAACAGATGTGGATTTGCACGACCTGCACGTACGGAAGCATATTCTTCCTTTAATACGTCCACGGTTTTTGTCATCTTATCTTCGAATGGCTTTACTCTTTCATTCATTTTTATTCATCCTCCCGATATTTTATTCTAAATTAAACAGTGATAATTGTGCCCTTGCTTAAGCCCATTGCAGCATCTACAATACTGTTCTCTTCATTTAATGAGAAAATTAACAGTGGCATTTTATTTTCCATACAAAGAACCGCCGCGGTAAGGTCAATTACACCTAACTTATTATCAACAATCTCACTGACAGCCATAGTTTCGAATTTCTTTGCATTCGGATTCTTCTTTGGATCACTGTCATATACACCGTCAATTGCTTTTGCCATCAGGATAATATCACATTCCAGTTCGACAGCACGAAGAGCCGCAGGAGAGTCTGTTGAAAAGCAAGGATGTCCCATACCTCCGGCGCAAAAAACTACGGTTCCGTTTTTTAACTCCTTCATTGCGTCATCTTTGGAAAATAAGGTTGTCATACCACCGCATGCAAACGGTGTGTATACCTTGGTACTTAAGCCAAGATAGCGGAAAATATCTGCTACATAAATGCAGTTCATGACAGTGGCTAACATACCAATCTGGTCTGCCTTCACACGGTCGATGGTCTCGCTTGTTCTGCCACGCCAGAAATTACCGCCGCCGATTACAATAGCAACCTGTACTCCCTGTTCTACTAAAGACTTTACCTGCTTACCAACTTCAATACATGTAGTCTCATCAAAACCGGTATGCTTTTCACCGGCTAAAGCTTCACCACTTAATTTTAACAATACTCTGTTGTATTTTCCCATGGTTTACCATCCTCTGTTTATTCAAAAATCTCATCAATCTGAAGTTCTGCATAGCTTAAGGAGCAGAAACCATCCATAACAGCGCCGTTATTCATCTGGATAGATTTTGCCTTAATGTTGCCCTTGATAATTGCGGAGGAATCCAGAATAACAGGACCTTTAACATCAATTTCACCCTTAATCGCTCCGGCAAACTCTGCAGAAGTTGCTGTAATATCACCGATTACTATTGTACCATGACCAATTTTTACATTACCTTCACTTACAATGGAGCCTTCTAAACGATCTGTATTTACTACAACATCAGAGGCAAGGGAATTACCGGTTACCTTACCGGAAATAGTAAGCTTGCCCAGGCATTCAATATCACCATTGATAGTACCCATTACTTCTAAGGAGCAATCAGAAACAATGCTACCGTTGATGGTTGTTCCTTTTGTAATAACGGTAACTGCATTTCTGTCCTCGTCAGAAAGGTCACTCTTTGCTGCTTCCGGCACTTCTTCTACAGGTGTAGTAGCCACTTCTGCCTGAACATCTGCCACAGGTTCCGGAACTACAGGTGCTGCTTCTTCCACAACCGGTTCAGGTACTGCCACAGGTTCCTCAGCAACGATAGTTTCTTCAACCACAGGTGCAGCAGGTGCCTCTGCTGTTATGATGTTTTCATCTTCCAACATAGTATCTAATAAGTCCTGATCAACTTCTACGTCGTCACTTTCAGCAAAAAGAGCAAATAAATCTTCTTCCTCGTCTGCCTGATCTACACTGATTTCATTTACAGCCTGTTCTAATTCGTCTGTAATATCTTTGAATAAGCTCATGTTGTACCTCCAAATTATTATCGTTTTCGTAAACACCTTAACAATGTCTATACTAAATACTATTCTATCACATATTTCTCTAAATGCAAATAACTATTTTATAAAGTTTACACAAAAGACCACCGGCTTAGCCGGTGGTCTTGACTCTTACCGTTCTGTCAGAATCGCCGCAATCTCTTCATAAGACATATTACTGGATAATGTGTAAGTTCCTACGTTGATAAAATCTGCCAGCCGGTTTCTGACAATATAATTCTTTAAGTCATCGCCATCTTCCACAATTCCTGCCTTTTCAATTTTATCACAAACTGCTTTGGCCGTATTGCCGCGCTCCACACTTATGGTAGCTGTAATAACTTCATCCTCCGGTTCTCCAATCGGTGTATCACTTGGCTCAGGGGACTTTGTCGGCTTCGGTGAACTGGTTGGCGCAGGTGTCGGCTTTTTAGTTGGCGTTGGTGTCGGTGTTGGTGTCTCCGTTGGTACCGCTGTCGGTGTTAGTGTTGGTGCTTTTGTCGGTGCTTCTGTCATCGTCGGCGCAGGTGTTGGTGTCTCTGTTGGTGCCTGCGTTTCTTGCGGCTCTTTTGTTGGTGTTGGTGTTGGCGTCAATGTCGGAGCCGGAGTATCTGTCAGTATTACAGTCTGCGTTGGTGTCGGTGTACCGGTTTCCATCAGATCTTTTATACTGAGCGATGGTGTAATATCTTTTTCTTCGATTTTTTCGTATCCAAGCTCCTGTGCTCGTTTTATTATCTCCTCATCAGTCAGTTCGGACGGCTTGGTAATAACAAATACCAACGCCGTAACCAGAATACCGATTCCAAGACCTCTTAAATAATACTTTCGTTTCATAACAAGATTCTTTCTGTTAAAATTTATATTCCGTAAAGCCCAATAATCAGTTTTACTTCACCCTGTCCCATTCCCATTGTCCTGGAAATGTCCAAAATGCTCTTTCCCTGTTTATAAAGCTTTAACACCTCTTCTTTCTGACGATCTGCCTGCATCATCTCAGTAAATTCCATCTGACCGTCTGTCTTATTTTCAATTGCAGCTACCGGTTCCGGTAATTTTACTTCAACGGATTTCTTTACTTCCGGCTTCTTCACTTTTTCTGCCGGCGTCCTGACTGCCTGTGCTTTGTTCATGGAAGCCTTCACCTGCTTGGTCAGTTTGATGATATCCGTGACAACTTCCTGCATTTCCTGTTTTTCCTGATTGAACTGCTGTACGGTATGCTTGATTTCATCTTCTTTCTGATTTAGCATATCATACAAAAATACAACCTCCTTGTGGTTTGCATCGATTTTCTCCAGAATTTGTGTGGAGTAATCATTGACAGCCATAATCTTTTCATTGGAAACTTTGCTCAAGTAATCATCGGTCTTTACGACAATATCCTCAGATTTCTCCTCCATAACCTGCTCTGTAAACTTTTTGATTTCCTGCTTTTGCGTCTCTAATACCTCTTCCGGTATACTGACACTGACAGAAGCTGTTTCATCTTTCTCATCTTTTACATCCACAAAGCAGCTGACAATCAGAATTCCCACTCCTAAGAGGACAAAAATTATTTCTACTGGTGACATAATGCTCTCCCATCAAATTGTAATTTCAAATGTACATCCGAACAGTCTTTTTCTGTCTTCTTTTTCCTGTTCTTCTTTTTTCTTACGTTCTTTTTCCTGTTGCTGTCGGGAATACGCATTATTTCCCTTTTCTTTCGCATCATACTTGAAAGGAGTTTCGTCCTTTTGATTCATTTTTTCCGTACGGGTCATTTTCTGCTCGGCCTGTTGTTGGACCGTCACCGCAATCTGGGATTGCTGAGCATTTTCCTTACTCATCTGGGATGTACGGAACATCGAGGCTTCCTGGGATTTTGGTGCTACCGCCAATGCTTCATATGGTGTAATCGACATGACTGACTCCTCCTTTCTTCCTGCTGATAAATAATTTTAGGAATAACTTTCTACTTTTACATCACCCTGAGACTTTACAAAACGACAATAGGAAATATCGGACTTTACATAGTAAACCGCATTGGAAATAGTAAGCTTTACACCGGAATACACGGTACTGTGTGCCTTAACACAGCCACCTTCGTAATTATCGATAGATTCCTTGAGTACTCTCATTCGTTCTATAATCTCTTCTTCTCTCTTTGCCATGGTATCTTTTGCTTCATTTGCCTTCTTAAACTGTAACATCTTATCCGGCGCCAGCTTTTCACCCATCTTGATACGTCTTGCCAGAGTAAGAAGAATCTGCAGATTCTTTTCCTGCTCGTCTTTTAAAGTTTCCTGTTCTTTACCTAAATCATGATACTCTGCTACAATAGCAGGTTCAATACCAACTTCGATATTGGTAACAGTTCCCATGGCAGAACCGATAGTCTTTGCAATTACCTGTGTGCCGGAACGAATCATACCTCCGGTGATGTAGCCCTTCTTACCTTCTACCACAACATCTCCCTTGGCAGTGATGCTGCTATGCATAATCGCATCAGCAGTAACATATCCACCGGCTTCTACTGTTGCACTTTCGATGAACTTGGAAATAACGTTGCCGTCTGCTTTTAATATACCACGATCCATGCCCTGAATACCGCGCTTTAAAATGATATGTCCTCCGGCATACAGGTTTGCACCTTCTACCACGCCTTCTACCACAATATCACCCTTTGCCTTAATGGTATAACCGGCATTTACATTACCATGTACGGTTACGTTTCCTTCATATTCGATATCACCGGTAGAAGTGTCCACATTAGCAGCTACCTCATACATGTTGGATACGAAAATCTGATCGCCTTCCAGTGTGGCATGACCATTTACTTCAGAATATGCCTTTAAACCATCCTCAGACAGCTTAATATTTTTACCTACTCTTAAAATTTTCTGCTTTACCTTGGCCGGCCGGAGCAAAACCCCGCACACATCGATGCCCGGTTTACCCTGTACTGCAGGTGTCAGCTCTGCTAATAAATCTCCTGCACTTACGGAACTGAGAATATCCAGATGATGGAAGTCTACGCTACCGTCTTCATTTACCTTTGGCTTCTGTGTCAGGTCAGTATTAAAGAAATATTTGATTTCTGCATCCGAACCCTCAACCTGTTTTGTAGCTTCTGCAATAATAATCTGCTCATCATACTGTCTGTTATTTAAAAAGGCATCAATGTTCGCCTCAGCAACACCGTATTTTACGCCAACCTTAATCATTTCCGTAACAATATCTTCTTTGGTAAGCATACTGCCACCCGCGGTAGGCGGATAAAATTTACCCTTTACATTTAAACGATCCGGTGCCACGGTCACAACTACCACCTCTCCTACGGTTGGCAGCTGTTCTTTCATCACCTGCACTTCACGGAATGCAAGAAGAGGCTTTTTTAACTCTTCACGAACTACTACTTTTTCGTAGCCTCCCTGAATTATTTTATCAAGATATGCTTCTACTTCTTCAATAACAATACCTTTTCCACCTTCCTCCGGTGGATATAAAGCAAGAAAAGTTCCGTTTGGACGTACATTTAATTTTACATATGCGTTTTTTGCCATGCTTTTTCTCCTTTTTATGTTCAAAAAAACAATTCTATATTTGCTCCAAGTTTCATACGAAGCTTCTGAATTGCTTTCGTATGAAGCTGAGATATTCTCGACTCAGAAACCTCCAATACCGCACTGATTTCTTTCAGTGTCAGTTCTTCGTAATAATATAATAAAATAACTTTTTTTTCTTTTTCTGTCAAAGATTCCAATGTTTCCAACAGAATTTGTCTGACTTCCTGTTTTTCATAAATTTGTTCCGGCTGATGGTAGTCTTCGGCTCCGTCTGCAATGGAACTGATTCCTCCTTCATTTCCCTGTTCCATATAATCATCCAGAGAGACCAGACCTGCTGCTTTCGTTTGTGCCTGCCAGGCATCCAGTTCATCGACAGAAATCTCCAACTCTGCCGCAATTTCCTCATCGGTGGCCATCCGTCCTGTTTCTGCCTCTATCTTATTATACGCAGCATCTATTCGTTTTTGTTTCTGTCGCACGGTACGCGGCAGCCAATCCATTTTTCTTATCTGGTCTAAGATAGCACCCCGGATACGCAGTGATGCGTATGTTTCAAATTTAACACCCTTATCGTAGTCAAATTTATCAATGGCATCAATCAGACCAAAGGTGCCGTAACCAACCAGATCATCATATTCCACGTTATATCCTAAATAGATACTTAATTTCCCCGCAACAATTTTTACGAGACCGGCATATTCGATTATTATTTTTTCACGCAGCTCTGCACTTGGTTTTTTTGTAAATTCCAGCCAAAGCTTTTCTTTTTCGTCCTGATTCATAATTCTTCGACCATGCCTTTCTCATTTTTTATTCAAGTGTAACATCACTTGCCGTCACATCCTGTGTTGCGATTTCTTCGCTTTCAGCAAGCTCTTTCTGCTTTTCTTCCGCTTCTGCCTGTGCAAGCAGGGTTGCTCTTTCTTCTGCATCCTTATTGATGTTAAGAATAATCTTCTTTACAATCAGACCAATCAGATAGAAAACAACCAACGTTGCCAGTACAAACAGCAGCGTATGCATCAGTGAAAATTTATATATTATACATGCAACGCTGATAATGGAACCGGCAGAAAGCATAATAATCAAAGGGATATTTCTTCCTTCTTCCATGACCACCCCTCCATTCCTGAACCTAAATCTTATACGGTGTTTTACCAACGGATTTTACTAATAATTCTCCACTTTCCGGATAAAATTCGATGGTTCGACCGGAATTTTTACCTGTATCTTCTGCAATAATCGGTATTTGTAATTCCTTCAGTTTTTTCTTTGTTGCTTCTACATTACGGTCACCCACCCGCAGCATGTCATTATCTGACTTGAAAGCAAACATCTGGGCTCCGCCTGCAATTTTAGCAACAATATTTCTTCGTACTGCACCTAATCCAACTACCTTCTGAAGCAAGTCCTCAATACCCGTATCTGCAAATTTTGCTCTATTCTCATTGTTTTTTATTTTCGTACTGTCCGGAAGCATCACATGTACCATACCGCATATTTTCTTTGTCGGATCATATAAAACTACCCCCACACAGGAACCAAGTCCTAACGTGGTAATGGCATCCGGTGGTAAACATACATTCAGCTCGGCCATTCCGATTTTTATCATATTTCCCATGTTCTTCTCATCCCTATGCTATGCCGAGAGAAGCCATAATGGCATCGTAAGATTCCAGAGTAGGGATTAACAGGAAGTAACCGCCGATTTCATTCTGGGCATCCTCGCCAAATTCAGCTTCAATCATCAGTGCTTTATCTCCAAGTTTTCCAAATTCAATTGCAGGTACACTTAAGATAGCTCCCGCCATATCCATTGCCATATATGGTACACTCGCCTGAATTGTCAGATGAGTCAAATCAGACAGGGAAGAAAGATATGCGCCTGTAATAATATTTCCGATTTCCTGCAGACAGGACATCTGCATTTCGTCTAATGTTCCGTTTCTGTCAACCTGCATAAACATCAGTTTTTCAATCAGATTATATGCAGCCTCGATTTTCATGATAAACATCATCATGCCGTCAATGTCCTCAGACAAGGTCAGAAGAATACCTACTACAATCGTTTCTTCACCGCCTACTGCCTGCGGAAGCCGGTTAAAATCACACAACTCTGCCTTCGGAACCTTGATATCAACCTTCTGGTTTAACATCTTAGCCAATGCAGTTGCAGCATTACCGGAACCGATATTTCCTATTTCCCGCAATACATCAAACTGCATATCATTGATTACTTCCATTTTACCGTTCCTTTCAGATTTATACATTGAACCAACACTAGCCTGCCGGATTTTCCGGCAGGCTTACATGTTTTATTATGCGTTTTCAGCTTCTTTTTCCATAAATATTTCTGCGATATTTAAGATGGAAATCAGGTTGTCACCATGTTTTCCTACACCGCTTAAGTACATTGTACGCTCATCATTGATATCCTTTGTTGCCTTATCAATCATATCATTTTCCAATGTCAGAACTTCCTTTACGGAGTCAACAATGATTCCGACAGAAGCCTGTGCATCAGGCTTGATAATCAGGATTCTGGTCTTTCCTGTTACCTCTTCTTCTTCAAAGTCAAACTTCAAACGAAGACTCATTACCGGAATAACCTCACCACGAAGATTGATAACACCCTTAAAAAATGTCTGCGCCTTTGGTACTCTGGTGATTCTCTGCATTCTTACAATATTATCGATATATTGGATATCTATTCCGTACTGCTCATTTCCGAGTTCTACAACAATATACTGCTTAGAATCCATGGATACATTCTCTGCCATAATTATCTACCTCCTAAACTAAAGTGTTTACGTCAAGAATTAAGGCAACTTCGCCATCACCGAGGATGGTAGCACCACTGATCATCTTGCTGTTATTGATGTACTTGCCGATGGACTTAATAACGATTTCCTGCTGACCGATTAAGTTGTCAACTACAAAGCCGGCAAGCTTGTCACCCTTGGTTACGATAACGACTGTTAAGTTTTCATCCTGTGCCTTGGAAGATTCTACATCAAGAACCTCATTAAGACGGATTAATGGAATAACAGTGCCACGGAGATTGATAACTTCCTTGGTCTGAACGTACTTGACATCGGATACCGGAACATCTTCAATCGTCTGAATGCTTCCAAGAGGAATTGCATATTTTTCACTTCCAAGTTCTACCATGAGGGACTGGATAATAGCCAGTGTCAGTGGCAGGCGGATAATGAAATTACTGCCCTGTCCTAAAGTAGTACGTACTTCTACATCACCGCCAAGGCTTTCAATCTTGGTTTTTACTACGTCAAGACCAACACCTCGACCGGATACATCAGAAATCTTTTCTGCAGTGGAAAAGCTTGGACGGAATAACAGATCAATAATTTCCTTATCGGACATTGCATCGCCCTGTTCTGCCGTGATAGTTCCCTTTGCAATTGCTTTCTGCTTAATCTTCTCTGCATTGATTCCGCCACCGTCATCCTTAACTTCGATAACTACATTGTTACCTTCCTGGAATGCATTTAAAATAATGGAACCGGTTTCCGGTTTGCCCAGTGCTGCTCTTTCTTCGTTGGATTCCAGACCATGGTCTGCTGCGTTACGGAGTAAGTGTAACAGCGGATCACCGATTTCATCAATTACGGTACGGTCTAATTCAGTATCTTCACCACTGATATACAATTCCATCTTCTTGTTGAGCTTTTTGCTCAAATCACGAATCATACGTGGGAAACGATTAACAACACTCTCCAACGGAACCATTCGAACCTTCATAACGGAAGTATGTAAGTTGGTGGTAATTCTCTCTAAGTATTCAATCTGCTCATTGAAGCCGCTGTTGGTCTGCTTTGTTGCATCATCTGCATTGTTGATGGAAACAAGACCGTTTTTCGCAATAATAAGCTCACTTACAAGATTCATCAAATCGTCCAGCTTTTCGATATCAACACGTACGGAACGGTTAACTACCGGCTTGCTGGTCTGCGTTGCAGGCTTCTTATCCTGGGCAGCCTGAGCAGCCTGTGCGGTAGCAGCTGTACCGGAAGTCTCTGCCTTCTTTTCTGTAACCTCTTCCTTCGGCATTACAATTTCTTCTGCCTTTACTTCAGACATATAAACAGAATCCACTTCAGACACAGACATAATTGCTTTCTTAACAGTTTCCAGATTTTCCTTAGTAATCAGTACCATGGAAAAATCAAAGTCAAATCTTTCATCTTCAATATCCTGTACTGCAGGCTCAGACTTAATTACGGTTCCAAGGCCTTCCAATGTCTTGAATACAAGGAATGCTCTTGCAGCCTTTAACAGACAGGTTTCCTGAATAAATACGGTAATTCCGTATGCATGCTGACCATTTGCGATTGCTTCGTTCATGGCATGTTTTTCGTGGTCTGCATACTTAAATGCTCTGTATTTCTCCTTTGCGGAGTTATCTGCTGCAGCTTCTTTCTTTTCTTCTACTGCAACTGCTGCAGCCGCAGGTGCTGCCGGTGCAGCAGGAATCTCACCAAGTCCCTGCTTTAAGCAGACATCCAACTGGGAGATAATTTCTGTGTATTCTTCAGTTCCTTCATCACCGGTAGTGGAAATGTTGGCAAGATAATTCTCCAACGCATCCAGGCCCTTAAATAACAAATCTACGATAGTTGCTGTTACGGACATTTTACCGTTTCTGATTTCCGAGAATATATTTTCCATGTTATGGGTCAGATTCTGCATTCTCTTATAACCCATAGTTCCTGCCATACCCTTCAACGTATGAGCCGCACGGAAAATCTCGTTAATTGTGCCTTCATTTTCCGGTTCCTTTTCCAGAATCAGAAGCTGCTCATTTAAGCTTTGTAAATGTTCTTTTGTCTCGTCAATGAAAATCTCAAGATACTGACTAACATCCATGCTATTGTACCCCCACATTCTTTGTTATTTCGTCTGCTATCTTGCCAAGAGGAAGAACGATATCCGTAAGACCCGCCTCATAAACTACCTTTGGCATGCCGTATACGGTGGAGGTTGCTTCGTCCTGACCGATAACATAAATATTGTTCGCTTCGTTTAACTGACGGATTCCCATGGTGCCGTCGCCACCCATACCTGTAAGTACCACGCAGGTAATATCGTCAAATACTAAATTGGCAAGGGACTCCATCATGATATCAGCACAAGGCTTTAAACCATTTCTGGCCTGCTCCGTAGTGTTAATATCGATAACATAATCACTGCCTTTTTTAACAACGCGCATCTGACTGCCGCCTTTGGCAAGATATACCGTTCCTTTTTCTAAACGCTCGCCTCCTGTTGCTTCTACTACCTTTACCTGACTCAGCTCATTTAATCGTGCTGCCAAAGACTTTGTAAATCCTTCGGACATGTGCTGAACGATAAGTATTGGTGCATCAATATTTTTTGGCAGTTTACAGATTACCTGCTGTAATGCCTTTGGTCCGCCTGTGGAAGATGCAATGGCAACCAGACGCTTTGCATTTGCACTGCTGATTTGCTTATGAGGCTTTCGTGGTGCAAAATGCTCAGAAAGGATTGCTCTTGGATTCATTGGAGAAACAAATCCGGAAGAAGAAGCTTTTGCAGCGGATACAGAAGATACTGCCGATGTCGCACCTGCCGTTGTTTTTCTTTCCGGTTTTTCTTCTGCTTTTTTTACTTCCACCTTTGGTGCCGATACACTCTTGATTAAATCGACTGCCTTGTCCTCTACAAGAGAGGTTGCATAGGTTAAACACTGGAGTAGCTTTGTTTTGAAGGACTCGCTCATAGCATCCACAAAACTGTCAGGCTTAGTTACATAGTCGAAAGCCCCCAATTCCAGTGCGCGGATAGTTTCTGCCGCACCATCCTTGGCAAGAGTACTTACGATGATAATTTTCTGTTTGATTTTCTGCTTTTCCAAAGCCTCTAAAAATTCGATACCATTCATTTTCGGCATATTGATATCAAGAACTACCGCATCATATTTTTTGGTGTTTCTTGTAACCAAATCGAATGCTTCCAGACCATTGGTTGCAGTATCCAGAACCTGAAATCTGTCATCTGACTTTATTATATCAGACTCAACCCTTCTCATGAGTGCAGAGTCATCAACTATCAAAATGTTTTTCTTTTCCATCATAATCTCCTTGTTATCCTCCTTCTATTCCCCTATTCTAATTAAAATCAGATTCTCTTTTTCGCTTGTCGCGTTCTTCTTTAAAGATATATGTAATAATTTGTTCCTGTTCCGCAGATGAAATTTCCACAAACTCCACTCGATTATCAAAGGTAACAGGTTCTTTATTCGGTATACGTCTGCTGGAAATAATCCGCCCAAATAAAAACGGAATTTTCTTTCTAACCAGCTCC
>JAZSEW010000042.1:0-11005 GCA_045531895.1 Lachnospiraceae bacterium
CAAGGTCACGCTGAGCGTAAATATCAAGGAAAGTGGAAGTACGTCCAAGGGACATAGCTGCACCGTTCTGCTCCTTAACTGCTGCAAGGTAACCAAAGTAAGTCCACTGAATAGCTTCCTGTACGTTCTGAGCCGGCTTGGAGATATCGTAACCATAGATGTTACCAAGTTCTCTTAATTCTTCCAGAGCACGAATCTGCTCGGATAATTCTTCACGGTTTCTTGTAACGTCAGAGTACATAGTCTTACGTGTTGTGTCCTTCTGGTGCTTCTTGTCTTCCATAAGACGGTCAACACCATAAAGAGCTACACGACGGTAGTCACCGATGATACGTCCACGGCCATATGCATCAGGAAGACCTGTGATAATGTGGCTGGAACGGCAGGCACGCATTTCAGGTGTGTATGCATCGAATACACCAGCATTGTGTGTCTTTCTGTGCTTTGTGTAGAACTCAACGATAGCCGGGTCTACAGTGTAGCCGTTGTCTTCGCAAGCCTTAACTGCCATACGGATACCACCGTTTGGCTGAAGCGCACGCTTGAATGGCTTGTCAGTCTGGAAACCTACGATTGTTTCCTTATCTTTATTTAAATAACCAGGGCCATGGGAAGTGATTGTGGAGATAATCTTGGTATCCATATCAAGGACACCACCCTTTTCTCTCTCTTCCTTAGTTAATTCCATTACCTGTGCCCATAAATCCTTAGTGTTCTGTGTTGCACCACATAAGAAGGAATCATCGCCTTCGTATGGAGTGTAGTTCTTCTGAATAAAGTCACGTACGTTGATTTCCTTTACCCAGATGCCGCTTGTGAAATTGTTCCACTCTTCTCTCATCATTTGAGTACTCCTTTCTTTATACACGTGTATTCCACGCTACTTAAGGTCAGGTTGCCCTGACTCATTTAAACCACAGACTATGATAGCACTTACATAAGGGTTTTGTCAATGAAAGAATGAAGGAAATAAGTCTCTATTTTAAAGAATTTCTTGTGAACTTTGCACAAGAAATGTTTCCTATTATAAATATAATAAGTCTGGCTGATAATTCTAATGGGAGTATTTCTTCTTTTGAAAAAAATTATACAGATAAATGTGTAAAAAAATTTAGATATTTAAAAAAAGTATTGACAAGTAAAGTTGTCAATGATAATATTGATGACAAGTAAAGTTGTCAATACGCTTAGGTAATGACAAGCATGGTTGGCAAATTTTCTGAAAAATGCGCGGAATAATCTTAAGAAAGGAGTATCAGAAGTGTGCCACTAAAAAACTATTTAAAAGATTACAGAGCAAGACTGGGGGTAAACCAGCAGGAGATGGGCAAGCTGGCTGGAGTATCCAGGCAGACTATCAGTCAGATTGAACGGGGCGACTACTCGCCGTCAGTAACATTGGCTTTGAAACTTGCCAAATTATGCAATGTTACCGTGGAAGATATTTTTCAATACGAGGAGGATGAAAGCGGTGAGTAAGAAAATGACCGAAAAGCAACAGGAAAACAAAAAAGAAGATAAAAAAGCACTTGGTAAATTTGCACTGATTTTGTTGCTTGCTTTTGTGATAGGAATTGCTGTTGGTGTAGGAAGCTCCATACTGCAGGATTTATTGAAGGAGTCGTCTGCGAAAGATGCCTTACTGGAAATTCTCTCCAAGATTGCAATTTATGGTTCTTATGTATATACAACCGTGCTTTTGGTTTGCAGTATCGTGTTATATAAGAAAAGCCGTCAGGAATATACTGCATGGGATGAGGAGGACGAAGAGGTACTATGTAGCATTGAAACAAAGCTTTCTTATGTGCTTTGGCTTTCTAATCTGATTTTATACGGCTCCTACTTTTTCCTGTCCGTCGGCATTTGGGCAACGGATTTTATGGAAGCAAAGCAGGCAGTGGAACAGGATGCAGTCGGATTTATAACTTCTCTCTTAGTGGTTCTGTTACATATTGCCTATGCGATTGCCGCAGGCAGCATAGTACAGCAGAAGGCAGTGAATTTATCGAAGGAAATTAATCCGGAAAAGAGCGGCAGTGTCTACGATATGAAGTTTCAGGACAAATGGCTGGAAACCTGCGATGAAGCAGAACGCTATACCGCTTACAAGTGTTCCTTTAAGACATTTAAGGTGATGCAGATTGTAGGCATTGTGCTCTGGCTGGTTTGTATCATTGGGCAGATGTCATTTAATACCGGGGCATTTGCTACAATTATTATAACAATATTTATGATTATTATGGTTTCTGTATACAGCGTACAGGGAATTTATTTTGCAAAACACCCTTCAGAGGTTATGAAATAAAGGGAGAAAACATAAGGAGGATTGAAGTTATGTTAGAAGTAAAGAATTTGACAAAACAGTATGGAGAGAAGGTGGTAGTCAATGACTTAAGCTTTTCCATCAACGAGCCGGGTGTGTATGCCCTGCTTGGAACCAATGGTGCGGGAAAAACAACTTCCATCCGTATGATTCTTGGTATGCTTGCCAAGAACGGCGGAGAGGTGCTTTGGAACGGTAAGCCGTTTAATGCATCTGAGATGAATGTGGGATATCTGGCAGAGGAGCGAGGCTTATATCCAAAGTATTCCCTGCTTGACCAGCTGTTATATTTTGCATCCTTAAAGAAGGTTCCGAAGAAGGTTGCCATGGAGCGCATTAAATACTGGGCAGAGCGTTTGCAGGTGGAAGAGTATGTATTTCCTCCAAAGAGTATTAAGGGCAAAAAGGTAAAAGCAAATCGTGCGGATCAGTTATCCAAGGGTAATCAGCAGAAGATGCAGTTAATGGCTGCACTTATTTCTGAACCGGAATTTTTGATTCTTGATGAGCCGCTTAGTGGTCTTGACCCGGTAAATACCGACTTGTTTAAAGGAATTATCCGTGAGGAAATCGCAAAGAACAAATATCTGATTATGTCCAGTCACCAGATGCCTACCATTGAGGAATTCTGTACCGATATTACTATCATGAATCGTGGTCAGGCAGTGTTGCAGGGGAATTTAAATCAGATTAAAAAGAGCTACGGCCGTGTCAATCTGTTTGTAAAGAGTGATTCTGACATCGCTTCTTATATTCAGAAATTTGGTATCACAATTGTAGAAAAGATGCCAAGCGACTATCACTTAAAGGTAACGGATCACCGTCAGGCAAGAGAATTTTTAGCTGCCATGATGCAGGATAATGTGCCTTTAGTTAAGTTTGAACTCAGAGAACCGTCTCTGCATGAAATTTTCGTAGAAAAGGTGGGCGACAATAATGAAGAAAGATAGTGTCAGAGGCTGGAGAGATGTCTTTACCTTTACGCTGACCCAGACATTAAAGAGCAAGGCATATATTGTGTCTATGGTCATTATGATGGTAATTGCCATGATTTCCATGCCGATTATGAATATATTTTTACTAAAAGGCGTTGCTGCAGGTCCGGAAATGAGCGCTGTGGAAAAGGTTTATCTCTATAATATGACGCTGTGCCGTAATCTGGATTTTGACAGCGAACTGGCAGAAGGTTATCAGCATATTATATTCGAGCAGACTACCGGTGATGTGAATGCGTTGGAAACAAGGATTTTGGAAGAAGAACAGAACTCCGTTATTTTATATCTGATAGAGGATGAGCAGTATTGCTATATTCAGTTTTTACGTTCTCCGGACGGTGATGTGACAAACTATGAATTACAACTGTTGGGACAGTTTGTACAGAATGCCTACGCGAAAGCAAAGGTGCAGCTTCTCGGCCTTACAGAGGAACAGATGACTTTCTTTGAAACCAGTGTAGTGGCGTCCTCCAGTGTGGTGGATACGGAGAATGCCCTGGTGTTAGAGGATACCTCCATTACCGAAGGCGAGTACTGGTTTATCTACGGCATGATGTTTGTTGTACTGATGGTTTGCGTTATGGGTTCCAGTCAGGTAGCAAGTTCTATTGTGCAGGAAAAATCCTCCAAGGTAATCGAATATCTGCTGACCTCCATTCGTCCGCTGGCAATTATTGTAGGTAAGGTACTTGCCATGCTGGTGGCAGTAATGGTGCAGATAATTGCTCTGATTCTGGCCGCGTTTGTTTCGATGAAGCTGGGTGAGATGATTTCCGGCAAGGGTGGTAATGCCATTACGCAGTTCATGACTCCGGAAATGCTGGAAAGTCTGAATTTTGGTAATATTGTACTTGGTCTTTTAGTAGCAGGAGCCGGTATGGTACTGTATGCAACACTGGCAGGACTTTGTGGTGCCACTGCCAGTCGTATGGAAGAATCCGGTGAAAGTTTAACTCTGCTTACTATGGTATCTTTAATTGGTTTTTATATTGGTATGGGTGCAGCAAGTGCTCTTATGGCATCCGGCGAAAATGCCTTTGTTACCTTTGCACTTATTTTCCCGGTTTCTTCTGCGTTCCTGCTTCCCGCTGCACTTTTAGTCGGCAAGGCAGAATGGTGGATTGCCCTGATTGCCATTGCAGTATTGCTCTTATCCATCGTGCTGATGTTTAAGTTTGTGGCAAAGGTTTATGAAGGCCTGATTTTACATAATGGTGCCCGTCTGAAATTTAAAGATGTCATGGCGATGGCAAAAGGAGCGAAACCTAAAAAAGTGAAGAAAGGGGAAAATGCATAATGAATAAGTTTAAAGGCTGGAAAAGCGTATTTTCCTTTAATTTTAAGCAGAATACAAGTTCTAAAGGATATGTGGCAGTTACTGCACTGGTGGCCATTGCAATTATCGCAGCGGCAGTGCTAATCAGTGTACTGGCAGCAAAACCGGAGGAAGAGGATGGGGTTATCGAAACATCGTATTGTAATGTGGAAACCGCCTATGTATTGGATTTAGCCGGTATGGGTGAGCTTAGGTTTGAAGAATGGATTCCGGCACTTGCCGATGAATATTATAGCTGTCTGGAACTGGTGCAGGTGGAAAATATGACCAAAGAAGAGCTTGCAGTGAAAGCGGCACAGGAGGAATACGGAGAGGCCATCGGTGTTGTAATTGAAGAGAAGGAGGGTAATCTTGCGGTAACAGCAGTGGTTCCTTCTACGTCGGCTCACCTGTCTCTGATGGATGGTCAGGAGGTTGCGGATTTGGTAGCCATTGCGGTAGAACAGGCACGATTTGCCCAGAGCGGACTCAGTGAACTGCAATACTCCCAGATAAACAAGCAGGTAATGATTAGTGTGGCTGATGCCGGGGAAGAAACAAATGTGGTAGTATATCTGGTACAATATTTAGCTCCTGCCATCTTTGGTATTATTCTTTATTTCCTGCTTCTGTTATATGGACAGAACATCTGCCAGGGGGTATCTGTGGAAAAGACATCAAAACTGGTGGAAACACTGCTTACATCCCTGCATCCATATGCGTTACTTACCGGTAAGGTATTTGCGATTGTGGCAACTGCACTTTTACAGTTTTTTATCTGGGTAGTGTCTCTGATTGCCGGTATATTTGCCGGTGGCATGGTAGCAGAATATATGTATCCGGGTGTGGAAAGCGGTATCCGCGTGATTGTGGAATTTATGCGCACGAATATCGGTGAAAGTGCATTTTCCCCGGTATCGGTAGTTCTTGCACTGATTACTTTCTGCTGTGGTTTTCTGTTCTACTGTGTACTTTCCGGTATGGCAGGAAGCATGGTAAGCCGTCCGGAGGAAGCAGCAAGTGCCCAGAGTATTTTTACACTTCCGATTGTAATCAGCTGGCTTGTATGTTATATGGGTACTTTGATGGAAAAGGAAAGTCTGCTGGCGGTAGCAAGAAATATTCCGTTTACCATTCCGTTTTGTGTTCCGGCAGATTTGCTTACCGGTGCTATCGGTATCGGGCAGGGAATTCTCTCCACCGTAATTTTACTGGTATTTTCTGTTCTGGTAATTATGCTGTCCGGCAGAATTTACAAGGGTCTGGTGCTGTATAATGGCGAAAAGGTAACGATGAAGAATGTAATAGGAATATTGAGGAACAAAAACTAGGAGAAATATAAGTGAAAACAATTGTGAAAAAAATAATACTTTATGTATTGTGCCTGTTGGCTTTCTGGTTTTGTGGTGCAGTGGTAATGAAAATTTTTGACTGGATTATGAAACCGGAAATAGAAAATATCGTGTATGAGGGCTTTAAAGTAGGCTTTATTGCCTGGGTTTTGGTAGTGATTTTGCCATTTTTCACAAAAAAGAAAAAGTAATTACTGAAAATTTGTAATTGACGAGAAACGTCCGCAGTGGTACAATGTGCACCGTTGTGGACGTTTTTATGTAAAGAAATAGTAACTGAATAGTTACGAGAAAAAATGAAAATTCAGGAGTTTGGGAGAAATGAGACAGCAGGTAGTAAGAGTAGTAAAAGACCAGCCTGTACTGTGTGTGGCAATTGTAGCCATGCTGGTAACCTGTGTGCTGGTACCGGTAGACGGTAAGTATCTGGATTATTTTAATTTGCAGACATTAGCAACTCTGTTCTGCACACTGGCTGTAGTAAGTGCCTTCAGCCATATTCATGTGTTTGAAGTTCTGAGTAAGAGCATTATTTTAAAGCTTGGTGATTTAAGAAGTGCGGTTATTGCATTAGTCTTCATTACATTTATCGGTTCCATGGTTCTGGCAAACGACATGGCATTGTTAACCTTCCTGCCACTTGGATATTTTGTATTACATAAAACGGACAATAAGCAGGCAATGGCGTTTACATTTATCATGCAGAATATTGCAGCAAATCTTGGAGGTATGCTGACACCGTTTGGTAATCCGCAAAACCTGTATTTATATGCCCATTATCAGATTGGTACAGTAGAATTTATGCAGATTATGTTTCCATGCTTTTTTATGGCGACACTGTTGATTCTTTCTATTTGCTTATTTGTAAAACCGATACCACTGACCTTGAAGCGGGATGAAGGCTATGTGTTGGATAAACAGAAAACATTCATTTATTCCGCACTGTTTGTATTTAGTATTTTGATTGTATTCCGCATTGTACCATATGCACTGGGAACAGCAGTGGTAGTGTTGGCATTGTTATTTTTAGATAAGGCGGCATTGAAAGAGGTTAATTATCCGTTACTATTAACCTTCTGTGTATTTTTTGTATTCAGCGGAAATGCGGCCAGAATTCCGGCGGTGAATGATTTGTTCAGTACACTGCTTCCGAAAAATACGTTATTGTTCGGGATTTTGTCCTGTCAGTGTATCAGTAATGTACCGAGTGCGGTGTTATTGTCCCATTTTACCATGGACTATGCAAGTCTGCTTCCGGCGGTGAATATCGGAGGACTTGGCACACCAATTGCGTCTTTGGCAAGTTTAATTACTTTGACGGAGTTTAAGAAGCGTCAGCCGGAGAAACTGGGTAAATATATGCTACTGTTTACCGGATTGAATGTGCTGTTTTTGGCAGTGCTGTATTTGACACAGAGTGTTATATAAGAAAAGGAGTATCTGTTATGTGAACTGAGATAAATCACTCACATGTCAGGTACTTCGCTTTTTTTATTTTTGCTTTAATTTTTCAAAAAATCCCACCAGATACTCATAGTATCGGAATGCTTCTTTGTGGCTTTCTGATTCGTGATGAAGCTGTACAACAATATCTCTCCGGCATGCCGGATTTGAGATTGGCAGCAGGGTGATACCACTTCCTTCGTGGGTTTCCCAGGTGTGCTGCGGCCAGAAGCCGATACCGATGCTGGCACCAATCAGGTTTTTTACAGCAGAAACATTATCACTTTCGAATACTACGTTTGGCTTAAAGCCTGCCTGGAGGCAGAAACGGTCACAAATGGAGCGAAGTCCCTTGGTTCCGGCTAAGGAAATAAAACCTTTGCCGGCAAGCTCATCAAGGGAAATATGGTCCATGGCAGCATAGTCGGAGGTGTCCGGTACTGCTATAAAGATTTCTTCGGAAAAAATATAAAAATTATCTTTAGAGATTACCGGTGGCTGAAAAGAATCCCGTGTAAAAATGGTAATATCTGCGTCTTCTGTTTCTGTGTTTTGTACAATTTGAAATCGTACTTCGGGATGCTTTTTCTGATAGCCGATAATGGTATCGGTTATCAGGGTAGAGGCTGCCAGAACATTGATTCTCAGCAATTTTTTGCGGTCTCCGTTGAGTGTTTGTATTTCTTCAGGAATTTCGTTCAGGGCATTTAAAACAGGTTCTATTTTTCTTTGCAAGTATTTTCCGCATTCAGTTAAAACGATATTTCTTCCGCTGCTTTTAAATAATTTTACGTTTAATTCATTTTCCAGACGGTGTATACTTTGGGTCAGGGAAGGCTGGGCGATATGCAGCTGTTCTGCGGTGCGGGTGACGTGCTGATTCTGGGCTAATGTATAAAAATATTTTAACTGTGTAAGTTCCATAAAAAGAGCTCCTTGACTTGAAAAATAGTAATATTGTACAAAAATCAATTTCAGTGTTTTGAGAAGTTATGCAAAAATAAAAAACCATAGGCTGTAAACTATGGATTTTGCGAATATCATATATTAGACTTTTGCGATTGTCAAGGATATAATTCCGGTAACAGAAAAAAAGGGAGGATATTATTATGAATTTAGTGTTAGAAGCAACCATGTTGATTTGTTTTGGTCTGTCATGGCCGATTAATACCATGAAGGCATATAAAGCCCGTTCGGCAAAGAATATGAGCCTGCCGTTTATTCTGCTGATTATTTTTGGTTATGTAGCAGGAATCAGCGCAAAAGTTTTGATGAACCAGACGAATTATGTACTTGTAGTATATTTTATAAATCTGGCAGTTGTAACACTGAATCTGGCGGTGTATTTCAGAAACAAGAGACTCGATGATACTGGAGAGGCAATCGGATTGCTGGGGAATTAGTATAAAACATGTAAAAAGCGGATGTGTTGAATTATCCAATTATGATTGGACAATTCATTCATCCGCTTCCATGTTATATCTGCTTATTTCACTAAAGCAAATTTGTTTATAGCGTCGCTTTCTGACCCTTTGCGCCTCGCTTTCTGTTTCTTACCTTTTTAGCGGAGTAATCCTTACCCCGGTAAGAGAAGAATTCATCATACGGTCCCACACTGGTAGCATAGGCAACGGAGTCATTTTTGTCAAGAGCGATGGCTTTGACACCGCGGCTGGCTTTTTTGAGTTCAGGAACCTCCTCTAATGGGAAGCCGAGAGATAATCCGGTGCTGGTGTAAATGATAACCTTTTGGTCGCCGGAGAGTACGTCCATGGCGGAAAGCTTTGTTAAGCCAACGACAAGGTCATCATCTTCCAACTTTGTGGTGGCTACCTGACTGCGGTTGGTATCAAATTCAATGCCGGAAACAAGTTTGATGTAACCGGACTTTGTAACAAACAGCAATTGTGCTTCAAATAGTTCTTCGAAGCCTGCGTACATAATGATATCTTCTTTTCCTACCTTACACAGAGTATGGATGAGAACACCTTTGTCCTTTGGTTTGCCTTTCGGAATTGCAGAGGCTTTGACCTGATACATGTTACCTTCGGCGGTGAAAACACAAAGCTTGTCGGTATTTTTCATCCTGACGCTGTTTGGGAAGTCCTTTAAGAGCTCCTCACCCTGTTTTGCTATAATGGAGGCTTCACAGGACTTTGTGTAGCCGAATTTGTCAATCAGCACATAGATGTCTTCGATTTTTTCTTCTACTACATAGTTGAAGGTGGTGAGTTGGCTGATTTCGGTACGTCGTGGCTGGTCGAATTTTTTGCGGAACTCCTTTAACTGGTTTTTAATTACCTTGTGGAGTTCTTTTCTGGAACCAAGCACTTTCTCATAATTCTCGATATTCTTAAGCAATGTGTCGCTTTCTTCATGTAGCTTCATCAATTCCAGACCGATTAACTTACTAAGAGGCATGGCAAGAATGGCGTCTGCCTGGCGCTCGGTAAAATCAAGTGCTGTCGCCTGCTTTTTTGAGGTCTCGGACTTGAACTTAATGTCGGTGGTATCGCCGCTCATTAAGCATCCCTTGGCCTGCTTTACGGAGGTACTGCCACGTAAAATTTCAATAATCAGGTCAATAATGTCAGTGGCACGGATTAAGCCTCCCACAATTTCCAGACGGTCATTTGCTTTTGCAAGCATGTGTTGGTATTCCTTTGTGTAGAGGATTTCCTGAAAGTCTACGAATTCATGCAGCATGGATTTTAAGTTAAAAACAATTGGCTGCTGATCTTTGACTGCAAGCATGTTGACAGAGTAGGTGTCTTCCAACCCTGTTTTTTTGTACAGGCCGTTGAGTAAATTGTCGGCATCGCGGTCCCGTTTTACCTCAATAACGATGCGGACATCTTTGGAGGATTCATCTCTTACGTCGTTGATTTCTTCAAAGACCTTGTCCTTCATTAAATCTACGATAGATTCCACCAGGCGGGTTTTGTTGCCGGCACTGGTGTATGGGATTTCCGTGATGATAATATTCTTTTTACCGTAGTCACCGTTTTCAATGTGCGCCTTGGCACGGACCTTGATTTTTCCTTCACCGGTGGCGTACATGGACGGAAGTATCTCGGAATTAGTTATGATACCGCCGGTTGGAAAATCCGGTCCCGGAATGTAATTCATCAGCTCTTCAAGGGTAATGTCAGGGTTGTCAATATAAGCAATGGCTCCATCAATTACCTCGCCCGGATTGTGAGGAGGAATGTTCGTTACCATACCTACGGCAATACCTGTGGTGCCGTTGATTAACAGGTTTGGCAGCATGGCAGGAAGCACGGTCGGCTCCTTTTCGCTGTTATCAAAGTTTGGAATAAAATCAACAAGCCCCTTTTCCAGGTGGTCCAGCATAGTCATGGCACCTTCGGAAAGACGAGCCTCGGTATATCGCATGGAAGTCGGAGGCCAAGCGGTCTTAGGAAGACAACTTAGTAATTCAACTCCTTGGCTCACAGAACGACATGGCTACGATCCGACTTATCAAAGTTTGGAATAAAATCAACAAGCCCCTTTTCCAGGTGGTCCAGCATAGTCATGGCACCTTCGGAAAGACGAGCCTCGGTATATCGCATGG
>JAZSEW010000011.1:0-18639 GCA_045531895.1 Lachnospiraceae bacterium
TGGATAAGTCTGTGGATAATTTTTTTAAAATAAGAAAAAAGTTATTGACAAACTATCCATCAACAAGTATAATATATTGATGTGAGTTTTGATGTGTGTCCTATTTATCATGGGAACACACGGAAGGGTGGAACATGCTGATATCTTTATCCGAAATTATGAATCTGCCAACCGGTGTACAAAAGAGAACTGCGGTGTACGAACCAAGTACTTTTGTCAGACTCGGCGTCGCTTATCCGATTCTTGAAAAAGAAGAGGTTGAGCTTAACATCGAGAACCTTGGTGGTAGAAAAGTAAAAATCGGAGTTGAGACAAAAGTAGTTCTTTCCGTACCGTGTGACAATTGTCTGGCAGAGCAGAGGGTGGAAATTCCGGTTTCCTCCGAAGTTGAGGTAGACTTCAATCAGAGTGAAGAAGACCGTGTCAACGATTTGAATGAAACAGCGTATATTGACGGATACGATTTAGACGTGGATCGCCTGGTCTACGAAGAAATCTTGCTTGGTTTCCCAATGAAGGTTCTGTGTCAGGAAGACTGTAAAGGAATCTGTAAGGTTTGCGGTGCAAACTTAAATCAGGGAGAATGCGGTTGCGTCCGTACAGAGCCAGATCCAAGAATGTCTGTTATCCGAGATATTTTTAACAACGTTAAGGAGGTGTAATCATGGGAGCTATTTGTCCGAAGAATAAGACTTCCAAGGCAAGAAGAGACAGTCGTAGAGCAAACTGGAAGATGACTGCTCCAAACCTTGTAAAGTGCAGCAAGTGCGGCGAATTAATGATGCCACACAGAGTATGTAAGGCTTGCGGTTCTTACAACAAGAAGGAAGTTATTGCAGCTGAGTAATAATTAAAAAAGTCAGTAAAACCAAGGGTTTCAGGTATGTAACCCTTGGTTTTTTTTGTTCCAAAATCGAAAAATATCCAATTTTATATCCAATTTGCCGAGGAAAGTCCGATAAAATATGAAGATTTATAATGAGTTTGTGCCAAAAAGTACCGTGAAAAGAGAAATTTGGATATGAAGGATTGAATATGGCTGGAGAGGTTGGAAAAAACGAATTGGATATAGATTAAATTTCAATGTTTGATATAATAGTAGTAATAGATAATGTAGGAGGGAGTAGAAAGTATGAATAGAAGGATTAGTTTGGTTACAGGTGCAGATCATGGAGTGGGTCTGGCACTTACAGAAGAATTGTTAAGCAGAGAGTATTATGTGATTGCCACAAGATTCCATGCAGACGAAATATTGATTGATAAGCTGAAGGACAGGTATCCGAATCAGTTGGAGATTGTTTCGGTTGATATCGGAAAAGATGAGAGCGTGGCAGAGCTGAAGAAGACTGTAGCGGCATTAGTTCCGCACATTGATTTACTGATCAATAATGCAGGAATCTTAGGTGATATGGAGAAGGTGCTGGGAGATGAACTTGACTTTGATGAAATGCTGAAGGTAATTAATGTGAATGCGCTTGGCACTCTCAGGGTGACCAATGCTTTAGCGGAGTTAGTCATTAGAAGCAATGACAAGACAGTCATTAATATATCTTCGGAGGCCGGAAGTATAGAAGACTGTGAAAGAGTGGGGTGGTTTGGTTATTGCATGTCAAAAGCAGCCAATAATATGCAGTCGGCACTTGTGCATAATAATCTGAAAAAACAAGGCGGAAGAGTCATCGTCATTCATCCGGGACATGTTGCTACCTATATGAGAGGGCATCTTGATACAACTGCGAAGCTTACACCGGAACAGTCTGCAAAGGGAATATTGCAGGTGGTTTTGGATGAGGAGCGGATGATAGGTGAGAAACCGGAATATATCAATTATAAGGGTGATTTTTTACCTTGGTAAGGAGAACAACCATGAAAAAAACAATATTAGTATTAGGAAATAATGAAGATGCTATGTATCATCCGCTCAAAGGGGTAGATGAGCGTCTTATAAGTATATTTTCAGATTTTAATGTGATTTGCACAACAAATACACGAGAACTACTTAACCTTGACAAGAAAAAATATCATGGAGTTATTTCATATTTAGATATATGGGATAGTGAATTGGATGAGGAAGAAGCCGGAGCGCTTTATCGTTATGTAAGCACCGGTGGAGCACTTCTCATTTTACATAATGGAATCAGTATTCAGAACAGGGAAGAGTTAAAGAATATGATGGGAGGAAGCTTTGTTACACATCCGGCCATGACGGAGTTGGAATTTGTAGTTAAGCCACATACGATTACAGAGAATTGCACCGGTTTTATTATGCCGGAAGAACCTTATCAACTAAAAATGGTTGAAGATAATAAAGAGATTTTTCTTACCTATATTTATGAAGGTGAAGAGTATGCAGCCGGTTGGAGTAAATGTATGGAAAAGGGGAGAATTGTATTTCTTGTGCCGGGACATACCGAAAAGCAATTTGAAAACGAGGAATACGTGAAGTTAATACGAAGCAGTATGCATTGGTGCATAACTTAAAGAAAATTCTTCGGAGTCAAAAAGAAAAAAATAAATACTTCAAAGGGTACAAGAGAGGATGATGTTATGAAACTTACAGCAGTAATTGAGCAGACCTATCATTACAGGAATTGCATGAAATATATTGCGGAAACCGATTCCTTCATTGCAAAGGACAGTTTGAGTTTGGGATATTCCAGAAATGCACCTCAGCCCTATGGGTGGATTAAGGAATCAGGTACACCGCCCCAACCCCATCTGGATGTGTATATAATGACGGACAAAGAGTTTGAGTTGGGAGATGAGACTCCTGTGAATATTATCGGAGTGTTTCAGCATGCAAAAGGAGACCATAAACTGATTGCTGTGCTGGACGACAGAGCGATTACGGACTTGTCAGAGCTTACAGAGGAAGAAATAGAGACTCTTCATCGCCTATATGCCGGTAAGTACGAAGGTGATGCATGGTTGGGCAGAGAAGGTGCCGAGCGGATTATTAAGGAATTCTGGGAGAACTATAAATAAATGTCATCAATGAAAAGTTACGTGTTGTGTGTGACTTTTTGAATGCAAAAAACGCATAAAACCACATGAAATGTTGTTTATATGCTTGACAAACCACATAAACAGTCATATAATCAACTTATAAAGTGTGATATGATGTTGTTTTTGCGGACAGGAGTAAAAAATGAAAAGATATAACAGTGAACGTGTTCCAAAATCAGAAAGAATAAGCAGACTTGTAGAACATTTATATGCGAAGATGCCACAGATTGAGTCTTCCAGAGCAGTGCTGGTAACAGAATCCTATCGGCAGACAGAAGACCTTCCGATGGTGCTTCGGAGAGCAAAGGCATTTGCACATATATTAGAGAATATTCCGATTGTTATTCGAGAAGATGAATTGGTGGTAGGAAGTTCCACTTTGGCACCAAGAGGGTGTCAGACGTTTCCGGAGTTCTCTTACGAGTGGTTAGAGGCGGAGTTTGAAACAGTTGCAAACAGAGAAGCAGATCCGTTTGAAATTTCCGAAACAGCAAAAAAGGAGATTAAAGCAGCCAATGCCTACTGGAAGGGTAAAACCACAAGTGAACTGGCAACTGCTTATATGGCACCGGAGACATTAAGAGCAATGGAACATAATATATTTACTCCGGGAAACTATTTTTACAATGGAGTAGGTCATGTTACAGTCCAGTATGAAAAAGTGCTGAAAACAGGCTACGAAGGAATCATTGCAGAAGCAGCAAAAGAATTGGCAGGCTGCAATGCAGGAGATGCGGATTACGCAACCAGAAAAAGTTTCTTAGAAGCAGTTATTATCAGTTGCGAAGCCGCCATAGAGTATGCAAAACGCTATGCGAAACTGGCAAAGTCTATGGCAGAAAGCTGTAAGAATGAAGTAAGAAGGGCAGAGCTTTTACAGATTGCACGTAATTGCGAAAGAGTGCCTGCGAAAGGTGCGGAAAGTTTTTATGAAGCTTGTCAGAGCTTTTGGTTTGTACAACAGCTTTTGCAGATAGAATCTTCCGGGCATTCGATTTCTCCGGGTCGTTTCGACCAATATATGTATCCTTATTATGAAAAGGATATGAAAAATGGAAACCTGACGAGAGAATTTGCCCAGGAGTTATTGGATTGTATCTGGGTTAAGTTAAATGATTTAAATAAATGCAGAGACGAAGTATCCGCGAAAGGATTTGCAGGGTATAGCCTGTTTCAGAATTTAATTGTGGGTGGACAGGACGAAGAAGGAAAGGATGCGACGAATGACCTTTCATTTATGTGTATTGATGCATCAGCGCATGTCTTCCTTCCGCAACCGTCATTATCTGTTCGCGTGTGGAACGGAACTCCGCATGAGCTGATGAGAAGAGCGGCAGAGCTTACGCGAACGGGAATTGGACTTCCGGCGTACTATAATGATGAAGTGATTATTCCTTCCTTAATGAGCAGGGGACTTTCTTTAGAGGATGCCAGAACCTATAACATCATCGGTTGTGTAGAACCGCAAAAGGCCGGAAAAACCAATGGCTGGCATGATGCAGCATTCTTTAATATGTGTCGTCCGTTAGAGCTTGTATTTAGTAACGGCCTGGATCAGGGAGAACAAATCGGTCCAAAGACCGGTGAAGTAGAAGATATGCAATCCTTTGATGAATTCTATAAAGCCTATGAAACTCAGATGCAGTATTTTATTTCTCTTTTAGTGAATGCAGATAATGCCATTGATCAGGCTCATATGGAACGAGTGCCATTGCCATTCCTGGCCGGTATGGTAGAGGATTGTATTGCGAAGGGAAAAACCTGCGAACAGGGCGGTTGTGTTTACAACTTTACAGGACCTCAGGGCTTTGGTATTGCGAATGTAGCGGATTCCCTCTATGCAGTGAAGAAATTGGTGTTTGATGAGCATAAGGTAACCATGGCAGAATTAAAGAAAGCGCTGCTCTTCAATTATGGACAGACAGAACATCCTCTGGTTGTCGGTCAGATTGCAGGAAAAATAGCTGCAGAACTGGCAGACAAGGGAATAACCCCTGATGCAAAGAATTTGGCAAAGGCATCCATGCAGGTGATTGAAACTTCCGTTACACCGACGGATAAGAAACGTTTTGAAGAAATAAGAGAGTTAATTGCAGAAGTTCCTAAGTTTGGAAATGATATAGACGAGGTGGATGCTTTCGCAAGAGAAGCTGCGTATACCTATACCAGACCATTACTGAAATATACGAATCCAAGAGGCGGACAGTTCCAGGCAGGACTTTATCCGGTTTCTGCAAATGTTCCTTTAGGCGCACAGACAGGTGCTACACCGGATGGACGTTTAGCAGGAGTTCCAATTGCAGATGGTGTTTCTCCTTCCGCAGGAAAAGATATGAATGGTCCTACCGCAGCAGCAAATTCTGTTTCCAAGTTAGATCACGGAATTGCCTCGAACGGAACTTTATTTAATCAGAAATTCCATCCTTCTGCTTTAAGCGGAGACGCAGGATTAGATAATTTTATTCACCTCATCCGTACATATTTCGACAAAAAGGGAAGCCATATGCAGTTTAATGTTGTTTCCAGAGAGACCTTGTTAGATGCACAGGAGCATCCGGAAAATTATAAGCATCTGGTAGTACGCGTGGCCGGATACAGTGCACTGTTCACTACATTATCAAGAAGCTTACAGGATGATATTATTCGAAGAACAGAGCAGGGATTTTAGTATATGGAAAACATCTTACAAACAAAAGGAAGAATTTTTGATATTCAAAGATACTCTATTCATGATGGAAAGGGAATACGGACCATCATATTTTTAAAAGGGTGTATTCTCAGGTGCAGATGGTGTTGCAATCCGGAATCACAGGAATTTACGATTCAGACCATGGAGGTGGATGGAAAGCAAAAAATCATCGGCCGTGATGTTACCGTAGAAGAGATTATGGAAGTAGTGGAGAAAGACAGAGAGTATTATCGCCGGAGCGGAGGCGGAATAACCTTGTCCGGAGGCGAATGTCTGTGTCAGCCGGAGTTTGCAAAAGCTATTTTAATGGCGGCAAAGCAAAGTGGAATCTCCACTGCAATAGAAAGCATGGGTGGTGTTGAGTACGAGGTAATCGAGGACATTCTTCCTTATCTGGATACTTACCTGTTGGATATTAAGCATATCAATCCGGAGAAACATAAAGAATTCACGGGCAAAGGTAATGAACGTATTCTCAGTAATGCAAGGAAGATTGCTGCCACGGGGAAAACAGAACTGGTAATCCGGGTTCCTGTCATTCCCGGGTTTAATGATACTGCGGAAGAAATAACAGCCATCGCCGGGTTTGCAGATAAGCTTGAAGGGGTAAGAAAAATACACTTACTACCTTATCATCGTCTGGGACAAGACAAATATAAAGGGCTTTCCCGTGAATATCTTATGGGAGATGCATTACCACCTGAAAATGAAAAAATGCAGATGTTACAAAAAGTGGTAGAACATGTATCTTCACTGGAATGCCAGATTGGAGGTTAATATGCCGGAACTGAAAATACTTGATGATAATATGAGAATCATTCAGGAGTATGTACCTGGTCGTCAGGTTACACTGGCTCATATCATAGCCAGCCCTGATAAAATTCTTTTTGAAAAGCTGGGATTAGATCCCAGAATTGATTATGGGAACGCTGCAATTGGAATAACCACCGTAACACCATCGGAAACTGCTGTGATTATGGCAGATATCGGAATGAAATCCAGTGGTGTTACCTTGGGATTTGTAGACCGCTTCAGTGGATCTTTGATTTTTACCGGTACCGTTAGTGAGGTACAGGCTTCCATTGAAGCTATGATAGATTATGTCCAGGAGAAACTTGGGTATACTGTGTGCCCAATCACAAAAACATGAGAAAACTGGTTTTGATGGGAAGAAGCGAGGCAGGTAAAACAACACTTACCCAGGCACTCAGGGGAGAAGAAATTCGGTATTACAAAACGCAGTATGTACAGCGTTATGAAAGTGTAATCGATACTCCAGGGGAATATGCCCAAAGCCGACGCTTAAGTAAAGCACTTGCATTATACACCTATGAAGCGGACATTGTTGGTATTCTTGTAGCAGCAAACGAACCCTACTGTATTTTCCCTCCCGGAGTGACAGGTCAGGCTAATAGAGAGTGTATTGGTATTGTTACAAAAATTGACCTGCCTACTGCCAATGTAGAGCTGGCAGACCGGTGGCTCAGAAATGCAGGATGTTCCAAAATATTTCATGTCAACTCTTTAAAAGGAGTCGGCGTGTCAGAGATTCTTGACTATCTGAAGGAAGAGCCTCAGAAAGAAAAACGTGAATTATAGTTGTAATAATATAGTGACAACTATACAAGATATATAAAATTTTAAGGAGGTACTGATTCAATGATGAATGAATTAGAAATCAAAAAACAAATTTGTGAGATTGGTAAAAGAATTTACAATCGTAACATGGTAGCAGCAAATGACGGTAATATTTCCGTGAAATTAAACGACAATGAATTCCTTTGTACACCGACAGGTGTTTCTAAAGGATTTATGACTCCGGAATTTATTTGTAAGGTAGATGCAAAGGGTAATGTGATTCAGGCAAATAAGGGCTTTAAGCCATCTTCCGAAATCAAGATGCACATGCGTGTATATGAGAAGCGTCCTGATGTCGGAGCTGTAGTTCATGCACATCCAACCTTTGCTACTGCATTTGCAATTGCAGGTATTCCGTTAACACAGCCAATTATGCCGGAAGCGGTTATTTCTCTCGGATGTGTGCCTATCGCTGAATACGGTACTCCTTCTACTATGGAAATTCCGGATAACCTTGAAAAGTATCTTCCTTACTTTGATGCAGTTCTTCTTGAAAACCATGGTGCATTATCCTGGAGTACTGACTTACTTGCAGCATATCACAAGATGGAAAGTTTGGAATTTTACGCAGAGCTTCTTTATAAGTCCAAAATGCTTGGCGGACCAAAGGAATTTGATAAAGAAAACATTAAGAAGCTTTACGAAATCCGTAATAAATTTGGTATGCCTGGAAAGCACCCTGCAAATATCTGCTTAAACAAGGGTGGCGAAAATTGCCATACTTGCGGTTCCTGCGGAAACGAAGATTATCGTAAGTTCCCTGGATATGAGTATGATTTTGGCTGCAGCTGCGGAAATGACAATAAGGTAGATGAAGCTGCAATCGCAGAAATCGTAAAGAAGGTAATTGCAAGCTTAAAGTAATAGTTTAAGGAGGTCATCTGTATGGATTATCAGGATATTGAGAGAATTGTCTATGATACTATTCTTAAGATGAAAACCTCATCGGTAATTCGTTTGAATGTAGCCAAGAATTTAATTGAATTGGTAGAGAAAGAAGCTACCAGGATTGGAGTGAAAGCGGTAATTGCAGTGTCAGACGCGGCAGGAAGACCTATAGCTGTTCATTGTATGGATGGTGCATATATCGGAAGCTTCGATGTGGCAATCAATAAAACATATACCTCGGTAGCCTTTCAAATGCCTACTTCACGGTTGGCAACACTTGCAGCCCCGGGAGGGGAATTGTATGGAATCCAAAATACCAATGAAGGAAAAATTGTTATTTTTGGAGGAGGCGAGCCTCTTTACATGGGAGATGTTTTAGTTGGAGCAATCGGCGTAAGCGGAGGTACGGCAGAGCAGGACACTTATCTTGGCGAATACGGAAAAAATAAATTAAAGGAAGTGATGACGTGGAATTAACAGAAAGCCAGATTAAAAACATTGTGGGCCAGGTTATGGCTAAAATGCAATTAGGCAATACCGTAACCGGTATGCACGGCGTTTTCACTGATATGAATACGGCAATTGAGAAAGCAAAAGAGGCTCAAAAACATGTACGTGTCATGTCTATGGACCAGAGAGAACGGATCATTGCCAGAATACGTACGAAAATAAAGGAAAATGCGGAAATCATGGCTCGTATGGGTGTAGAAGAAACCGGCATGGGAAATGTAGGAGATAAAATTCTGAAACATCTTCTGGTTGCAGAAAAAACTCCGGGTACAGAAGATATTAAGACAACTGCATGGTCGGGAGACCGTGGGCTTACATTAGTAGAGATGGGGCCATTTGGTGTCATTGGTGCAATCACTCCATGTACAAACCCGAGTGAAACGGTATTATGTAATACAATAGGAATGTTAGCAGGTGGAAATACCGTGGTATTTAATCCGCATCCACAGGCAATCAAAACATCTATATTTGCCGTAAATCTTTTAAATGAGGCATCCCTCGAAATGGGTGGTCCGGATAATATTGCATGTACCGTGGAAGCTCCGACGATGGATTCGAGTTCCGTTATGATGAAGCATAAAGACATTCCGCTTTTGGTTGCAACCGGAGGTCCCGGAGTAGTTACAGCGGTTTTAAGCAGCGGAAAGCGCGGTATTGGTGCCGGAGCGGGTAATCCGCCTGCCTTAGTAGATGAAACCGCAGATATTAAAAAAGCAGCAAAGGATATCGTGAACGGATGTACCTTTGATAACAACCTTCCATGTATTGCAGAAAAGGAAGTTGTTGCAGTGGATGCTATTTGCGATGAACTTATGCACTACATGCTGGAAGAGGAAGGCTGCTATTTAGCTTCTCGGGAAATTCAGGAAAAACTGATAAAAACAGTACTCACGGAAAAAGGTGCACTGAATCGTAAGTGTGTTGGAAGAAGTGCAAAGGCACTGTTAAAAATGGTGGGAGTTGAAGTTCCTGATAATATCCGTTGCATCATTTTTGAAGGTCCGAAGGAACATCCTCTGATTGCAGAGGAACTTATGATGCCGATTCTTGGTATTGTAAGAGCAAAGGACTTTAAGGATGCAGTGGAACAGGCAGCCTGGTTAGAACATGGCAATCGTCATTCGGCGCACATTCATTCCAAAAATGTAGACCGGATCACAGAATATGCAAGAGTCATGGATACTGCAATTGTAGTAAAGAATGGCCCGTCTTATGCTGCTTTGGGCTTTGGAGGAGAAGGTTTCCCAACCTTCACTATTGCGAGTCGTACCGGAGAGGGTCTTACGAGTGCGTCGACCTTTACAAAGCGCAGACGTTGCAGCATGTCAGACAGCTTATGCATTCGATAATGAAAGAAAGAGGTAAATCCTATGGGACTTAATTCGAAACAGGTAGAGGAAATCGTAAAACAGGTTTTAATGAATCTTTCCGAGCCTGCAGGCAATACTCAGACAGGAAGCAAAGCAAGTGCAGGTATTCCAAAAACTGCGCATGTGGCAATGCTTACCGAGTTAGAGAAGATAGAAATTAAAGAATATCCGATGCCGGAGGTTGGTGATGACGATATTCTGGTAAAAGTAGAGGGTTGCGGTATCTGTGGTACAGATGCGCACGAATTTAAGAGAGACCCGTTTGGTTTGATTCCGGTAGCACTTGGACATGAAGGTACCGGTGAAATCGTAAAAATGGGTAAGAACGTGACAAAGGACAGCGCCGGAAAAGCAGTTCAGGTTGGCGATAAGGTCGTTACCTGTATGATTTTTAAGGATAATCCGGATATCACGATGTTTGATTTAAATAAGCAGAACGTAGGTGGTGCAGATGTCTATGGACTTCTTCCGGATGATGATGTACACTTAAACGGATGGTTTGCAGATTACATTTTAATCCGTAAGGGCTCCACATTTTTTAATGTAAGTGACCTTGACCTGGATTCCCGTATTTTAATTGAGCCTTGTGCCGTACTGATTCATGCGGTAGAGCGTGCAAAGAGCACCGGAATTCTCCGCTTCAACAGCCGGGTGGTAGTACAGGGATGCGGTCCAATTGGTTTGATTTGTATTGCAATTTTACATACCATGGGAATCGGAAATATCATTGCAGTAGACGGAAATGCTGCACGCCTGGAGTTTGCAAAGAAATTAGGTGCAAGCGGCAGTGTGAATTTTAAGGATTACAACGGTATCGAAGCAATGACAGAAGGTGTGATGAGTCAGTTGGACGGTCACCTTGCAGATTTTGCATTCCAGTGTACAGGTTCTCCGGTCGGCCATTCCAATATTTATAAATTTATCCGGAATGGCGGAGGATTATGTGAACTTGGATTCTTTATCAATGGTGGCGATGCAACCATCAATCCTCACTTTGACATTTGTGCAAAGGAAATCACAACCGTCGGAAGCTGGGTATATACATTAAGAGATTATGCTACAACATTTGATTTCTTAAAGAGTGCCAAGGCAATCGGACTTCCAATTAACGAACTGATTACCGACAAATATCCATTGAGCAAAATTAACGAGGCATATCAAAAGAATTTGGCCATGACCGGTCTTAAAATTGCAGTATTGCCGGATTAAGCGAAGCAATAGGAGAGGTAATCTGAATGGATAATAGAGCAGTAGGAATTTTAGAGGTGTATGGTCTGGTTTGTGCATTTATGGCTGCAGATGCAGGTTGCAAAGCAGCAAACGTAACACTGGATCCATTTGATAAAAATAAGCCTGCAAACGCGGATTCTTTAAAGGTACCATTGCTGGTAACGATTAAGTTCAGAGGAAGTGTTGATGATGTGACAGCAGCGGTAGAAGCCGGACGTGCGGTCGCAGAGCAGGTTACAGGAGTGGTAACGAGTCATGTTATTCCACGTCCTACGCAGGATACAATGAAAATGTTAGATATACATGGATTTGATCCAAACTAGAAGTAAAAAAAGAGAGGTAGATAAAAATGGCACAGGAAGCATTAGGAATGGTTGAAACAAGAGGACTTACAGCAGCAATTGAAGCAGCAGATGCAATGACAAAGTCTGCAGAGGTTACTTTAGTAGGAACAGAAAAGATTGGTTCCGGTTTAGTAACCGTTATGGTTCGTGGTGATGTAGGTGCAGTTAAGGCAGCTGTAGAATCCGGATCGGCAGCAGCAAGCCGTCTGGGTGAATTAGTAGCACAGCATGTAATTCCACGTCCGCATACTGATGTGGAAAAGATTCTTCCGGGATTCCCGAAAACAAAGTAATTTATGAATACATCTTACGGGTTAATTGAAGTGTCCGGTGTTGTTGCTGCAGTCGAATCACTGGATGCGATGTGTAAAGCCGCAGAAGTATCCTTAGTTACATGGGAGAGAAAATGGGGCGGACGTCTGGTTACGATTATCGTGGAAGGAACGGTATCTGATGTTACAGCAGCAGTAGAAGCTGCAAAACATATTACAAAAGCAAATGGTCATATTCTGGCTTCTTACGGAGTGATTGCATCTCCAAGTGATGAAATCAGAAAAATGACAGAATTAAGCAAACAGAGAATGAAACAACAAAGTATTTAATTTTAAAGGAGGAAATTAAAAATGGCACAGGAAGCATTAGGAATGGTTGAAACAAGAGGACTTACAGCAGCAATTGAAGCAGCAGATACAATGTGTAAATCTGCAAATGTTACTTTAGTAGGAACAGAGAAGATCGGTTCCGGTTTAGTAACTGTTATGGTTCGTGGTGATGTGGGTGCAGTTAAGTCTGCAGTAGAAGCTGGTGCAGCAAATGCAGAAAGACTTGGCGAATTAGTAGCTCAGCACGTAATTCCACGTCCTCACACCGATGTGGAAGGTATTTTACCTAAGATTAAGTAAGTCTACAAGAGTTAGCAAACAGAGTTATGTAGCCGGATGAAATGCCGGCTGCATAACTGACTTATTTTAGGAGGTAGGAAATATGGATAAAAATGCGATAGAAGAAATTACAAAAATGGTGATTTCCTGCATCCGGGCGGGAGAAGAAACAGAACATAAATATCAGGTTCCTGTGGGTGTCAGTAACCGGCATATACATCTTTCTCAGGAAGATGTAGAAACCCTGTTTGGTCCCGGTTATACTTTAACTAAAAAGAAGGAACTCATGGGAGGTCAGTTTGCATGTAACGAATGCTGTACGATTGTAGGATTAAAGTTACGTGCCATAGAAAATGTCAGAGTGCTTGGACCTGCCAGAAAGAGTACTCAAGTAGAAATCAGTTATACAGACGCCAGAAAACTTGGCATTGCAGTTCCGGTCAGAGACTCCGGAGACATTGCGGCATCAGCACCAATTGCGATTGTTGGTCCAAAGGGGGCTGTTTACTGCAAGGAAGGCTGTATTGTAGCAGCTAGACATATTCATATGTCTCCCGCAGATGCAGAAAAAGCAGGCGTAAAGGATGGAGACTATGTCAGCGTTAAAATGGAAAATGACAGAGGGACAATTTTTGAACAGGTAAAGATTCGTGTAGACGAAAGTTTTACCCTGGAGATGCATATTGATACTGATGAGGCAAATGCAGCAGATATCAAGAGCGGAGATAAAGTTGTCATCGTTAAAAAATAGAAATAACAAAAAGAATGAGGGATTGAAATGATTATTGGTAAGGTGACTGGAAGTATCGTTTCTACCCGTAAACATGAGAAGTTGATAGGAAACAAGTTTATGATTGTAGAACCTGTCAATATAATGAATGGTGGGCAGAAACAGTTGGTTGCAATTGACAATATCGGTGCAGGCATCGGAGAATATGTGTTAGTTACACAAGGTAGTGCTGCCCGCATCAGCAGTGGAACTTTAGAATCGCCGGTGGATGCGGCAATTGTAGGAATTATTGACGATATCGGGAAGTTGGTATAGAGATGAATATTACGGAGCTGAGTAGCATTTTGAGAGACATGGGGGTAGTGGGAGCCGGTGGTGCCGGTTTTCCGACATATGGTAAACTGTCAGAAAAAGCAGATACCATTCTCATGAATTGTGCAGAATGTGAGCCTTTATTGGAACTTCATAAACAACTACTGAAGCAACATCCTCGTGAAATTTTAAAAGCTTTTCACTTAATTGCCGAGACTCTTTCTGTGAAGGAAGCGGTGATTGGCATTAAAGAAAAATATGAAAGCACAATTATTGCGTTGGAAGAACACCTTGAGGATTTCCCTCTTGTTCGAATAAAAAAATTGTCTGAAACATATCCCATGGGGGATGAAATTGTGCTTATTTATGAAACCACAGGTCGGGTTGTTTCACCCGGGGCGTTACCGATTGAGTGCGGTGTTGTAGTATTTAATGTAGAAACGCTGTACAATGTTTATCGTGCTCTGTGGGAAAAAAAGCCGGTAACAGAGAAGTATGTTACTATAGCCGGCGAAGTGGAACATCCGGTTTCCGTTTGCGTTCCGATTGGCACTAGAATCAAGGATGTGGTGGCAATGGCAGGGCAGATAACAACAAAGCATCCGGTTTATCTGCTTGGCGGACCTATGATGGGGCGTTTTGGTCAGGACTATGAACCGGTTGTGAAAACAACAAATGCGATTATTGTATTACCAAAAGAACATAGTTTGGTGTACAAAAAGAGTACAAGGTTTTCTGTTTCTGTAGCAAGGGCGGCATCTTCCTGCTGCCAGTGTCAGACATGCACGGATCTTTGTTCAAGACAGGCACTCGGACATCCGGTGAATCCGCATTTATTTATGAGGGCAGCGGCAAATAGAGACTTTAGTAATACAAATATTTATTTAAACACGATGTTTTGCAGTGGTTGCGGGTTATGTGAATTATATAGCTGTCCGCAAGGATTATCTCCGAGAAGTATGATTGCAGAGTATAAGAGTGAACTTCGCAAGAGCGGAATAAAGCCACCAAAAGCTCAGGCTGAGAGCATAAAAGCATCCAGAGAATATCGTAAAGTGCCGGAAGAACGGTTGGTTGCCCGACTAGGTTTAACAAAATATGATATTGGGGCTCCGTTAAAGGAAGAAGTTCCTGATGTCAAAGAAGTGAAAATTTTACTTTCCCAGCATATTGGTGTTCCTGCTGGGGCTCTTGTAAAAGAAGGAGATACAGTGAAAAAAGGAGATATTATTGCCAAAGCCGGTGAAGGTTTATCTGTAGATATTCATGCTTCGATAGATGCTACTGTAAAAGAAGTAACAAATAAATATATAAGGTGTGAACGATGAATAAAGCAATAGGAATGATTGAATTTAAAACAGTTTCTGCCGGAATTACTGCGGCTGACCGCATGGTAAAAACAGCAGATGTCGAGCTGCTGGAAGCGCAGACGGTATGTCCCGGAAAATACATTGCCTTAATTGCAGGCGACTTAAGTGCTGTTCATGCAGCTGTTGAAACAGCAAAAAAATCAGATAAGGGAGAATTGATTGACAGTTTTGTCCTTGGAAATCCGGATGACTCCATTTTCCCTGCAATTTATGGCAGTACGAACATTCAGAATGTGAATGCGCTTGGCATATTAGAAACATACGACGCAGCATCCATTATTGTGGCTGCAGATGTGGCTGCAAAAACAGCATTGGTACAGTTGATTGAACTTCGTATAGCAAAGGGAATGTGCGGTAAATCATATATGCTTATCACCGGTGAAGTTGCAGCCTGCCAGGCGGCAATTGAAAAGGCAAAGATGACTGTGGGTGAAAAGGGCATGTTCTTAGATTCTTCCGTAATCGCGCATCCTGACCCACAAATTTGCAAGGCAATTATTTAGTAATACAGCGGAGTTCAAAAATGAAGGGGTGTATAATATGCTGCCGACAGAAAGACGTCAATTAATTATTGATAAGTTACAGAAAGAAAAGAAAGTGGTAGTCAGTGAATTAAGTGCTTTTTTTCAGGTTTCCGAAGAGACAATCCGCAGAGATTTGGATAAATTGGAGAAAGACGGAATCGCATTAAAAGGATATGGCGGTGCTGTTCTGAATGAAGACACAAAAGCAGATATGCCTTTTAATGTTCGTAAGAAAAAGAATCTGCAGGGAAAAAGAAAAATTGGAGAAATAATTGAATCATTAATTTCTGATGGAGAACATATTATAGTAGACCCAAGCACAACTGCGGTTTCTATTGTAAAGGCATTGTCACAGAAAAAGGATTTAACCATTATTACCAATTCAATCGAGGTTTTGGTGGAGTTGGCAGGCGATGCAAATTGGAATGTGATTTCATCGGGAGGAAATCTTGTAGGAAATTATCTGGCATTGGCAGGTCCGAAAGCAATTGAAAATATCTCTTCTTATTATGTGGATAAAGCGATTATTTCCTGTAAGGGTCTGGACAAAAACGGTGGGATTACCGATGCAAATGAATTGTTTTCACAAGTAAAGAAAACGATGCTTCAATCAGCTAAGCAAAGAATTTTAGCGGTTGATCATACTAAATTTGATAACATTGCTCTTTCACGCATTTGTGCAATAACGGAAATTGACATTGTAGTAACAGATGAGAAGCCATCTGAACAGTGGCTCGCCTACTTTAATGAAAAAGGAATTAAGTGCCTGTATGGAGAAGAAAACTAAAATTATTGCGTTTACAAATAATAAAGGTGGCAGTGGAAAAACAACTTCCTGCGCGAATATCGGCTATTCACTCTCTCAGATAGGGAAAAAGGTGCTCATGATTGACGGCGATATGCAAATGAATCTTACACTTTCTTTTTTTAAGGAAGAAGAGGTTCTTGAGTTCGCTATGGGAGATAAAAATTTATATCATGCAATCAAAAAACAGGAGGATTTGACAGAATATATTATTCCAACTCCATATGAGAATATTGATATTATTCCTTCCTCGACCTTAATGAGTAATATGGAATATGAGTTGTTTTCTAAGTGGCAGAGAGAACTGATTTTTCGGAATTGTCTAAAAAATGTTCGAAACAGTAATACGTATGACTATATTTTAATTGATGCTCCTCCAACGCTGGGGGGATGGGTCATGAATATTCTATGTGCTTCGGACTATGTGATTGTTCCTGTAGAAGCCAGTCCGTGGGGACTATTTGGTGTGGCCAACATGTTTGAGTTCCTTAATGATGTCTTTCGGATCAATGAGCAGTTAAGCCTCTTAGGAATTGCAATTACAAAGGTAGATGGCAGAAAGAATTATTATAAACAAACGGTTGATGCAATGCGACAGGCAGAAAATGTTCATTTATTTGAGAACATCATCCGTATTGATAGTGAGATTGAATGGGCACAGGATGATAGTAAGCCTGTGGGAGCATACAAAAAGAATTCCAGAAGTGCGAAAGAGTACTTGGAACTTGCAAAGGAGATTGATCAGAATGTCAGTAGGAGCTAACAGCATTAATAGAGTTTCAAAACAGAAGATTGACGCAAAAGAAAAAGTTAATTCTGCAACTTCAGCTAAGAAAAAAGCGAAAACCGCAACAACGAAAACCGCTACAGTGAAAGCTCAGCAGGTGCGAAAGAAGGAAAACGGTGTCGAAAACAAAATTTATTGCTTAACGGAAGAGCTACCATACTATTTATTGTAGTTGAATAATGAAAAGTTGCCAGTAAAGTCAGGGGTTTGTAGAAATATGAACCCTTGTTTTTTGTTTTATCCTATTCGAAAGGTTTACATTCTTGACAAATAGTCTTTATTGAGATATCATATATCGTAGTGCGATACACAGAAGCACGCAATGAAAGAGATGTTTTCTACTTGTCAAAAATTAAAGGAGGCTTGTTTTTGGACGCGCATATTAAAAAGGTTTATGTCCCTATGACGGAGACCGGCTTTTATATTTTGCTTTGTCTGCAAAGTCCAAACCATGGATATGGTATTGTGCAGATGGTAGAACGGATGACAGAAGGAGAAATCCGATTAAGTCCGGGAACTATGTATGGAAGTTTGTCTAAAATGGAAAAGGACAAGCTTATCCGGTTTGTAAGAGAAGAAGAAAAACGCAAACTCTATGAAATAACGGAGCTTGGCATGGAAGTCTTACAATTGGAAAAAAAGCGAATCAAGCGCCTGTACAGAAACTCAACGGAGGACATCGGAAATGGAAACGAAGCAGGAATTTAGATACTTTACCATTACGGAATATGATAAGGAGCAGGAGTACCTGACCCGCCGACATAAGGAAGGGTGGAAGCTTATTGAGGTGACCGGAATCGGGCAGTATCATTTTGAAAAATGTGAGCCGGAAGCAGTTGTGTATCAGCTGGACTACAATCAGGAAGGAAATGTCAATCTGGCAGAATATGAGCAGATGTTTGCAGATTGCGGTTGGGAGTATATTACAACCTATGTGGGTTACAGTTACTTTCGTAAACCGGTATCAGAAATGAAAGAAGAGGAAGAAATCTTTTTTGATGACAGTTCCAAGCTTGACATGATGAAGCGTATCTTTAAAGGACGTATGATACCGATGTTTATTGTATTCTTCTTATATCTTGCCTGGCAGTTTCTGATCCTGCATTATTTTGAAGGGATATTTTTTACAGTTGTAGCTACGATTTTGCGTGTCATGATGGCAGTCTATATTCTCGTGACAGTGCATTTCGGCATTAAGTATGTGAGACATTTAAGAAGAATCAAAAAATAATATGAGTGAAAAAAATGGAGGAAATTATGAGGACATCTTTAGAAAAGCTTTGCAACAGTTTTATCAATAACCGTGACACGATAAAACGTGTGTTTAAGTGGGATAATGATTTATTGGTAGCAATTTGTGGTATGAATTTTATGAACAGAGGGATGATTGCTCAAGAAGAAAGATTGGAGGCATGTAAGAAGCTTCTAAAAGGAGAAACCAGTGTCTTTTCGAACTTTCGCGGTAATGTGGAGCTTCCTCTGATTTCTTTATTGGCAGTATCACAGCAGCCGGAGGAATTATTAAAGTCGGAGACCAAGCGGTCTTAGGAAGACA
>JAZSEW010000066.1:0-13413 GCA_045531895.1 Lachnospiraceae bacterium
AGCGGGAATTGCTTTTTCCGTAATAGTAGCCGTTGCAGCAGGCGGTGACAGCACCGAACGGAAACATAAAGCTTAAAATTCGCAATGGTGCAATGGTGCGTTCTTCAAATAAAAAATGAGTGGCCAGATACGGTGCTCCTTCATACAGGCAGAGAGAGAGCAACAGGGATAAAAACAAAGAAATGGACAAACCGTGGAAAAAGACGGACAGGGATGTTTTACGCTCTGCCGTAATTTTTGAAATGGCGGTTTGAATTCCGGAGGCATAAATGGTATAGCAGACACCGGAAATGGGAAAAATCATCTGGTAGATACCAAGTAATTCCGAACCTAAATGATCAGAAAGCCAGATACGGTAAAAAAAGCCCAGGATTCGGCTTAAGAAACCGGCGGCGGTAAGAATAATGGTGCCTTTGGCTAAGGTGCTTTTTAACATAAAACCTCCCGGTAATTGGCGTGAAAACTGTGTTTACGAAATGGTATGCAAAGAATGGTTCCGGTAGAAGTGAAATTAAAAGAAAAAAACATTGATAAAAAATTAACAATACTATTGACAACAGTGAGAATACGTAGTACACTATCCCTAGTAAATTACTCGGAAATAAAAAAGTAGGAATTGATTTGCCGGGAAATAAAAGAAGTTAGGAGTTGATTAGCATGAAGCTGACAACAAAAGGTCGTTATGGTCTCCGGGCAGTAATTGATTTGGCGGTATATGCCAAGGACGAGCCGGTTTCTCTGGCAGAGGTGGCAGAGCGGCAGAATATATCCATCAGCTATTTGGAGCAGCTTGTAGCGAAACTGAAAAAAGCAGGTATTGTGCAGAGTACCAGAGGAGCTCAGGGGGGCTATGCACTGGCAAAGGCACCGGAGGAAATTTCAGTGGGAGAAATCTTACGTTCTCTGGAAGGCAATTTAAGCCCTGTGGACTGTTCTGCGGTGGCAGGAGAAGGTGAAACGGAATGTGCTTCTTCGGATTTTTGTGTCACAAAATATGTGTGGAAGCGTATATCTGATAGTATCAATGATACGGTAAATGGAATCTTTCTGTCTGAGCTCATGGCAGAAGGTGAAAAAGTAAAAAATAAAGCAAATAAGCTGGAAAACGGCTGTTAATACAGGAAAGCGAGGAATATTAAGATGGAAAAGAAAATTATCTATCTGGACAATGCGGCTACAACAAAAACAAAACCTGAAGTAGTGGAGGCAATGCTTCCTTATTTTACAGAAAAATTCGGTAATCCGTCCAGTGTGTACGGATTTGCGGCACAGAATAAAGAAGCAGTAACCGAAGCAAGAGAGCAGATTGCAAAGGCATTGAATGCACCTGCTCAGGATGTGTATTTTACTGCCGGTGGATCCGAAGCAGACAACTGGGCATTAAAGGCTGCCATGGAGGCGTACAAGGACAAGGGAAATCATTTGATTACCACAAAAATAGAACATCATGCCATTCTTCATACCTGTGAGTATTTGGAAAAACAGGGTTATGAAGTGACTTATCTTGATGTGGATGAAAACGGTGTGGTAGATTTAAATCAGTTAAAGGCTTCTATTAGACCAACGACTGTACTTATTTCTGTAATGTATGCAAACAACGAAATCGGTACCCTGCAGCCGATTAAGGAAATCGGTCAGATTGCCAAGGAGCAAGGTGTGTTATTCCATACCGATGCCGTGCAGGCGTTCGGACAACTGCCAATTGATGTAATGGCAGAAAATATCGATATGTTAAGTGCCAGCGGACATAAGTTAAATGGTCCGAAGGGTATTGGTTTCTTATATATCAGGAAAGGGTTAAAGCTTCGCTCCTTGCTACATGGCGGTGGTCAGGAGAGAAAGCGCCGTGCCGGAACCGAAAACGTACCGGGTATTGTGGGTTTTGGAAAAGCAGTAGAGCTTGCAACTGCGGGAATGGACGAAAAAATCAAGAAGGAAACAGAACTTCGTGACTACATGATTGGGCGTGTTCTGGCAGAAATTCCTTATGTGCGTTTAAACGGTCATAGAACAAAAAGACTGCCGAATAATGCAAATTTCAGCTTTCAGTTTATTGAAGGGGAATCTCTGTTGATTATGTTGGATATGAAGGGAATTTGTGCATCCAGCGGTTCTGCGTGTACTTCCGGTTCTTTGGATCCGTCCCATGTACTGCTTGCCATCGGACTTCCTCACGAAATTGCCCATGGTTCTCTCAGATTAACACTTTCTGAGGAAACCACCAAAGAAGAAATTGATTTTACCATTGAACAGTTAAAGGAAATTGTAGCGAATTTAAGAAACATGTCTCCGCTTTATGAGGATTTTGTTAAGAAGATGAACAAAAATAAATAGGTTGATGAAGAAAGGAAAAAAATAAGGTGTGAACATCTTATTGGTGATTGACGATGTATACAGAAAAGGTAATGGACCATTTTACAAACCCAAGAAATGTAGGTGAAATTGAAAATGCCAGTGGTGTAGGCACTGTGGGTAACGCAAAGTGCGGTGATATTATGAGAATTTATCTGGATATTGATGACAACCAGATTATTCAGGATGTTAAGTTTAAGACCTTTGGCTGTGGTGCGGCAGTGGCTACCAGCAGCATGGCAACAGAGCTTGTAAAGGGTAAGTCTATCTATGAAGCATTACAGGTAACAAACAAGGCGGTAATGGAAGCTCTGGACGGGCTTCCTCCTGTAAAGGTGCATTGCTCCCTGCTTGCAGAAGAGGCAATTCATGCTGCTCTTTGGGATTATGCAGAAAAGCATGGTATTAAGATTGAGGGCTTGGAAAAGCCAAAGAGTGATATCCATGAGGATGAAGAGGAAGAAGCAGAAGAATATTAAGAAAATGTAACTGTAAAGAAAAGAAACAATTAGAAAGGACGAGCATCGATGGCAAAAATTGTAGTTGGACTTTCCGGTGGTGTGGATTCCTCTGTGGCGGCGTATCTGTTAAAGGAAGCCGGTCATGAAGTGATTGGTGTCACTATGCAAATCTGGCAGGAAGAGGATAACGAAACGCAGGAAGAAAACGGTGGCTGCTGCGGTCTTTCAGCAGTGGAGGATGCAAGACGCGTGGCACAGATGCTGGATATCCCATATTATGTGATGAATTTCCGTTCTGAATTTAAAGAGGCGGTTATCGACTACTTTGTGGCAGAGTACATGGCAGGCAGAACGCCAAATCCGTGTATTGCATGTAACCGTTATGTTAAGTGGGAATCTCTGTATCATCGGGCGAGAGCCATTGGTGCAGACGGCATTGCTACCGGACATTATTCCAGAATTGTACAACTGCCAAATGGCCGTTTTGCTTTGAAAAAGTCTGTTACAGATGCTAAGGACCAGACCTATGCTTTGTACAATCTGACACAGGAACAGCTTAGCACTACTATGATGCCGGTGGGAGCCTACTCCAAGGAAGAAATCCGTACCATTGCAGAAAAGATTGGTCTGTTGGTGGCAAATAAGCCGGACAGTATGGAAATCTGCTTTGTTCCGGATGATGATTATGCCGGATTTATCGAGGACTACACTGGTAGAAAGTTTCCTGCAGGAAACTTTGTAAATACAGCCGGAGAGGTACTTGGCCCACACAAGGGAATTATTCATTATACCGTAGGACAACGCAAGGGACTTGGTATTGCTCTTGGTGCCCGAATGTTTGTAAAGGAAATCCGGCCGGAAACAAATGAAGTGGTACTGGCATCTAATGACGAGCTGTTTTCGGATGTTTTATATGCGGACCGCTTGAATTTTATGGCTATCGAAACTGTGACAAAGCCGATGGAGGTTATGGCAAAAATCCGCTATAACCATAAGGGTGCCAAAGCAGTGATTGAACTGGTGGGCGAGGATAAATTAAAGGTGACCTTTGAGGAACCGCAGCGTGCCATTACACCGGGACAGGCTGTGGTATTGTATGATGGGGATATTGTGGTCGGTGGCGGAACGATTATGGGACTTCCTATTTGAATGAATGTTTGATATAATAGAAGTATAAAACGGAAGAAGAATGGGGTGAGGGTATGCATTGGAGCAAATGTAAATTTTGTGGTAAGGTGTTTCGCACAAAAAAGGTAGAAATACTTTGCAGTGATTGTATGCAGATTGATGAGAACCTTTTTTCAAAAATTGAGGATTATCTTCGTAAGTTCCCTCACAGCAATGCGGTGCAGATTGCAGAAGGCTGTGGAATCTCTGTTCTGGAAGTTTTACAATATATTGATGAGGGAAGGCTACAGCTTTCTAAAGGGGAGTTTAAACGATTATGATAGCTTTTATAGAGGGAACTTTGGTAAAAAAGACAAGCTCTGCAGTAGTTGTATCTACGGCATCAGGACTTGGATATGAATTATTTGTGCCAATTAATGATATTCAGCAATTACCGGCAAACGGAAGCAAGGTGCTGTTACATACATATCTTCAGGTAAAAGAGGATGGTGTGGCATTGTTTGGTTTTTTGTCGGAGGAATCCTTACAGATTTTTAAGCTGCTAATCACGGTAAACGGTATTGGTCCCAAGGGTGCCATTGGTATTTTGTCCGGCATTTCGTTGGATGATTTGCGCTTTGCCGTACTGGCGGAGGATACAAAAACGATTGCAAAAATTCCGGGCATCGGTCCGAAAACAGCGGGGAAGCTGGTGTTGGAATTAAAAGACAAGTTTAATTTAGAAAGTGCTATCGAAGCAAAACTTATTCATGGTGAAGCGGCAGGAAACAGCTTGGCAGTGAGCCGGGCAGCGGCCTTGCGGGATGAGGCGGCACAGGGGCTGGCAGCTCTCGGCTATTCTATGACGGAGGCAGTCAAAGTGTTGCGAGGAGTGGAAATTAACGATACTACAACAGTAGAAGAATTGCTGAAATATGGATTAAAGAATCTGTAAACAGATAAAACTAATGTCGAAAGTGAGAATTTCATGGCAAAAAGACTGATTACAACGGAACTCATGGAAGAAGACAAAAGAATAGAAGGTAGCTTGCGTCCGCAATTGCTTGCGGAATATATCGGTCAGGAGAAGGCGAAAGCAAATTTAAAAATTTATATCGAGGCGGCAAAGGCGCGGGGAGAGTCTCTGGATCATGTGTTGTTCTTTGGCCCTCCGGGACTTGGTAAAACTACGTTGGCCGGAGTTATTGCCAATGAAATGGGTGTGAATTTAAAAATTACTGCAGGACCGGCAATTGAAAAGCCGGGGGATATGGCGGCAATTTTAAATAACCTGCAGGAGGGTGATGTACTGTTTATTGACGAAATACATCGTCTGAATCGTCAGGTGGAGGAACTGTTGTATCCGGCTATGGAGGATTTCGCCATTGACATCATAATCGGAAAGGGCGCGGCGGCAAAGTCTATCCGGTTGGAACTTCCTAAATTTACTCTGGTGGGAGCTACTACAAGGGCAGGAATGCTTACAGCACCGCTCAGAGACCGCTTTGGTGTGGTAAACCGGTTGGAATTTTATACAACGGAAGAACTGACAGAAATTATTATCCGTTCCGCCGGAGTGCTTGGAGTAGACATTGAACCGGAGGGGGCTGTAGAACTGGCAAAGCGTTCCAGAGGAACACCACGACTGGCAAACCGTCTGTTAAAGCGTGTCCGTGATTTCGCTCAGATTCAGTATGATAACTGCATCACCAAAGAAGTGGCGGATAGCGCTTTGAATTTTCTGGAGGTGGACAAACTGGGACTTGACCAGAGCGACCGGGCAATTTTAAAGGTGATGATAGAACGGTTTCATGGTGGACCGGTGGGGATTGATGCGGTAGCAACTACCATTGGTGAGGATCCGGGAACGGTGGAAGAGGTCAATGAACCGTTTTTGGTGCAGAACGGATTGATTCTCAGAACACCAAGGGGCAGAGTAGTATCGGAACTGGCGTACAGGCATTTTGGCTTGCCTGTTCCGGGTAGCGAATCATAAGGTATGGGAGAGTTACATATGAAGAAACGAAATGATGTAAAGGTAATAATCGGTGGAAAACAGTATAACATGGGCGGTTATGAGAGTGAAGAGTATCTTCAGAGTATTGCCTCGTATATCAACACAAAAATGGAGGAATTAAAGCAACAGGGAGGTTTTCCTAAGTTGGATTCCGATATTGTAAATATTTTACTCCAGATTAATATTGCGGATGATTATTTCAAGATAAAGAAAGTACAGGAAGAAATGGACCGCGATTATAGCGAGAGACAAAAGGAAACTGTGGATTTAAAACGCGAAATCATTGGATTGCAGGCAAAGTTGGAAACTTATGAGCAGGAAAACCGCATTATGAAGGAGGAAAACCTGGATCTTCAGAAGCGCTTAATCCGTATGGAGGCCGAAATTGAAGAATTGAGACGCAAATAGGAGTTTGTTGTCCATAAGAAAATGGAGTAAGGAGAATTGAATGAAATGTTTGAGAGGAAAGCCGGAGATTTTAGCTCCGGCTGGCTCTATTGAGAGCCTTAAAGGGGCAATTGCCGCCGGAGCGGATGCGGTATATATTGGCGGAAGCCGATTTGGCGCCAGAGCGTATGCAGATAATCCGGAGCAGGATATGTTGCTTTCTGCCATTGATTATGTACACTCTAAGGACCGTCGGATTTATTTGACGGTTAATACTCTGTTAAAAGAACAGGAACTTACAGAAGAATTGTATCCATTTTTGGAAAAGTACTATAAAGCGGGCGTTGATGCCGTAATTGTGCAGGATGTGGGTGTCCTGCATTTTCTGGCTTCACATTTTCCGGAGCTTCCGGTGCATGCAAGCACTCAGATGACCTTAGTTTCAGCAGATGGCATAAAGATGCTTTCCGATTATCCGGTGACCAGGCTGGTGCCGGCCAGAGAGCTTTCGCTGGAGGAAATCCGGACATTGCGGGAAAATACTACATTGGAAATTGAAGCATTTGTTCATGGGGCGCTGTGCTATTGCTATTCGGGACAGTGCCTGTTCAGTAGTATGATTGGCGGACGAAGCGGTAATCGTGGCCGATGTGCCCAACCGTGCCGAATGGCATATACAGTATCAGAAGACGGCAGGCGGCAGGCAGATGGTCTGTACGTATTAAGCCCTAAGGATTTGTGTACGCTGGAACGTATTCCGGAGCTTGTTCAGGCGGGAATTGATTCCTTTAAAATTGAGGGTCGTATGAAACGACCGGAATATACGGCAGGAGTAACTGCTGCATACCGTCTGATGACAGATTTATATTTTGACTATGGAGAGCAGGAGTTTTATCACTATCTTAAGAAGCATCCGGAGGTATTGAAAGAACAGCTGGACCGGGTAGCAGACCTTTATAACAGAGGTGGTTTTACCGAGGGCTACTATGTGCAGTATCATGGCAGACAAATGATGTCCATGGAGCGCCCAAACCACACGGGAACCAGGGTGGGTGAAGTGCTACATGGTAATGGTATACGGGCTAAAATTCGTTTGGAAAAGCCATTGCAGCCTCAGGACGTTCTGGAAATTCGCGATGTATCCGGAGCAGCTTATGAATTTACTGTAGGAAAAACAGGTATTGAAGAAAAAGCAGGCCGGTATGAAACAAATGTGAAAAAGGGGTTTCCGATTGTACCGGGGCAGCCGGTGTATCGCACTAAGAACGAAAGCCTGTTAAATGAGTTGGAAGAAAATTATGTGCAAAAGCAGGTGCAGCTCCCGGTAAAGGCTGAATTTCAGGCAGTTCCCGGGCAGAAAGCGTTACTTACCGTGTGGTGTAATGTTCACCAAAGAAGCAGTCTTATGCCGGGGGCAGACAAAGAAAGAATAAGGACAGTGTCTGTCACTGTGACCGGGGATGAGGTCATGACAGCTACGAATCAGCCGGTAACTGCGGAAAAAATTAAGGAGCAGCTAAAGAAAACCGGAGAAAGTGAATTCTTTTTTGAGGAATTAAATGTACAGACCGGAGAAAAAACGTTTCTTCCGATGGGAAAAATAAAGGAATTGAGGAGACGTGCGTTTCATGAGCTGAATGAAGAAATTTTGAAAGGATACCGACGAAAATTGTCGGAAAAAGTTGAAAAAACGGAAAGAGAATGTGAGAATAGAACGTCGGACACAGAAACAGAGCTTGTGAAAACTCCGGAAGTAATTGTACTTGTTTCAAAAGAGGAACAATGCAGAACAAGCATGGCAGAAGAACGGGTTTCCACGGTTTATGTGGATGTGGAAGGTCCTATGGTGAACTCTCTGGAATTGTGCCGGGAAGTAAAGCAGGCAGGTAAGAGAGCATACTTAGTGTTGCCGCATATTTTTCGAGAGAAAGAAAAAAAACGCTGGCAGAGTTTAGTGGAACTTGTGAAGCCAGGAGCAGTAGATGGTTTCCTTGCAAAATCCTTGGAAGAATTACAGTTTTTAAAAGAAACCGGACTGGAGAAACAGTTTGAAGTACGGCTGAATTATAATTTATATGCATTTCAACAGGAAGCAAAGTGTTTTTTCAGGGAAAAAGGATATAGGCGATTTACGGTACCTGTGGAACTGAATGAGGAAGAAATCAGGGGATTTCATGTGGAAGACAGCGATTTTATAATTTACGGACGTCTTCCGCTGATGGTTTCTGCCCAATGTGTACGTGATAATGTGTTGCAATGTTCTGCGGGAAAAAAAAGAGAAGGAATTGTGCTGACAGACCGTATGGGTGTAGAATTTCCGGTGCGGCAGGTCTGCTCATCCTGCTACAACATAATATATAACAGTGCCTGTTTTTCGTTGCTCGGAACAGGAGTTGAGCAGAAGTTTTCGCCGGCAGGCTGGCGATTTGATTTTACCTTTGAGACACCGGAGCAGATGACAGAAGTACTGAAGGCTTTTTTTACAGGAACGAAGTGTCTGGGAAAAGGTCCTTTTACAAAGGGACATTTTAAGCGGGGAATAGAATAATGACAACTTGGATAGTTACGACAGCAAATTTTATATTGGTTATTTTGCTGGCACTTTATGTGACAGCGGCTTATGCTTCAATGTGGACCCGCCGGTGGGAGGCGGGTTTTACACGTTGTATGGGCATTTGTCGATATTTGTTGCATGGTTGTGGTTTTCTGTCATTACTGCTTGCAACCGGGGAGTACCGCATTCTTCCTTTGTATTTGTTTCAACTGGCTTTTTTTGTTATGGCCGGAATTATACAACGTCGGATTTATGAGAATGGCAGCACAATGCTGTTTCAAAATATGATGCTTCTGCTTTCAATAGGCTTTCTGATGCTGACCAGACTTTCTTTTGAAAGTGCGGTAAAGCAGTTTATTATGGCGGTATTTGCATATTGTCTCTGTTCGTTTTTACCGGTGATATTGAAGCGACTCCAAAAGCCGGAACGGCTGGGTGTGTTGTATGCATTGGTGGGACTGGGACTTCTTACGATAGTGATGGTGCTTGGAAGCGAAGTATTCGGGGCAAAAAACTGGCTGACTATAAAAAACTTTACATTTCAGCCGTCGGAGTTTGTTAAGCTGACTTTTATTCTTGCCATGGCAGCACTGCTGGTACAGGAATCAGGAAGCAAATATCGAAAGCTTCTGCTGGTTAGTGTAGTGGCGGCATTGCATGTAGGGTTACTGGCGCTTTCCAATGATTTTGGAGGTGCGCTGATTTTCTTTGTGGTATATTTGCTGATGCTTTTTGTAGTCAGTGCGGATGTTTTGTTTCCAACGGCGGCGCTACTTGCCGGAAGTCTGGCAGCAGTATTGGCGTACCGGTATTCCGGACATATCAGGGAACGTGTATTGGCGTGGCAGAATCCGTTTACCTGTATTGAAAATGAGGGATATCAAATGGCACAGTCTTTATTTGCTGTTGGTAGCGGAGAATGGTTCGGAACAGGACTTATGAAAGGAATGCCCAAAACAGTTCCGGTTGTAAAAAGTGACTTCATTTTTTCTGCGGTAGCCGAGGAACTGGGATGTGTGTTTGCTGCTTTGATTTTATGTGTGTATATTAACTGCATTATCTGGATGCTGCAGTTGGCCATGGAGCGGCGGCAACCATTTTTGTTTGCGGTGACCACCGGGGCTGTAGCCTTGTTTGGTGTACAGCTGTTTTTGAATGTGGGTGGTGTAATAAAAATGATTCCGTCGACAGGTGTAACTTTGGCATTTATCAGCTACGGAGGGAGCTCTTTGTTTAGCTCTATCTTTCTGTTTCAGGGAATGCAGGCGATGCGGATAACTGAGGAGAAGAAAAGAAAGGCAGAAAAGAAATCGGGACAGCAACGGCGAATGGTTTCAGTATGTTCATTGATTCTTTTGCTGCTTTGCGGAATGACGGCGTATTTCCTTTGTGTTACGATACCGGAGGCGAAAAAAGTTTATTACAATGACTACAACCGCCGTATTAGAGAGACGGAAAAAACAATGCCAAAGGGTAAAATTCTGGCATCGGATGGTACCATTCTTGCCCAGAGTATTGTCGGAACGGATGGAAGTTTGTACCGACTATATCCCCACGGAGAGTCGGCTGCCTTTGTTACAGGACAGATGCTTATGGGCTGCAATGGTCTGGAAGAGCGTTGCTGGCGTGAAATGTATACGGTAGACTTGTCTGTATGGGAAAGAGTGAAACTGGAAGCCGCCGGAGAATTACCGGAAGGGAACAGCATTGTGACAACGATTGATATGAGATTGCAGAAAACAGCATATGATGCTTTGCAGGGTTATGCCGGGGCAATCGGCGTAATGGAAGTAAAGACCGGACGGCTGCTTGCCATGGTTTCCGCACCTTCCTATGATCCGAATGAAATTTCCGTACAATGGGAGGAACTGAATCAAAGAACAGATGCACCTTTCTTGAATCGTTTGACGAACGGATTGTATCCGCCGGGATCTACTTTCAAATTGGTAACCACATTGGCATATTTACAGCAGCATGAAGCAGAAGATTTTTCTTACAATTGTACCGGAAGCGCCAGATTCCGAAACACCACAGTGCACTGTAATAATGAAAAAGCACATGGAGTGCAGACGTTAGAGGAGGCTTTTGCAAATTCCTGTAACACAGCATATGCTTATATGGGCGAGCTGATTTCGAATGAGGAGTTTCAGAAAGTGGCAGAGACACTGGGCTTTGGAACTGCATGGAAAACAACAATTCCGTATGCAGTCAGCCGTTTTTTAGTAACGGAGGGGACTTCTGACTCTGCAAGGGTGCAGGCTGCTTTTGGTCAGGGTGAAACGCTGATGACACCGTTTCAGAAGCTGATGCTTGCTTCGGCTGTTGCAAATCACGGAATCGTGAAGATGCCGTATTTGGTGGATGCCGTACAAAATCCGGCAGGGAAAATTATCACAACTTATACTTCGGCTGAGGAAAAAGTATTATTGGATGAGGAAACTGCGGATTTGCTGACAGAGTACATGATAGCGGCATCGGAAGATAAAATGCAGGAATTTTCCAATCGGGGAATCACAGTTGCCGGAAAAACCGGAAGCGCCGAGTATGAAGGAGGCACCCATTCCTGGTATCTTTGCTTTGCCCCGGCTAATGAACCGGAGATTGCTGTTGTTGTACTGATGGAGAATTCCGGAAGCGGAAGCAAATATGCGGTTCCGGCGGCAAAAAAGATATTGGAAAGCTTCTTTTTTGGAGAATAAAATATAAATTATCTCTAAATTTAAAAACTTAATTCGTTAGTGGGTTGAAAAGTGCGTCCAAATGATGTATACTATAAGGCAGTTGTAGAAAACACACCACATAACGGAGGAATTGCGATGGTAGAGGCAACGAGCTGTGGCGGTGTAGTTATATTCAGAGGAAAAATTTTATTACTGTATAAGAATTACAAAAATAAGTACGAAGGCTGGGTGCTTCCAAAGGGCACGGTGGAAGAAGGCGAAGAATACAAGGAAACCGCCATCCGTGAAGTAAAGGAAGAGACCGGAGCCGATGCGTCCATTATTAAGTATGTTGGCAAGAGCCAGTATACCTTTAATACGCCGCAAAATACAGTATTAAAGGACGTTCATTGGTATTTAATGATGTCAGACAGCTATTATAGCAAGCCGCAACGGGAAGAGTACTTTACGGATTCCGGATATTACAAATTCCACGAGGCATATCATTTGCTGAAATTTGCAAACGAGAAGCAGATTCTGGAAAAAGCGTATAATGAATATCTGGACCTCAAGAAGAGCAATCTTTGGGGAAATAAAAAGTATTTCTAAGAAAAAGCGAAAGGGATGTCAATCCGGCTGATTAGTTCAGTGTAGTGGCATCCCTTTTTTCTTTAAACTATTGTATAATGTTGTTTATTTTATCTGGACACAGGGGCCAGTAAAACCTTACCCGTACCACGATATACATTAACCAGACCTTCTCCGGAAGCTGCGGAGCCAATCAGACTCTTTCCGGAGCGTTCAACAGTGAAGGAAAGACTTCCACTCCAGGCAATAGCCATGTTGCCATCTACTTTCAGAACATCGTCTTTTAATTCGATTTCAATTAATTCTTCCTTTGGACAGAAAGATTCTAAGCACAGAATACCATTTCCTGTAATACCAAGATTGAATAAGCCTTCTCCACCGGCAACTGCGGAGGAAATGTTGGAGCGCATTACTGCTTTGTGCTGTAAGTTGGAGTCACAGGCAAGGAATAAACCATCATCTAACAGAAGGTTTCCACCCCAGTCAGCGGTATTAATCAGCAGGATATGTTTGTAGGTAGGCTCCAATACTAAAGTACCGTCGCCGGTGTATTCCGGTTTAATAGCGGATTCGCCGGTGACTTTGCCTCTTACCGCTTTACTGAGAAGGTCGCCGACACCCTTGACGCCGGTAGTGGCATTTACATTACCTACCATCCATTGCATAGCACCGGCCTGAGTGGTAATGTTAGATTTTGAAAGGTTGCAGATTACCTGACGCTTGCGCACGTTCATTTCGCTGCAGTAGTAAGCAGTTTGAGCGCTTCCGGGCATAACGCTTAAGTCACGCTGATATTCGATTACCTGGAAAGGACCAAGTTCATCCAGTATTTTGATGTCATCATTGTCAATAAAATTTTTAATTTGGTACATAGTGAGGTCATCCTTTCTTGAAAAAAATTCTATAAAACTTTCCGCTAACGAAAAAAACTCCCTTGAAAACAAGAGAGTTAATGCTGGTAATGGGACTTGAACCAAAGCTTACCACCTGCAAACCCGTATAGAAAGGAGCTTGCCGGAACACTGACTGGGGTGTGTAAACAAAGTGTAAACATAGTTTAGCAGTAAAAATTTAGTCAAATAATGACGCAAAACACCTAGCCATAAGTGGATAGGTGTTTTGAACTGGAACTCTCATCTGTTAGACAAATTGGAATTGAACAAAATCGCTGCGCGATGGCCTGTCAAGGCTGTGGCGCAGCGTTTTACTTTTCTCAAAAGCAGTAGACATTTACCTACGTACGAAGTATTGTTAAATCACCACAAAATAACAATCAACAAAGGTCAA
>JAZSEW010000111.1:0-18650 GCA_045531895.1 Lachnospiraceae bacterium
AGCAGCTAATAAACCGGAAAGGATAGCAACTTCCACAGAATGACGAAGTGCATTCTGTCCATAGCTCGTACGGTACTTCATTCTACCAAGAAGCTTAATGAGTTCCGGATGAATACCGTGAACGCCAACCTCAAGGGCAGCAGATTCACCTTCTTCACGGATCATGGTTTCTACTTCTTTCTGAGCCTTTTCCACCATTTCTTCAATTCTGGCCGGATGAATACGACCGTCTACAATCAGTTTTTCGAGAGCAATACGGGCAACGTCACGACGGATTGGGTCGAAACCGGAAAGAACAACTGCTTCCGGAGTATCGTCGATGATTAACTCGACGCCGGTCAAAGTTTCGAGCGTACGAATATTACGTCCTTCTCGACCGATAATTCTACCCTTCATTTCATCGTTTGGAAGCTGTACTACAGAAATTGTAGATTCAGCCACATGATCTGCTGCACAACGCTGAATAGCAGAAACAACATATTCTTTTGCTTTCTTTTCTGCCTCTTCCTTTGCATTGTTTTCCAGTTCCTTAATAAGGACTGCAGTTTCATGCTTTACTTCATCTTCCACAGACTTAATAAGATATTCCTTTGCTTGTTCGGAGGTCAAACCCGAGATTTTTTCAAGTTCCTGCAACTGACGCTGATGCGCTTCTTGTACTTCACCACGTAGGCGGTCAAGCTCAGCTTCCTTTGCATTCATCTTGGCTTCCCGTTTTTCCAATGTTTCCGCTTTTTTGTCGATTGCTTCTTCCTTGGAAAGAACTCTCTTTTCGTAGCGCTGAATTTCAGTTCTGCGTTCCTTAGATTCTCTCTCCAGCTCATTCTTAGTCTTTAAAGACTCTTCCTTCGCTTCAAGCAATGCTTCCCGCTTTTTTGTTTCGGCTGTCTTTAATGCTTCGTCAATAATTTCTCTTGCCTTGTTTTCTGCAGTACCAACCTTTGCTTCGTATACTTTTTTACGATATGCGATGGCTGCAAACCAGGCAATGACACCGGCAATAAGGGCAGCTGCCACAGCGAGTACAATCGCTAAAATCGGACTCATGACAGGAGTACCTCCTTATTCAATTTTCATTGCATTTTAAACATCAAGATATAGTAATCCTAATTCTAAAAATACAACATATAAATTTTATACTTTTTTCAGGCGTATGTCAAGTATTGTTTATACATTTTCTAGTATTTGAGGTTTATGCAATTTCCCCTATATAGTAGAATCCTTTGCATTCCTTCAAATTAACTAGGACTAATTTACCAATTAATTCTTTATCACCTTTAAAGTGAACCAACAGATTATTACTGAGTCTTCCGGTGAGCATACCCTCGCCCTGTTCATTCTCTTCCTCTACCAGAACTTCCATGGTTTGTCCGGTATAACGGTTCGCACATGCTTCGGAAGTTATTTTAATTTCTTCTAGCAGACGATTAAAACGATCTTTTACTACATCCTCAGGTACCTGTTCCTCCATTTTTGCAGCAGGAGTTCCTGTTCTTTTAGAGTAAATAAAAGTATAGGCAGAATCAAATCCTGTTTTTCTTACTACATCTACGGTTTCTAAGAAATCCTCCTCCGTTTCTCCCGGAAATCCGACAATAATATCTGTAGTCAGGGAAATATCAGGCATGGAAGACTTAATTTTGTCCACCAGTTGCAAATAGTCTTCTTTCGTATATTTGCGGTTCATTTCCTTCAACACTCTTGTGCTGCCGGACTGCATCGGTAAATGCAGATGAGTACAGATTTTCTCTGAATTTTTCATTACTTCAATTAACTCATCAGATAAATCCTTGGGATGGGAGGTCATAAAGCGGATACGCTTGATTCCTTCCACTTCTTCCACCATTTTCAATAATTCCGCAAAAGAAACCGGAGTTTCCAATGTTTTTCCGTAGGAATTTACGTTCTGTCCCAGCAACATGATTTCCACAATACCTTCGTCCGCAAGTTTTTTTACTTCGGTGATAATATCCTCCGGCTTTCTGCTGCGTTCTCTGCCCCGGACATAAGGCACAATACAATAACTACAGAAATTATTGCATCCATACATAATATTCACACCGGCCTTAAACTTGTATTTATGCTCGCTCGGTAAGTCTTCTACAATCTGGTCCGTACCATTCCATACATCAACCACCATTTTACCTCGGAGTATATCTTCATATAACAGTTCTGCCAGCTTAAAAATATTATGGGTACCAAATACAATGTCTACAAAGCGATAACTTTTTTTAATTTTCTCTACCACATGTGCTTCCTGCATCATGCAACCGCACATGGCAATTTTCATATCCGGATTTTTCTTTTTCATAGTTCCGAGATAACCGATTCTGCCATATACTCTGGTGTTCGCATTTTCACGTACCGTACAGGTATTGTATAATACAAAATCCGCTTTTTCCGTGTCTGTCTCCACATAACCGATGTTTTCTAAAATGCCTGCCAGCTTCTCGGAGTCCTTGGAATTCATCTGACAACCAAAGGTCTGGACATGATAAGTCAGTTTACGCCCTTTCTCCGCTTCCTGTTCGGCTATCCAGCCCTTCAGTAAATCCATAAAGTAGTACTGGCGCTCCGGTTCCGTTGTTGGAACCTGCTCCAATGAAATTTCTTTAATTTTTTTTAACCATTCACTCATAATATTCTTACTCTCCTGAACAAACAAAATCAGGGGCCGGCGCACAAACAGTCACTAAAGTGCTTTATGCAACAGCCCCAAAATGTTAACGAATTTGTCCGTTACCAAAAATAATATACTTTGTTGTTGTCAGCTCTTCCAATCCCAGAGGACCTCTGGCATGAAGTTTCTGGGTACTGATACCGATTTCTGCACCAAATCCAAATTCTCCGCCATCGGTAAAACGGGTAGATGCATTGACATATACTGCCGCGGCATCAATTTCGTTTAAGAAACGAAGGGAATTCTCGTAGTCTTTTGTAATAATAGACTCCGAATGTCCGGTGTTGTGCTCATTGATATGTGCAATAGCTTCATCAATGGAATCCACAATTTTTACAGAAATAAGTCTGTCTAAATATTCTTTATAAAAATCTTCCTCGGTTGCTTCTTCCATCTGCGGACAAATGGCTCTTGCACGTTCATCTGCACGCATCACAACAGCCTTTTGAGTGAGTTTTTCATAAACAGCCGGCAGAAAGTCCTTTGCGATACTTTCGTGCACTACAAGGGATTCTGCAGCGTTACAGACGCCAAGGCGCTGTGTTTTTGCATTGTCGATAATATTTAATGCCATGTCAAAATCAGCGGAAGCATCCACATAAATATGACAGTTACCGGTACCTGTTTCAATCACAGGTACCGTGCTGTTCTCTACAACACTTTTAATTAAACCTGCGCCGCCTCTCGGAATCAGCACATCCACATATTCATTTAAGCGCATCAGTGCTGTTGCGGTTTCACGGTCGGTAGACTCTACAATCTGTACGACATCTTCGCAAATCCCCTGTTTCTTTAAAGCCTCACGGATTATCTTTGTAATGGCAAGGTTGGAATGAATACAGTCACTGCCGCCACGTAAAATTACTGCATTACCGGTTTTAAAGCACAGACAGAATGCATCCGGAGTTACATTCGGACGTGATTCGTAAATCATACCGATAACTCCGAGAGGAACTCTTTTTTTACCAATCATCAGTCCATTTGGGCGGTTTGTCATGGAAAGAACCTCACCTACCGGGTCTTTTAAATCTGCTACCTGTAAAATTCCATCTGCCATAGCTTTTACTCTTGCTTCATTAACCGACAGACGGTCAAGTAACGCTTCTGACATGCCGTTTGCTTTTGCATTTTTCACATCTGTTTCGTTTGCTGCTATAATGTCTGCACTGTTTGCCACTAAAGCTGCGGCAACAGCCTTTAACGCTTCATTTTTCTTTACGGTTGATAAAATTGCAAGTTTATGAGATGCTGCTTTTGCACGTTTTCCTATTTCTATTAAATCCATAACTGCTCATCCTTTCTGGTTGTCATCTGACAACGCTTTCTGCTGATGTATATAAACTATCGTTTATTTATGTGTAATATAATCTAAAAGATGAAAATTTTCTACTTCATGGGCACAGAACAAGGTTCCCACCTGTTCTCCTTCCATTACCCTGCGAAGGTTTTCGATATCATCACCGTTGGCAATAATCATGTCCGCACCGGAATCTGTCGCAATTTTTGCTGCTGAAAGCTTCGTCTGCATACCGCCGGTTCCAACCGAACTGGAACTGCCCTTTGCCATCCCAAGCACGGATTCATTCAAATCTTCAATCTGGTGGAAGAACACTGCATCCGGATTCTTCTTCGGGTCATCTGAATACAGACCGTCAATATCAGATAACAAAATCACTAAATCACCATGTATCATTGCAGTTACAAGCGCTGCCAATGTATCATTTTCACCAATACCAAGGTTTTCCATTTCGTCGGTAGAAACCGTATCATTTTCATTTACAATCGGGATAACTCCCATTTTAAATAATTGTTCGAATGTGTTACATGCATTCTGTCGTGTAATGTCATTTAAAATTGTAAACTTTGTCATAAGAATCTGGGCGCAGGGCTGATGATATTCGGAAAATAATTTCTGGTATACAGTCATAAGACTTGCCTGACCAATTGCTGCACAGGCCTGCTTTTCTGAAAGAGTCTTCGGTCGTTCCTGCATTCCTACCGATTTACGTCCGACTGCCACGGCACCGGAGGTCACTAACACCACATCTCTGCCCTGATTATGCAGGTCGGTAAGCAAACGTACCAGCTTTTCCAATTTTGCAAAATTAATATTTCCTGTTGCTTCATGTGTAATTGTAGAAGAACCAACCTTTACTACAATTCTCTGTTTCTTGCTTAAATTTTTTCTCATCTCGTCCATGGTTACCCTCGATTCTACTTACTATAAATTGAAGCAATTGCCTCAAACACCTTGATTCCGTCCACTGCTGCACTTGTAATGCCACCGGCATAACCGGCACCTTCGCCACAGGGATAAAAACCTTTGATATCTGCCTGATAATCCTCTCCCCGTACAATGCGCACCGGCGAGGAGGTTCTGGTTTCTACGCCGAGAAGTACCGCATCCTCTCTGGCAAATCCGGGAATTTTCTTATCAAAGGCAAGAATACCTTCTTTTAAGCTGCAAAGAATATACTCCGGCAAACAATTCCTTAAATCTGAAAGGCTATACTTCCCTTTGGTATTTGGAACAATTTCTCCTATTGTAACAGACTTTTGCCCGCTTAACAAGTCTCCAAATAATTGAATCGGAATTTTCCCGTGTCCTTCTTTAAATGCGGCTTCCTCCCACTTACGCTGAAATTGTACTCCGGCCAGCGGTCCGGTAAAGCCTTCGTTTACAAAATCCTCCGGTGTCACCGTTACAATCAGTGCACTGTTGGCGTTTTTTTCCGAACGGTCGTGATTGCTCATGCCATTGACTACAGTCCGTCCTTCTTCAGAAGAAGCATTCACAACAAACCCTCCCGGACACATGCAAAAAGAATATACTCCTCTGCCGTTTTCACACTGATGTGTCAGCTTGTAATCCGCAGCCGGAAGTTCCCTATAGCTTTCCCCATACTGGGAACGGCCAATCATTTCCTGCGGATGCTCTATACGCACACCAATGGCAAATGCCTTGTTCTCCATGGTCAATGGTTTGGTTATCAGCATTTCAAAAGTATCTCTGGCACTGTGTCCTAAAGCGGCTACAACAACTTGTGATTCTATCGTTGTAGAATCATTTACCGTTACACCCTTTATACTTCCGTCTTCCTGTAACACAAGATCCGTCACTTTGGAAGAAAAACGAAACTCTGCCCCCCAGGAAATCATCTGCTTCCGCATGGAAACGATAATATGACGCAAATTGTCTGTACCGATATGAGGTTTGTTTATATATAAAATTTCCTCCGGAGCACCATGCTCCACAAAAATCTCTAAAACCTTGCGAATACGCCCGGAAGGATCCTTAACCATCGTATTTAACTTACCATCGGAAAAGGTACCTGCTCCACCTTCTCCAAACTGGACATTACTCTCTGTATGTAAAGCACCTCCTGACCAGAACTCCTCCACACGTCTTATGCGGTCTTCCATTGGCTCGCCCCGTTCTATCACAATCGGTGCATATCCATGCTTAGCCAAAAAATAGGAACAGAACAAGCCTGCCGGACCGGCACCGATCACAATCGGGCGTTGCTTTATCGGCTTTGTTCCACACGGCACAAAAGCATATTCCTCCCTTGGCGCCGGAACAACTTTTCCTTTTGCCTTTGCAAGAATACGCTGTTCTTCCTTTTCAGGCAGTGCCACATCAATGGCATAAACAAAATGCAGTTCCTGTTTTTTTCTTGCATCAATGGAACGCTTTTTTATCGTATATGTAAAATTCTCATGAGGAAGCTTAAGTTCCTTTTTCACCGCCAGCGTAAGTTCCTCTTTTGTATGACGAATATGCAGTTTTAACTGAGGTATTCTTATCATAATACTTTACCTTTTCTGTTTATAATTAGTTCAATTATTCTACTATTGTAGATATATTCTTTTCATTACTTTGATGCCGCATATAGTCCCGCCACATAGCCACTGCTCCATGCCCACTGCAAATTATAACCACCACAGGTACCGTCCACATCCACCAGTTCCCCTGCAAAGTATAAACCCTTGACCAGCTTGGATTCCATAGTTTCCGGTATAATATCAGCAGTATCCACACCGCCGGCACACACCTGTGCATTGGCAAACGGATTCAGTTCTGTCACCTGACAGGTCAATCCCTTATATAACGTAGCCAGTTTTTGAAAAACTTCCGGATGATACGCTTTTTTACTATCTGCTTCCGGATCAATTCCGGCTTCCTTCAATAATATATAATTTAATTTATGGTTCAAAAGTCCGGTCAGTACTTCTTCTGCTGTTCGTTTTTTTAACGTTTCAAAACGATGCTGTAATAAATGCTCTACTTCCTCTATACTATATCCCGGTAACAAATCAACGAAACACTTTACCTTGTTTCCTCTGTTTAGTGCCTCTCCGGCAAAACGGCTTACCTGAAAGACCGGAATCCCCGACAAACCATACTCTGTAAACAAAAGCTCACCTTTTTCCAAAGCAATTGGCTTTCCGTTTTCCAAAACGGTAATCATACCCTCTGTACGGACACCCGATACAGTCTTAAACCATTTTTCCTTGCATCGAAGCTGTACCAGCGCGGGAATCAGTGGTGTTATCCGATGTCCCAAACGTTCTGCCAGACTATAGCCTGAGAATTCTTTTGGTTCCTTCATTCCGGCCACACTTCCACAACATAAAATTACTTTATCATATTCTTCACATCCCTGCTCGCTTTTTACAAGAAAGCCATCACCACTATATTTTACAGAAAACACCGGAGAAAACATTGTCTTTACCCGCCTTGCACGAAGCTCCATGGCAAGTGCATCTGCCACCGAGGCCGCCTGCTCGGAATTTGGATAAACATATCCATTGCGGTATTTCGGCTCTATTCCAATACTTTTGAAAAAATCAATCGTCTTTTCTACCGTAAAAAACTCCCGCACTGCCTTAGAAAAAGACGGATTTCTTCCACGATAACAGGAATCCTCCTGTACTATATTCGTATAATTACATTTTCCGTTGCCCGTCGCCAGAATTTTTTTCCCAAGGCGATCCTTTGCTTCATATACGGTAACCTCCGCACCATGAGAAGCCGCTGTAATCGCCGCCATCATACCGGAGGCACCGCCACCGATTATCGCAATACGTGTTCTCATATCTTTTTCCTGTCCTTAACTTGTATATCCTTCTAAAATGCTATATAACTCCTGAGTATCTTTCACATAAAAGCCCTGAGTAATTATCTGTTGTACTTCTTCTGTAAGGCTGTCCACCCGTATTTCCGTGTATTCATAAACAGTTTTTAAATCACTGTAATATACTGCAACAAACTCACCCCGCTTGCAGATATAAAACTGGTTTTCCACCTTTGTTTCATTATATGTTTTTCTTAAAACTACCTTGTCCGCACTGAACGAAACAATTTCATAAGAAACCAGACCACTCAGATATTCATTGACCGGCATAGCCTCCATATACCCCTCCACATAAGCAGCCAGTTCCCTGCGGTCAAGCCCTACCATAAAACCAGGAATTGCCAGCTGTTCTCTTTCCTCCGTCTGACTTTGCAGATAACAGGTCTCCAGAAAATAGCTGGCGTTTGCCCGAAGCGTCTCTTGCGTTGCAGCCGCAGAAACTGCCTCTGTGTTTTCACTTAACATCTGTTGTAATAACCGTTCATTTTCCCCGGAGGATTGCAGAATTTCATTTAACAGTTTTGTATTCTGCTCCACCGCTTCACGATTATAGTGTAGCAATGCATTTTTGAAACTCATATAATAACACAAGCCAAATATAATTGAAATGCCGGCAAACAGCAGGGAAGTATATAAAATTTTCTTCATGGTAACCTCCTAGTTTTTTTAGAAGTATTTACCGAAAGAAAACAACTTATTCCTTTAACAGACCTAATGTTTTTGCCAGACGAACAATTCTTCCCCCCATCGGCAGGTCGTATAATTCCTTTTCGTTCAAGGTTCTTGTCACAATCATCAGCACAAAATAAATGCAAACTGCAAAAAACATAGCAACTAACAGGCTAATCAATGCGCTCTTTGTCAATGTGTAAAGACCTAAATATGAAAAATACGTCACTACCGCCATAGCTGCAGCGCATACTGTCGGCATAAGAAATGTCCGAATAATTTCCTGTTTATACCCGGTTTCCATCTGAATCCGCAGCCAGTTCAGAATGCTGACAATCAGTGGGAACAATGTATGGCCGACAATCAGTGCATAGACATTCATGTCAAAGAAAGATAACAAAAGATAATCTACAATGACATAAATAACAATACTCACTCCTGCATGAATTACAGGATACCGCAACATACTGAGCCCTTGCAATACATTGCTAGTTGTTGTGGAATAAGCATACAATACAATAGCAAATGCCCCTAACTGCATCAGTAATGGTGTCATTTCTGTTGTATCATTGAATAATACCTGCATAATCGGTTTTGCTAACACTGCCAGACCAAACGCACACGGAATGGCAATCATCATATTAAATTTCACTGCCTGTGCCGTTTTTTCATGTAAGTCCCGTTTATTTCCTTCCGTATAAGCCCGGACAATATTCGGTATAATTGCCACTCCAATCGCAGAAGCTATGGATAATGGCAAATTAGCAAGCAAACGGTATTTACTGGAATATCTTCCCCATAAAATAAGACGGGCTTCTTCAGTATATCCTTTGGAATCCAGAACAGAATTTAGCAAAACACTGTCCAGAATACCGCTGACAGAATACAAGGTCTGATTCAGAATGATAGGAAAAATAGTAATCAATACCAATTTCAGCAAAGTCTGATAATCTTCCACTGGTGCACCACAGTCTTTACGAAACCGTTTCCTTAATATCGGATAATACATAAAGAAAACCGCACCTAAAAACAACAGGGAAATTACCGCACCAATTAAGGTACCGAAAGTACCGCCCGCTGCACCGTAAGCCACACAAAACTCAGACGTAGCGTAAATTTTCATAAAAATCAACGCAGCCACAAGACCTACCACTACATGGAAAAATTGCTCTAACAACTGAGAAATCGCCGTAGGAAGCATAGTATTTTTTCCTTGGAAATAACCGCGCAGCACACCCATAATTGCAAATACAAAAATAGTTGGTGCTAAAAATTTTAACGGTATGGCACTGGCCTCTGATTTAAACAAAGAAGCAGAGAAAAATTCCGCGCCAAAGAAAGTTATCAGTGCTGCGAGTGCTCCGGCAACCAGTGCAAAACCCATAGCCGTCTGAAACACCCGGTAGGAATTAATATATTCTTTTTTACTTTCCCTTGCAGATACCAGCTTGGAAACCGCAATCGGAATACTGTAGGTAGACAGTAGCAACGCAAAATTATAAATTTCGTACGCATTAGAATACGCACCGATTCCTTCGTCTCCGATAATCCTGGTCAGCGGAATTCGAAAAGCGATTCCCATAATTCTTGTCAGAATAGATGCTGCCGCCAGAATGGTTCCCTGAATATAAAAGCTGTTTTTCTTTCTGTTACCCATGTTTTCTGCCTCGTTATCTTAAAATATTCAAACCGGAAAGAATGTCTCTCTGCATCTGCTCCATCTGCTTCCGTTCTTCTTCTTCCATATGGTCATATCCAAACAAATGCAGCATACTATGCGCTACAAGAAAGCAAAGCTCCCTAAGTTCGGAATGCCCATACTCTTTTGCCTGTTCTTTGATTTTGTCATAGGAAAGCACAATGTCCCCCAACAGCAATTCTCCTGTTTCCGGATGAAAGCAATCCGCCTGTTCTTCCTCCAGACCATCAAAACAGCCCGGCTGCTCATACTCCACCATCGGAAAGGAAAGCACATCCGTCGGACGATCTATTTCCCGGTATTCCAGATTCATTTCGTGGATTCCTGCATTGTCGGTAAACAACACATTTACCTCTGCCTCATAGGGACAGTCTGCATAGTCCATAGCTGCCAGAATCACTTTTTCCACATAGTCATCCTCAGAAAAATCAAACTGTAATTCTATCTCTTTTTCAATGTTAATTGTCATGCCTTCTGCATCCTTTCCGCATGCTTTTTATCCTGCGCCTTTAACAGTGCTATCAGCTTTTCACGCAATATTACACATTCCTGCATACTCAAACCGGAATCGTTAAAATCTCCCTGGAAAATTTTCTTGGAAACAATCATGTCCACAATTTTTTCAGGTGCGATATCCAGCTTTTGTGCGTGACGTACAATGGAATAATAAGATATTACACCGTCAGTCATTAATATTACCGCTGCTTCTTTCTGCTCGATAATATCATGGTTCAGCTGGTCTAACAGGTAAATCAGCGGCTCAGGGAAATTATGCTCCTTGGCAATTTCCGTAGATGTATATTCATTATTCACTTCTCTGATTTTACCGATTCTCTTGTATAAACCGGCCGCTTTCGTAAGTTCTACATTCAGTCCGATACACTGGGCTGTTTCCGCAGCCAGCTTTCCGACAAGAATTGCCTGGGCATATACTGCTTTATTCTTGGCACGAAGTTCCAGTAACAGTTCTGATTTTTCGTCACAATAAGACGTATAATCGATTTCCTCGATAACTTCCTCTACCGTTTCTTCTTCCTCTTCCTCAAAAATTTCTTCCGGTTCTTCTTTAAGCTCTGTCTCCGCTGTAACTTCCATTTCTTCTGCAACATCAGCAGTCTCTTCTGCCTCAGTTTCTTCTGTAACATCGACAGTCTCTTCTGTCTCAGTCTCTTCTGTAACATCGACAGTCTCTTCTGTAGCATCAGCAGTCTCTTCTGCCTCGGTCTCTTCTGTAACATCAGCAGTTTCTTCCGCCACAGGCTCTTCTGCAACTTCCACAGTTTCTACGGTATCATTTGTTTCGTTATTTTCTCCGGATGTTACTTCGATTTCTGCATTTGCTTCTTCCTTGACTTCCGCTACTTCTTCTATAGTCTCTGTTATTTCTTCCTCTGCCACTGTTTCCGTTGTTTCCTCTGTAGCAGTCTCTTCTGCAATATCTGCTTCTGCCGCAGCATCCTTCTCCGCAGTGTCCTGTGCAAGTAAATCCAGATATTCGTAGTTACCCGGTACCAAAACTTCTGCTTCTTCTTCTGCTGTCTGCTGTCCCATATTCCATTTTACAAGCACCATGGTCACTAAAATACAGAACAAATAGGTGCATAAAATATAAAATGTATCCAACATCATGCTTTCGTCAATATCCATCTGATTATGAATAATGGAACCTGTTACGACCAGACATGCTGCAAAAGCCATCATATACAACATGGACAGAAATGTTTTCATTTTAGGAATAAAAAATGCAATTAAGGTTGCAACCACAAAATGAAACACCAGCCCATGCATTTGTCCTCCCTGCAGATAAATTGCATGGTACACAAAATAATACAGGTACAGCATACCGATATTACGATTTACCAAAGCTGCCGCAGCAATACCGCCAAGTAACCAGATTGGCAGATTTACATAAAAATCAGATAACAATAACAGCAATCCGGACACAAGAAAGCATGCCAACAATATTCCCATGGAGCGGAATGACTCGTACAATTTCTTCCTCTCTAAAAAGGAACAGAGTACAATTACGGCACAAATTGCCCCCGCAAAGGCAAAATACTGCTTGTTCCATGCATGCTCTAAAACAACCTCATTGGAAAACCCTGCCACACCTGCTGCAAACAATATTGTAAGCATCATATGGATAAGATAACGTATATTTATTTTTGTAGATAAGTTTAATTCCTTTGTTTCTTCATTCATTTCTCAGGGTTTCCTTTATTTTTTTCTAATAATACTGTAATAACGACCGACTCCCGGATTCTGCTTTTTCCCGGAGGTTCTTATCTCATTTTTTATTTCCTTTTTTACAGCTTCCTGCACCTTTGGTTCCTGCTTAACCGACGGCGTTTTCTGCGGTTCCTGCTTTAAGGCAGTCTTTGTCTGCTGTTCAAACTTTGCTTTTTTGCTTTCATACTCATCATATGCTTTAACAATTTTCTGTACCAATGGGTGTCTGACAACATCTTCTCCGGTCATGGTGGCAAAACCAATATCATCCACCTTGGATAACACTTTTAATGCCACATCCAGACCGGATGCTGCTCCCATCGGTAAATCCTTCTGGGTCAGGTCTCCGGTAATGATAACCTTGGAGCCAAAACCGATTCTTGTTAAAAACATTTTCATCTGTGCAGGGGTGGTGTTCTGAGCTTCGTCCAGAATAATAAACGCATTATCAAGCGTTCTGCCACGCATATATGCAAGCGGTGCTACTTCAATCAATCCCTTTTCCATATTCTTCTGAAAGGATTCCGGACCCATTATCTGATATAACGCATCATACAACGGCCGCAGGTAAGGATCTACCTTACTCTGTAAATCACCCGGCAAAAAGCCCAGTTTTTCGCCTGCTTCAATTGCAGGACGTGTTAAAATAATGCGATTTACTTCATCATTTTTGAATGCCTGAATGCCCATCGCCATAGCAAGATATGTTTTACCGGTACCGGCCGGACCAATACCGAATACAATCATTTTTTTCCGGATTAAATCCACATATTTTTTTTGTCCTAATGTTTTTGGCTTAATTGGCTTGCCCTGAATAGTATGGCAGATTAAGTCCTTATCAATTTCGTTTATGGTACTTACCTTATCATTCATGGAAAGTGCCAATGCATAGGTTACATTCTGCTCGGTAATGGTATTGCCTCGCATGGACAGCTTTAACAATTCTTCCAGCACAGACTTGGTTTTCTGGACTTTTTCCGCATCACCAAGAATTTTTAATTCGTTGTCTCTGGCAATCAATGTAACTTCCATTGTTTTTTCAACCAGTTTTGCATGTGCATCAAACTGGCCGAATAAGTTCCGGACATGTTCTACCGGTATATTAAGGATTGTCTCCACTATGTTCATTGTCTGTCATCCACTCCTCTTCCAAAATCTCCTGATAGGATATAAAATTTCCACAGGCAGTTATTTCTCCTGTAACACTGCAGATTTTGCCTTGAATCACCGGAGAAAAATTTGCCTTTATGATATGCACTCCCTGTGCCTCCCAATCCGAAATGAACCGTTCCCAGTCATTTTTTGCCTTTGTCTTTGCTTCAGCCTCTGTCATTGTAACAGGTTCTGTTTCATACTCCATCAATCGGAATTTGCGAAACATCAAAGGAGCCTCATAATCTTCAAATGCGTACGGAATCACATCAATACTAATTATATCATATTTCCCCTCAGAATATCTAGGTATATATGAAAATAATTTACGTCCAAACATAAAAAATTCCAATCCGGACCGCTCATTTACGAAATTTTTCTGCTCATAGCTCATGGAAATTCTTGCAGAATACGAAAACTCGCTCTCAATATATACTGCGCCATCTGCCACCACCGGGTTATTTCGCAGCAGCTCCTCATAATCTCCCTGCACCGGAATTACCCCTGAAATCAGGATATCTCCTTTTTTTACCTCATCTCCGGCCTTTACCCGCGGTACTCCTGACAGAACCTCTATTTTTCGTACAATACCGTCCTGTGCAGCTACAATATGGCTTGGACGTTCTAACGTTTCTATCAGTTTTGGCATCATACTTTCATTCAGCATGACATGCAGGCGGCACCCCCGCTTTTCTACAGAAATCCAGCCGATTTCATTATAATCCAATCGTAGACGCTTTTCAATCTCAAAACAATCAATTTGCGTTCCTGCAACACCGCCATATACTCCCAATTCTTCCTTCATTACCCGCAGAATTTGTTCTCTCGTATGACAAAAACCACCTGCCACACTGATATGCCAGATTCGTCCGGAGCACTGGGTAATAATTATAAGAAATAAAATAATTCCTATGATCAGACCTCTTCTTTCCCTGATTTTTTTCACCAGAAAAGGGAGTCCTATTTTTTTCTTTATCTTTATATTACAACCTGTTTTTTTCAGGAATACTTTCAAATGTTTATATTCGCTGCTCTTTATTTTGCAATACCATTGACTATTTATTGAAAAAATATGTATTATTTCAATTTCTCTGTTTTTACATAAATTTATGAATCTTTCTTTTGAGTCTCCGCATAATTCCAGTATTAAATACCCTTGTAAATAGTAAAACAATTTTTCCAGCATATCATTCACCTCAATAAAGAAAAAGAAACATTCAAAATATTTCCAACAATTTTAATTTCATCTTTTCTAAAATATTCTATGAGTAAATGACTGCCGATAATGACAAGACTCTTTTTTCCCAAGGATAGTTTAATGGTTTCTGTGGAATATTCTTCAATTCCACGATAATTGCACACTCTGAGACAATGATTACCGGTCATGGAAATCATCGCCTGACCGGCAATGATATCTTTTGGTATGGACAACTGACCACTGATTCGCTCTAAAAATTGCTCATAGTCTTTTTTACGATTCAGCTCAGTTTCTTTTATGTACACATATAGCGGCTGTAATTCTTTCTTGTTCTTTTTATGCTTTGATGTGTTCTTCAACAAGAACAACTCCCGAAACTGATATCTTTATAGTATATGCAGCTGATGACACCTTAATGAATTTACGACATAGAAAACCCCTTAGTCTAACGACTAAGGGGTTCATGCACAAAATTAGTATTTACGCTTACGAGCAGCCTCAGACTTCTTCTTACGCTTTACGCTTGGCTTCTCATAATGCTCACGCTTACGAATCTCCTGCTGGATGCCTGCCTTCGCACAGTTTCTCTTGAATCTGCGGAGAGCGCTGTCTAAAGATTCGCCTTCTTTAACGATTACATTTGACATTTTCTCACCTAACCTCCCTCCAGTTGTGTATTGTGCCTATACAACTGTTTGGGTATTTTTTAAAGCACTATGAAGATTATACCATAAATTTTGTATTCGTCAACTATTTTTCAATAATTTTTTTACATTTTTTATTTTGTATACTACGGTGCAAAATATTCCAAAATAACCTCTTCATTCGGAAGCTTAATTTCTGTAAATGCACCTTCTGTAACATATACCCCTTCCAGGTAAGCATTTTGAGTGAAGTCCAAAATTTCTGCTTTCTGCGCTCCGGAAACCTCAATATGTACATTTACCAGTTGTGGCAATACAGAAAAATCAATGTTGTTTTCCGTCCATGTAATTTCACAATTTTCCAATGTAAAAAACAGTAGATTTTTTCTTTGAAGAATATCCTCTATAGATATCGAACCATTTTTCAGGGAAACTTGCTGTAATTCTGAAAGACTGTCCCACTGAATTTCTATTCTCCTGGCAGCTTCTGCATTGCTCAACAACAAAAGAAAAATCAGTTCCGGTGCATTATGCAATGAAAATTCCTTCAGGGAGTTTGACTGCACATTAAGAATTTCCAAATTCGGATGATTTATCGTCAGATACTCCACGGCACATTCCTCATCCAATGAAATAGTTTGTATTTTATCAAAATATTCCAGCCCGGCAAAAGAAGAGACTGCTTTAATTTTCCCATGCATTTCCCGTCTTTCTTCGTTAGAATACTCTCCCATATTTTCCAGACAAGGTCCGGAAGCATCAATGGCAATCAGCCACGTACGCTCCTGAAAGGTCAGGATACCATCTTTATCATAATCCACATAGGCTGCCAGAAACTCACGAAAGATTTCGTCAGGAAAATATGCTTCTTCCAAAGGAATATCCTCTTTCGGAACTTCCGTTGGTTTTTCTGTAATTACAGGTGTGATTGATACCGTTGGCTTTTCTGTAGGTACAGGCGTGATTATTACCGTTTCATCTCCGTATGTCCGAATAATTCCACCATTATAGTAGATTTCCAAAGCATGCGCTACCGGTTCAATATTCTCTACCGGGGTACCTCTTAAATCAAGCGTCACTAAGCCCTCTAATCCTGCCAGTCCACTTACATCTGTAATAAAATTATCATCAAGTTCTATCATGCTAAGCTCCGGCATATTTGTTAATGTAATTTCCCGAATAGCATTCTGTGACAGATCAAGCGACCATAGCATTGGCATATCGGACCAGTGAATTTCTTCTATCTGGTTATTATCCAGCAAAAGAAGCTGTAACGCAGGTAAATCCGTCAAACTATCTACCTGTGTTATCCGGTTATTTTCCAGCCACAAATCTTCAAGGTTTTGTAAACCACACAACGCTGTAATATCTTCTATCTGATTATTATTCATGCGGACAACGTTTAGATTTGACAATCCGGACAATGGGCTTATATCAACAATCCGATTCTCGTTAGCACTCAAACTTACCAATTGACAAAGCCCATTAAGCGGACTGATATCTGTTATTTCATTGTTATCCAGGTTCAGACCTTGTAACTTCGTCAGTTCTGCCAATGCACTAATGTCGGATATATGATTGTTTTTTAAATTCAAGCTCACCAGATTTTCCATTACAGAAAGTGCACTGATATCCGAAATATCTTTTTTCAAAAGCTTCAGTTCTGTTATACCATATACATCACTTAACATAATTTCCCTGTCGCGGATTTCTGTTATCTTTCGCATGGCTGCTTCCAGATTTTCATCTTTCCAGTCAATGGCATAATCCGGACACGGTAAATCCTCCTGCGGAACCGGGGTTGGTGAAGGTTCTGTAAAGTCTCTTAACATCCATTTTCTTGCTGTTTCTCCAATGACACACTCATAGTCATTTAAAGGTGTTACCTCTAAATGCTTAGGAAGTAAAATCTCCGGTTTCGTTTCGGAACTGCAATTAATCACACAGGTACGGAGCTTTTTACAGGCGGATAAATCAATGGTTATTTTCTCTTCCCCATAAGTCAGCTTAAAGATTTCCAGATTCGGATTTGTAAATACCAGTTCTTTAATCTCTGGTGACGGTTCAAAACCGATGATTTGTATTTCATACAAATTCGGGAAATATCCGATACCTTCAAAATTGCATATTTTATCAAGGTATTCGCATCGGTCTGCTATCTCAGGATCATCCCGCCAGGCCGTATCCACATGTCCTTCATTCCACCAGGCACTTTTATCATAATCTGCAAAACCATTCTGAATACGTATTACTGCCTCACGTTCCGAAAGAGACAGGATGCTATCCCGATTTAAGTCCACAAACTTTTCCAAATAAAGCCTGAAATTAATATCCGGAAAGTTTTCCTTATTCAGTTCGATATCACCATTGTCCGGTAACGGTGTAACTTCCATGGTTGGAACCGGACTTTCTGTAGGAACTACGGTTGCTGTAGGTACTACTGGCGATGTTGGTGTTGTCGTAGGTGCTAACGTGTTTGTTATGGTCGGCTGCTGCTTTTGTACTTCGTTATTCTCGCCTGTTTTTCCGCAGGCTGCCAGAAATAAAAGACAGCCAATAGCCATTGCTTTTATTTTTCTGATAAATCTCCCATTCATATTCTCCCATTTCCCCCTGATCAAAATTACTTCCTAGTAAAAAAGGTTCTAAAACAACGGTATCACCATGTTCCAGAACCTTTTTCATATTCATTTTTATTTATTTAACTGTGCTGTAATTACTTCGTATGCCTTTTCAATTGCTGCATCCATACCTGCAGGATTTTTACCGCCGGCCTGTGCCATATTTGGACGACCGCCGCCGCCACCGCCAACCAAAGCAGCAACTTCTTTGATAAGGTTACCCGCGTGTGCTCCCTTCGCCATTGCAGCATCGGTAGCCATTGCAACTAAATTTACCTTACCGTCTAATGCAGAAACAAGTAAAATCACGCTGTCACCAAGCTTATCCTTCATCTGGTCGCCAAGGTTACGGAGTGCATTCATATCAGCATCAGGAAGCTTAGCACAAAGTACCTTAATACCGCTAATTTCCTTAACCTGGCTCATAATATCGCCAAGGGAATTATTAGCAAGCTTTGCCTTTAACTTTTCGTTTTCGGAATGAGCTGCCTTTAATTCTTCCTGCATTGCTTCAATCTTCTTAACCAGGGAAGCCACATCACACTTTGCAGCCTTTGCCGCAGCCAGTAACTCTTCTTCCTGCTTCTTGTAATAGTCAAATACGCCATCGGCAGTAATTG
>JAZSEW010000044.1:0-6874 GCA_045531895.1 Lachnospiraceae bacterium
ATCCTGATTATCCCCCCAATCAATTATTAAATCTGTAATAGATTTTTCTTTGTCTTTCTCTTCAGTGCTTATATACCTTCGTAATCCCATGTTTGCAGTAATAAACAACAAGTTATTCTCAATAAATTCATTAATCTTCTCTTGTGTATTTAAAAATTTTGCTTTTACAGTCACTGGTGTAGTTGTTCTACCATTTTCAACAATAATATCATTCATATATTCTACACTCATTGTTTTTACCGTATAAATTCCCTTCGGGATAATCCCGTTTTCTAACCCTTTTACTTCAACTCCTTTTCCAAAAAAGCGCTCCGACTCTTGATTTGAAATATTTATTACTTTTTTTGTTGTATCACTAACAGTGTCGACAGACAACTTCCCTAGCGAATTATAGTCCTTTGCAAAAATCAAAACGTATTCCATAACAGTTGCGATATGTGATATGTACCCTCTTTACTGGACAATCCAGTAAGGAGGGTTATTTTTATGCGCTACTCACATGAGTACAAATTAAACTGTATTGAATTATACAAACAAGGCAAGTGGCCGGAAACACCGGAAGGAATTAAAGAACATAATTTTCGGATTATGATTGGACGTTGGGCTCAAATTGAAGACAGTCAAGGTCCTGAGGCATTGCAACACAAAAAGTTCAACAAAGCATGGACACCTGAAGAAAAACTGGAACTAATATCACAAGTAATTGCTGGAAAAGCCAATCAAGCAGTAGCATTTTCTGCCGGAATTGACAGCGGAATGCTTTATCGATGGGTTCGCAAATATAAAACTTTAGGGTATAATGGTCTTGCAGATATGAAAAAAGGACGACCACCAAAGGAGCCCCAAATGAAAAAGAATGCGAATCCAGCACCATTGACAGAATCAGAACGTGAAGAACTTATTCGTCTTCGAGCAGAAGTTGAATACATAAAAGCAGAAAATGAAGTGATAAAAAAACGGATCGCCTTGAGGCAAGAAAAAGAAGCTGCGCGACTCAAGGCGAAAAAGCAGCAATCATCAAGGAACTCCGCGAAAAAGGACATCCGTTAAAATGCCTCTTAAAATCGATGGGAATGTCTAAATCAACTTACTATTTTGAGATTAAAAGAATAGACGTCGTAAAAGAAAGAAACAAAGAATTAGTAGCAGAAATCCAAGAAATATTTGATTACAACAAGGGTCGGTATGGAGTTCGAAGAGTTCATAGAGAACTTGTAAATCGTGGATATACAGTAAACCATAAACGGGTACAACGTCTTATGCATGAAATGGGATTGCGTGGGAAGTGTCCAAAAGAAAAGTATCATTCTTATAAAGGCAAAGTTGGAAAAATCGCTAATAATATCATAAATAGAGATTTTAGTACAACTGCACCATTGCAAAAGTGGACTACCGATGTATCACAGTTCAGTTTTTCCTGGGGAAAATGCTATATTTCACCAATTTTAGATATGAATACAAATGAGATTATTTCATACGATTTATCGACGAGTCCGAACATAGAACAGATTCATCGTATGCTTGATAGAGCATTTGATAAATTTCCATCCGTTGAGGGCTTAATATTTCATTCAGATCAAGGCTGGCAATATCAGCATGCGTTTTTTAGAAACACTTTAAAAGAGCATGGGATTATTCAATCTATGTCCAGGAAAGGAAACTGCTATGATAACTGTATCATGGAAACATTCTTCGGGAGGCTGAAAAATGAGATGTACTATGGATACGAAAAAGTATACGATTCCTTTGAAGAATTCGCCAAAGCTGTTGAAGACTATATAGATTACTACAATAACATAAGAATTCAGGCAAAGACAAAATGGATGCCTCCTGTAAAATACAGGGAAGCATCCATGTGTTGCACCTAGTTCATAAATCAATGTGTCCAGAATTCTGGGTACATATCAAAAATATGTGTGGCGCTTTTATTTTACTGTTTTGTTTCTATCTCCGCGTGGAAAGGGCGCTACGCATCGACTTCTGCGACGGTCCCTATTTTCATGAGCAAGGAGCGCAGCGGATTGCGAAAATGTAAATTTTTTCATTTTTTTGCAGTTTTTCTATAAAGAATTCAATTTTTCCCGCCGATATAGTTTACAAGTGAATGAAACACAGCCATACTGAAAGGACTCAGTTATCACCCGAATGGATTCGAGGGGCATGTATTCATCGTAAAATACAACCTATCGCAAACAAAACATGCTCATACAGAAGGGCAAATTTCAACTATCGGGAGGTAACGACTATGGCAATGATCGTTCAACACAACATGCAGGCAATGAATGCCAATCGTATGCTGGGCATTGTTTCCAGCCAGCAGGCAAAATCTACAGAGAAACTTTCTTCGGGCTACCGCATCAACCGTGCCGCTGATGACGCAGCAGGCTTAGCTATTTCCGAAAAGATGCGTTCCCAGATTCGTGGTCTCACACAGGCTTCCACCAACGCAGAAGACGGTATTTCCATGATTCAGACCGCTGAAGGTGCGTTAAACGAAACCCACAGCATTTTACAGAGAATGCGTGAGCTGGCTGTACAGGCTGCCAACGGCACCGAAACCGACAGCGACCGTGATAATATTCAGGACGAAATCGAGCAGCTCCAGGATGAAATCGACCGTATCTCCGAGACGACGGAATTCAATACCATGAAGCTCCTTGACGGTACCTTTGACGGCACAAATACTTCTACTACCACGGCCGGACCGAAGTATGCTGACTATAACGGTACTTTGGGTGCTTTCATTACTTCCGATATCGGTGGCATTAAAATTGCCACAAACGTAAGCGCAACCGTAGGCGGTGAATCTGCTATTTGGAGCGGCGACGGCAAGACCTTAACCATCAGCCTCGCAAACAACAAAACCTATACACAGGCAGATTTTGACGATTTAATTAAGAATGCAAAACAGGAGGATTCCACCGCAAGCAATACTCCGGCAAATGTTACCGTAAAACTTGCAACCGGTGTATATACTGCTACCGGCACTGTTACTACCGGCGGTACCGTTGCAGGAAAAAAAGCTTCCAAAGAAGAAAAACTTGTGACTGCAAACTTTGTAGGAGCCGATACAATAAAGATTACTTCCAATAAGTATGGACAAGATTATAACATCGATATAAAGTTTATGTTCGACGCAGATGCGGGCAAAGAAGAAGCAACTCTTTCCGCTTCTCCGACCTATACCATGACCGGTGCTTCTATCGGTGGTGCCGTTACCACTCCGGCTAAATACGAGCTCCATTTACAGTCCGGTAAAGAGTACAACGCACAGGACATTGAAGATTTATTATCTACCGTAGGTCTTAGCGTCAGTGTAGAATTAAGCGGTGTAAACAATGCACCGGATGAACCGAATACCCTTTTTGTAACCGATTCTTCTACCAACAAAACCGTAACTTTAGCAGGCGGAACCGGTCTCGGCGATGACGATGCTTTCCTTACCCAGGCAAACTACGACAGCGTTGCTTCCTCCGGCGGCATGATTTTACAGGTTGGTGCTAACGAAGGTCAGACCATGGCTTTTAATATCGGTGACATGAGTGCTTCTGCCCTCGGTGTCAGCGGCAACAATGTTCGTGTAGATACCCAGGATCGTGCTTCCGGTTCCATCAGCACCATCGATGCTGCAATCGAGAAGGTTTCCAAGCAGCGTTCCATGCTCGGTGCTGTTCAGAACCGTTTAGAGCACACCATCGCAAATCTGGATACCTCCGCAGAAAACTTACAGCAGGCAGAGTCCCGTATCCGCGATGTGGACATGGCTGCAGAAATGGTGGAATACAGCAAGTACAACATCCTTTCTCAGGCTTCCCAGTCCATGCTGGCACAGGCAAACCAGTCTACGCAGGGTGTTCTCTCCTTGTTACAGGGCTAAAAAACGAAATACTACGTTTAAACATATTTTTCTCTTTCCCAGAGGGTCGTTGCACCAGGTGCACGGCCCTCTCCTTATTTTATCGACATTTCTGTCTACAACTATTCTTTCCGAACCTCATTTGTTATTTCAATTGCAAAAATATAGCAAACTTTTTCACACAAATTTCATATTTCTATAGAAATTTTTGCATTGTTGTGATAAAATAAAGATTAGGGGTAGCAAAACTATTACTGTCAGGAGGTTTATTATGAATTACGATGAAGACTATTTTAAGAAACGGGCAAATATGAGCTCACTTTCTATGTGGCTCTTGCTCAACGTGATACTTACCGCCCTCTACATCTTGGAAGTAGCAAAAGGCGGACGTACTCTGGGATATCTGGCCATCTTCCTCTCCATCTGCTGGGTTCCGTTTTTACTGGGTCTTCTGGTGTTAAAATTAAAGGGCGGAAGCACCTGGATCTACCGGGAATTCGTTGCCGTCGGCTACGGAGCACTGTTCCTGTTTGTTCTAATGACCACAAAAACAGCGGTTACCTACGGTTACATCTTTCCGGTAGCCAGCCTCCTTATTCTTTACAAAAATAAAAAACTGTTGATACGCTGCGGCATCGCCAATATTCTTGTTATCTTGGCATATCTTGTTAAAACATACTTAGGTCCGGGCTTTGACGCCCACACCATTACCGATGCGGAAATCCAAATCGGCGTAACCGTGCTTTGTTATGTTGCTTACGTGGTTGCCATCAATCACATGCAAAAGTCCGACGGTGCTATGTTAGATGCAGTGAAGGGCGACTTGGAACGAGTGGTAAAAACCATTGAAACCGTAAAGGTTGCCAGCCATTCCATCGTGGACGGCGTTACCGTTGTCAGTGAGCTTTCCGAAGAAAATCAGGAAAGTGCAGACATCGTTGCAAACAATATGTCCAAGCTTACAAAGGACAACGAAATTCTGCGTGACAAAACCGATTCCTCTCTGGATATGACCAACCAGATTAACAATCAGGTCGGTAACGTAGCCACCATGGTGCAGGAAATGGTTGCCCTTACGGAAGCCTCCGTAAATCACGCCTCTACCAGTTCCGAGCAGCTTGCAAGTGTTATGGCCTCCGCTAAGGAAATGGCTTCCCTTGCCGCAGAGGTAGAACAGGTATTGCAGGATTTCCGTTCTCAGTTTGATACCATGAAAACCGAAACCGGAACCATCGAAAAAATCAGCGGTCAGACAAATCTTCTTGCACTGAATGCCTCCATCGAAGCCGCACGTGCAGGAGAATCCGGTAAGGGCTTTGCTGTCGTTGCAGATGAAATCCGCGACCTTAGTACCGGTACAAAAAATTCTTCTACCAGCATTATGAGCGCCCTTTCCAATCTGGAAGGCACTGCCGACCACATGACGGAAGCTATTACAAAGACCTTACAGCTCATTCAGGAAACCTTGGACAAGGTAACACAGGTAGATTCCAGCGTAGCCATGATTGCTACCGATGCCACAAGGCTTGGCAACAATGTACAGGTTATCGACACTGCCATGCAGGAGGTTTCCCTTTCCAACAAACAACTGGTTGACAACATGAATGAAGTCAGCAGCGTTATGGACCAGATGACCTTGAGCATTACCGAGGCCGACGAAAACACACGCGTTATGCGGAATAAATACGCCGAATCCAACTCCAACGTCATGGGCATCAGCAGTGTTGTAGGCGAGCTAATTGAAGAGCTTGGCGACGGCGGATTTATGACCACCGGCGACATCAAGGCCGGCATGTATCTTACCTTAGAGGAAAAGGATAACGGCACAGAAAACCTGTACCGCCAGAAAGTCCTTTCCGTAGACGGTCAGAAAATTTATGTAAAGGCTCTGCGCCAGGCGCCGCTTCTTTTACCGACTGCCGTTTACAATGTAACCTTTATTGTTGACAACGGTATTTACCGTTGGAATAATATCAGTGTTGCGGCAGAAGAAAACGGCTCCTATCGTCTCACCGTAAGCGGTACACCAAAGGTTCTTAACCGTAGAAAGTACCACCGTATGCCGCTTTCCAACACCTGCACCGTTACCTTAAGCGGTACCGACCGTACCATCCGCGGTCATATGATTAACCTAAGCGCCGGCGGCTTCTCCTTCGTATCCGGAGACACTGCCCTGGCAGAAGCAAAGGGTAGCGGCATTGTGATAAATATCAACGATTTTGACCTTCTTCCTGACAATGCATTAGATGGTTCTGTCATCCGTGTTACCGATGACGCCGGACGTTACATTGTAGGCTGCCGTATGCTAGAAGATAATATGGATATTTACGAATATGTAGAGAAGAATAAGTAAGATTCACACTAAAACAAAAGAGGTTCTGTTTTTCCAACCAAAGGAAACTCAGAACCTCTTATTTTGTTTGTTATTCCGATATGCGTATCTTGTTACGCACTGTATTTACATGTAAACCAATGCGAACTTTAATACGAACAAAATAGCAATAATCGTAACTACCATATCCTTCTTCTTGAACTTACCGGTGCAAAGAGCAATCAAAACATAGGAGATTGCGCCGATACCGATACCGTTGGAAATGGAGTAAGTAAGCGGCATCATAATTAATGCAAGGAATGCCGGAACTGCGGAAAGCATGTCCTCCATGTCAACCTTTGCAAAGTTCTTAAGCATCAGAACACCAACGAAAATCAATGCCGGAGCTGTTGCACATCCCGGAACAATACTTGCTACCGGACTAAGGAAAAGGCAAATTGCGAAGCATGCGGAAACAACCACGCCGGTAAGACCGGTTCTGCCGCCTTCTGCAACACCGGAAGCAGACTCTACGAAGGTGGTAACCGTACTGGTACCAAATACGGAACCTGCTACGGTACCTACGGAATCCGCCGTCATTGCCTTGTCCACACGAATCGGGTCACCGTTTTCATCCAGCATACCCGCCTGTGCACTGGCACCGTAAAGAGTACCTACAGTATCGAACATATCAACGAGGCAGAATG
>JAZSEW010000076.1:0-2518 GCA_045531895.1 Lachnospiraceae bacterium
GGAAGTTACCGGTTGCGCGGAAAGCCAGAAGTTGCATTTGATCAGTGGTCTGGCAGCAGATTACGATGTGAAGTTAATCGTAACCTACGACGAGCTGAAAGCGAAGGAAATTGTGCAGGACTATTCCTTTTATGATAAGTCTGTGTGCTACTATCCTGCCAAGGATTTGATTTTTTATCAGGCCGATGTATTCGGAAACAGGATTACCACCGAGCGTATGAGGGTAATCCGCAAAATCTTAGAAGGTAATCAAATTACAATTGTAACTACAATTGATTCTTTTATGCATCCGGTAATTCCTTTATCCGTGTATGAAAAGAATATTTTAACCTTGAAAAAAGGTGCCGTAACGGAAGAAGCAGCAGTCGCTTACCGCTTAAGTGCCATGGGATATCGTAATGTGGCACAGGTGGAAGAGCCGGGGCAGTTCTCAATCCGCGGCGGTATTATTGATGTGTTTGATTTGACGGAGGAGAATCCCTTTCGAATTGAAATGTGGGGCGACGAGGTGGATTCCATCCGAAGCTTTGACGTGCAGAGCCAGCGTTCCATTGAGAAGCTTCGCAGCATTACCATATATCCGGCAACGGAAATGTTTGTGTCCGGCACAGTTTTGGAAGAAGGCTTAAAACGTATTGAAAAGGATGCAAAGAAGAATGAAAAGGCCCTGCGGGATGCTTTTAAAACGGAAGAGGCTTACCGCGTTAAAAAGCAGTTTGAAGAGTTGAAAGAGCAGATTACGGAGTTTCAGAATCTTTGTAATCTGGAAAGTTATATTCGATATTTTTATCCGGAGGCAGAGAAGTTCCTGGATTTGTTCGGTAAGCGAAAAGTCGGTGTTTTTATTGATGAAATTTCTAAGATTGATACCCACGGCAAAGCAGTGGAAGCGGAGTTTGCCGACAGCATGAGCCATCGTGCCGAAAAGGGTTATGTACTGCCCGGACAGATGGCGCTTTTGCAATCATTGAAAGTTACTTATGCAGACTTGCAGAAGAAACCCATTATGGCGGTGTCCGTTCTTGATTACACTAAGAGTCCCATTAAGTTTGCGGAGCGTCTGCCGTTGCAGGTGATTTCGGTGTCGCCTTATAACGGAAGTGTGGATTCCCTGATGAAGGATTTGAAGCGGTTCAAGAAGAACGGCTACCGTGTACTTCTGGTATCATCCTCCAGAACTCGTGCAAAACGTCTGGCGGAGGATATTACGGCAGAGGGCGTTTATGCCTTTTACAGTGAAAACAAAGACCGCGAGTTACAGCCCGGTGAGGTTATGACTCTCTACGGCAGGGTGCGTCAGGGATTTGAATATCCTCTGATTTGTTTTGTTGTGCTTTCCGATACGGATATTTTCGGGGCAGAACGTAAGAAAAAGAAGAAAAAAACTTCCGCCTATTCCGGTCAGAAGATTAAGGATTTCTCTGAGTTAAAAGTCGGGGATTATGTAGTGCATGAAAACTACGGTATGGGTATTTACCGCGGTATCGATAAAATTACCACCGACGGTGTCACAAAGGATTACATGAAGATTGAGTACAAAGATAAAGCAAATCTTTATGTGTTGGCTACGGCTTTTGACTTAATCCAAAAATATGCTTCGGCAGATGCCAAGAAGCCGAAGTTAAATAAGCTTGGCACCCAGGAGTGGCATAAAACCAAAACCAAGGTGCGCCAGGCTGTATCCGGCGTAGCAAAGGAGCTGGTAGAGCTTTATGCAAAGCGTCAGGAAACAACCGGCTATCGCTATGGCAAGGATACGGTTTGGCAGAAGGAATTTGAGGAACTTTTTCCTTATGAGGAGACCGAAGACCAGCTTGCGGCCATTGAAGCCACCAAGGCAGATATGGAAAGCGGTAAAATTATGGAGCGTCTTATTTGCGGTGACGTAGGTTACGGCAAAACTGAGATTGCAATCCGCGCGGCTTTTAAGGCGGTTATGGAAGGAAAACAGGTGGTGTATCTGGTGCCTACCACCATTTTGGCGCAACAGCATTACAATACCTTCGTGCAACGCATGAAAGACTTTCCCATGCGAATTGAATTGTTGTCCAGATTCCGTACGCCTACCCAGAATAAAAAGACCATCGAGGACCTGAAAAAAGGCATGGTGGACATTGTGGTGGGAACTCACCGTGTGCTATCCGATGATGTGCAGCTAAAGAATTTAGGCCTCTTAATTATAGACGAGGAACAGCGCTTCGGTGTTACCCATAAAGAGAAGATTAAGAAACTCCGCGCAGATGTGGATGTGTTGACCTTGACGGCAACACCGATTCCGAGAACGTTGCATATGAGTTTAATCGGTATCCGCGATATGAGTATCCTTGAGGAACCGCCTCAGGACAGACTGCCCATCCAGACTTTTGTTATGGAGTACAATGAAGAGATGGTGCGCGAAGCCATTGTCCGTGAGCTTGCCCGCGGCGGTCAGGTGTACTATGTCTATAACCGCGTCAATGACATTGCGGATGTGGCGGCACTTGTGTCCCGACTTGTGCCGGAAGCAAGGGTGTCTTTT
>JAZSEW010000088.1:0-30538 GCA_045531895.1 Lachnospiraceae bacterium
AATGGTTCAAGCAATACGATGTCCGGGTAGCCATGACCGTTTTCCCAACGGCTGATTGCCTTATCCGTAACACCTAGCTTTTCCGCCAACTCTTTTTGTGTATAGCCCTTTGCTTGCCTTTGTTCAGCTATAAATTTACCGAATTGTTGTGTATTCATTTTTTATCTCTCCTGCAGTTAAGATTTCATTGCAATCATATCGAAAAACACCACTTTACACAATCTATGATTCGTAGAGTGGCGTTTTTTCAAGGATTCATGCCCATTTATTGCTCTAAAAGCAAATCCAAAACATATACCCAATCTGATTATACAGCAACATCCCTTATTATTCCATTTAAAATATACGCAACTCCGTTTACCGAATCTATTGTTTTGTTGCCGATTATGTGATATTATCAAAGCATCGAATTCGATAGGACCACACAATCCCACACAAACAGTAAAAGGAGCGAACTTACATGTTAATGGAAGAAAGACATCTAAAAATTGCGGAACTAATTGAACAAAAAGGACATATCACCATTGCGGAGCTGACCACCCTGTTTGATATTTCCCAGGAATCCGCACGCCGGGACCTTCGTATTTTAGAAAGCAAAGGACTTTGCAAGCGTACCCATGGTGGTGCTCTAAAGTCAATGCCGGTGGGATACTTACCTCCCCGTGACCGGAACTTTGACGAAATGCCAGTATTTGAAAACTATCAACAAATTGCAAAGCAGGCTGTCACCCATATTAAGGAAAATGACGTAATTTACCTTACCGGCGGTTCCTTTGGATTTCATATGTGCCACTACCTGCCACAGAATTTCCACTACACCTTGGTAGTAAATTCCATTGATCTTGCAAACCGTCTCCGTCACATGACCAATGTGGACATTTACGTTGCCGGAGGCAAAATGCGCCAAAGTACCAGCGTCGTAGACAGCATGGCTACTGATTTTGTCAGTCGCATGCATTTTGATTTAGCATTTATCACCGGTGGCGGTCTGACCGCAGAGTTCGGTCTTTCCAATGGTACTGACGAAACTGCCACTTTTCAGCGAAAAGTCATCGAAAACAGCCGCAAGAAAATTCTGCTGCTGGCAAGCCGGAAAATTGGTGCAGATGCTTTTATCAAAGTATGCGATATAGAAAACTTTGATCTGCTGATTACAGACTGGGACTGCCTGGAAGATGAAATTGCAAAAGTTGAAGAAAAAGGTACAGAGGTGCTTATTGTAGAACAGACGCCACAAGGAAAGGATGATGCCCATGAACCAGAGCCAGAGCAGAGAACAGAAACTTGGAGATCTGTTTCTTGATAACTATGTAAGTCTTCGACAGTTCGCCATAGCCGCAGACATTCCTTACAGCTCACTGACTACCGGACTTTCCCGTGGTATTGCCGGTATGCAGTTTGATACTGTCATCAAAATCTGCAAAGTACTGAATATTGAACCAATGGAGCTGTAATTTCATCGTACATTTTGACTTTTAGTTGCACGACAAATACACAATGCCCCGGCAGGAAACTATATTTTCACCGTTTCCACCGGGGCATATTTTAACTCAATTTATATAACCTTATTCCGTACAATATCCAATAGCCAACAGGTTAAAAAGCTTATCCTCATCGCCCTCCTGCATCCGGATTTCTACTTTCCTCGTTTTGCACTCCGAATCCCTGAGAATCCGCACCGGCACCGGATTATACCAACCCTCCGCCTTGTTGGAAGTAATCGTCATCATTTTTTCACCGTCCACATAAACCTCTGCTGTACCAAAATCCGCATTGTTTGCCTCTTTATACACCAAAAACAGACTTCGACAATCAATTTCAAACACGAAGGAATTATTTTCTGTTGCATCAGCGGCTTTTACCCAACCCCTGGTAAAAGCTTCATGGCCACTTTCCTCGTGAAAAGAGCCCATATCCAATACCTTCACGGAATCTTTATCTGCCATCTGCATTGTGGTATAATCCACATTCAGCATCTTGTCACGAAGTACATACGGTGCTGCAGTTTCCTCTGCATCCACCTTGTTAAAATAATGAATGATAAACTCACTGTACAGCTTCTGACCGTTTTTGTTCGGATGGGAACCGTCATCCGCCCAGTCCTTCCATGTCATACGGCCCGCCTCAAATTCCGGCTGAATAGCATTTGGCACACTAATCATCGGAAGCTCGTAGTTCATGCCAATAAGCTGCATATTGCTCTGACAGGTGTAACCATCCTCTGTTACGGAAAATAACAGAACCACCGCCGGTTCCTGCTCCTGCATAAGAGCCTTTCTGAGCAGACTTTCAAAAGCAGCTTTGTTCTGATTATCCTGAGCGTCATTTACCGCGAACTCAATAAATACCACATCCGGCTTTGCATTAAAAATGTCTCTGTCAGAACGAATCAGACCCAACAGGGACGGAGTTCCACTAAGTCCTGCATTGACATAATTCACCTTGCCTGTAGTGGCATAGGTCTCCCTGAAATAATCACTGGTAAGCTTAGCAAAAATTTCTGTAGTTCCTGCGTTATATCCCTGAGTAATAGAACCACCGATATAAGCAAGTGTGACATCCTCACCGTTTCCGGCCTTTTCCATTACTTTTTTCATGCGCTCATTGTTTCCGGTGGAAATTATGGAACGCTCCAGCATATCCAAATGAATCTGCTCTTCTTCTGTGAGAGGAACCGGTGTAGAGCTTGGTTCCACAGTAGAGGTGACTGTCACTGTATTTTCCTGATTCTGCTCGTTCTGCATATTGTTTTCCTCCGTGGGTTCTTTTCCGCACGCTGCTAAGAGAAGCAGTGAAATCACCCCAAAAATCAACCATTTCCGTTTCATTGTAAGCCTCCAATATCTAACCGTTAGTTATGTTTTTTCATAAATTCTAAGGCCAGCTCCATGGCAGTCTGATTAGCCTGTGGCGTAAATCCATGGCCTTCGCCCTCCAACACAATCAGTTCCACGCTCTTATAATGCTCCTTCGCCTTCTTTGCATACCTTAACGGAGCAATTGTATCCTTATCCCCATGAATAATCAGAATATCTTCCTCAAAGCTTCCCACATGCTCAAAGGTATAAAACTCCCGCATGGACGTAAAGAACACTTTGCCCAGCTTCAATCCCCAGAAATCCAAAGTTTCCGGAATACTTTCCTCTGTGGCATAATTTTTTCTCCAGTCATCCGGAATATTAAAGGCAGGGAAATACAATACCATTCCCTTTACTTCATCTGCCAACTCCTCTGCTGCCAATGCAGAAACCAGACCGCCCTGACTTCCGCCAAATAAGAAAATGCGGTCTTTGTCCACAGTATCCAGTCCCTTAATATATCGGAATACTGCCATTAAATCTTCTTTTTCGGTAAAAATCGTCATATCCGTAGAAGCACCTTTACTCTTTGACCGGGTGGAGCCGCCACTAAAGTCAAATGTATATGCCACGTAGCCATGGGATGCAAAATATTTGCATTCACCGGTAAAGTCCGTATGACAGCCATTATATCCATGACTTAAAATAACCGCCGGATAGGTGCCCTCTTCCTTTGGACGATAGATTTTTCCGTAGATTTCTTTTTCACCCTCTGTTATTATCAGTTCTTCTATTGTCACTTCATAGGTCTTGTTCATATCTTCCTCCACTGCAACTGTCGGAGTAGCAGTAGGCGCCTCCGTAACAGCTTCTGTTGGTACCGGTGTTACTGTCAGTTCTGCTTCTTTCTTATTTGATGTAGCAGCGCAGCCTGTTGTCAGTGCCATAAGCACTGCAGCTGCCATTATTACTCTGCGTTTTATTATTTTCATTATGTTACTCCCCTTCTAACGGTCTTTAAAAATCAACCGCAGAAAATTATACAGATGCGGCTTCACACTGGTATGGTCATGACCTGTATCGGTCAGTTCATGCCAGATATGTTCTTCTCCGTTCTTTGTCATGATGTTATGATATAGTTTTGGATTTGTTCCTACTACACCATCTGCTTTTGACGCACTAATCATAACTACATATGGTTTCATCTCTTCCGGAAATACCATCTCATCACCGGTCATCTGACCCGGATGCATCGGAGAATTAGCAATCGGAGTCAACCCCGGCGCCGGGCAGGCTGCCCCGATATAACCAAACAGCTCCGGATGGGAAAATCCGATAAACAAAGACTCTCTTCCCCCCATGGAAAATCCGGTAATGGCTATATTTTCTCTTCCTTTAGCCACAGAGAAGGTACTCTCAATAAATGGCATCAAATCAGTGGTCAGGTCATTAATAAAATTGTCGTAATTCAGAGAATTGGTCAGATCCATTCCTGTGCAGTACGGCATATCCTTGCTACAGTAAATGTATGGCAGTACCACTATCATTTCTTCTGCCTCTCCAACGGCATGCAGGTTGGATAACATGGTACTGATGCTTACCACCGGTCTTGCCATCCAGTCCTCGTTATCCCAAAATCCATGAAGAATATAAAGCACCGGATATTCTTTCTCTTCCGAGTATCCCGGAGGAAGTAATATGTTTACATTCATATCACGCTCTGTCGTAGTGGAATAGTATGTATATTTCTCAAATTTCGCATACTCCACATCTGGCTGTTCGTCATATACGGTTTCCTCCGGTTTTACTACTACCAAATCCTGATACTTCTCCATGTAAGATACCTCCTCTGCTATAATTGTTGGCGTAGGTTCTTCGGTCGGTGCTTCCGTCCCGGTAACATTTTGTTGCTCCTGCGCACCATTTTCTTCTGTTTTGCCGCAACCTACCAAGATTGCCGCACTAACTGTTGCAGCCAGTAACCATATTCTCATTTTCTTTTTCATTACTTATTTCCTTTTAACCCTGCACATGAAATGTCTGCTTCATGCAGTCCAGCTCCTTTTCGTATTCCTGCACCGTAATATTTGCCTGATACAGATACGGCTCTTTCTTTTTATTCCATAGATTTGGCAGTGCCAAAAACACAGCCAAATCTACCTCTGCAGTCCCCATGCCTTCTAAAAATGCCTTTTTACAACAAGCTGTAACGACCCTTTGCTGAGCATCCTGTATTTCTGCTGTTACAATAACAGCTTTCTCCGAAATATCCTCATTTCCGAGCCGTACCAGAAGTATTACCTTCCGGTACGGTTCGTTCTCATCCACAACTGCTATTTCGGTATTCTTAACAAATACACTTCTTTCCATAGTACTCCTTCTTTGATAAGTTGTGTTCTCTTACTTCAAAAACGGAAGTTCATCCAAGGTAATAAAATATTCGCTGTTATAAATTTCATTTAACGATGCCTTGGAATTATGACCTTCATTTGTAATATAGTCAGTATGCCATACCATAAAGAAGGACCATGGTGCACCCGCATCCATCTGTTCCTCGGTTGGAATGGTACCACATTCGTGGAACACAACCGGCATTCCTTCCGGAGCCAGGGCATCACATTCTTCAAACAAGTGCACATTGGCACCCGGAGTATAGCTGTCAGCACCAAGTAAATCCACATAGGAATCACCCGGATACCAGGCTGCCATGTTACCGCCATTACCGGAGTAGCCAAATACCCAGATTAAGTTGTCAAGACCCCAGAAATCGGTATAACGACTATACATTAACTGCCACAGCTTTACAAAGTTTTCAGCACCGCCTTTACTCCACCAGAACCATCCGCCATCCAGTTCGTGGAACGGGCGCCAGAGAACCGGAACATTAGCATCCTCTAATTGTTGCAGGTAAGGCACCGCTCTGTCCATATCGGCAAGGAGTTCATTATAGGTCGCGGTACCCGGTACAAAAGCCTCATCCCAATTCAAATTATGGTCCTTGCTCTCATTATAACCACTGGCAAAATCAGAACCTGTATGCCAGCAGATAGTCGGGATACCACCCTGTTCCCACCATTCCTGCGCTCTCTTTGTAACACCTGCGAAATCGTTGTGCATAAAATCCAAACCACGGATTGCAGGAAGCTTTCCGGTTTCCCGTTCAATATAATTTAATTCATAGTCCGGAGAACCCATCCAGGTGGATTCCATCTGGCCGGTAAGGCAGACATCACCATACACTTCCTGTAAATAATCGTACACAATTTTTGCATTTTCGATAGCATTTTCATTGGAAAGCTCACCGTTATAGGTATGAATAATTTTCTCTGTTTCTTCTACCTCTGCCAAAAACGCAGTAAGTTCTGCTGCCACCGCTTCCGGAAGATAATAAAGACCTGCAATGCGGCCGCCATTCCACGCTCCCAAATTAAACGTAGTTATATCGGAAGGTTTTTCTGCCTTTGCCTGAGCAAGTAACTCTTCCATGGAAAAGATCAGCAGCCGTTCCTTTTTGGGCTGATCGGAATACGCCGCAATATCGTTCTGTTTCTTACCGCCGTTCGCGGATTTTACCGCCAAACCAAGAACGCCCCAGCCACCATGACTTTCATCATCACAGGCAAAAATAAGCGCCAGCTTATCGTTTACACCGGCACCGGTCAACCAGGAAATATCACTAGGATAATAGCCCTCATTGGTTTTACCGGAAAACAATGCCGTACCTTTTTCTAAAATAGCCGTCTGACGGGTCAGCTTTTCTTCCTCGGAAATGGAGTTTCGGATAGCAGGAGCTTCCTCCATCACCCAGACATCCGCGGGAACCGTTGTTGGAACCGTCGTTGGAGCCGTCGTTGATTCCGCAGTATTGCCAACATTATTTCCCTCTGCCTGTGTTGGCACAGGTGTATTCGTTACGTTTGTTACTTCATTGTTATCCTTGCCTTTTCCACAACCGGCCAACAATATTGCTGCCGTTATGCACAATAATAATCCTGTTTTTTTCATTGTAAACCTCCCATTTCCTTTGACCCATTTACTTTACCATACTCATTCCGTTTTTACCGGAACAGCGTACACTCACCGCTGTCTCTGTAATATTTTATCAGTTTCTCAATGTCTGCCCGCATACAGCCAAGCCGCTCTGCCAGACAGTCGACACAGTAAAATTCCTCTGCATTCCGAAACACCAGCTTGCGGTGAATCGCAATATCATCCGCAAGCAGCTCTGCCCCGCATTCTTTGCAGGTTTTATAATTTGCCATTACTTCTTTACCACTTTGGCACGGAACACCAGACAATCGTGGGAAGGTATCTGGGCAGCATATCGCTCCGTGAAGGTTCCAATGGTTTCATGGCTATGACAATCATACAGTTCCAGACCTCTGCCGGAGGACGTTGGCAGACCAATGTCAAAGAACTGTAAAGACATTTCGCTTGTCTTATCACTGAAGTTAAACATGCCGATGGCATAATCACCACCGCAAAGAGGTTTCACCAAAGCAAATACCTTTTCGGGATTGTTCCACTGACGGATGCAGTAAGGTCCGCGGCACTCCATATCCTGATTGATAGCAATAATATCTGCATTTGTTAAAATTTCTTTTGTTTCCGACGTCATTTTACGAACGTCACAACCAATCATCAGCGGAGAATTTTTCATTGCCCAAAGCGCAAAGTGGGTTTTATATTCGGTATCGGTACAGCCCCCGACTACCTTGCCAAGCACCTCTGCGTTATCACCCTTGCCGTGCATACCAACGACCAGCATATCCATGTCGTTATGACAGTATACACCGCTGTATGCCTCGTGAGTTAACTGGGACTCTACAATGCCCTGAATGGACAACCAGTTATCCTGAATATCTCCGGTGGAACGAAACAGCTGGGCACCGGATTCCCGAATCCAGTTTAATACGCCGTCGTTGCCCCAGTTGCAGGCAGAGAATACAATATCTCTGCCGCAATTTCTGAGAGCCATCGCCATACGCTTGTAAAGATTTTCACCGTCGGCACATTTTGGCTTGTAGCAATAATCATATTTTAAGTAATCTACGCCCCATTCGGCAAAGGTTTCCGCATCATCAAATTCATGTTCAAAGCTACCCGGATAACCGGCACAGGTATGGGTTCCGGCGCAGGAATAAATACCGAATTTTAAACCTTTGGAATGGATATACTCTGCCACCGGCTTGATGCCGTTTGGAAACTTATTTCTGTCCGGTACCAGTCTGCCGTTTTCATCTCTCTGTTTTTCACTCCAACAGTCATCAATGACAATGTACTCATATCCGGCATCCTTTAATCCGGTTTCCACAAAAGCATCTGCTGCGGTTTTAATCAGTTCTTCGTTAATGTTCCAGCCAAAGGTGTTCCAGGAGTTCCATCCCATTGGCGGTGTGTGTGCTAAAGGTGTGTTCATAAGTTTAAGTTCCTTTCCTTTTAATATTATGTCTTCCTTAATCAAACATCTTTGGAAGACCATTATACATAACTGCAATTACTGTATTTACGTCATGTCCGCCGCCCGGATGAATACATTGATAGAAATTTCCGTCAGCAAAATTATCACAATAAATAAAGGTGTCCGGCAACTCCTTCATAGCATTAATTTGCGGTGTCAGGTTTGGCTCAGCCATATCCCACTCACCACAACCGTAGTAAATATAGAAGTCCCCCATTGTTTTCCCTGCTTCTTCAATCTTAGTAGCCAGATGGACTGCTGTCGGATATGGTTTACTACCGCCCGCCGTACCTCCCAGAGCCCAACAGTCTCCACTCATCGGCATGAAATAAGCGAATTCATCTATGCAGTGTTCTAAAACGGACCAGGTAGTCACTGCTCCCATAGAAAAACCACCAAACGCTCTGTGATTTCGGGACTCTGCCAAACCTTTCGGTGTCACATCTTCCGCATAAGTGTGGTATTTTGTCTCAAAGACAGGAATAACATCATTCATCAGTTCATAATGAAAATCCAGACAATTTTTTGTATCGTCTTTACAGTATTCCGTATAGTAAGAAACTGCACAAATAATCAATGGTTCCATTTCACCCTTTGCAATCATGCTGTCAAACATGCGGGTCAGTCGACTCACTCCACCTTCTCTACCTAAAAACCACTGCGGCGAATCACTTCCCCCATGCATCAAATATAAAACATTGTATTTTGTTTCTGTGTCAGCTTCATCATAGCAGAAAGGCAAATATACCAGAGCAGACTTTTGATAAACCGTTCCATCATCACTCTGATGATTTTTAGTATCATAAATAAAGCTGACTACAGACCCTCTTGGTGCCCAATCATTATTTGTATAGTCTTCCGGCATCTTTTGGTAAGTGTTATCAGGATACGTTCTCTTTGTCATAGTTTCCTCCATAGGTTCTTCTGTCGGAATCGGAGTTTCCGTCTCTAAGTTTCCTTCCTCTGTACTGCTGCCATTTGTAACCGGATTCTCTGTTTTTCCAGCACATCCGGATAATAAAACAAACAGAACTAAGCTCAAAATAACACTTATTTTCTTTTTCTTCATTACTGTTTCCCCCATATATCATAGTTTTATCTGATTTCAGCATACCATTTTTGCATTTTCATCGCAATCTCAAATTCTGAACATTCCCCTTTTTCATATGCTAAAATTTCAAAAGTCTGTTTTCACAAATTCCTTTATTTTCTATGTTTTGCAAAAGGATATTCATGTTAAGATTGCAAAATTCATCTAGGCAAATCCCGGGGGTTATGATATACTTTTCTTAAGGAATTTGCATGCTGGCAGAAAGGAGGTTTTCCATGCCGGTCAATCAAAATATCTATCCGAATAATCCTCAGGTACGCCAGCTGCCTATCTACCTTGTAGGTATCGGTGGCAGTGAATATCAGGAACATGTTCATCGTCCGGAGGGCTACTACTGGAATCAACTTTTATATAGTGTCAAGGGACAGGGATGTTTAAAAACCGAAACCAACACGATTACCCTCTCGGAGGGTTGGTTTTTCTTCCTTCCAAACGGAGTTCCCCACGAATATTATCCCATCACAGAAACCTGGGAGGTACGTTGGGTTGTATTTGACGGATATACCTGTTCACAAATCACAAAAGAACTGAACCTGACGCGCCCCATCTGCCTGAAACCAGAGGACAGCAGTTCTCTGGAGAAAATCTACAAAAAAATGTTTGTTGCTCAAAAAACAGACAAAATATTCGGTGACTATACCTGTTCCGGATTAATATACGATTACCTTTTGGAATTTTACCGTCAGGTAACAAATAAAAGCACCTCCGGCGGAACCGATAAAAGCGAACTGCTGATGCCGATATTAAATTATATCGATGATCATTTTTCGGAGGATTTCCCCATGACCAATCTGGCAGAGCTTGCAAATGTTTCCGTGCAACACCTATGCCGGATTTTCAAGGAAACCATGCATATGCGGCCTACCGAATATCTAACCTATCGACGTCTGGGCGAAGCAAAAAATCTGTTGCGGCACTCCGATTATTCCATCGCTGAAATCGCGACTAAATGCGGCTATCCTGACCCAAGTTATTTTAGCACGGTTTTTCGGCGTTATGAAAAGATTCCTCCTGCCGAATATCGTAAGAACCAAAAAAATTATTTATAAAAATACACATATAAAGGAGAAGAAAACTTATGTACAATGCAAACGAAGGAAGATACAACGACATGCTCTACAACCGCTGTGGCAAAACAGGTCTGAAACTGCCTGCCATGTCTTTGGGGCTTTGGCACAACTTTGGCGACGGAGCCAACCTGGACAATATGCGTGCCATCCTGCGCACCTCCTTTGACCTGGGCATCACCCATTTTGACCTGGCAAACAACTATGGTCCGGCACCGGGAAGCGCAGAAGAAAATTTCGGTAAAATGCTGGCAACCGATTTTAAACCATATCGTGACGAGCTGGTTATTTCCACTAAGGCAGGTTACTATATGTGGCCGGGACCTTACGGTGACTGGGGCTCCAAAAAATACCTGGTGTCCTCCCTGGACCAGAGCTTAAAGCGCATGGGCCTTGATTATGTTGACATTTTTTATCATCACCGCATGGATCCGGAAACCCCACTGTGGGAGACGATGGATGCACTGGCCGGCATTGTACGCTCCGGTAAGGCACTTTATGTAGGATTGTCTAACTACAACCCTGAAAAGCTTGCAGAAGCATCCGCAATATTAAAAGATATGGGCGTGCCATGTCTGATTCACCAGCACCGTTACTCCATGTTAGACCGTGGTAACGAGCGATTAGTGCCAACCATCGAGGCCGCAGGAGTGGGTTCCATCGCGTTCTGTCCGCTGGCACAGGGTCTTCTTACAAACAAATACTTAAACGGCATCCCTGCAGACTCCAGAGCAGCGGGAGCCAGTGTATTTTTAAAGGAATCCTCCGTCACCGAAGAAGTTATTTCCAAGGTGGCAAAATTAAATGATATTGCCAAAGAACGTAACCAGTCTCTGGCACAAATGGCTCTTGTATGGGCATTGAAGCAGAGCCGTCTCACCTCCGTGCTGATTGGTGCCAGCCGTCCGGGACAGGTTTCAGAAAACGTAGCTGCTTTAAATAATACCGACTTCACCGAAGAAGAAATGAAGCGTATCGAAAGCATTCTGTAGAACGGAGCACACTTATGAGAACAATTTGGTTTGACAGGCCTGCAAAGGTGTGGGAAGAGGCGCTCCCCCTTGGCAACGGAAAGCTGGGCGCCATGGTTTTTGGCGGAATTGAGAGAGAACGCATTGCCCTGAATGAGGAAACCATGTGGTATGGTGGTTATACCGACCGTAACAACCCAGATGCAAAAGAAAATCTGGAAAAGGTACGTGAACTTATTTTCGCCGGAAAAATTGCAGAGGCAGAACGCCTTCTTACCCTTTCCCTTGCCGGATGTCCTCACCAGATGCGTGTTTATCAGGCACTTGGAACTATGATTCTGGAGCAAAAAAACCTGGGTAAGATTTCAAATTACCGCCGGGAGCTTATCCTTGACGACGCTATTTGCCATATCGAATATACTGCCAAAGACACGCAATTTTTCCGTGACAGCTTTATCTCTGCCCCGGATAACCTGTTTGTACAACGTATTACTCGCAACGGGAATCAGAATATCAATCTGGAAATCAGACTGGAACGGGAACCGTTTTGCAGCAACAACGGAAAAGAAGATGAGACTTCCATTGCATTCCGGGGCAAGCTTGGCGATGACGGTCTCTCCTATTATGCCGGATTATCCGGCGAAGCAAAAGGAGGCCGCCTGTACACCATGGGACGCACCCTGGTTATAGAGGATGCAGAAGAAGTTCTTCTGGTATTTTGCGCTGCCACAAACTTTTGGGGTTATGAACCGAAGGAATATGTTAGAAAGAAACTTAACAAAGGCCTAAAAAAAGGATTTGGTCTTTTAAAGCTGCACCATCTGGAAGACTATCAGAGCTACTTTAAGCGGGTGCATCTTGACCTTTACAGTGAAACAAACAAAGGCGTAACAACCACTCTGGAAAATGTCCTGCCTACAGACCGCCTGCTTGCCTGTGCAAAAGGCGAAGAAATTCCGACAAAGCTTGCGGAAACCTACTTTGATTTTGGACGCTATCTGCTCCTTTCCAGCAGCCGTCCCGGAACTCTTCCCGCCAATTTACAGGGTATCTGGAACAAGGATATGAATCCACCGTGGGGCTCCAAATATACGATCAACATTAATGCCCAGATGAATTACTGGCCGGCAGAAATCTGCAACTTATCCGAATGTCACACTGCTCTCCTTGACCACATTGAGCGCATGGTGGAGCATGGTCGTGAGACTGCAGAGAAAATGTATGGGTGCCGGGGCTTTGTTGCCCACCACAACACCGATATCTGGGGAGATACCGCGCCGCAGGATTTGTGGATTCCGGGCACCTTCTGGGTAATGGGCGCCGCCTGGCTGTGCACCCACCAATGGACTCACTATGTTTACACCCAGGACAGGGAATTCTTAAAGAAAGCGTTCCCGATTATGCGGGAAGCTGCTCAGTTTTTTCTTGATTTTATGGTAGAAAAAGACGGATTTTTAGTTACATGTCCTTCCGTTTCTCCGGAAAATACATTTATTCTTCCAAATGGTGAACGAGGCTGTAATTCCGCAGGAGTTACCATGGACAACCAAATTCTCAGGGATTTATTTATGCAATGCATTCAGGCCGCCGAAATCCTTGGTATCAACGACGACTTGAATCAGCAGATAAAAACACACCTTGCACGTCTGCGCATGACAATGATTTCTAAAAACGGCACTATTCAGGAGTGGGAAAAAGACTATGAGGAAGCGGAGCCCGGGCATCGGCACATCTCCCATTTGTATGGCTTATACCCATCTAGCCAAATTACGTTAGAGGATACGCCTTCCCTTGCTGCCGCAGCGGAGAAAACACTGGAACGGCGACTTTCCATGGGTGGCGGACACACCGGTTGGAGCTGTGCATGGATTATCAATCTGTATGCCCGGTTGCAAAAGGGCGAAAAAGCCTACGAAATGCTTCGCAAGCTTTTTACAAACTCCACTTTACCAAACCTGTTCGACAATCATCCGCCATTCCAGATTGACGGCAACTTTGGTGCCACTGCTGCCATTGTGGAACTGCTCATTCAGGCAAGGAACAATAAGATTTTCTTACTGCCTGCTCTGCCAAAGCAGTGGACAGACGGAAGAATTTCCGGCATCTGTTTACCGGGCAATGCCGAAGCAACTCTTTGCTGGAACGACGGAAAAGTAACAGAATTTACCGTAACCACAAAAAACCGGAAGTGGTATGCGGAGGTGTTTGAAGGTGGAGAACCGTATCCATTGAAGATTGTGTATAAATAGGACAATACTCAAATACTTTTTATATTTAATGAGGCTGGCGATAAAAACGCCAGCCCCGTTTAAATATAATTAATATATCTAATTTCTCGTCTGACTATCCATGCTATATATCGCATGAAGAGCCTTAACAAACTTATCATCCACATATAAGCTAAACGTCTGGTCAAAATGACTGCGTCCTTCTATAAATGCTTCCGCAAAATCAAGCTCGATACGAATATTATCATAAGTAAAAATAAGTACCGAATGCCATCTGCCCTGCTCATCCTGCCGCTTCTCATTATATCTTGTCCACGCATCCATATTATACAGACCATAGGCAACTCCGTCGGATTCTTTGCCACATGCACAGCCACTCTTAATGATGTAACCACCACACTCCGTTCCGTATTCAAACAAATTTATAATGTCAACCACACTATGATAATGTTCTGTTGTTCTCTCTTTAGAAAATGCTGCACCACATTCAAGACAAAACATTGATATAATCACACCATCTGCACATGTCTTGGCACCCTCTTCCAATTCAACACGCTGTAGTCCACACCGACTATGTTCACAATCTACGCCGATATTACCAATGGTATATTTACCATCTATCGTAGCATTAATACCATTAATCACTACCTTCTTTACTTCCATGCCGGAGGTAATATCTACATCTGTTGCTTCTCCATTGATGACCAACACTTCCATAGGAGCCGATACAACCAAATTTGCATTCCTGCTGTTCTTTGCTGTCTCCAGCTTCGTTGTTTCTATATTAAGTACAACACTACTCGAACCGTCTATTACTGCATCAGCAAGTACAGACTCTGTTCCATTTATTATGATACTTCCCTTGCCGTTACTACTTATTTCTGTTCTCACCGGTCCGCAGTTTTTCAGTTCCAATTCCATTACCGCAAAAGCTTTATTGTTCTGGTCTGCAATTAAAATTCCATCGAATGCATCCACAGTAACTTTTAAATTCTCTGCATTTTCAGAAATCATCTGCAGCTTGTCCGCTTTGCCACCTTTTAAAAACAAATTTGCATTACCTGCCACTTCGATAGCTGTTACTACCGCATTATTATTTAAAGTAACGGTTGGCATCTGTTTTTTCTTTTCCTTAGCTGCCTTTTTGCTGTTATAATACGTTTCCTCTGCTTTGGTTTTAGACATACCACCGGCAATCAGTTCTGCCAAATCACGCAGGTTAAGCTCCTTTACCTTTGACGCTGCCACTTCCAGTTTTTCAATAAAACCTCCGGAAATCTCGATTTCACATTCGGTATCAGTTTCAATCACAAGTATTGCTGTAATTACATTCTTTAGCACTACTTTCTTAGCACCTAAAGTATTTGGAATTATAATTTTATCCGTGTTTAAATTCTTCAACGTAACAACGCCCTTATCATCTATAAGATCTGCGGTTACCGTCAAGGTTTCATAGTTCTGAGTACCGGTTACCCCCTCATCCTCCGCATATGCTGTAATCGGAGTTACACCGGCAAGCAGCATTGCCCAAACTAATATTATTGCAGATATTTTTCGTTTTTTTGTCAACATTTTTGCTCCTCCTTTGTAAATTTTACATTTTCCACAGCTACAGCTTTTACAGCTACATCCTACCAACACTACTTTGTTACAATCACCGTAACAGGGGACGAACTGAGCAAAATATTTCTTTCCTTGTCATAAATTTGGAAAACAACTATTGATATTCCTTCTTCTTCTGCTGTAATCACACCGGTAGACTGTTCCACTGTCACTACAGACTCATCACTACTTATCCATTCTGTCAGATATACGTTCTTTCTGGCAGACCAGTCAGTCACACCATAGAAATTCAAATCCAAAGCCATGCCCTTCTTCAATTCCAAAATATCCATTGCTTTATCAGAAGAGTTACCCACTGTAAGGTTCATACTAACTACGGTCACCTCCACCGGCTCAGATATATATACGGTGCCGTCTCCAATTACCAGAGAGATTTTTGCAGTACCCTGAGCCTTTGCCGTGATTACACCCATGTTGTCTACTGTAGCCACATCCTCATTCGTGCTGACCCAGTTACGTTTATACTTAGAATAATCAGGGGCACCCAGGAAGCAAAGGTCAACCTGTTCTTCCGGCTTCATCTCAAGCTGTGTCACTCCTGCCTTGGTTTTCTGCTCTGCGTAAGTAAATTCCTTTGCAGCGTAGGTTTTTACTGCCGGTACGCTCATAGAAATCATTACAGCAGCCACTAATGCAACTGAAATAAACTTCATAAAATGTTTCATTTTTCTTCCTCCCATTTCGTAAATATCTATACAAAAAACGCACCTTTAATTTCCGGCCTATACTCCTGCTCTGTTATGGCACTGAATTTAGTCACGTAAACAGCCTATTGGAACAACATATACTCCATCCTGTCGACGATATGCGTAATCTCCTGTTCCTGTCAATACCATAAGAAATGATGGTGTACTCATTTTTTCTGTATCGATTTTTGTTTCCATTGCTTTCAGACTGTTTGCGCCTTCTTCAATAAGCCTATCTCCACCTAGCTTAATTTCAATCAGACCATATTTCCCATTTCTCAAATGAATAACAGCATCACATTCCTGTCCGTCTTTATCACGATAATGATAAACTTCGCCATTAAGAGCATCTGCAAAAACACGTAAGTCTCTAATGCACAGCGTTTCAAAAAGAAAACCAAAAGTTTTCAAATCATTTATCAAATCGTTCGGACCAAGTCCTAAAGCCGCTGCAGCAATAGATGGGTCAATATAATATCTTGTATCAGACGAACGAATAGCTGTTTTCGAACGAAGATTAGGATTCCACGCAGGCATATCTTCTACAACAAAAATTTTTCGAAGTGCATTCACATAAGACGCTACTGTTTCTTCGCTGATAGGAGTCTCATCATTTGCTGCCATATCCTGCACCAGTACTGTGTTAGGCACTTGTCCACCTTGATTTCTTGCATAAGCACGCATAAGTCTTCGAACTCTTTCCGGATTCTTTTGCACATTGTCCGCCCGGTTAATATCAGAACGAACAACCGCATCATAATAATCAATCGCCTGATCTAATGCGATTTCATCACGCATATCTACTGCCTGTGGCCAGCCACCACGACATACCAGAAAAGCCAGCCGTTCAATGTCCAGATTTGAATCTCCATCAAGCTCTGCCTCTCCAGCAAACAAAGCTTTCAAACTTACTTCCCCAGTGGAGTCTCCTGACTCATATAAACTCATTGGTCTCATCGTCAACCATGTAAAACGCCCCGTGCCAGAATGGGTAATTTCCTTTGTTTCTACAGGAACAGCAGAACCAGTGAGAATAAACTGACCAAGGTCACCACGATGGTCAACTTCGAATCGAATTGCATCCCAAAGTTTTGGTGCAAGCTGCCACTCATCAATAAGTCTTGGTGTTTCCCCTTTTAATAATCTCTTAGGGTTCAATTCTGACATGGTAATGTTTTGCTCCTTTTTCTCAGGGTCATCCATATATAAAATACTTGTAGCCAACTGTTCTGCTGTCGTGGTTTTTCCACACCACTTAGGACCCTCTATCAACACTGCACCTTTGCCTTCTAACTTCCGTTTTAAAATATCGTCAGCAATTCTTTTTCTATATTTTTTCACTCAAAACACCTCTTTCCGATTCCTGATATCTATATTATACACCTAAATTTTATTTTTACAAACATTTTCCGATGATTGGCGAAATATTTTTCCGACGATTGGCGTTATTTTATTCGGTTATTTGGCTTTTGAGATTTCACCTCAAAGATTGAGACAGTGAAGTAACCTTGGCCACAAGTCGGCACTTCCTGTTCTAAAAACTTAACAAAAGCCCTATATCCATTTTATCCGAACAAAATGCTGGAGAAACGCCGGTCCTTGGCGAGGTCATGCGACTAAAGTCGCACGAGCCTAGTACCGCTGCGTTTCGATGCTAGCGCAAGCGGATTTTGACAGGATAAAATGGATATAGGGCTTTATTAAATTTATAATTTATAGGAAGTACCGACTTGTGTCTTGTGTTTACTTCACTGTCTCAATCTTAATTGTATTGGTATTACCTGTCTGTCCATTAATCTGTCCACCGGTAAGTACTACATTATCACCGGTTTTAAGTCCAAGAACCTTCTTAGCCTGACGCATGCCGTGATAGAACATTACCTCCACGGAATTAAACTCCTCGGAAAGTACAGGCTGTACACCCCAGCTTAAGTTTAACTTTCTCCAGACACGCTCGGAGGTAGTCATACCAATGATAGGCATTGGGCAACGGAAGCGGCTGACCATACGAGCGGTACGTCCGCTGATGGAGCTGGCAACAATACACTTGGCATTTACGTCAATGGCCATGGCACAGGTACCGTGGGAAACTGCATCCAGATTGTTCTTAATAGTAAAATCTGCATTGCGGAAGCGGTTAATATAGTTAATATTTTGTTCGGTATATTCTGCAATTTCCGCCATATTCTTTACAGCGTCAACCGGGAACTTACCTGCTGCAGTTTCGCCGGAAAGCATAACTGCGGAGGTTCCGTCATATACTGCATTTGCCACGTCGGAAATTTCTGCTCTGGTCGGACGCGGATTGTGAATCATGGATTCTAACATCTCAGTTGCAGTAATTACTCTGGTACCCATAAGACGGCATTTGTTAATCAGATACTTCTGAATATACGGTACTTCAATAAACGGAATTTCTACACCAAGGTCACCACGGGCAACCATGATACCGTTGGCAATTTCACAAATTTCCTCAATGTGGTCGATACCGGAACGGTTTTCAATCTTTGCGATAACATCAATATCCGCACCTCCGTTTTCATCTAAGAAGGTACGCAAATCAAGCATATCCTGCTTGGTGGAAACGAAAGAAGCCGCTACAAAGTCTACGCCATTTTTAATACCGAATAATAAGTCTTTTTTATCCTGCTCGCTTAAGTAGTCCTGCTTTAACACATGGTTTGGGAAGTTCATACTCTTACGGTCAGACATCTCACCACCATGAATAACGGTACAAACAGCATCATTCTTTACGATTTCATCCACCCGGAAGGAAACCAGACCGTTACACACCAAAATTGTGTCTCCCGGATTTAATTCCTTCATCAGGTTCTTATAGGAAACAGCAACACGGGTTTCGTCGCCAACAATATCATCAGTGGTAAAAGTAAACTTATCACCGTCATTTACCACAACTTTCTTATCCTTAAAGGTCTTAATACGGTATTCCGGACCCTTGGTATCTAACATGATGGCAATTGGCAGATTCATTTTTTCACGAACCTTTTTAATAAGGTCAATCTTTGCCTGCTGCTCTGCATGGTCACCATGGGAAAAGTTGATGCGGGCAACATTCATGCCAGCCTCAAACATTTTGGTTAAAGTTTCTTCGTTGGTACTTGCCGGGCCGATGGTACAAATAATTTTAGTTTTTCGCATAATATTTCCTTTCTTTTCATAAACCTCTCTCTATTTTTATATAACATTACGTAGTTCTTTTAAAGCTTTTCCATGTTTTCTTCTAAAAAACCCAAATTATTGTAACAGATGAAAGCACTTTCATCAACCTAAGTTTTAAATTTAACAAAGTTCTTTACCAAATATTTAATACTGTTGCACGTTCCTACCTTGCCAGCTCATAATACAATCCCTTCATGGCCATAAGCTCCTCATGAGTACCTTCCTCTGCAATTCCCTTATTACTGATATACAGAATACGGTCTGAATTACGGATAGTAGATAGTCTGTGTGCTACTATAAATGCCGTCTTATCCTTAATCAAAATATCCAATGCCTCTTTAATAAGCAACTCCGTTTCGGTATCAATTGCACTGGTCGCCTCATCTAAAACGATTACCGATGGATTCTTAAGAACAATTCTCGCAAAACTAATCAGCTGCTTTTCACCGGCAGATAATCCGCTTCCTCGTTCTTCTAACACATGATGATATCCGCCATTTAATTTTTGTATAAACTTATCTGCAAAAATCATCTTGGCGGCAGCAATGCACTCTTCGTCCGTAGCATCCCATTTTCCGTAACGGATATTGTCAAGTACCGTTCCCTTAAAAATGAAAGGATCCTGCATTAAAACGCCGACTTCTTTTCGTAAAGAATGAATACTTGCATCCCTTACATCAACTCCGTCAATAGTAACGCTTCCTTGTTTTACATCATAAAATCTGGTTAACATGTTGATGACGGTAGTTTTTCCCGCACCGGTAGGACCTACAAGAGCTATTGTCTCACCTTGCTTTACATGAAGATTAAAATGCTCTAAAATATTTATATCCTCTTCATAGGCAAAGGTTACATCATTAAAATCCACAGTACCCTTTACATCCTTAAGAATAATTGCATCTTCTTTATCTTTGATATCTAACGGATAATCAATCGTATCAAATACCTGTTCCAAGTTAGAGCTCACCTGGGCAAGTTCCTGAATAATCGTTGATATCTGGGACAATGGGTCCTGGAATGAACTCATATAGGTTGTAAAGGTTATTACCACTCCGGCAGTAATTAAATCATTACCGCTTAAAATCAGCGCAAGCGCTACACCATAAATGCATAGGGTTCCCAAATGCCAGAAGCTCATAACTACAGGATGATTTAATCGTGAACGCTTTACGATAGTCCACCACATATTTACACTTTCCTCGTGAATCTGCTTATAAATCTCCTGATTTATTTCTATACGGTTATAGTTCTTAACAATCTGCTCACCCATAATGGATTCAACCAAAAAAGCAGTACGGTTTGAATTCTTAGCACGATGTGCCGTATACATCTTACGTAAGAATGAACGCAGCATAAATACAATTGTCATCATAGGAATAACCGTTGCAAACACAATTAATGTAAGCATTGGGCTTAGTGACAGCATAAAGATTGTAACTACCACAATTTTTACAATGTAAATGGCAAACATCATAACATAATTAGAAAAGAAATCTGCCAATCCGTTGATATACTCTGTCACACGCACTACTATTTTTCCATCAGGGCGGTTATCAAAGTATTCAAAGGACAATTGCTGAAGTCTTTCAAAAATATCAGTTCGAATACTGGATATAATGTTAAGTCCCATTTTTCCCATGCTTCTTGCCTGAATAAAAGTGGACAAAATCTCCACAGCCGCTAAAAAAACCAGTCCTGCACCTACCAGGAACAGTTCACGGTAATCTTTATTTACCACAACCTCATCCACAATCAGTTTCAAAAGTCTTGGCGGTAACAGCGAAACAACCGCTGCAACCAACATCATGCAGCTGACTAAAAAAAGAATCTTTTTATAAGGGAGAATATATTTTATAGTTCTTCCTAACTGTTTTATGTCAATCTTCTTTTCAATTTTTTCATCTTCAAAAAATGTATTTCGTTTAGCCATTACTCTCGCCTCCATCTTTTGCAAGATTATTATAATCTATCACACTTGCCTGTTGTTCCTGCTGGACATTGTATACACGGGCAAAGCTTCCACCGAGCTCCATAAGCTCTTTAAAGGTTCCCCTCTCTGTAATCCGTCCATCTCGCATATAAAGAATTTCATCACAGTCTACAACAGAAGAAAATCTGTGAGCAGTAATAATAACAGTCTTTTCGGAGAAATTCTCACGAATATTTTTTAACAAGACTCTCTCCGTATTAACATCCAGCGCACTTGTTGAGTCATCTAAAACAAATATCGGAGCATTTTTATGAAAGGCTCTTGCAATAGATACTCTCTGCTTCTGACCACCCGAAATGCCAAGACCTCTTTCTCCAACAATTGTCTTATATCTGTCCGCCAAAGCATCAATAAATTTGTCTGCCTGAGCATGGGTTGCAGCCTTTGTTACCATACGCTCATTAATATCCGGCCTGCTATATGCAATATTTGACTCTATTGTGTTAGAAAACAGGAATACATCCTGAAATACATAAGAATACATATTTCTTAAATTCTCTAACCCATATTCCTTAATATCTCGTCCGTCTATTGTAATGCTTCCCGCTGTAATGTCACGAATACGCACTAAGGTTTTAAGAAGAACACTTTTTCCCGAACCGGTTTCCCCTACAATACCAATTTTTTTACCGTATGGAATACTGATATTGATATTTTTTAAGATATCTTGTCCATCTATCTGTAATGATACATCCTTTAATTCAATATTTGGTGTATCACAGTGAAGATTTGGTTCTTTATTATCAGGTACACTACTGCTTTTTTCCATAAAATTCTTTAACTCGAGACCGGCAATTGTCTGCTGCTGCATGTTAAATATATGATTATTTATACCTGTAATATTATTCATAATTCTCATGACATAAGTAGAAGATGCAAGGATATATCCCACTGTCATATGACCTTTCATTACAAGAACAGCTCCGATAATGATAGTACTGATATAAGCAATCTGCTTAATTGAGTTAAAGGTCAGGTCAAATTTTGAGGACAACCAAATCTGCTTAAGTCGTGCATTGAGAAAATTCGTGTTTGATGTACCGAATTTTTCCTTTTCAAGTTCTTCATTTGTAAACGAACGAACAATGCGCACTGCCGCAATGTTTTCCTGTGTGGTAAGATTCATTGCTGAACTCTTATTACGAATATCTTTAAAATTAATACGTGCTTTTTTCTTAAAATCCAGAACAGTTATGATAAGAAATGGCATAAGTATTAAAGGAATAATTATAAATGAAATATTAATGCCGGAAATCAGGATTAAGGTAGTAACCAGCATAAAGATAGCATCACCTAAATATGGAATTCTATGGGCAAACAGCTCTTTAAACATAATAGTATCACTGTTTAAAATCTGTAATAATTCACCTGAATTGTAATCGGCAATCGTTGCAGAATCTAATTCCATCAGTTTACCATAGGTTTCATAACGAAGTTCTGTTTCTAACTTTAAGCCAACCCACTCCTGCATAAGGTCACGCAGGTATATTAATATAATGCGCAGTATAATCAAAATGGCATAAACTGCCGCAATTGTTAAAAACAGCTGCATGCTATGTACTGCACCATATTTTCCCGATAAAAGAAAGTTAAACATTCCGCCGCTATCCGGTGCTATTTTACCCTTTTGAATTACGAAGTCAATCAGCATCCCTGACAGAAGCGGTAACAAAAGCTCTGCATAGATGCCCAAAAAACTAAAAAGTTCTGCCAGTATTGCCACCGGCATGCTTTTCTTAAAAAATTTGAATCCAAATTTTAGTGTCTCCATAATTTCCTCCTACCGCTTTTCCGTAATAATCCCGATGTACTTTTAAATGCTTCTGCTTTAATATTTAAACATAACTTTTATGAACATTTATATTTTATCATATATAAAGCAAAAAGCAAATGCTATTGAAAATAATTATTATTTATCAAAAAACTGCCATGAAATCTCTTCTTTTAAAGAATCATGGCAGTTTCTATTGTTTTACGTTTTTATGCAGTTATTTTGATTAAAAATCAACCTCTGTTCCGTAATAAATGCAAGTAAACAGTTTCTTCATTGTTGCAGGATCAATTGCTCTTGGATTGGAGCCGGTACAAGCATCGCCAACAGCACGCTCTGCGATACCGTCAATCTTTTCAAGGAATTCCTCTTCAATGATGCCGAAATCCTTTAATGTCTTAGGAATGTCAAGGATTACATTGAAATCATCAATCTTCTTACAGAGGCTGTTAACCAGTGCCTGCTCAGAAGTTCCGTCCAGACCCATTCTGCGTGCAATTTCTGCATAACGGCTGCGTGCTACAGGGTCACCGGAATTGTACTTTATTACGAACGGAAGGTACATAGCGTTTGCACAACCATGGGTAATATGACCTGTGGAGAATGCAGCACCTGTTTTGTGAGCCATGGAGTGAACGATACCAAGTAATGCATTGGAGAATGCCATACCTGCCAGACACTGTGCGTCGTGCATCTGGTCTCTCGCCACCTGATTGCCCTTGTAGGAAGCAGGAAGGTAATCAAATACCATCTCGATAGCCTGTAATGCCAGTGGATCCGTATATACACAATGTAATGTGGAAACATATGCTTCGATTGCATGGGTTAAAGCGTCCATACCGGTGTAAGCAACCTGCTTTGCCGGAAGCTGCTCTACTAACTCACTGTCTACAATTGCAACGTCAGGAGTGATGTTAAAGTCTGCTAACGGATACTTAACGCCTGTCTGGTAATTTGTAATAACGGAGAAAGCAGTTACTTCTGTTGCAGTACCGGATGTGGATGGGATAGCTGCAAACTTTGCCTTCTGTCTTAATTCAGGGAAATTAAACGGAATACAAAGCTCTTCAAAGGTAGTTTCCGGATATTCATAAAATGCCCACATTGCCTTTGCTGCATCAATCGGAGAGCCGCCGCCCATAGCAACAATCCAGTCCGGCTCAAATTTACGCATAGCTTCTGCACCACGCATAACGGTTTCTACAGATGGATCCGGCTCTACTCCTTCAAATACGTCTACTTCCATACCTGCTTCCTTTAAGTAACCGATTGCTTTATCCAAAAAGCCCTGACGCTTCATAGCGCCGCCGCCTACAACTAAAATAGCCTTCTTACCCTTTAAGTTCTTAAGTTCTGCAAGACAGCCCTTTCCATGATAAACGTCTCTTGGTAAAGTAAATCTTCCCATTGGTAAACCCTCCTAAAGTTATGTAATATTTTGTTGTTAACGTTACTTTCGTTTCGTTAACAATTTAACAATATTATACCACAAAAAGCCTTGCGTCGCAAGGCTTTTTCAGATAATTTTCACAATTTCATCGCTTTATCACGCTAAATTTTGTGCATAATTACTATATTTCAAACAATTCACACTATTTAAACACATCCAATGTCTCAATAAATGCTGCCATTTCTTCTGCCATCTTTTCTGCCTCCGGAATACGGATATGTCCGTGAGTTCCGCAGCCATTGTTACTATACAGGAAATGGTGAATCTTACTGTCATTCTTCTGCAGGGACTTACAAACCTCATCAATGGCACCATCCCACACCGCCTCATGATTTAAAATAGTTGTGGAAAGAATGATATGTGCCTCCGGGTATCGTTTCCGCAGCTTACCGATAAAATCCTTATATGCCAGACGCCAGTAAAGAGATTGTTCTGAATTATAGTCCTCTTTCATATAGTCATATGGGTCTTTGTCATTCTGACCGATAGCCACAATAACTACATCCGGTGTATACTTACTGAAATCCCAGCGCTTCTGAACGCCTAAATCCGGATGGTACTGAATCTTATCATACATGGAAAACATACCCTTGCAGGCGGTTGGTCCCGCAAACCAGCCTGCATCATCCAACAGGCAGATACCGCCCTGTGCAATATCATGAAGCCGGGCATTTAATTTTCTTGCCAGACACCAGGAATAGGAATAATAGCTGTTGGACCATTCGCCGTTATGCTGTGGGTCCGGCTGTCCGCAATATTCTACTGCCTCGCTGACTTCTCCGGCAGAAACAGAATCACCGTATACTTCTATCCGGCGCTCCGGCAGAGCCGGAAGAACAAGTACTTCGGCACCTTCGTTTAACGTAAAGCCGTGAAACTGTACTGTATGGCAGGAATCCTGACGCTTAAACAGCATCAGTTCATGTTCGGTATCGTCTAATTTTTCGCCAAGAATATAGTCCTGTTTTCCCCAGTCAGCCAGTTTAAATTTTGTCTGCTCACCATCCAGGATAACACCCATAAAATTATCCCAGCAGTTTTTTGTATTAGTCAGGGATACGCTGATAAAAGTGCCCTTGAATTTGATTTTTACATAAGTACAAGGGAACACAAATTCCGGACCGCCCTCTTTCGCAAAGTCGATACGTCCCATATACTGTAAGTTTTCGTGATCCGGTGCCACAAATATAGTATTGCTCATGATATTCTCCTTCCTAAGCGCCTTATTCTTTCTTAGCGTGAGCCAATCACAGATACTAAATAAAACGGTACTGTTGCTTCATCACCCTCAGTAACGGTAATTTCCACTGTATGCTTCTTATCCTCAATATGCTTTGCAACCGTAGTAATATATAAACAGTCGCCCCAGGTTTCATCAAAGTTTCCGTCAAGTATCATTGCATTTGCTTCGTCACCATCCAATACTACCTTTGCCACACAGGCCGGATGCTTCACAGATTTTCTGTACTGCACCGCAATGCCGGTTCCTTCGATTTCAAAGCGGATGGAATCACCTTTCTTTGTACCGATAAATCCGCGACGGAATATTTCTGTAATATGGTTCTGCGGTTCTGTATCTGCCACAAATCCCTTCAGCTCAGGAGCAGAATTGTATACCTGATACCGCACGGAATTCTGATATGCATTTGCAGTAATCGGCGACGGAAGTTCTTCTTCTGTTCTCTTTGTATCAATAATTTCAGCCAAATCTTCCTTCTGCACTTTTTCCAGGAAATAAGTAATCAAATTTGCAAGTAAGGCATGGCCTGCATCGTTTGGATGAAGGTCATCCGGTGTTACGTCACGCACACCAATCTTTCCGTGGGCAATTGCCTGATATACGCTGGTCTTCATGCTGACACACGGAATATTATAGTAACGTCCGATTGTCTCATGCTGATCCTGGGCATTTCTTCCGTCTTCATAGAAAATGTTGTGCACCAGCAGCACAGCAGGTGCGGTTTTGGAACTGTACACCTTGCGCACAAGACCTTCGTAGGTCTCACGGAAAAACAGGTTATTATCATCGTTTACACTGAATTCTATCACAACGAAGTCCGGTTCATAAGCTAAAATATCGCTGTCCACTCTGGCTGCACCAAACTGGGAAGTGGTACCGCCAATGCCGCCGTTTACATAAGTAAATTCTGTATTTGGATACTGCTCACGCCACCACTTTGTTGTCATGGCAGCGTAGCATGTATCCGGTGTGGAGGACAGGGAACCCTGAGTGATGGAGCCACCCAGATACCCTAATGTAACCGGTTGTCCGTTTTCTGCTTTCTTTAATACCTTGGCAATACGCTCTGTGTTGCCGCGGAATGCCATTCCGGCTTCAAAATTTACAAGATTCTTCATTGTTTTTCTCCTTTTTCACATTTCAGGAAAACTATAGTTTCTCTATATCAAAATCCTTTGGACTCATTTTTCGCAGTCTAATTTTATGAAAAAGCCGCAAAGCAGGCGTCAGACACCCGCCTTGCGGCTTCTATGGAGTATTGTGATTAGATTATCTTCTACCTAAATCAGTATCATCCCATCTTGTTACGCTGTGCTCCTTAATGTAAGCCACGATTTCGTCAAACTGACAGAACGCAAGACCAACATAGCTGTCTGCTGCACCGTAGTAGATGGCAATTCTTCCTGTATCAGGATCATGAAGAGTTGCACATGGGAAGCATACGTTTGGAACGAAGCCTCTCTCTTCATACCATTCTTCCGGAGTGAGAAGGAATGTTTCACAACGGTATAATACCTTGGATGGATCTTCCAAGTCTAAAATTGCACCACCAATGGAGTAAACATAACCGTTACAGGTTCCGCTTACACCGTGGTAGAACATTAACCAACCTTCGGAAGTCTCAATTGGAGCTGCACCGCCACCAATCTTTAAGGACTCCCACCACTCACTGCTACGGCCCATAACATGTCTGTGCTTGCCCCAGTACTTAAGGTCAGGGCTCTCACTTAAGAAAATGTCACCAAATGGAGTGTGACCGGAATCGGATGGTCTGCTTAACATTACATAATTGCCATTAATCTTTCTTGGGAATAAAACTGCATTACGGTTAAATGGCAGGAATGGATTTTCCAGACGGGTAAATGTCTTAAAATCTGTTGTCTTTGCCAGACCGATAGCAGCACCGTAGAAATCCTGGCACCACATGATATAGTAGGTATCCTCAACCTTTACAAGTCTTGGATCATATGCGTAGATTGGCTGGAAAGGATTTCCGTCCTCATCTACGAACTGAATCTTGTTTGGCTCAAACTCCCAGTGGATAGCATCCTTACTGTGTCCGAGATAAATGTGAGAAACACCGTCAGTCTGCTCGCCACGGAACACACCGATGAATTCATCTCCGTACGGCATAACTGCACTATTAAAAATACGTGCTACACCTTCTACCGGATTTCTTCCGATAATTGGGTTTTCTGTATATCTCCATACCGGTGCATTCTTTAAGCCTTCCGGTTTCTCCTGCCATGGCACTTTATGGAATTCAGGAGCAATCATCTTAATATCACTCATTATAAAATCCTCATTTTTCTATGTATTTCTTTCCATTCGCAAAACCTGTCGGCTCTACGCCGCCAGCCGCTGCAAAGCAGCTCTTTGTTTTGCTCATGGAGTTAAGGTTATATCCACACATGCAGAGCACGGCAGAAAATGCATTTTCTGCCTGCTCCCACATTCATCCGAAGCATCAGAGGTCCACGTTGAAAGCAAGCTTTCCGTGTACCATCTGATACTCCGGATGAGCTCTGCATGTGTTATTTATGCTGTGTGCATAGTAACACGATTAGTTACCAAAGTAGGAATCAAGACCATCCTGAACCTGCTGCTTGTAAGTTTCCTGGAACTGAGCAGGAGTCATAGTACCGTTGATTAAGGAAATCATATCATAGTTAACATTGATACTGTTCCATAAGTCAGTAGTAGTCTTGGAACCTGCATCATACATAACTGCAAAGTTTGCATCCTGTAATTCTGTCTCGAATGCATTTTCGCCATACCACCAGTTAAGAGCATGCTTAGCATCACGATACTGTACTGTTGTATCAGGATCACCGGCGAAGTTCCAGAAATCATACATTACGTTGAATACCTTTTCCGGTTCAGCAACACCTGCCGGAATAATGAAGTCACCATCCGGAAGGGAATTTTCACCCGGGTTAGTATCCTTGTTACCGGAAGGACCAACCGGCCAACGAACAAATGCAGTATCCCATGTTAAGTTCTTTTCCGGGCTGCTGACAGAGTAGTTACCATTACCGTTCTGAATCCATACAGCAATTGGGAAGAAGCCAATGTTACCTTCACAATACTGATTTCTCATGGAGCTGGAAGCATCACCTTCGAAGTCATATGGATAGCATACATTGTAAGTGTTGTACATATCGTACATCATCTGGATAGCTTCGCCTGTTTCAGCGGAGGATAACTGTTCTGTCTTACCCTGAGCAATACTTGCGCCATTAGACATCATTAACTGTTCAAAGGTTTCGTTCTGGTAACCGCAGTAACCATACTGGTCAGGCTGACCGTCACCGTCTGTATCCTGTGTGAGAACCTGACAGTACTCGATAAACTTATCCCAGGTCCATTCGCCGCGCTCCCAAAGAACACGAGGGTCTTCTAAGTTGTTGTCTTCTAACATCTGCATATTGAAACCTAAAGGATAGGTATTTGCAACTACATTTTCTGCTTTAACCGGTCCGAAGATACAAGCCTTGCCATCACCAAGGTCAAAGAACTGAGCAATCTTCTTTGTTGTGAAGATATCGTGATCTGCAGGAAGAATAGTCTTTAAGTCAATTGCAAGACCGTTTACCTGCGCAGGAATAGCCATACCGGCGTTAATCAGATAAACGTCACAGTCAGGAGCACCTGCTAAAATGGAAGTGTTGATAGAGTCAATAACACCTTCATAAGTTAAGTTATCCCAATGGAATTTTACGCCATACTTCTGCTCAATAGCAGCAACATTATCCCACTTATACTGTGCAATCTGACGGTTGTGTGCCTTTTCTGTCTTCTTTGCGTCAGTATCATCCGGAGCTTCCTGTGCAGTTACCCAGTCAGGCATTACAGTCATATCACCAGCTGCATAGTTATTACTGTCATAATACTGTACCCACCAGGAACCGATGGAGATATCATCATTGGTTGCACCGCTTGGTGTATTTGGAGTAGATGGTGTGTCATTGTTTGTTGTGCCCTGATTGTTGTTATTGTTGTTTACAGGAGCCTGAGTTGGGTCAGCAGTTGTTTTACCACCGCCACAAGCTACCATAGAGAAAGTCATTGCAGCTGCAAGCATTACAGCTAATACTTTTTTTAATCTCATTTTTTGTAATCCTCCTAGTTTTCCTAATTGCAAGCTATAATCCCTGCACCACATAGGTGGCACAGGAGTTATAACTAAATTTCATTGTGTCAAAATTACTTACATTCATCTATATAAGTACCTGTTACATCTTCTGTTGCAGGAGCTTATTCTGCTGCACCGGTAAGAACTTCCCAAGCAAGGTTGTAAACTACACTGTCACCCTTACTGAGAACGAAACAGAAGTAGTAATCGCCACCCATATTGACATCAGCTAAAGCTAATTCAAAAGAGGAAGCCGGATCCTTCTGAATCCAAGTAGGTGTTGCATCATTGTAAGCAATGATAAAATCTGTATCACCGGTAAACTTGAAGCCGGTAACGTTTTCTTCTGCTACGCCTGCAAGAAGTTCTTCCTTAGTAAGTGCAATCTGTGTCCACCAGGAAGCATCTGCTGCTACTACAGTACCCTTACCGTCTGCTGCTGTGATAACAGGATCTGCAACTGCAGGAGCTGCCGGTTCTTCCACTGCCGGTGCGTCTGTACCTGCCGGAAGAGGACCCTGGCCAACTCTTACTGCGTAAACTTCCCATGCTGTTGCTGCTTCACACTGCATTCTTGCGCCCCATGTGGACTTATCTTCACCACATACTGCTGCAATCTGCTCATATGTAATATATGCCTTACCATCTGCGATAGCTGCTGTACCCTGTGCACATCTGGACCATCCAGCTGCTGCATCAGGCATTACAATCCACATGCTGTTATCTTCACTTGCGAAAGAAACTTCTACTACTGCACCAGGAACTAATGCATCGATGATTTCCTGTGGCATGTCAAGGCCGTCCTGTGCCCAGCCGCCTGCACTCTT
>JAZSEW010000115.1:0-13489 GCA_045531895.1 Lachnospiraceae bacterium
AAATTTATTAAAGGTGAATATTGTCGGAATGCATCCATTCTGCTTTGCCGCAAGCACATTCTCCATCAGCATGCGGTGACCAAGATGCACACCGTCAAACTTGCCGAGAGTAATTGAAGTTTTATTCCATTGTACTTTTGAAATGTCTTTTATGATTTCCATACAATATCCTTACTCTTTTATAAAAACATCTTTACCGGTGTAAATTTCTTTCCATTCTTTTCATACAGTCCTAAGAATCTACCTGTACTGTCATAGGCACGATACCAGTTTTCCGGAAATTCTGCGGTTTTCAAAGGATTTTCTTTTGATTCTACATTAGTAGACTTGGTATCATCCAACTGAAAACAATCTTGTTCATTTATATGATTGCCGTTTAACAACAACTTGTCCCACTCCGGCTTCATTTGAAATGCCTTACAGGTTTCAAACACTTTTTCCACGGAAACAATCTGCTGTTCCAGTGTCCCGGCATCCCGCAGGGCTTCCACTTCGGACAATTTAAAGCTGTTTTCCAAACAGCTGTTGCCGGAACGGGTACGAAGCAGACTCTTCATACAGGCACAGGTACCAAGTTCCTTACCTATATCCCTGCATAAACTGCGAATATAAGTGCCCTTACCGCAAACAACAGTAAGTTCCGCTTCAAACAAATGTCCGTCCGCATCCAGCTCCACAGAATGTAAAGCTATATCATGTATCACAATCGGACGGCCTTTCCTCTCAATTATCTTGCCTTCTCTTGCCAGTTCATATAGTTTTTTGCCCTCCACCTTAATTGCAGAATACATAGGCGGAATCTGTTCCTGCTCACCAAGAAACTTTGGCAATACTGCATTAAGATCTTTTTCGCCGGCCGTAACCGGCAATTCCTCTATAATTTCTCCGGTCATGTCCTCCGTATCAGTAGCAATACCAAACCGGATAACAGCATGATACTCCTTGATTTTGTCCGTCAGCATATCACAAAGACGGGTAGCCGTGCCAAGACACACCGGCAAAACCCCCTCTGCCTCCGGGTCCAAAGTTCCGGTATGACCGATTTTTTTCATTTTCAAAATTCCACGAAGCTTTGCCACCACATCATGAGAGGTAAAGCCTCTTTCTTTGTAGATATTCAGTATTCCATTCATCGAAGTTTTTCCTTTTTTAAGAAAGCTACAGCTGTAAAACATTCATTCTACAGCTGTAGCATTTCATTTTCCTTAAGCAAAGCCCGGATTACCACTCAAAATCCTCAGACTCTTCCTCCTCTTCCCGTTCCGGAATCTTCGCAATTTCCTCATCAATCAAATGAGACATGCGGACACCGTATTCGATGGACTGGTCCACCGTGAAGAATAACTGTGGGGTATTGCGAAGATTTAAGCTCTTCGCCAGCTTTCCGCGAAGGAAAGGCGCAGCACTCTTTAATCCCTTGACAGCATCATATTGAGCCTGCTCGTCACCGAGAACACTTACATACACCTTTGCTGTCTTTAAATCCGGAGCAACTTCGCATGCCACGATGGAAGTCATCAGCGGATTTATTCTCGGATCTTTAAGTTCTGTACGAATCAGCACAGAAAGCTCTTTCATCACTTCCTGATTGATACGTGTATTTTTTACACTGTTTTTTCTCATTTTCTAGGCACCTCAACCATCATATATAACTCAACCTGGTCAAATTCCTGAAGATCATTAAACTTTTCAAATACAAGACCGCATTCGTAGCCGGTAGCAACTTCCTTTACATCGTCCTTGAAACGCTTTAAGGATGCTAACGGACCATCATAAATCTGTGTTCCTTCTCTTGTAATTCTTGCCTTACAGCCACGAACAATCTTACCATCCATAACATAGGAACCTGCAATCACACCAACACCGGAAGCCTTGAAGGTCTGACGAACCTCGGCATGACCAATAACCTTTTCTTCGTATTCAGGATCAAGCATACCCTTCATGGCTGCTTCAATATCTTCGATTGCCTGATAGATAACACGATACAGACGAAGATCAACCTTTTCACGATCAGCAATTTCCTTTGCTGTGTTATCCGGCTTTACATTGAAACCGATAATGATTGCATTGGATGCGCTGGCTAAAGTTACGTCAGATTCATTAATTGCACCTACACCACCATGGATGACACGAACTGCAACCTCTTCATTGGTTAACTTCATTAAACTCTGCTTTACAGCTTCTACAGAGCCCTGAACATCTGCCTTTACAATAATATTTAATTCCTTAATATTTCCGGCCTGAATCTGGGAGAAAAGACCATCTAAGGATAATCTTGCCTTAGTATCTGCAATCAGTTTTTCCTTACTCTGTGAAATGAAAGCTTCTGCAATCGTTCTTGCTTCCTTTTCATTCTCTGTTGCAAGGAACACTTCGCCGGCATCCGGCACACCATTCAGTCCAAGAATTTCTACTGGTGTAGAAGGAGTTGCTTCCTTAACTCTTCTTCCCTTATCGTCCATCATAGCACGTACCTTACCATATGCAGAACCAATGGCAATAGTGTCACCTACATGCAGGGTACCCTTTTGAACAAGAATGGTAGCTACAGGACCACGACCCTTATCTAACTGTGCTTCAATAACGATACCTCTTGCTCTTCTGTTTGGATTAGCCTTGTATTCAGCAACCTCAGCAGTTAAGAGAATCATTTCCAGAAGTTTATCAATACCTTCCTTAGTATGTGCGGAAACCGGAACAAATATTGTATCGCCGCCCCAGTCTTCTGCAATGAGGCCATGCTCTGTCAATTCCTGCTTTACGCGTTCAATGTTGGCAGCAGGCTTATCAATTTTATTTACCGCAACGATAATTTCGATACCGGCAGCCTTCGCATGGCTGATAGCTTCCACTGTCTGCGGCATTACACCATCATCTGCAGCAACTACTAAAATAGCAATATCCGTAGACTTTGCACCGCGCATACGCATCGCAGTGAAAGCTTCATGTCCCGGAGTATCAAGGAAGGTAATCTTTTCACCGTTTGCCTCAACCATATACGCACCGATGTGCTGGGTAATACCGCCTGCTTCTTTTGCAGTTACGCTGGTGGAACGAATGGCATCAAGCAAGGAAGTTTTACCGTGGTCAACATGACCCATAACGCAGACAACCGGAGGTCTGGTTACCATGGTTGCTTCGTCTTCTTCATCTTCCTTTAAGAGTTCTTCTACTACATTAACCTTAACTTCCTTTTCTGCGATAATTTCATATTCTAACGCAATTTCTTCTGCTTCTTCAAAGGACAGTTCCTGATTGATGGAAACCATTTTACCTGCTAAGAATAACTTCTTAACAATAGCTGCCGCCGGCTGCTTCATCTTGTCAGCCAGTTCCTTTAATGTAAGAGATTCCGGAATTACAATAGTCTTGATTTCATCTTCCTTCTTCTCTTCCTTTACAACAACAGGCTTAATGAAAGCACCCTTTCTGTTCGGATCCTTCTTACCCTTCATCAGCTTGTCGTAATCTTCATCATGGTCTCTCTTCTTATCGCGATCACGGTCCTTGTCACGGTTAGAATAAGCTGCTGCTCTCTGTTCTTTGGTCAGCTCATTTGCAAAATCACTCTTGATAGAACTCTTCTCGCCGCCCTTATAGCCACCTCGGGACTGTGGTCTTCTGTCATTGCTATCGGAATCCTTATCCTTGTCAAAAAATTTATCCTTACCATAGCCGCCTTGACCCTGTGGTCTGCCGCCAAAATTTCCACCGCCCTGCGGACGCTGACCACCCATTGGACGGTCTCCCTGTGGGCGTCTTTCTCCATTAAATGGTCTGTCTCCCTGTGGTCTCTGACCATTAAACGGTCTGTCACCCTGCGGACGTCTCTCTCCATTATATGGACGGTCTCCCTGCGGTCTCTGACCCTGTGGTCTGTCACCCTGTGGACGTCTTTCTCCACCAAACTGACCACTCTGTGGACGCTGGCCCTGTGGTCTCTGGCCATTAAACGGTCTGTCTCCCTGTGGGCGTCTTTCTCCATTAAACTGGCCTCCCTGCGGACGCTGACCACCCATTGGACGGTCTCCCTGCGGTCTCTGACCATTAAACGGTCTGTCTCCCTGTGGACGTCTCTCTCCACCAAACTGACCTCCCTGTGGGCGCTGGCCCTGGGAACCATTCTGGGAACGCTCTCCCATTGGTCTCTGACCCTGACTGTTTACCGGACGGTCTGTGCTCATTGGACGTCTCATTTCGCCCTGTCCACCCTGTGGTCTTGGCTGTACAGGTGCAGTACCTGCCGGTTTTGCAGCCTGCTGTGGCGCAGACTGTTGCGGTGCCGCCGGCTTAGCCACAGGTTCTGCATTTTTTGCCACAGGCTTTTCTGTAGCCACGGGCTTCTTACCAAACTTTACTCTGACCATATCTATTTCTTTATCTTCAATATTACTTGCGTGGCTTTTCACCGCACTACCGTTCTCTGTAAGATATGCAACTACATCCTTACTTTGAACGTCCAGCTCCTTTGCCAGCTCATATACTTTCATTTTTGCCATTTATTTACCTCCGCGTTTTTACGCCTATCCTGAACTCTATATCTTTTTCATAACTGCCTTTGCAAATCCCTCGTCCAACAGCGCAAGGGATGCTCTGTATTCCTTTCCGATAGCATGCCCCAGTTCTTCTTTGGTACCATAAATAATTATCGGAACCTTATAAAAGGTGCATTTATCCTGAAACATCTTCTTCGTATTATCAGACGCATCCTCTGCCACAACAACAAGGTAAGCCGTTCCTGATTTTACCGCTGTTTCTGTCTGAAACTCCCCACTGGCAAGACGACCGGCTCTGGCTGCCAGACCAAACATGGAAAGAACCTTTTTATCTGCCTGATTACTCAACTGCGCTCAGCTCCTTTTCCAGAGTTTCATATATTTCGTCAGGAATCTTTATCTGAAGGGAACGTTCCAACCCTCTGGACTTTCTCGCCTGCTTAAAGCACTCCAAGGAATTGCAAAGGTAAGCCCCTCTGCCGTTTTTCTTACCGGTCTTATCAAGAACAATTTCTGTTTCCGTTGTTTTTAATACACGAATCAGTTCCTTTTTCGGTTTCATGTCACCACAACCGGGACATTTTCTTAATGGAATCTTTTTCTCAGCCATAATTCCCTCTCGCTTCTATTCAAATATTTGATTACTTTTCCTCGTAATCATCATTCCACTGTTCTTCGTACTGACCTTCATACTCTTCAGCGTATTCCCCGGCGTACTCGCCATTATAATTACCATCATAATTGTCATCATACTCATTGTTATATTCACCATCATACGCTCCGTACTGGTCGTTGTACTGCTCATTATACTGTCCGTCGTCATTCCACTGCTCTTCATAGTAAGTTCCTGCCTGGGATTCGGACTTAATGTCAATTTTATATCCGGTCAGTCTTGCAGCCAGTCTTGCATTCTGACCTTCACGGCCAATTGCAAGGGAAAGCTGATAATCCGGAACAATAACTCTTGCACTCTTTTCTTCCGGATCAACATCTACAGAAACAACCTTTGCAGGACTCAGTGCATTTTCAATCAAGGTTGCAGGATCCTCACTCCAGTTGATAATATCAATCTTTTCACCACGAAGTTCCTCAACAATTGCATTTACTCTGGCACCATTTACACCTACGCAGGCACCTACCGGGTCTACATTAGGGTCATTGGAATACACTGCCATCTTTGTTCTGGCACCGGCTTCTCTGGAAATACTCTTAATTTCTACAGTACCATCCTTTACTTCGGTAACCTCTGCCTCAAATAGTCTCTTTACTAATTCCGGATGTGTTCTGGAAACAGTAATTCTAGGTCCTCTTGTGGTATCCTCAACCTTAAGTACATATAATTTCACACGCTCTGTCGGGCGGAAGTATTCACCACGAATCTGCTCATTTTCAGTAAGAATGGCATCCACCTTGCCAAGATTGATGCAGATATTGTTACCCTGATATCTTTGTACAATACCGGTAACGATATCTCTTTCCTTTGTAAAATACTGGTTATACAGTGCCTTTCTTTCTTCCTCGCGAATCTTCTGCACAACCACCTGTTTTGCCTTCTGTGCAGCAATACGGCCAAAGTTCTTTGGAGTCACCTCGATGTTAATGATATCACCAACCTGAAGTGCCTTCTTAGGAAACTTTAACTTTGCTTCTGCAAGAGTAATCTGGAGTACAGCATCTTCAACTTCTTCCACAATTTCCTTCTCTGCATACACATTGAAAGCACCTGTTTCCCTATTAATTAAAACCTTGATATTATCTGCCTTGCCATACTGGTTCTTACAAGCAGCAAGAAGAGAATTTTCAATTGCCTCTAACAGGATTTCTTTACTGATATCCTTTTCCTTCTCAATCTGATTTAAAGCCTCCAGTAATTCTTTGTTTGCGTTCATTGCCTTAATTTTCCTCCCTTATACGACTTTTTATTAGAAATGCACCACAAGTCTTACACTTGCAATGTTACTTCTTTCAAATTCCAGTTCGTTTTCTTTTTCGTCACTGATAACAATTATTTCATCAGTGAAGCGTTCCAGAAAACCGGTGAATTCCTTCTGCTTATCCAACGCCTTAAACAGCTTGATTTCCACCTCTTCACCGATGCTTTTTTCAAAATGCTTATCTTTCTTTAAAGCACGACCAAGCCCCGGGGAGCTGACTTCCAGAATATAAGCATCCGGAATAAAATCCTTTTCATCAAGCAAATCGCTGAGTCTGCGGCTTACCAGTTCACAATCGTTAATGTTTATGCCACCTTCTTTGTCGATGTAAGCCCGCAGATAAAAGGTACCTGCTTCTTTTACGAACTCTACATCGTAAAGTTCGAAATTATTTTCCTTTAAAATGGGTTCTAACAGTTGCTCCGTCTTACGTTCATATTCTTCTCGTTTTGCCATATTTCACTTCCCCTGCTCTCTTTCCTGATAAACATGAATTAAGAGTGGGCTTGCACCCACTCTTAATCTAAGTCTATATGTTACATATGGATTATAGCACTGTTCTACCGAAAAAACAAGGGCTTTTTGAATTATTTTTCCTTATTTTATGCGGTTTTAGCGTTATAGTTCACTCGTACCTCAAGAACTGTAACAGTTTAACCTCTGTAGTAGTTAATCAGACAACCCTTAGTGATGATTTCTCTTTCATCGTCTGTCAAATCACCAAGCTTTAAAGTAAACTTCTGCATGCCTTTATTCACTACATATGCTTCTATTTCGGACTTTTTATCAAGAACTGCAGTCTTAATATTCTTTACAAGAATGTAGTCGTCAAGTTCAAATGGCAAATCTCCGTCAAATAAGAACGGAAGCATACCCCAGTTGATTAAGTTGGAACGATATCTCTTGGTTGCATATTCTCTCGCAATATTAGCTAAGCCTCCGAGAACCTTCTGGCAGCTTGCTGCCTGTTCTCTTGCAGAACCGTCACCAGGCTTGGTTGCATAAACCACACTTCCGATTTCTACATCTACAGGATTTAATCCAAATTCCTTTTCTACCTTTGCTAACGCATCCTTAACATCAGGATATGCTGCATAGATATCTTCTGCACTCTTCGCTTCCCAACGTGCCTTTTCTGCCTTCTGAATCTGTTTTGCACGTCCAACGTACGCAGGATCCTTTCTGGACAGTGTGTATTCAGCAAGGCCAAGCGGATTGGAACGATAAGAGGACGTTTCACCGGATGGAATCAGTTCATCGGTTGTAGTAACCGGGTCATGAATAACGGATGCCACTTTAAGGAGCATATTGTCACCCAGTGCTGCCATCTTTGGCCAGTCCACAATACCAGGACCAAACTTGATATCTACGGACGGGTCAGCTTTACCAATACCATTATATACTCTGTTATCATAAATTGTGGAATCAAAGAAGTACTTTGGCTTCTTGAATTCTACATCAACATGCTCTGCGGAAGTTAAGTAACCCTGATTTGCTGCCGTAGCTGCGATGGAACGTGCGTCCATAAGTGCAACGGAAGCAATCTGGCCATTGGTAATCTTGGAACCTTCTCTGTTCGGGAAGTTTCTGGTGGAATGACGGATACTTAAGCCCTTGTTGGAAGGCACATCACCGGCACCGAAGCATGGTCCGCAGAAAGCGGTACGAACGGTAGCACCTGTCTGCATTAAGTCTGCAATAGTACCGTTTTTAACCAGTTCCATGAATACCGGCTGGGATGCGGGATATACGCTTAAGGAGAATTCATCATTACCAATGTACTTGCCGCGTAAAATATCCGCTGCCGCACAAATATTTTCAAAGCCACCGCCGGCACATCCTGCGATTACGCCCTGTTCTACATATAATTTACCGTTTCTCACCTTATCCTTTAAGGTATAGGAAACATTATTGTTATCTAAGCTTACCAATGCCTTCTTTTCTACTTCATCTAAGATGTCATAGAGATTTGCATTCAATTCATCAATTGTATAAACGTTACTTGGATGGAATGGCATAGCTATCATTGGCTTAATTGCAGCCAGATCAACCTCTACCAGACCATCGTAGTAAACTACTTCCGGAAGTGTTAATTCTTCAAACTCTTCTTTTCTGTTATGAATTTCGTAGAATTCCTTCACCTTATCATCAGTCACCCAAATAGAAGACAGGCAGGTTGTTTCTGTCGTCATAACATCCACACCGATACGCTCATCTACAGTTAAATTAGCAACACCATCACCGAAGAATTCCATTACTTTGTTATTTATATAATCGTTAGCAAATACTGCACCGATAATAGCCAGGGCAATATCCTGAGGTCCAACGCCGCGACGTGGTTTACCTGTCAGGTGAATACCAACAATCTTTGGCATTTTGATATCATAAGTCTTGCAAAGGAGCTGCTTAACAAGCTCCGGACCGCCTTCACCAATTGCCATGGTACCAAGAGCGCCATAGCGGGTATGGCTGTCAGAACCAAGAATCATCTTTCCGCCGCCTGCCAGCATTTCTCTGGCAAACTGGTGGATAACTGCCTGATGAGGTGGAACATAAACACCACCGTACTTTTTTGCACAGGAAAGACCAAACATGTGGTCATCTTCATTAATGGTACCGCCTACGGCACAAAGACTGTTGTGGCAGTTGGTAAGTACATAAGGGACCGGGAATTTTTCCAGTCCGCTGGCTCTTGCTGTCTGGATAATACCTACAAAAGTAATATCGTGGGAAGTAAGCTTATCAAACTTAATCTTTAACTGCTCCATATTGCCGGAAGTATTGTGCGCTGCAAGAATCTGATAACCTAAACTGTTTTTCTTACACTCTTCTGCATTTGGAAGCTGTTCTGTATATTTCTTATACTCTGCGCTGATTGCTTCCTCGGCTACGACCTGGTTGCCGCCGAAAACATAAGCGCCCTTGTCAAATAACTGAATCATCTTATTTCATCCTCCTTGTTTTTCCGAAGGAAAAATGCCCGCCCGACTATGCGGGCAGAGGATTTTCCTCCTTGTTTTTTCAATTTAACTCATTAACGTGTGAACTTATTGTACACGATATTTTACAATAATGCAAGCATATTTTCATTAAGAAAACACAAAGAGAACAGAAAATATGCTTTTCTGTTCTCCAAATAATTTATTTTGCAGCCTTTAATAAAAAGCTTAACTGAATCTCGTAATCCTGATATAACAACGGAACCTTGATTACTGCCATTTCCGGGGAAGAAAGAATCGCACTGCCCACAAGTAAGGTTGGCGGTGTAATATCAATCAACACATTGCTGTTAGACAATAAGGTTGCCGCATTTCCCATCATCATGTTGCCAAGCTCACTTAATGCACTCTTTGCCATATCATCCAGTGCTTCTACCGGCATACCCATCATCATACGGGACGCAACATCCTTTGCTGTTTCAGTGCCCATTACCACGCACACCTGTCCTGTGATTTCACCGGTAATACCAAGCATAATAAATAACGGTTCCCCACTCACAAAGAAATCGTCCTTGGAGATTGGACCAAATTGTACATCTACATTACAAACCTGCTGCAACACCTGCTTCGCAGATAATAAGAACGGATTTAAATGTTCTGCCTTGATTGCTGCCATCTTTCTCCTCCTTGTAATTTACCCTAATATCTTTTGCCATTAGCATACATTTTACCAGAAATGAAAAAAACTTTCAATAGTTTTTCAAAATTATCTTTGTTCATTTTAGCTCTGTGTAAACAAATACATTCCTACTCCGGCAGCAATGGTGATATTTAAAGAATCCACTTCATCTGACTGCGGAATAATGATACTGGTGCCTTTTGTAAGATAGGAATCATCCAACCCTGTTGCCTCATTACCGAATACCAGGGAAAACAGTTCCGGCTTTGGGCAGGTATTTACCGTCAACTGACGCCTGGCATTTAGCATAAAACAGAAAATTTCATGTCCCGGATATGCCGCTTCATACGCTTCAAAGCTCGGGAAATACTGACAGTTAATACGAAACAAGGCTCCCATGGAGGCCCGAATGGTCTTTGGATGGAACACATCTACTCCCGGACTGATAATTGCAAGGTTTTTAATTCCAAAACCGATTGCTGTACGGATAATAGTTCCCATATTCCCCATATTACTTGGATTTACAAGAACAATATGGGACTCGTCTGTTTGCAGGGTATCCTGATATTTTTTTAAGATTCCTACCACAAAGCAATTTTCTTTATCGCTCAGCTTGTTAATAAGCTTATCCTGACGAAGAACCGGAATTCCGTAAGGTTTTGCCAGTTCTTCTATTGTTTTGACATCGGTAAAGGTAGAATGCACATACACCTCCAACACTTCCCGTGGTCTGGTTTTTAACAATTCAATTGTAGGAAATGCGCCTAAGGTATACGAATACTCTGCATCTTTTTTGTATGTCTTAATTTCCATAACAATTCATCTATGCTTCATTTTGAAGCTTTCTTGCCTCTTCCTTTAAGTTTTCCATAATTGCAGCAACCTCTTCTATGCTTTCCAGATTCATGTTGCATGCCTCTAAGGTTTCTTCGGAACGAGCGGTCACTTCCTGGGTAACAGAGGTCACATGCTCAATTTGTTCCTCAATCTGATGGGTTTCTTTGCTAACCACATCTACGGCTTTCTTTAATTCAGCAGCTTCATTAATAATCTCATTTGTATTTTTATGAATCTTCTCAAAATTCTCTGCCGTTGTACCAATGTAATGATTTTGTTGTTCGCTGCTCTCCAATAACAGATTCATCGCATTCGCAGCTTCTTCAATAGATGTTACTATATTACCGATTAACTGTGTAATATCTTCTGTTGCCGCATTGGTCTGCTCAGACAAACCGGAAATTTCGGAAGCAACCACCCCAAAACCTCTGCCTGCTTCTCCTGCTCTTGCTGCCTCAATGGATGCATTCAAAGCAAGAAGGCCGGTCTGTTCTGCCACATTGCTGATTAATCCCATAATTTCCTGCATACGGTCTGCATATTCCTTTAAACCGGTTACCTTTTCTGTTACCAGCTTACCGGAGGACTCAGAAACCTTTACCTGCTGCATCAGCTCGTCCATTGTCCGGCTGCCCAGTTCCAGATTTTCCTGAGCGCTGTGACTTTCCTTAATAATTCCATGAACAGAAAGTTCTACATCTTTTATATATTTGCCAATACGCTCTGTACTGGCTGCCTGTTCCTCTGTTGCAGTTGCCGCATCATTGGCACCGGAGGATAAATCATCCATAGCCAGACGTGTCTGACCAATCGCTTCTTTTAAATTTTCGGTTTCTATTACTACATTGTCAATATTAGCTGTAATAGTAGTTGCAACCTCTAATGTTGTGTGTAACAATTCATCTGACTGCTGCTTTTCCATTTCTGCCCTGTCTATATTGGCATTATTTATTAACTCAATTTTCTTCACGGCCATAATCACAAACACACCGGTTAAAATCAGACAGGCAAAAATAATTTCCGTATTAGTAACATCAGTTGCTGTCAGTCCTGCCGTCATAGCTGTATAAATCACCTTGGCTACATTGACAAGCAGCGCATATGCTCCCATAATCAGAAGCAGTTTTATATCCACATATACCACCAGAATTACAAACGCTACAATTACATAACAAAACGCCAGATTGGTTGTGGAAGTAAACATAATATAACTGTATAATAGTAAGAAACCAATTCCAAGTACATACCGAATAATCCCTGAATTTTTCTTTTTCATATAAATTATTTGGGATATAATACAAGGTAACAGACACAACACCAAAACAACAGCATAAGATAACGGTGTTCTTGCTTTCTTTAAAAGTTCGATGGCATATGCAAAAGCAAGCACTATATTCATAATATAAATGCCTATCATTGCTGTTTTGTTTTTACTTTGATCTGCAAATTTTTTTACTGTCAAGTCGTATTTCATCTTTTGCATAGTTTCCCTCCAAGTAACATTTCATACTTTTATACTATTTTATTATACAATTATTTTCGGCATGAAGTCAATAAAAATAGAGAAGAAATGTTAATTTTGTGAACGAAACATCTGCTATACATGCATTGCATTTGTAAAAGCTCTTTGCTATAATGAAAAAAGATGTTTTAATATCATAAAGTAATTTACACCTGCTACAATAAATCCAACCGAGGTATCCCATGAAAACAACAATATTAATTGCAACTCATAAAGATTATCCTATGCCGGAAGATACCCTGTATCTCCCTCTTCATGTCGGTAAAGATCTTTCTTCTGTTTCACTGCCATTTCAGGGAGATAACACCGGCGTCCATATTTCCGAAAAAAATCCACACTATTGCGAACTGACCGCCCTGTACTGGGCATGGAAAAATCTAGATTCGGACTATATTGGTCTTGCCCATTACCGGCGTCACTTTACGGTTCAGAAACCGGGACCGTTCTGCAAGAATAAATTTCCATTCATCCTTAATTCTACAGAAGTAGAATTACTGTTGCAAAAGCATGCTATCCTGCTTCCTAAGCCAAGAAAATATTATATAGAGACCAACTACTCCCACTATGTCCATGCACATCCGGCAGAAAGCCTGGATAAAACAAAACAAATTATTGAACTGCTTTATCCGGAATACAGTTCCGCTTTTGATCTCGTTATGAACCGTACCACAGCTCACATGTTTAATATGTTTGTAATGAAAAAAGAAATTTTCCATGCATATTGTGATTGGCTCTTCCACATATTATTTGCTTTAGAAAGTAAATTGAACATTTCTTCCTATGATGCTTATAACCAGCGGATTTTCGGCTTTGTCAGTGAGCTTTTACTGGATGTCTATCTGGAAAAAAATGCTCTGTCATACAAAGAAATTGATATGATGTTCATGGAAAATGAACACTGGTTAAAAAAAGGGGTTGCCTTTTTAAAACGAAAATTTATCGGGTAATCAAAGTTTTTGATGGTCTGTCTTTTTGATGGTTTTGTTTGATGGGCAAACTTGATGGTCGATTTTGATGGGCTGGTTTGATGGTTTATCGTGATGGTTTAATAAAAAATGAATATGTAGCAAAGAAACCAGGGT
>JAZSEW010000010.1:0-8571 GCA_045531895.1 Lachnospiraceae bacterium
CAATTACACACTTATGAGGAGGTATCATTATGGGCAAAGAAATGATTGCTATGCTTCTTGCAGGCGGTCAGGGATCTCGTTTATACGCATTAACCCAGAAGCTGGCTAAGCCGGCGGTTCCATTCGGTGGAAAATACCGTATCATCGATTTCCCGTTATCTAACTGTGTAAACTCCGGCATTGATACCGTCGGCATTTTAACACAGTATCAACCACTCGTGTTAAACGAGTACATCGGAAACGGTCAGCCTTGGGATTTAGACCGTTTAAACGGTGGTGTACATGTACTTCCACCGTATCAGCAGGCATCCGGTTCTGTCTGGTATAAAGGTACAGCAAACGCCATCTATCAGAACATCTCATTTATTGAACGATACGACCCGGAATATGTTATCATTCTTTCCGGTGATCAGATCTGTAAGCAGGACTACCGTGATTTCCTTAAATTCCATAAGGAAAAGAACGCAGAGTTCTCTGTAGCGGTTATGGAAGTTCCGTGGGAAGAAGCTTCCCGTTTCGGTCTTATGGTTTCCGACGAAAACGACCGCATTACCGAATTCCAGGAGAAGCCAAAGAACCCTAAGTCAAATCTTGCTTCCATGGGTATTTATATTTTTAACTGGGACATTTTAAAGAAATATTTAACCGAAGACGAAGCAGATCCAAACTCTTCCAACGACTTTGGTAACAATATCATTCCGAACCTTCTTCGTGACGGTCGCAGAATGTACTCTTACCACTTCTCCGGCTACTGGAAGGATGTTGGTACTATTTCTTCTCTTTGGGAAGCAAATATGGAAGTCCTCGACCCTGAGAATTCCGGCATCAACTTATTTGACGAAGACTGGAAGATTTTCAGTCGCAATAGCGGTATGACCGGTCATAAAATCAGTAAAGGTGCTGTTGTGGAAGATTCCATGATTACCGACGGTTGCCGTGTAGACGGTACCGTAAAGCATTCCGTTCTCTTTGCCGGTGTTAAGGTAGAACCGGGGGCCGTGATTGAAGATGCCGTTGTTATGGGGGGCTCTGTCATCAAAGCAGGAGCTGTTGTAAAACACTGTATTGTGGCAGAAAATGTAACTATCGGTACAAATGCCGTTATAGGCGCTATGCCGGAAGGTGATGTTACCGGTGTTGCAACCGTAGGACCTGGTGTAACCGTAGGCGATGGCGCCAAGATTGGTCCAAATGCCATGGTAAGTAGTGATGTGGAAGGTGGTGCAGAAGTATGTTAAATTCTAAGACAAGTGCACTTGGTATTATTTTTCCGAACAGCTACGATGTAACTGTTCCGGAGCTTGCAAATGTGCGCCTTATGGCTTCCATCCCTTTTGCAAGCCGTTACCGTCTGATTGACTTTGTGTTATCCGGCATGAGTAACAGTGGAATCGATAACATTTCCCTGTTAGTAAATAAAAACTATCATTCTCTGATGGATCATTTAGGCTCCGGACGTGAATGGGATTTAGTCCGTAAAAATGGCGGTCTTACCCTGTTCCCTCCAAATGCTGAAAAGACATCCTTACACTATACCGGTCGGATTTCTGCTCTGGAGGGCATCATTGATTTCTTACGCAGCCAGAAGGAAGAATACGTTGTTATGTCCGATACCAACTGTGCTGTTAACTTTGACTTTGCAGCAATGTTGGATGCCCATGTTGCTTCCGGTGCCGATGTCACCGTCGCATACAACGAAACCGAACTTCCGGATGGTTATAAAAAGCTTTCCGGAGAAGATGGCTTCTACTATACTTTCAACTTAGAAGGTGACCGCATCACCGACATCTACGTTAACAGAAACCGCGAAGGAAAGCAGAACCTTTCCATGAGTATTTTCGTACTGAAACGCGAACTGTTAATTGATATGGTAGACGCTGCTTTCGTCCGTGGCTTAAGATATTTAGAACGCGATGTACTGATGAATGCATTTGACTATATTAAAATACATGGTTACAAATACGATGGTTATGTTGCACGTATCACCAGCTTACAAAGCTACTTTAATGAAAACATGAAGCTTCTGGACGACGCTAACTTAAATGCATTGTTTGATGCTGCTCCTGTTTACACAAAGATTCGTGACGACAACCCAACCAGATACATCGCCGGTGCCAAGGCAGAAAACATCATGGCAGCCGACGGCTGCGTCATCGAAGGTGAAGTGGAAAATTCCATTCTCTTCCGTGGTGTTAAGATTGAAAAAGGTGCTAAGGTTAAAAATTGTATTCTCATGCAGGATACCGTTGTAAAAGCCGGTGCAGATATCGAATATCTGATTACCGATAAGAATGTTGTAGTTTCCGAAAACAAGGCAATGAAAGGAACCGACTCTTATCCGATTTACATTACAAAGAATACCGTTGTATAACATTCTTCTGAATATATATTGAGGCGTTACAAAGGACAATGCCGACTAATAACATTACCCTTTGTAACGCCCTGGTATTCTCATAATTGTTTTTCTCTATTGAATCTATTTCTCCCGGAAATATAAGGAACAAGCTCTTAATTTTTCCAATTGTTCTCAATTTCTTCCCGAATGATATCTACATAACGCTTTGCTTTTGCAATATCATTATGAATCGTATAAACATCTCTCTGTGTAATTTCCATCTTACAGCCTCTGGCAGCCAAAAGACTCTTGCGGATATGCTTTCTCACTGCATCTTCGTCCAATATCTTATCTACGCCAAGCAGATTTGGAGAAGGTTTTCTGTGGAAAATCACCTTGCTTCCCTGTAATTTTTCACCCATGAACTCTTCATCACACCATGGAGAAATAGATACTTTACGCAAATTCTCCAGCTTGCTTAAACAACGGTCCCAGATAGGATTGGTCGGTTCACAGCAACCATAGGACATAAGTCCATAACTATCTGCAATTTTCTTATAACAAGGAAAAATAAATTCCTCATACATTTCCGGAGAAATACCAACCGTTTCCTGGGAATCCATGAAGCCCCAGACATCTTTTGTCGTAAAGGGACGTTTTTCCCATTCATCCCAGCCGGGAAGCTGATTAGTAAAGCTCCAGGTCCCCTGTCCTACACTTTCAAAGGATGTCGTTGGAAGAATCAGTCTCCGTTCCTCTAGCATCTTGTAATATGCCAGTGTATCGTTGGCAATGCGGTCCATCATTTTTTTAAAAAGCTCAGGATAATCATACATTGCAAACATCATGTTTTCCATACTCATAAAATGTACTAGCATCTGTGTCGGCACGCTGTATAAACAGTCCATCTGCAGCTTTACCGGAAGAATATCACCAATCGCTTCCTCAATCATCTGCTTTTTACGCATAGTAAGAACCTCGTCTACACCATAACTGGTTGACTTCAGCTTATCATAATCCTCCTCCAAGTCCTCAATAACAGACCGGAACTGATGTCCCAGGCTTTGCTGCCCATCTTGTCCTTCCGTATGATTAATCGTAATTTCAATATCAAACAGCTGAAAGTAGGTGTCATAGTTCAACGGATAATAATCCGGTGTCACTCTGTCATCATTAAATAATTCCTGGTTTAAAAAATTGCAGTACAGGCTTGTTTCCACCTGTCTGGCAAATTCGCCCTGACAACGCAATCTTTGCGGAATAATTTCCTGAGCAAAGGTCCACATTTCCAAATGAACCATTGGCTTTTCGCCCTTTAAATCATTATGGAGATACCAGTTTTTTATCTTCTGTTTATTTTCCTCCCGATTGGCAAGCTCTAACTGTTTCTTTGCTACCTCACGCAATATTTCTTTATCCGATGCTGAAATAATAATTTCCATGCTATTCCTCCCTATATTTCTTCTATTCGTCGGTATCTGTTTCAAACATCATTGCTTCCATATAACAGTTCTGGAACTCTGCATCCATTGCCAGGTTGATTTCTTCTGCATTCTTTACCAGAGTATAGACTGCTTCTTCACTACCTTCCTGTAAAAAACGACCTAATCCGGCAACACAGCTGTTCCCTACCACTGTTATCTTCTCCCGGAATTCCTTCGGCAGCATTCCGATAGCAATCGCCTTATCTTTGTTAAGACCATGACCAAAGCCACCTGCTACATAAACCTCTGTCACCTGTTCCTTACACACACCATACCTTTTTAACAAAATCTCAATACCGGCACGTACTGCTGCCTTCGCAAGCTGCAGTTCCCGAATATCTCCCTGGGTAAAGACAAGAGTTTTTCCTTCTGCTGTTTCTGCCACCGGAAAACCGTCTTCAAAATACTCTTCTTCCAACAATCCGGTTTCATCTACTACTTCTTCCCGTACCAGTTCTGCCATCAGTTCTACTACTCCTGTACCACAGATTCCAACCGGCGGTTTATTCCATAGGGTTTTTATTTGCGCTACTTTCTTTTCTAATGTTACGCTACAGACTGCTCCTGCCACGCTTCCGGTTCCACAGGAAATGTTACCGCCTTCAAAAGCAGGACCTGCCGCAGTGGAAGTCACAAGCAGGTGATTCCTATTGCCAAGCGCCATTTCCCCATTTGTTCCAAGGTCAATCAGCAACGCCGGCTCTTCCTTTTCATCAAAACCGCAGGCATACAGGCCTGATACGATATCACCGCCCACAAAAGCAGAAAAGCCGGGAAAGATGACTGTTTCTGCATGACAGGACGTATCTCCGCCTACCAGCTCTGTCCAATTCATGTTCAGCATGGAAAGCGTCACCGCCTCAAACGGATATACTCCCAGTGTGGAGCAATCATACCCCAACAGCAGGTGAATCATCGTTGTATTTGCTCCAATGGCAATGCGCCGGATTTTTGTTCCGTTCACATCACTTTCATCCAGAAGCTTCTGCATACCGTTTCTCAAATCAGTCCGGATAGCTTTCGATAATCCATCCAGTTTTCCAGCATTTGCCGCCTGAATACGCGAAATCACATCCGCACCAAACGTTCTCTGCCGATTCAGCATGGAAACCGTATGCAACACCTTACCACTCCTGCCATCCAAAAGCTGAAACACCAGCGTAGTTGTACCAATATCAATTGCTACATTAAAGCAGGATGCTTCCGTTTCCTGTTTCATCTCCTCCGGTGCACACTCTGTCTTTTCATTTTTATCCTGAAGTACCCCTGTTTCCAAAATCTGATACGTCTGCTCCTTCGGTACAAATACTGTCATATTCTGTTCCGGGACCAGTCTGCAGGCCAACCGCCAGCCCTCCTGTAATTCCTGTGCAGAAAAGCAGGCTTCATCCGCAGCTGTAATATTTGCCCGACCATTGATTATTTTTACCTTACACTTTCCACAACGGCCTGTGCCACCACATGGTGAATCAGGGTGAAATCCGTTCTGCACCAGTACTTCCAGAAGACTGCTGCCTTTCCGACACCTTATTTCACTGTTTCCTGCTTCGTTTATAATTTGTAATGTCAGGTCAGATATATTACGGTGCCGGCAATCTGTTCTTTGACATCTGCTACAATCATGCTGCACCTCGAACATCTCCTCTTCAGCATCCAGCACAAATACCAGACAGGAGGTTTTTACCGGATAAAGCATATATCCGCAGGTAATATCAATGTCAAGACTATTTTTTAAATTCAGACACTCCCAGACCTCCTTCTGTATTTCCATAGGAATATCCTGAGGAGCCTCCAGACGTTTTCTTATTCCAACATGATGTTCCTCACAAATTTCCCGTAAATACCGGGCCATATCCTGTTCTAAAGAAAACAATGCCGCATCTGCAATAGCATTATACAGCATTCCCTGTACATAATCTCCTTCTGCAAATGCTTTCGTACTGGCACTGCTTAACTCTTCACCAATACTAAGTACCCCATACAACACTTTCGTCCCTGCCGGAAACTCTTCTGCCGGTATCTGCTCCGGAAGTTCGCCAAATCCAAGCATCCCCACCGGTCGTATCATTTTTTCAGCTTTCGGATAAATCCTATGAAATTCTTCTGCAAACTCTTCATAAACCGGACTGTCTTCTGCACAGTCAAGTCCATGCAGAACCAGTTCCAAAGTAACCCTGGCAGTCAATTTGTCCAGAACATATGTCTTCTTCATACTTCATCCCTGTTTCTTATTTATTTTCTACTGCTTTTCTTGCCACTTCTGCTGCAGTTGCTGCATCCGGTGTATAGTAATCTGCACCAATCTTATTTGCAAACTCCTCATTTACCGGAGCACCGCCCACCATAACAACGTATTTGCTTCTTAAGCCCTTTTCCTTTAATACATCAATTACAGTCTGCATATACGGCATGGTTGTTGTCAGAAGTGCAGACATACAGATAATATCTGCGCCAACTTCTTCTGCCTTGCCAATTAACACTTCCGCATCCACATCGGTTCCTAAATCATAGATTTCAAAGCCGGCACCCTTTAACATCATGGAAACCAGATTCTTGCCGATATCGTGCATGTCACCCTTAACAGTTCCGATAACTACTTTTCCCTTTGGCTCATTTCCTGCTTCCACCAGATGTGGCTCCAATATTGCCAAACCTGCATTCATGGCTCTTGCCGCCACCAGTACTTCCGGTACGAACACTTCATTACGCTTAAATTTTCCTCCTACAATCATCATTGCTGATAATAAGCCGTCATTTAAAATATCTTTTGGATCAATCCCCTGCTGTAACGCTTCCTCTACCAGCGTTTTCACATTCTTTGCCTTGCCCTTCTGTAAAAATTCAGAAATCTCGTTTATAATCTGTGCTGCCATTAATTTTTCCTCCTGTTTTCTTAATTAGTTATAAAACTCTCTTACTGTATCAAAGAATGCTTCCAGATTTTCCATCGGTGTCTGTGGCGGAATATCACAGCCGCTGGAAATCACAAAATTTGAATATTTGCTGCAACGCTCTAACAGTTCCCTTGTTTCCTTTTTTACCTGTTCTACAGTACCATTCCGCAAAGTACCCGCAGGATCAATATTACCAACAATCATTGCATCTGTCGGAAGTGTCTTCAGCGTTTCCTCAATGTCGATGGCATTACCAAAACTATATATCGACGCTTTCAGCTCATTCATCTGATCCAGTAATGGAATTACATTACCACAGTTATGATATAATACCACAAAATTATCATCCTCCACTGCTTCTTTAATACGCATTACAAATGGATTTGAAAACTCCTCAATCAGATTTGGTGAAAGCAAACCCGCTGCCGGCTCTGCCATGGCAATACCGTTTGCTCCGGCTGCCTTAAACGCTTTGGCATATTCAATCAGAAATGTGGTTACTTTCTCAAGGACAGTTTCCACCAGCTCAGGCTCTTCATAACAAAGAATCATAATTTCTGTCATATCCAACAGTCTGCCCGCCAAAGAATATGGTCCAATCATTCCTGCCAATACCGGACGGTCTGTAATCTGTTCACAGGCAAGTCGGATTCCTTTAATGCATTCTCCCGTTCTTCCCGCTCCCACTTCCGGAACTTTCAGCGCATCTGCTTCATCCTCATCATGAACCACTGCGGCCAGAACAGTTGGCACTTCATCATCACTGTACTGTACCGGACTTCCGAATGCTTCTGCCTCTACGGATAAATCCATCAGGCTGAAAGCTACACCGGTATCAAATTTATCAGCTATAGCCTTCATGCATTTTGCCTGCAGTTCTCCACTTCTCACCAACTGATCTACCTTACCGTCAATAAGCTGTACTCCAGGAAAAGAAAGTACCGGTACCGCCTTCTTTACCGGATTGGTAATCACAGTTTCAATCCAGTGTGTCATATTTCGTTTCATACGCCACCTCCACTTTTTGAATCTATCATATCACATTCCGTCTCTCATTTGTTACTGTAATCTTGCTTGTTTGTTTAGAAAAATTGCTCCACCATATACTTTTTTGTAATTTTTTGCAACCTGCATAAGAAATTTGTATAAAAACAATTCTTTTTCCATATATTAATAATAAAAAAATAAGTTTTAACCTTGATTAAAAAAAATTTTTATGATATAGTTATGACACAGCGTAATAAGCGGAAGCAAGTTTCCGTTGCAAGCTCAAGGCTCGCAGGTAATTTCATCAGGGCGAAGCTAAAACGTCCTTAAACCAGGGCTTGTACTGGTTTCGACGGGGATTTTGAAGTTACGGAAGCCATTGGTGGTGGGGACCACCTAAAAACTCCAAAAAAAAATAAACGCTGAAGATAATTTAGCACTTGCTGCCTAAGGGCAGCTGTCAGACCTAGCGCACCTACACGTTAGGATCCTGGCATCGACCATGTAGGAAACGATGCATCCAAAGCTTTGAGGGTGTAGGCGTATTATGAAGCTACTAAAGTTCAAAGCGTGTCTGCTTGCGATGAACAGAGGGAATGGCGAAAGCAAAATAACAGACTGTAATGGGAGATGCCGTAATGGATGGATTTTCGGACAGGGGTTCGACTCCCCTCAGGTCCACTAAAAAGAGAACGAATAAAGCATTAGCTTTACTCGTTCTCTTTTTATAGGGTAATCAAAGTTTTTGATGGTCTGTCTTTTTGATGGTTTTGTTTGATGGGCAAACTTGATGGTCGATTTTGATGGGCTGGTTTGATGGTTTATCGTGATGGTTTAATAAAAAATGAATATGTAGCAAAGAAACCAGGGT
>JAZSEW010000031.1:0-6061 GCA_045531895.1 Lachnospiraceae bacterium
GGTTTTGAATGGATTAATGCTGATGATGGTGACAGAAGTATTTACAGCTATTACCGCAAAGGTAAGGAAAACAAGAACCGCATTCTTGTTGTTCTGAATATGACACCGATGCGTCGCGAGAATTACAGTGTCGGCGTACCGGCAAAGAAGAAATATAAGTTAATTCTTAACAGTGATGATAAGCGTTTTGGCGGTAACGGAGGTGCAATTCCGGCAGAACTTACTGCGCAGAAGGGCGAATGTGACGGAAGAGATTATTATCTTGAGTTCAATCTCCCGGCTTACGGAGCAGCATTATTTGTATTTTAGCAGTACCGGATTGTCGCTGTAAAAGGAGTAAAAGATGAAAATTTGCGAAATTTTTGAGCAGAAAAAAACAGTGTTTTCTTTTGAGGTATTCCCTCCCAAGAAAACCAGTTCCATTGACAGTATTTATTCAAAGTTAGGCGCCTTGTCGGAATGTAAGCCTGATTTTATCAGTGTAACTTACGGTGCAGGCGGCGGCGGAGCCAGTGTTTTAACTGCAGATATCTGTAAGGCAATTCAGGAGCAGTACAATATTCCTGCCATGATGCATTTAACCTGCGTAAATTCCAGCAAAGAATCTGTCGAGGAAGTTCTGAAATTAATCGAGGAGTACAAAATTGAAAATATCCTTGCTCTCCGTGGCGATATCGTTCCGGATTTGCCCAGACAGACGGATTTTATGCATGCGAATGAATTGGTTACTTATATAAAAGCACGAGGCGATTTTCATGTATCCGGAGCTTGTTACCCTGAGGGACATCCCGAGAGTGATAACATGATAGACGATATTTTGAATTTGAAAAGAAAGGTGGATGCAGGTGCCGAGCATCTGGTATCCCAGCTTTTCTTCGACAATAATATGTTTTATGAATTTCAGGAAAAGGCCCGTTTGGCAGGCATAAATGTGCCCATTGAAGCCGGAATCATGCCGGTTGTAAACAAAGCACAGATTGAGCGTATGGTTACTACTTGCGGAGCCAGCCTTCCTGCAAAATTCGTTAAAATGATGAATCGCTTCGAGCATTCTCCTGAGGCGCTTCGCGATGCCGGAATTGCTTACGCCATTGACCAGGTTGTGGATTTGATGAGCCAGGGTGTGGATGGTGTTCATCTGTATACCATGAATCAGCCTGAGGTTGCGAAGAAGATTAGCGATGCGGTAGCATCTTTACGTTCATGTTAGTAGAATGTAAAAGAGGAATAAGATATGCTTAAGATCTTTAATAAAATGACAATACTTGGTATTGCTACGATAATACTTGGTTTTTACCTGGTTGGTTCCGGTGCGGTAGAGTTTATTTACCTTAGCCGACCTGCAGTAAATTTGTATGAGTCTACAGATTGGTCGATATTGGAAAAAGGGACACATATAAGTACTGATATAGATTTTATAGATTCTTATTTTTATAATAGATATGATGATAAAACCGGTAAGGAAACATCGCGTGTGTATTTAATTCCGAATCTGATATTTACGGAAGATGAAGTATATATTCAAGAGTATATTGGCATTATGGCAAAAGCCGAAGACGGATTCGGACCATATGAATCTGCGGTTCAAAGCAGTATCGCGTGGTGGTTTGATGCTACCGGCGAGGCAGAGTTTCCGAAACCAACCCTCCGGGTTAATGGTTATCTTAGAGAAATGAAGGATGAAGAAAAAGAGAGTCTGGTACAATTTATTTCTGATAATTGGAGCATCAGTGCTCAAGAAGCAGAGCAGTACATTTGCCCATATGTAATTGTTACCTGTAATATTGCGGATACTGCTAAAGGCACCGTGTTATCTTTTGTTATTGTTCTGATGGGTTTTGGTACTGCCGTATGGGGAGTAATTTCAGGAATTAGAAGAAGATATTAAATAAAAATTATGTACATTTGAGGCGGGATGCGGGCCTCTGCTATCTGCTTTGTTGCATATTTACAGGTAAGAGATGCATATAATAAAAGTGGTTGACAAACGCCCCACCACCTAGTATAATAACATTTGTGTCGGAAGGCGTGCTATATGAAACATACACATATTGGTAAGGTAGTTTCAGGCTATGGAGAAATACTCAAGAGGCTGAAGAGGCGCCCCTGCTAAGGGTGTAGGTCGGGCAACCGGCGCGAGGGTTCAAATCCCTCTTTCTCCGTTGAAGATTAAGCGAAAGTTCGAAAGGACTTTCGCTTTTTTACATGTCAAAGACTACTTATATTGAAAAGTACAAAAAGTATGTTATAATCAATTATAATAGAAACAAAGAATAAAACACATAATTCTGCCACCGGGTAGAGAATGCAAAGCATTCGTAGGTATATCATTAGGTCTTAGAAGATATACTTGCGGATGCTTTTTTAAAAGTAGTTTTATTAGTGAATACAAGATGAAGGGAGAAAAACATGCGCAAAAACATGTTTAGCACATATTTTAAGAAGTCAGAGATAGTACTGTGGTGCGTATCGGCTTTTTTGATTACCGTATCTTTTATAGTGTTTGACAGGAGTAACGTGCTGACGTTGGCAGCTTCTCTTATCGGAGTGACTTCCTTGATTTTTTGTGCCAAGGGGAATCCCTTTGGACAGGTGCTTATGATTCTGTTCAGTATTCTATACGGAATCATATCCTATGGATTTGCTTATTACGGTGAAATGATTACTTATTTGGGAATGACGCTGCCCATGGCAGTTTTTTCCCTGATTTCCTGGTTTCGGAATCCTTATGAAAAAAATAAGGCTGAAGTGAAAGTAAATCGTATTACGCTCAGAGAGACCATCTTTTTGTGCTTTTTAACCGTTGTTGTTACAGCTATATTTTATTTCATATTGGATTTTTTCCATACTGCCAATATGGTGCCGAGCACGGTTTCCGTAGCAACAAGCTTTGCGGCGGCGTACCTGACATTCCGCAGAAGTCCCTATTTTGCGCTTCTTTATGCCATGAATGATGTGGTTTTGATCGTTCTTTGGGTGCTGGCGGGTCTGGAAGATATAAAATATATCTCCGTTGTAGTTTGCTTTATTGCATTTTTGGTAAATGACTTATACGGATACATCAGTTGGAAAAAAATGGAGAAACGCCAAACCGGCCCTAACTAATTTGTTATGAGCCTATGACATCTTCAGCATGGCATCAATGCAGTTCTTGGCTCCTACTCTTATTTCATCATCCAACAGAATTTCTTCACCGGCTTCGCCTAAGATGCACTGGTACACATCCATTAAGGTAGTCAGACGCATATCCTGGCATACGCAGGACTTAGACAGAGCGTAGAACTTCTTGTCCGGATGCGTAAACTGCAAATGTTGCACAATACTGTTGTCGGTGCCGATGATGAATTCTTGGGCGGCATTTTCGGCTGCGAATTTCATAATGCCTGTGGTACTTCCGGCATAATCAGAAAGCGCAGTGACTTCTTTCTTACATTCGGGATGAACAAGAACGAGGGCGTTTGGATGCTTTTTCTTAGCACTTAAAACGTCTTCCGGCGTAATCCGCATATGTACCGGGCAACCGCCTTTGATAAAATGAAAGGTCTTTTCGGGTACTTGTTTTTCAATCCAGGAGCCTAAATTACAGTCCGGAATAAAAAGAATTTCCTCGTTCGGAAGATTTTTAACGATATTCAAAGCAGATGCGGAGGTTACACAGATGTCGCATTCGGTTTTGAGTTCGGAAGTTGTATTAATATATGCAACCACCGCCGCACCGGGATATTGTTTCTTAATCTCACGTAATTCCTCTACGGTTAACTGCTCTGCCATTGGGCAGCCTGCATCCGGGTGAGAGAGGATGACTTTCTTGTCAGGAGAGAGAATTTTAGCCGTTTCTGCCATAAAACGTACGCCGCACATCAGCAAGGTTTGCTGGGGCGCAGTCTGGGCCTGTTGGCTTAAACCGAAAGAGTCACCGATAAAATCAGCTACTTCCAGAATGTCCTGGGTTTGATAAGCGTGTGCCAAAATGCATACGTCTTTTTCTTTTTTTAACCGGATGATGGCTTCCTGTAAATCTTTCGTATTGTACATATCTGTCTCCATTCTGTCCTTTTTAATTTTGATGTTATTATAAGATGTATACAAACATGTGTCAAGACATATGTTGACATGTGACAAGACACATGTTATGATAACCTCGAAGTAACGTATACCTATTTTAGATAAAATCAGGTGGAGGACACACATATGAGAAAATGTGATGTTTTAATTGTGGGAACAGGATGCGCCGGTCTTTATTGTGTATTAAATCTCCCCAAGGATAAGAAAATTATCATGCTTACCAAAGCGAAAGTGGAGGAATGCGATTCTTACCTTGCCCAGGGCGGTATCTGTGTACAGCATGACGAGAATGATTTTGAGCCTTTTATGGAGGATACGCTGAAAGCGGGACATTATGAAAACACCCGGGAAAGCGTGGAAATCATGATTTCCCATTCCAGGGATACCATTGACGATTTAATCGGATACGGTGTCAGATTTTGCCGGAATAAGGACGGCGAATTAAAGTATACCCGTGAAGGCGGTCATGGTAAGCACCGTATTTTACATCATAAAGATATTACCGGTGAGGAAATCACCAGCACGCTGTATGCCAGAGTAAAAGAACTGGATAATGTGGAAATTATGGAAAACACCGCCATGATTGACATTTTGGCTACAGACGGACAGGCTACTGTGGATTTAAGGTCTAAGCGATTTCCGGAAGGAACTTTGGCGGCAAAGGCGGCAGCCAAAGAATTCCTCAATCATAAAACCGGTGAGTGTTTCGGAGCGGTTATTCGTCTAAGTGATGGTACGTTAGATACCATCTATGCGGATTGTACCGTAATGGCAACCGGTGGTGTAGGCGGCTTATATCGCTATTCAACCAATTATCGGCACTTAACCGGTGACGGTGTGGCCTTGGCATTAAGACACGGCATTGCCACCAAGGATGTGGATTATGTGCAGATTCACCCTACAACCTTTTACAGTGAAGATATTTCCGACCGAAGCTTTTTGATTTCCGAATCTGTCAGGGGCGAAGGTGCAAAATTATATAATAAAAATATGGAACGTTTTGTGAATGAGCTGATTCCCAGAGATAAATTAACTGCGGCAATCCGCGAACAGATGGCCAAAGACGGCACCGAGCATGTGTGGGAAGATATGCGTCCCATTCCGGAGGAAGAGCTGATTTCCCATTTTCCGAATATTTTAGAATATTGCAAGGACCACGGTTATGACGCAACGAAAGAGTGTATTCCGGTAGTACCCGCCCAGCACTATTTTATGGGAGGTGTGAAGGTAGACAAGAACAGCCAGACTTCCATGGAGCGTCTCTACGCCATCGGCGAGACCGCCTGCAACGGTGTCCATGGTAAAAACCGTCTTGCCAGCAATTCCCTTTTGGAAAGCCTTGTTTTTGCTAAGGTGGCAGCGAAGGATCTGCTGAAGTACGAGCCATTGGATATGGACGAGGATTTTAGCAACATGGAAACCAAGGTAGAGATGAAAACAGACAAGAACGGTCAGGTCGTGGTTACCAAGGTATGTACCTTCCTGACACCGGATTACAGCAAATACGAAGATATAGATAAATGGAATGAAGAAAATCACCAACTTGTATTAAATGAAATTAACAGGAGGAATGAATAATGTTTGATCAGGCAACTATGAAATTGAAAGTAGATCCCTTAATTATGAGCGCGTTGGAGGAGGATATTACAAGCGAAGACGTATCCACCAACAGCGTTATGCAGACTGCAACCATGGGTGAAATAGATTTAATTTGTAAAGAAGACGGTATTCTTTGTGGCGTGCAGGTATTTTCCCGCGTATTTACCCTCTTAGATGAAAAGACAGAAGTGGAATTGTACGTAGAAGACGGCGAAGCAATTACCAAGGGCCAGTTAATCGGTAAAATCCGTGGCGACATCCGCGTTCTTTTATCAGGTGAGAGAACCGCACTTAACTACTTGCAGAGAATGAGCGGTGTGGCAACCTACACATCTAAAATGGTTAAAATGTTAGAAGGCACAGGCATCAAACTTCTTGATACCCGTAAAACAACCCC
>JAZSEW010000102.1:0-63550 GCA_045531895.1 Lachnospiraceae bacterium
TTGACAGCGATTATTATTATTCCGATAACGAAGGACACATTTTTATAAAGCTGACGAATGACTCTAATGAGGGAAAAATAATCGAACTGGCAGCCGGGAATGGTTTTGCCCAGGGGATTTTCCTGCCATTTGGAATTACAGAAGATGATGACGTAACAGAAATACGTAATGGTGGTTTTGGAAGTACAACCAAGCAATAATAAGGTTCATAAGTTGAAGCTTCGATAAAAACAGAAATGGAAGCAAAAGCCATGACGAAAGTGCATGGCTTTTGTTAAGCTGTGTAATAATAAAAGAAAAATGGAGTAAGGGAAACGATGGAATCAAGAACAGAACAGGCAGTAGCTTTATTTAAAGAGGGATATAATTGCAGCCAGTCGGTGTTTGCAGCTTATGCAGATTTGTTTGGGTTGGATAGGGAAACCGCATTGAGAGTATCTGCGTCCTTTGGCGGAGGCATTGGTCGTATGCGGGAAGTGTGCGGAGCGGCAAATGGTATGTTTATGATAGCAGGTATGTTAACCGGAGCAACGGAAGGAAAGGACCAGACTGCCAAAAAAAATAATTATGAGGTGGTTCAGCGACTGGCAGCAGAGTTTAAAAAAGAAAACGGTGGCACCTATATCTGCCGGGAGCTGCTGGGTCTTGACAAAGAAGGAAAAAAAGTGGTGCCGGGAGATACCACACCGGAGGCAAGAACAGAAGAGTACTATAAGAAGCGGCCATGTCTGAAAACAATTGCAGGTGCAGCCGCTATTGTGGAACGGATGCTGCTTAATGGACTGATAGAAACGGATGCTTTCGGGAAAGAGTGTCTTGTAAATAATACGAATTTTACAGAATATATTTTAGAGCATACTTCTGTGCAAAATACATTGGAGGAGCAGGGGAAATAGAGCCCTGTGCAGGAAAGTTAACTATGGGAAAGGTACAGTTTTATTTTGCGCCAATGGAGGGAATTACTGGTTATACACTTCGCAACGTGCACCATACCTGTTATCCGGGAGTGGACAGGTATTTTACTCCGTTTATTTCGCCGAATCAGCACCATGCAGTAAATCCAAAGGAGCATCGGGATGTGGTACAAAGCAATAATTGTGGAGTGCCGATTGTTCCGCAGGTATTGACAAATAAATCGGAGCTGTTTTTGTGGGCAGCCAGAGAGTTAAAAGAAAACTATGGTTACACAGAAGTAAATTTAAATTTAGGCTGTCCGTCAAAAACTGTGGTTTCAAAGCATAAAGGTTCCGGATTTTTAGAAGATACGGAAAAACTGAACCGGTTCTTTGATGAGGTGTTTTCTGCGGTAGGAGCAGCATCTTCCCGGTCAGCACCGGGAGAACCTGAGAATAGCTACCCACGTATTTCTGTAAAAACAAGGCTTGGTCTTGATTCTGTGGAGGAATTTGCGGATATCCTGCAGGTGTATAACCAGTATCCGTTGTCTGAACTGATTATTCACGCCAGAGTACAGAAAGAGTTTTACAAAGGAGAGCCGCATCTGGATTCCTTTAGTGATGCAGTACGGGAGTGTAAGCATTCTTTATGCTATAATGGTGATGTCTGGACATTGGAGGATTACAAACATATCAGAACATTGTTTCCAACAGTGGAAAAAATAATGATTGGTCGTGGAATGATGACAAATCCGGAACTTGTGCAGAAATTACAGGCATATGAAGAGTGTGTGAACTCTGGTGGTACATGGGCAGGGTATCAGGTATCCATGGAAAAATTGAAACGGTTTCATGACCGTCTGTTAGCAGGTTATGTACAGCAGATGAATGGTGACGGTAATAATGTGCTGTTTAAGATGAAAGAGCTTTGGGGCTTTTTGGGCAGACAGTTTCCGAAACAGGAAAAACTGGTAAAGAAGCTGGTAAAGACTAATAAGCTGGAAGAGTATGAAAAACTGGCGGAGCAATTATTTGTGGAAAACTGAGTGTACCGTTGAAATGGTGTGTGAAAAGAAACATTATAGACCACATTCTATCGGGCTTCATAGAAGCCTGTGTAGAATGTGGTCTTATTACTGGGTTTACCCCAACATGACATCCAACAGCATCATCACGGCAAATCCCAGAACAATGCCCATGGTTGCAATATAAGGCTGTGCTTTCTGATTTCGCTGGCATTCCGGAATCAGCTCATGTACAGCAACTAAAATCATGGCACCGGCAGCAAAAGCAAGTGCATAAGGAAGAATAGGTTCTACATAGACTACAAGTAATGCACCAAGAACACCGGCAATTGGTTCCACCATACCGGAGGATTGGCCCAGCAGAAAGCTTTTCTTTCTGGAATATCCTTCCCGGCGAAGAGGCAGTGATACTGCGGCTCCTTCCGGAAAATTTTGCAGACCGATACCAATAGCAACGGAAACAGCACCGAGCAATGCTTCTGTGGTGTAGTCACCACCGGCAAGGGCACCGAATGCAACACCGACTGCCAAACCTTCCGGAATATTATGCAGGGTGATGGAAAGCACCAGCATAATGATGCGGTTTAATTTTTCGTTTTGTTTGCCAAGGGTATTATTAGCACGATTTCTGGTGTAGGTAACAATCTTGTCGGAACTCCACATAAAGGCAGCTCCAAGCAGGAAACCGATGGTTGCCACCAGATAAGCCGGAAGTCCATCCATCGCTTCGGCTCGTTCAATGGCAGGCTGCAGCAGGGACCAGAAGCTGGCAGCTATCATAACGCCGGAGGCGAAACCTAACATTAGGTTCAAAAATTTTTGATTTGGGGTAGAAAAAAAGACAACCGTTGCAGCACCAAGGGCAGTAACAAACCAGGTGCCTAAGGTGGCAAACAGTGCCAGTAAGACTAAATTATCCATGGTATTCTCCAAATTTATATACTCTCTTCTGTTGTTACTATATGAGGAAGTGAGGGAGAAGTTACGATTTATATCGTATAAAATGCTTGACAATGGGAAATATCTTTATGTATAGTATAAGTAACCCAAAAGAAAGTAACTCGTAAGAAAGTAACTCGTAATAAAGTAAATTGTAAGAGACTGAAATTAAATTCGGCGATTTGTGGAATGCTAAAATACAGGTTTATAAAAAGTTTAAAGAAAGGGGCTGCTTATGTTTCACTGTAGAGAAACGGAACTTTATGAATTAAATAAGCGTTATCAAAAGGGAAACTTTGAATGTATTGTTATTTACGGACGTCGACGTGTGGGAAAAACAGCGTTAATTAATGAATTTTGTAAAGATAAGCCGACTATATTTTTTTCAGCATTGAACGCTTCTTCAGAAGAAAATTTGATAGCTTTGTCAAAGGCTATTTATGAGAAACAATATGGTGGGGCTGGTGTAGCACCGGTATTTCAAAACTATGATGCAGCACTTTCAGAAATCACCCGGTTATCAGAGCAGGATAGACTAGTGTTTGTCATCGATGAATATCCGTATCTGGCAAAAGCAGAGGAATCTATTTCTTCCAGATTGCAACACGTGATAGACCATATATGGCAAAATGGAAAACTGTTTTTGATTCTATGTGGTTCCTCCATGAGTTTTATGGAATATCAGGTGCTTGGTTATGAAAGTCCGCTGTACGGAAGAAGGACAGCACAGTTTAAAATACAAGCATTGACTTATAAGGAAATAACAGCATTTCACCCGAACCTTAATAAAGAACAGCAGGCACTTCTCTATGGAATTACCGGAGGCATTCCACATTACATCAATAAGCTGGAGATAGAAAATGATATTGATGCAGCACTGATGGAAAACCTGTTTAATAGCTCCGGTTACCTGTTTGAAGAGCCGGAAAATCTTTTAAAACAGGAATTGAGAGAACCGGCAATGTATAATTCGGTTATTTCAGCGATTGCCGGTGGGGCTTCCAAGTTGAATGAAATTGCGACGAAGGTGGGGGTAGAAACCGGAATTTGCGTAAAGTATATGAAAGTTTTGCAGGAACTGGGCATTCTAAAAAGAGAGACTCCTGTCACAGAAAAACAGAGTAAGAAAACAATTTACCTGATATGTGATAATTTCTTCCGTTTTTGGTATCGCTTTGTTCCACAGAATGTTTCTGCAATTCAGTCAGGACGTATAGAAGCGATTTATGATATTGCAATGAAACAGTATTTTTCTAATTATATGGGACTGGTATTTGAACAGATGTGCCGGGAGTATCTGATTCGTTATGAAACAAATCTACCGATTTTGCTTTCAGAAGTGGGGCAATGGTGGGGAACAAATGCGCGGACACGAAAGGAAGTGCAAATTGATATTGTAGGTACACCGATAGAAGGAAAAGAGTATATTATCGGTTCTTGTAAATATAAAAATGAACCGGTTGGTGTGGATGAATTGGAACTGCTAAAAGAATATGCTGCGGTGTTTGGATATGGTACAAGATATCACTATTATATTTTTTCTAAGAGTGGCTTTACCAGAGGATTAAAGGAATTAGAGGAACAGGGTGAAGTACGGCTGGTGAGTCTGGAAAGATTGTATAAATAAACACAAAAGAGTTGTGCCACTAACTAAAAGGCGGCCGAAGGGAGATTTTTATGAAAAAACAGAAAAAAGAGATTTTAATGATGTTTATAGTGGGGGCGATGCTTCTGTTGGGGGCGTGTGGAAATAAGCAGGAAGAAAACAATAGTTCGACCAATAAGCCGACTGTTACGGAAGTGCCAACGGTAACTCCGGAACCAACAGCAACACAAGCAGTCGTACCGACTGCTGACCCAACGGTAACGCCGGAACCAACGGTAACGCCGACGCCAACGGTAACGCCGATGCCAACAGCAACGCCGATGCCAACAGCAACACCGACGCCAACGGTAACACCGACGCCAACGGTAACACCGATGCCGACGGCAACTCCGACGCCTACACCTACAGAAGCACCAATTGTACAAGTGTTTGGGAGTGTTGATAATGATACATACGAAAAGGCAGTAAATGCATTTGAAGGAATTGTAAAGAAAATGCGTGCGGATGGTTTGGTTGCTTCAAGTGACGTATGTGTTACTATGGATGACACCAGTATAAAAGTTGATATTACGTTTGATAACTCGGATATTGATTTAACACTCCAAAAGGATAGTAATACAAAAGTTTATACGTTGACTTTTGACTATAATTTTATTTGGCTGAAAGGCTTCGGACCTACAGTAAATGGAAAAGACCCGGCTTTGTATAATAAGGAGTTATTGATGGCTGTTCTTAGCATGGTATCAAATGAACCGCAGGTGTTATTTGACAGAATAGATTTAGATTGTTTTTCGCCGGTGTCATTAAGCCAGACAGAATGGACAGTAGCAGGAGAGTGCTTCATCAAGAGCGGCGGTATGGTGGTTGATGAATATATTTCCTATCATATAACCGATGATATTAAAGAAACAGAGCAAACAGACCCTACTTTGAGTGAAGTGTGTCCATATGAATTATATACTATGGCATATGATAATCAGGGCTACCCATATTTTTATGGGAAATGGGGCGGCTCTGCTAACATGGATGCAGACAACTATGCAAAAACTAAGGCTTGTATAGACCAAATGGGCGAATATATGTGTGAACACTATACAATCTGGAGAGAGGATTATAATGCAGAAGGTGTATCTTTTGATTACAGTTGGATATTGATTGGAAGATATCAGGGAATGCAGGTTGTAGTTCGATATGTTGAAAGCTGTAATAATGTTTTTTTAGATTCAGCAGAGGAAAGAGGCATACCGATGGAAGGAAATGGTGTGTGGATCAATGATTAGTAAAGATTGTAGTATCTTTTCATTGACAAAAAGAAGTAAATGGTGCTATACTTACCTATAGTTTCATAAAACCAACGCGTAGAAGAGAAGAGTACGCTGTGTATCGTTTCAGAGAGGAATGCAGTCTGGTGCAAGCATTCTAACGCAGAAGCAGCCGAAGACCACCTCGGAGTGGGCGTGAATTAAGCGCTCCGGTGATTCCGTTACCATCTTAAATGAAGCCGAAAGGAAGCAGTCAGGTTGCAGTGTAACCAAAACAATTCCTTTAATCAGGGTGGAACCGCGGGTAAAAGAATTGTACGCTCGTCCCTTTGCAGTTTGATATTGAGTCAAACTGTGAAGTGGCGAGTTTTTTTTGCTTCATAGGAAAGTTCTCCTATGAAGTAAAAAAACGCTCCGCGAGGATGCACACTCGCGCGAAGATGAAATTTGTCGCAAGCGACCGCGCTCGGCGCGAGATTTCTGCTAATGCAGAAATCTTTGTTCTTTTCTAAGAAAGGAGAGTAAAACGATGAAAATCACATTAAAAGACGGCTCTTTTAAAGAGTATGCAAGCGCAATGTCCATTATTGACATTGCAAAGGACATCAGTGAAGGTCTTGCCAGAATGGCATGTGCTGCTGAACTTAACGGTCAGGTAGTAGACCTTAGAACTGTAGTTGACACAGATTGTGAATTAAATATTTTAACATTTAACGATGAGGCTGGTAAGGCAGCTTACCGCCACACTGCTTCCCACGTTTTAGCTGAAGCAGTAAAGAGACTGTATCCGGAAGCAAAGCTGGCAATCGGTCCATCCATTGATACCGGTTTCTATTATGACTTTGACCTGCCATCCTTAGACCGTGCTGCTCTGGATGCTATTGAAGCTGAAATGAAGAAGGTAATTAAGGAAGGTGCTGAAATTACACGTTTTGAGCTTCCAAGAGCAGAAGCTATTAAGTTCATGGAAGAGAAGGGCGAGCCATACAAGGTAGAGTTAATCAATGACCTTCCGGAGGATGCCATTATTTCTTTCTACAGTCAGGGCGAGTTTACTGACCTTTGTGCAGGTCCTCACTTAATGAGCACAAAGCCTTTAAAGGCAATCAAGCTTATTTCTTCCTCCGGTGCTTACTGGAGAGGCAGTGAAAAGAACAAGATGTTAACCAGAGTATACGGTACTGCATTTACAAAAAATGCGGACTTAGATGCGTATCTGAAGCACTTAGAGGATATCAAGCTTCGTGATCATAATAAGCTTGGTCGTGAAATGGAACTGTTCACCACCGTTGATGTTATTGGTCAGGGCCTTCCTCTCTTAATGCCAAAGGGTGCAAAAATGATTCAGACCATGCAGCGCTGGATTGAAGATTTAGAGGATAACGAGTGGGGCTATGTTCGTACCAAGACTCCTTTAATGGCAAAGAGCGACCTTTACAAGATTTCCGGTCACTGGGATCACTATAAGGACGGTATGTTTGTTATGGGTGAAGAAGAAAAGGACAAGGAAGTATTTGCGCTTCGTCCGATGACCTGCCCATTCCAGTACTATGTTTATAAGGCAAGTCAGAAGTCCTATAAGGATTTGCCAATCCGCTATGGTGAAACATCCACATTGTTCCGTAACGAGGATTCCGGCGAAATGCACGGTTTAACCAGAGTGCGTCAGTTTACCATTTCCGAAGGTCACTTAATTGTGCGTCCGGATCAGATGGTAGAAGAATTCAAGAACTGTCTTGCTCTTGCGAAGCACTGTTTACAGACCCTTGGTGTGGAAGAGGATGTTACTTACCGCCTTTCCAAGTGGGATCCGGACAATTCCGAAAAGTATATCGGTTCTGCTGAAGTTTGGGAAGAGACACAGCAGCATATCCGTGACGTATTAACAGAGTTAGACATTAAATTTGTAGAGGGTGTCGGTGAAGCAGCATTCTACGGACCAAAGGTAGATATTCAGGCAAAGAATGTTTATGGCAAGGAAGATACCATGATTACCATCCAGTGGGATGCACTTCTTGCTGAACAGTTTGATATGTATTACATCGACCAGAACGGAGACAAGGTTCGTCCGTACATTATCCACAGAACATCTATGGGATGTTATGAAAGAACACTGGCTTGGTTAACAGAAAAGTATGCCGGCTTATTCCCAACCTGGCTGTGTCCGGAGCAGGTACGTGTACTTCCAATCTCTGAAAAGTATAACGACTATGCAGAGCAGGTACAGAAGGAATTAAAGAAGAACGGAGTTCTTGCAACTGTAGACAATCGTTCCGAAAAGATTGGCTACAGAATCCGTGCTTCCAGACTGGACCGTGTTCCTTACATGCTGGTTGTTGGTGAGAAGGAGCAGGCAGAGGGCGTTGTTTCTGTAAGAAGCCGCTTCCTTGGTGATGAAGGCCAGAAGCCATTACAGACATTTATCGATGATATCTGCAAAGAAATCCGTACCAGAGAGATTCGTAAGATTGAAGTGACAGAGGAAAATAAATAATCGTTCAGGAAAATACTGAATAGTTAAGCTGGCAGGAGGAATACTACTTCTGCCAGCTTTAATATATTTAGAAGGAACAGGCGAATTGAGATGAAAACAACCAACATGACTGAGGGAAATCCGTTTAGAATCATATTTTTCTTTGCAGTGCCTATGATTATCTCCAATTTGTTTCAACAGTTATACAATGTAATTGATACATTAATTGTGGGAAATTGTCTGGGACAGGATGCTTTGGCTGCAGTGGGAAGTGCCAGCAGTATCACAGCCGTATTTGTGCAACTGGCAACAGGCCTTGCACTTGGAGGTTCTATTGTTATTTCACAATATTTCGGAGCTGAAAAGGCCGACAAAATCAGGATTTGTGCTACTACTTCGGCATGTTTTTCCACTGTAGTAGGCTTATGTTCTACGATACTAATGTGGATTTATGCTGAACCGTTATTGATTTTTGTAAATACTCCTGCAGATATTGTCCCGATGGGAGTGGATTATTTGCGCTATTACTTTTTGGGTAGTATTCCTATTTTTCTATATAATGCGCTAAGCAGCGTATATACTGCACTTGGAAACTCAAAGACGCCACTAAAGTTTTTAATGATATCCTCTGTGGGAAATGTAGTGCTGGATTTTGTGTTTATAGTGAATTTCCATTGGGGAGTGGCAGGCGCTGCGGCAGCTACGGCAATTTCACAGATGATTGCCATGGTTCTGGCACTTTTTGATATGCCACGGTTATTAGCGGGCTTTCCGGTGCAAAAAAATGCTTCGGGAAAAACAATCCTGTTTGACGGCAGGCTGTTGCTTACTATGCTTCGCTTTGCATTACCTTCAGCGATTCAACAGTCGATTGTATCGGTAGGGTCCGTTGTGGTGCAGGCCACTATCAATAGTTTTGGTTCTGCGGTAATGGCAGGAACAGCTGCGGCATCTAAGGTTATTAATCTGGCTATTGCTATTCCGATTAACTATTCCAATGCTTATTCCGGCTATGTAGGACAAAATATGGGAGCCGGTAAGGCAGAGCGTGTCTGGCCGGGACTCAAATCCTCCATATTTTGTTGCGGTGCAGTTTCACTTGGCATGACAGCGGTACTGATGGTTTTTGCAGAGCCGATTATTCGTATGTTCTTATCGGAAGCGGATACAGATATGGCACGGGCCCTTGCGGTAGGCTCCGAATACATCCGTGTGGTAAGTGCATGCCTGGTAGTATTTGCTGCATATATGCTTGTGAAAGCCACGTTTAAAGGCAGTGGAGACATGAGCTGGTTTATTCTGACAACCCTGCTCAGCTTTTTTATTCGTCTGGTAATTACCGTTGGATTTGCGGGACGATTTGGTGTGGATGTGATTTGGTGGGGATTTAACTTGGGATGGATTATTTCACTGATGATTGCTGTTGTACGTTATGTGCAGGGAGGCTGGCGAAAGAAAGGGCTGAAAACATAAGTGGTATAGACATTTGTGGGTGACTTTGCTAAAATAGATAAAAAGCTTTATTGCATGTAAGAAAGAAGGTAGAGAGAATATGTACGATAAATGGTCTCTGGATGTATTATACTCCGGATTTGAAGATGAAAAGTTTTTGGAAGATATTGCTGCAGTGGATGAAAAGATTTTGGCATATCAGGAGTTTGCCGAAACTCTTGGCAGTGAGAGTGAAAGAGAAACCATAAAGAGGGCACTTCAAATGGATGAGGAGTTTGAAGAACTGGCAGGTAATCTGTTCAGCTATTGCTCATTGCGTCAATCTGTAGATACTTCTGATACAGACAGTGTTTCTTATATGGGACGTCTGATGCAGAAGATGGGTGATGTTACAAAGGCATCTACTATGATTGAAAAATATATTGCATCAATTGAAAATTTAGATCAAGTCATCGGTAATGATGAATTTTTGTTGGCATATAGTGACAGACTTCACAGAATTCGGAAGAATGCCAGGTATATGCTTTCGGAGGACGTGGAGGAAGCACTGGCAAGAATGGATGTATGCGGCGGTTCTGCCTGGAGTGAGTTGCAGGGCTTTTTAACATCCTCCGTAGAGGTAGATTACAATGGTGAAAAGACAACGTTGTCTGCCATCCGTAATAAAGCATATGATGCGGATGCCATCGTGCGTAAGGAGGCCTACGAGGCGGAACTCAAGGCTTACGATAAAATCAAGGATTCCATTGCTTATTCCTTAAACAGCATCAAAATGCAGGACATTACCGAGTCTAAGATGCGCGGCTATGAGTCTCCGCTTGACAAGGTGCTGTATCGTTCCAGAATGGAACGTGAAACTTTGGATGCACTTTTAGAAGCCATGAAAGACTATATGCCTAATTTCCACAGTTATCTGCGTGCAAAAGCAGAAGCGCTGGGACATAAGAATGGGCTTCCGTGGTATGATTTATTTGCACCGCTGGGAAGTAATACAAAAAAGTATACTGTGGAAGAATCTAAAGAATATTTAATGAATGTATTTGAACAGTTTAATCCGCATATGGCAGAAATTATTGACCGTGCTTATGAGGAAAACTGGATTGATTTCTTTCCGAGAAACGGTAAAGTGGGTGGTGCCTTCTGTGCGTCGCTGGATGCGAAGAAGCAGTTCCGTGTACTGACCAACTTTGATGGTTCCTTCAGTGATGTGGTAACGTTGGCACACGAACTCGGTCATGGCTACCACGACTTTATGATTTTTGATAACCGTCCGTTAAATACCGGGTATTCCATGCCGGTGGCAGAAACGGCCTCTACCTTTAATGAAAATGTAGTAACCAATTATGCCATCGATCATGCATCCTCCGATGATGAAAAGTTATCTTTGCTGGAAGGACAGTTAAGTGATGTGACGCAGATTATCTGTGATATTTATTCCAGATTTTTATTCGAGTCCCGTGTGGTAGAAAACAGAGGACAGAACTTTATGTTTGCGGATGAACTGTGCAGCATTATGCTGGAGGCTCAGAAGGAAGCTTACGGCGACGGTCTTGATCATGAAGTGCTGCATCCGTATATGTGGGCCTGTAAAAGCCATTATTACAGTGCAGGGTTAGGATTTTATAACTTCCCATATGCGTTTGGCGGATTATTTGCCAGAGGCTTATATGAGAAGTATAAGCAGGAGGGTGTATCCTTCCTTGAAAAATATAACTATATGTTGAAAGAAACTCCGGTAAGAAGCGTGGAAGAGGCGGCAAAACTCTGCGACATTGATCTGACGAAGAAGGAATTTTGGCTGATGAGTCTGCATTCTTATGATGAAGCAATTGCCGAGTTTAAGAAATTGGCGAAGAAGTAGCTTTTTGCCTGTAACAGAGAATATAAGGAAGAGAAGAATGGGGGCTGACAGATGATAAAGAGAAGTAATTATAGAGGATATTATTCCGGCGATACAAAAGAATTGGAGAGGGCACTTTTATCGGATGCTTCAGTGATAGAGCAGTTGATAGCAGATGAAAAATGTCTGACCGTGGCATTGTACCGCCATGAGAGTATGCTGTTTCTCTATATGGAAGCACTGGAGGAAACTTTGACTCCGGAGATGTTGCTTCCTCATCTGTCGGCGCTTTTAGTATTATGGCCGGGAAAAGCAGATGCCGACCGGACAGAACTTTCAAAGCTGCGTTCGTGGGTGTATATGTATCCGATCTATTATCATGAGGAACCGGAAACAAAAGAGCAATGGGCAAGAGAAGGGAAAAAAAAGAGAAGAGGGCGCATTGCTATTTTAAAAGAGGATAAGCTGTTCTCTTATGTGTATTATCATAAAGCACTGGTGGACGAGGGGTTGCTGGATGGTGACCGGTATCAGTTTATTTCGCTTCATGAAAACATTTTATTCTCGTATTTTGAAGAACCAAAGATTTTCACACACATAAAAAAGGAATGTGAGGAAGAATCTTCTGTGATTAAGGAGTGGCTGTCAACAGATCCGGAAAGTCATTTTGATCATAAATTATCAGGTGAGGAGAATTTTTTACTGATAGAAGAACTTTATTCTGCAGGTGCAGAATAATGCGGAGACTATAGAAGGTCTGAAAAATAAATATAAGTATAAAAAGAGCCCGGGATACGATGTGTCTCTTGTCGAATAGACAGGTTACATATCAATGCGGGCTCTTATTTTAATCCGAAATAAATTTTTTAATAGCTTCAAAGCTTTCGGCACTGATAACATGCTCCATTTTACAGGCATCTTCCAGTGCGGTTTCCTTACTGACACCCATGCGCATCAGCCAGTTTGAGATTAATTCGTGACGCTCATAAATCATTTCTGCGATTTGTAAACCGGACTTGGTAAGCGTTATAAAACCGGCATCAGATACGGTGATATGGTGATTTTCTCTTAAGTTTTTCATGGCTATGCTGACACTGGATTTTTTAAAGCCAAGTTCGTTGGCAATATCCACGGAACGTACAACAGGAAGCTTTTTGCTCAGCATAAGTATAGTTTCTAAATAGTTTTCTGCAGATTCATTTATAGCCATTCTAATTCTCCTTGGTAACCCCAATAATTTCTGTTATCTTATTCATTATATCATAATCCGAAAAAAAATTCAAATCATATAAGGAGAAATTTTCTCGATATTTTTATGGAAATTCGGGAAATAATCTGAACTTTTTCTTGCACTATGTTTTTTGTTGTATTACAATGATAAAAAGGAGAATAAATATGAAAACAATACAAACGAGAATCATTACCTTATTGATCTGCTGTACTTTTTTTGTGGTTGCTATTGTGGGATTTGTTGGACTTGGAATTATGAACAGGGCTTTGACAAAAGATTCCACTGAGATTATGCAGTTGATGTGTGCAGAGCAGGCAGGAGAACTAAATGAGTCGATACATAGTGTAGAACAGTCAGTAAACACCATGCACCGGATGGCGGTGGATGGTTTAAGAAAGTACGGCGATATTTTTTCGAAGGATACTTTGATGAAAGAGTATCTTGCAGAGGTGGAGGGTGTTTCCAGAAATCTGGCGGAAAACACCTGGGGTTCCATGGCGGTATATTACCGCTTTAATCATCAGTTAACCAGCCCGACGGCAGGCTTTTTCAGCGTCAAAACAGGGAATACCCCTTTTTTGGATTATCCATGCACGGATTTATCTTTGTACGAAGAAAATGATAAGGAGCATGTATTTTGGTATTATGAGCCGGTGAATGCAGGAAAAGCAATCTGGCTGGATCCTTATCCCAATAATAACATTGGTGTGGAAATGATTTCATATGTGGCTCCTGTATTTTTTGAAGGTCAGACCATCGGTATTGTTGGTATGGACATAGATATTGTTTCCTGGAGGGAGAAATTACAGGAGATTAAATTGTATGATACCGGTTTTGCTGTGCTGTTGGACAGTAAAGGAAATGTGGTGTATCATCCGGACTACCCAAATGGGCTGACCAGGGAAGAGGACACAAAAAACGTTGAGACTATTAACTTTTATATACGGGAAGCGCTAAAGAAGGAAGACAGTGACAGTTATTCTTATAAGCTGGATGCGCAGGAGCGTGCCATGATGGCTGTAACGTTAGATAATGGCATGTTTTTTGCTGTGGTTGTTCCGTTAAAAGAAGTCAGTGCACCAAGCAGAGCCGTTATGGTGCAAGCTGTTTTGATTTCTGTTGTAATTGTCATTGTATTTTGTATACTCAGCGTACATATTTGTAAGCATATTATCGGTGTGGCTTATACAGATGTTATGACAGGTGCCAGAAATACTACAGCTTATGAAGAAGCAATTGAAGGGATTAATCAGGAAATTAGAGAAAAACAGGCAAAGTTTGCACTTATGATGCTTGATATTAATAATCTGAAGTCGACCAATGATACCTATGGACATGATGCAGGTGATGAGCTGATTATTTTAAGTGCTGCGTTAATGCAAAAGGTGTTTGGTAAGGAGAATGTATTCCGTATCGGAGGAGATGAATTTGTCGTGTTATTACGACATGCGGAAGCGGATTTTTATCAGCAGAGAATGCAGGAGTTTGGCGATGGACTGGATTCTTTAAATTCGAAAGAAAATTTTGTCTGGGGAGATATAAAGATTGCACGTGGTGCAACCTTATATGATTTCAAGAAGGATGCAGTCTATGGAGATGTGTTTCGTCGGGCAGATGCATTGATGTATGAAAATAAAAAGAGGCAGAAGGAGCAGGAATAATTTTAGCAATATTTTCATAAAAATAGGTTGACAAAACAAAATATTTGTATTACACTCTAGTCTGAAGTTAGATGGTGCTAACTTGAGTGAGGTGAATGATATGACTTTAGTTGAAGCAAATATTGGTGAAGAATATATCATTAAAGATATTACAACCGATGATGAAGAGTTGAATGCCTTTTTGTTTTCTCTGGGCTGCTATAGTGGTGAACCGATTACGGTGGTTTCCAGAAAGAAAAAAAATTGTACCGTTTCCATCAAGGACGCACGTTACAACATTGATAATGATTTAGCTGCGGCTATTTCAATATAATAGTCGGTATAAAATAGTGACATGGCTCACTATTTTTTATGACTGAAAGTTAGTTTAATCTAACAGGAGTTACCAAAGACAACAATTTGTTAGAGACAGGAAATCAAAACAAATATAAGTAGGAGGATTTTATGAGAATTGCGTTAACAGGTAATCCAAACAGTGGTAAGACCACAATGTACAACGCGCTGACCGGACGTATCGAGCGAGTTGGTAACTGGGCTGGTGTTACAGTAGAAAAAAAGGAGAGCCCAATTAAGAAAAATTATTGTGAGGGAGCAGATGAGTTAATTGCCGTAGATTTACCCGGTGCATATTCCATGTCTCCATTTACATCGGAAGAAAGTATTACCAGCGGCTATGTTAAGAATGAAAAGCCGGATGTTATCATCAACATTGTGGATGCTACTAATTTAAGCAGAAGCCTGTTTTTCACAACACAGTTATTGGAACTGGGTATTCCGATGGTTGTTGCACTTAATAAAAGCGATATCAATGAGAAAAAGGATACTCAGATTAATACTGTAAAATTATCTGAAAAGCTTGGCTGCCCGGTTATTGAGACGGTTTCTACAGTTTCCGGTGAGAATGGCTTAAAGGATGTAGTCAGGGCTGCGGTAGCACAGACAGGTAAGACTCAGAAGGCTCCTTACATACAGGCAGAGATTGACCTGACTGATAAGGCGGCAGTAGAGGCAGAAGACAGAAAACGTTTTGCATTTGTAAATAAGATTGTAGATGAAGTAGAAAAGAGAAAGGTTCTTACCAAGGATAAGAATTTTGGGGACAAGATAGATGCTGTGGTGGCGCATCCGATTCTTGGTATTGGTGTTTTCGCCCTTGTAATGTGGGCGGTGTTCTACATTTCTCAGGCAACAGTCGGTACCTGGATTGCAGACTGGCTGGTAGGCATTCTGGAAGGCTTCCAGGGCTGGGTAGCAGGGTTGGTTGAAGGTGCAAATCCATTTTTACAGTCTCTGTTGGTTGATGGTATTATCGGCGGTGTGATTGCCGTAGTTGGTTTCCTGCCACTGGTAATGGTAATGTACTTCTTAATTGCACTGTTAGAGGATTGTGGCTATATGGCCCGTGCAACTGTAGTTCTTGACCCTATCTTTAAAAGAGTAGGTCTTTCCGGTAAGTCCGTTATCCCTATGGTAATCGGTATCGGTTGTGCTATCCCTGGTGTTATGGCTTCCCGTACTATCCGCAATGAAAGAGAGCGCAGAGCAACTGCAATGCTTACACCATTTATGCCGTGTGGTGCAAAGCTTCCTGTTATTACTTTGTTTGCTGGTGCATTCTTTGCAGATGCTGCATGGGTAACACCGTTAATGTATTTTACGGGCATTGTTTTAATTTTACTTGGTGCATTGTTGGTTAAAAAGATTACGGGTTACAAGTATAGAAAGTCTTTCTTTATCATTGAACTTCCGGAATACAAGGTTCCGAGTTTTGTCAGAGCGGGCGTTTCCATGCTTGACAGAGGTAAGGCGTATATTATTAAGGCGGGTACAATTATCCTTGTATGTAATGCAGTTGTACATATTATGCAGACCTTTAACTGGAGCTTTGAGGTTATTGCAGAGGAAGCAGCAGATACTTCTATTCTTGCAACGATTGCAGCTCCGATTGCAACAATTTTAATTCCGGTTGTAGGTGTTAAAGCATGGCAGCTTGCGGCAGCAGCAGTAACAGGCTTTATTGCGAAGGAAAATGTTGTTGGTACATTAGCTGTATGCTATGGTTTTATGGAAATCATTGATGAGGTGGATTTAGTTGGTGATGGTACTGTAGCGGCAACAAAAATGGGTCTGACCGCAGTAGCTGCATTAGCATACCTCATGTTCAATCTTTACACACCTCCGTGTTTTGCAGCTCTTGGTGCCATGAACTCTGAAATGCAGAGTAAGAAATGGCTGTTTGGCGGTATTGCATTACAGCTTGGCACCGGTTTCACAGTAGCATTTCTGGTATACCAGATTGGTACTTTAATTACAACAGGCAGTCTTGGTGCCGGATTCTTACCGGGGCTCATTGCAGTACTTGTAATGGTGCTGATTTTAGTGTTGATTATTAACAATACAGAAAAGAAGATGAAGGAAGAATATAAGTTAAGCAAGTAATGGAAGGAATAATTGTATGACACCGGCAGATGTTTTGATTATATTATTGGTATTTGCTATCATTGGATTTGCAGCATATTATATCCGCAAGGAGAAAAAGCAGGGACGTTGCATTGGCTGTCCTTATGCAAAGGAATGTGCAGCAAAGAAAAGTGGGAGCTGTGGAGGTCATACAAAAGATATTCCTTAATAAATTAGTTTAATCCTTTGGTAATAGAAAATAGTGTGCTTCTTTTGAAAAAAGACTGTCTTAGGCAGTCTTTTTTCGTATATTTTAGTGGACTATTTGGCGTTTATCAGATAAAATATAGATATAATACGGTAGTATTTAATGTGGAGGAAAATATATGAGTATGCGAATGAAAACCATTCTCGTAGTAGATGATGAGGAAATGAATTTAAAAATGGTTGAATATATTTTACAGCAAGAGGGCTATGATGTTGTGAAGGCAATCTCCGGTATGTCATGCCTGGATTATTTAAAGTTTAATAAACCGGATTTGATTTTGCTGGATGTTGAAATGCCGGTAATGTCCGGCATACAGACTTTGGAGGTACTTCGTGCGAGTGAGGAGTATAAGAGCTTGCCGGTTATGTTTTTAACAGCCAGTGCCGACGCAGATACGGTGGCGGCGGCAGGACGTCTGGGTGTACTTTCTTACGTGAAGAAACCGTTTATGCCACAGGATTTGCTGGACAGAGTACAGAAAATTTTGCGGTACTAAGCCGGATTTTTTCTGCATAAGTAAATAGTATCACAAAAAAAGAGAAGATATATGGCGTTGGTAGAATTGATTTTACTGGTGGATGAAACGTTTTTTGCCGGGAATACTGAAGAAAACAACTCAGAGGAGCCGGAGCGTGCAGAAATCACAAAACTGCTTGGCGGATATGCAATTGCAACATTGGAGGAAGCTGAGGTAGAACAGTTTTTAAAGACACCGGGAATTTTATATGCAGAGTTGCCAACCAGGGTTTATACCACTGCGGAATTTGGAAAGGCGGCTTCCTGCATAAGAAATCGTCCCTCTGCGCCATATTCACCGGATAATTTAAATGGAACAGGGGTGCTGGTAGGCATTATCGATTCAGGTATTGACTACATGCACCCCGATTTTTGTAATGCAGACGGAACAACCCGAATTGCCGCTCTTTGGGATCAGAGCTTTGACAGCGATAACCCACCGGAAGGATATCATCTTGGAACATTATTCAGCAGGGAACAAATTAATCAGGCAATACAGGAAGAAACGGAAGGGAAACAACGTAGCATTGTGCCAAGTGCAGACTTGTCCGGTCATGGAACTCATGTGGCAGGAATTGCTGCAGGAAACGGAAGAGCATCGGAGGGAAAGTACCGTGGGGTGGCATTTGAAAGCGAACTGCTGATTGTAAAGCTTAGCGAGGTGCGTAGCGGAAGAATTTCTGTTTCGGGAACGGCAAGGCTTATGGAGGCAGTAGATTTTTGTGTGAGGTTTGCTATGGAGCGTAATCAGCCGCTGGCGTTAAACTTAAGCTATGGGACGAGAGAAGGCGCTCATAATGGGCGCAGCTTATTGGAGACATATTTAGGAGTAGTTTCTGCCATGATAAAAGGGGTTATTTGCGTCGGAACCGGTAATGACGGTGTGGGAAGAACTCATGCTGGAGGACGTCTTGGTCAGAACACTGTGGAAGAAGTGGAACTGGCTGTAGAAGGTCAGGAAAAGTCATTGGAGTTGGAACTGTGGAAAAATTATCCGGACGAGTTTACGGTAGAGCTGGTGGCACCATCAGGAGAACAAGGAGAATTTCGTTATGGTGAAGGAGAGAAGGTAACAGCCTTTGGCTCTTCTTTTTTATTTTCTGCCGAGGGAAGATCTTTACGGCTGGGAGATGCAGAAGTTGAAGTGCTATGGAGTGCTCCGACAATTTATCAGAATTTGTCGGAGCTGCGAATCAGTATTACTGCTACGGAAGAACAACTGGGAGTAGGTATCTGGAAAATCAGATTGATTCCTGAACGAATTGTGGAGGGAACCTATGATATCTGGATTTTACAGGGTCTGGAAAGCATACAGAGTGGCTTTATAGAGTCGGATTCCTTTCGAACATTGACAATACCTTCTACAACGGACAGTGTAATTTCTGTTGGCGCATATGATGTGGGAAATAACCAGGTGGCTTCTTTTTCAGGACGTGGAACAGCCAGGGAAGCCGGACGTATGAAGCCTGATTTGGTGGCACCGGGGGTGGAAATTGTGTCCTGCGCACCGGGAGGAGGATATACTTCACGTTCCGGCACCTCCATGGCAACCCCTTTTGTTACCGGAGGTGCTGCGTTATTGCTGGAATGGGGTGTTGTAAGAGATAATGATCCGTTTTTATATGGAGAAAAGCTGAGAGAATATCTGTTGTCCGGAGCACAACGTTTCCCGGGAGAAGAATATCCAAATCCGTTAAGCGGATGGGGACGATTATGTGTTAATAACAGCTTGCCGGAATAAAAAATAGAAAAAAGAAAGCATTTTTTAAGAAAAAGTAGGGTAGAACCTGACTTGTTTTTTGGGGTGGTTCTGGTATACTGTTTTAAAGAGAAGCGGAGCAACATCCACTCCAAAAGAAATATGATAGCAATTCAAAGGAGGTTTCATTATGCCAAATCCATATTTGCCATTTTGGGAGTATATTCCGGACGGAGAACCAAGAGTATTCGGAGATCGTGTATATGTGTACGGCTCCCATGACTTAGCAGGTTCTGACCATTTTTGTGACTATGTATTAAAATGCTGGAGTGCACCTGTGAACAATTTAAATGACTGGATCTGTCACGGAGATATTTTTCATACCAGAGCAGACCGTGACCATGTTTCCGATACGGACTGGACGGATGAACGTTGTCATCTGTATGCGCCGGATGTGGTGGAAAAGGACGGTAAGTATTATTTGTTTGCGTATATTGTCAATGCCAAGGGATGTGTGGCAGTCAGTGACCGTCCGGAAGGACCATTTAAGTTAATTGCTCCATATAAATATACGATTTCCGATGAAATCTGCTGTAACGGCTGGTTTATTGATCCGGGCGTACTGGTGGATGATGATGGCAGAGTGTATATTTACTGCGGTTTTGAACGCTCTTTTCTGGCAGAAATTAATCCGGACAATATGTATGAGGTACTGGATAATACCTGTATCGAGCATTTTATTCCAATTGAAAAAAGGGAAGAAGATGGTTTTGTGGAAGAAAACAGCTTTTTCTTTGAGGCGGCATCACCACGAAAAGTCGGCGATACCTATTATATGATTTATTCGCCAAAGAGAGGCAGCCGGCTGGCTTACGCTACTTCCAAGTCGCCGACAGGACCATTTAAATACCGTGGTTACATTATTGATAACGGTGTGGATTATCCGGGTGGTAACGACCATGGTTCCATTGCCTGCATTAATGGTCAGTGGTACATATTTTATCATCGTATGACCAATAATACCATTATGTCCAGAAGGGGTTGCGTGGAAAAAATTGAGATTCTGCCGGACGGTACCATTCCAACGGTAGAAATGACATCTTTAGGTTTTGAGGATTCCCTGCTTCCGTACCGTGTGACTCCGGCAGAAATTGCCTGTGTGTTAAAAAACGGTCCGTACGTTACCGAAAAGAATGTGTTTGAGCGTGTCATAACAAATATTAAGGACGGCAGCGTAATGGGCTATAAATATTTTGATTTTGGTGCGGATGATTCCAGTAAAACTATGGAATTTGCTGCAGAGATAATCGGACTTGGTACGGACAGTACCCTGCACATTCTGATTGATAGTGAAGATGGAGAGGAAATCGGAACCTGTGCCATTGGGCGTGACAACGGTGTGGTAAAGGCAGTTGTTAAGAACGTTACAGGTCATCATGCCCTGTTCTTTAAAGTTACAACAGACTATAAGGAGCTTGGCTGGATGTCCGGTTATTTTGAAGGAAGAAATCTGTTTGAATTGAAGAATTTTGTATTTATGAAATAGTCTCACAAATGAAACAGGGATGTTGACCGGGGGATAGAAAAAGGATGGTTACAATTACTGTTTTAGGAATAGCTGTTTTGATGTTTCTGGTGGCGTTGCATATAGTTTATTGCATCTGCTTCAGGGAGTTCCGCCCAAAACAGACGGATGAAAGAGTAGAATATTATGTCCCTTCCGGAAAAGCCTATGAGCCATACAAAGCGGTAATTGAAAAAGGGATTCGGAACGTGATTGATGCAAAAGAATATGAGACGGTGGAAATTACTTCTTACGATGGATTAAAACTTGCAGGGCGGTATTATCATCGAACTGACGGAGCGCCACTGGTGATTTTTATGCATGGTTATAAAGGAAATTTCTACCGGGATGGAAATGGTATTTTCACCTATTCCAAGAAATATGGGTTTAACGTGCTGCTGGCACATCAGAGGGCGCATGGGCTCAGCGAAGGAAAGACCATTACCTTTGGCATCAAGGAGCGCTACGACTGCAAAAGTTGGGCAGAATATGCAGTAAAACGCTTTGGGGCTGAACAGAAAATTTTACTTGGTGGGCTTTCTATGGGTGCTGCCACGGTGATGATGGCAGCAGATACCGGTCTGCCGGAAAATGTCAGAGGAATTATGGCGGACTGTGGTTTTTCTTCTCCCAAGGAAATATTGTGTTCGGTGATGGAAAGCATGAATATGCCATGTAAGCTGATGTATCCTATGGCAAAGTTTGCTGCAAGAGTGTATGGAGGCTTCGACTTGGAAGAAGCCTCTGCAACAGAAAGCCTGAAATATTGTAAAATTCCTGTACTTCTGGTTCACGGCGAAGGGGATGATTATGTTCCCTCCTGGATGAGCGTCAAATGCCATGAAGTTTGTGCAGCTGATTGTGAACTTTTAATCGTACCCGGCTTCGGTCACGGCATGAGTTATTGTCATGGTCCGAAGGAGTATGAGGCGGCGATGGACAGGTTCTTCGAGAAAACGCTAAGAGCAAGCTAAAACCTTGGCTCAAAAGAAAGCATCCACATATTCCGGCGCATCGACTCCTATTGGAGATGCAAGGAATATGTGGATGCTTTCTTTTTATTTAAGATGTGTAGATGAAACTTCCTTTTCTTTTGCTACAGATTAGTTCTTGCTCACCTTTCTCTGTACAAGCTTCACAATTTCAACAATTGGAATTACCAGAACGCCAAGTCCGATAGCAACCAGATATTCGGTTAAGTTTACATGGGTAAACTGGAATGCATTTGCCAGGAATTCTACTTCACAAACCAGTGTGGTAGCAACTAAGGTGCCAATAGCTGCAATCAGGAGAATTTTGTTCTGGCCGCCCAGCTTGAATATGCTGCCTCTCTGGGAGCGCATGTTGAAGCTGTGGAAGATTTCAGCCATGGACATGGTTAAGAATGCCATGGTGGTACCTTCTGCGCTGTTTGTGATTGCCCAGTTTCCATGCTCCATGTAGTGACCGAGGAAGAAAGAAACGAGTACAAGTACTGCAACCATGAGCCCCTGATAAGCTACGTCAAAGCCCATACCACCTGCAAATACGCCTGCCTTGGCATCACGAGGCTTACGCTGCATGATGTCCGGCTCGGCCTTTTCCATACCAAGAGCGAGAGCCGGGAAACAGTCGGTAACCAGGTTAATCCAAAGGAGATGAACCGGCTTTAAAATAGTAAAGCCCATTAAAGTTGCCACGAAAATACTGATAACCTCACTCATGTTGGAGCCAAGGAGGAACTGGATAGCTTTACGGATGTTGTCGTAAATACGACGCCCTTCCTCAACCGCACCTACAATGGTAGCAAAGTTGTCATCGGTAAGAACCATGTCGGCAACGTTCTTGGTTACGTCGGTACCGGTGATACCCATGCCCACGCCGATGTCTGCGGATTTAATGGATGGAGCATCATTTACTCCGTCTCCGGTCATGGCAGTTACATAGCCTGCTGCGCGCCAGGCGTTTACGATACGGGTCTTGTGCTCCGGCTGAACGCGGGCATAAACGGAAATGTTTTCAAGTTCTCTGGCGAATTCTGCATCGCTCATGTCGTTTAACATGCTGCCGGTAATGGCCTTCTTTTCTTCGGTTAAGATACCAAGCTCTCTTGCGATAGCCATTGCGGTGTCGATGTGGTCACCGGTAATCATGATGGCACGGATACCGGCACTCTTGCATTCTGTAATAGCTTCACGCACTTCAGGACGAACCGGGTCAATCATGCCGGAAAGGCCGGTGAAGCAAAGGTCTTTTTCTAAGTTGTCTGCCTCATAGGAAGCAGGCTCTGTGGTATAAACACGCTCTGCGCAGGCAAGAACACGAAGGGCTCTGTCTGCCATTGCCTTGTTTGCTTTTAAGATTTCTTCACGGTATTCCCTGGTCATAGGAACAGGCTTACCGTCCTTGAGATAATGACTGCAACGGTCTAAGACTACGTCCGGAGCACCCTTGGTGTACTGAAGGAAATCATTACCCTTGCGGTGTACGGTGGACATCATCTTTCTACCGGAGTCAAATGGTGCTTCGCCGCTTCTTGGGAACTCAGCTTTTAAGTCATACTTCGGAAGCTCTAGCTTGTGAGCCCAGACAACCAGAGCAGCCTCAGTAGGCTCGCCGGTAACGGTACCGTCCTTGTCAAGTTCAGCGTCAGAACAAAGAGCCATGGCAGTTGCCAGGTGCTTTTCATCTTCACAGAAGCAGTCAACCACGGTCATCTTGTTCTGTGTGAGAGTTCCGGTCTTATCGGAGCAGATAATCTGGGCGCAGCCGAGAGTTTCTACGGCGGTAAGACGGCGGATGATGGCATTACGCTTGGACATGTTGGTAACACCGATGGAAAGTACTACGGTAACTACCGCAGCCAGACCTTCCGGAATTGCAGCGACTGCTAAAGAAACCGCAACCATAAAGGAATTGATGATAGTTTCAAAGCCAAAACCGCCTGCGCGGATAATCTGCACCGCAAAAATGATGATACAGATGCCGAGTACCAGCCATGTGAGAATCTTGGATAATTGGGAAAGCTTTAACTGAAGAGGAGTCTGTCCTTCTTCGGCGTTTGCTAAAGCATCTGCAATTTTACCCATTTCGGTATCCATACCGGTGGCTGTAATAACAGCAGTACCACGTCCGTAAACCACGGTGGAGCCCATGTAAACCATGTTCTTACGGTCACCAAGAGGGATGTCCTTTGCAGAATCGGTTAAGTTAATTAAATCAACAAACTTTGTAACAGGAACGGATTCGCCGGTCAGAGCAGCTTCTTCAATTTTTAAGCTGGCATTTTCGATGAGACGACCATCTGCCGGAACTGCATCACCGGCTTCTAATAAAACAACATCACCAACAACCAGGTCTTCACTTCTGACGGAAGTGATTTTGCCGTCACGTAATACCTTGGAGGTGGCAGGGGACATTTCCTGCAGTGCCTCGATGGCTTTTTCTGCCTTGCTTTCCTGATAAACACCAAGAACGGCATTAATGATAACAACCGCAAGAATGATGATAACATCGGCGAAGCTTTCACCCTCTGCTACAGCAAGTATACCGCTGATGGCAGCGGCAACCAGAAGAATGATAATCATTGGGTCGATCATCTGATTAAAAAAACGCTTAAGCAGCGAATCTTTTTTTGCTTCAGCGAGTTTGTTTCTTCCGTGTTCCTCCAAGCGTTTTGCAGCTTCAGAAGAGGTAAGACCGTTAACGGAACTTCTGGTCTCGCTAAGTACATTTTCAATGTTTTCACAATAGAATTTCAAAGTGATAAATCTCCTTTCCTTTTTTGCAACTATGTAATACTACCATAGCTGCTTTGCTGTTTTTTATTATTGGCACCATTTAAGTATAACATTCTCTACAGTCGAATTTGGTAAAAACTTGGTAAAGAACAATAAAAAGTTTTCTAAAAATATGAAACAAAGTCTTGAAATGTACTCGCAATTTAAATCCACATATGATATACTTAATATATCTGTGGGAAAAGATACGTTGGGATAAAATAATATGGCGTATTCCAGAGCGATTTTGCCGGAGAAGGGAAGGTACAAATGAGAGAAGTAATAAGCTTAAACAACAAATGGGCGTTTTCAAAAAAAGCAACAGAGGTCCCAAAAAAAATGCCGCTGCTTTGGGAAAGGGTAGATCTGCCACATTGCTGGAATGCAAAGGACGGGCAGGATGGTGGCGGTGATTATCACCGTGGTATCTGTTATTACGTGAAAGATATTGCAAAAAAAGATTTGCCGCCGGCTGCAAAATACTATTTGGAAATTTGCGGTGCAAATTCTTCAGCGGATGTATATGTAAATGGTGAAAAGCTGGCCCATCATGACGGCGGCTATTCTACCTGGCGTGTCAATATTACGAATGTGCTGAAAGAGAAAAATTCCATTGTCATTGCGGTAGATAATAGTGAAAATGATAAGGTTTATCCGCAGATGGCTGATTTTACCTTTTATGGCGGCTTGTATCGGAATGTTAATCTGATTGCGGTGGCAAAATCTCACTTCGAATTAGAAAACTACGGTGGTCCGGGTATTAAGGTAACACCGGCTGTTGAAGGTGAGGCAGCAAAAGTGACCATTGAGGCGCCGGTGGTCGGACAGACACTGGAACAGGAAGTTATTTTTACGATTACTGATGCTTCAGGTAAAGTGGTGGCAGAATATTGGGGTGTTCCGGGAGAAGATAAGGCTGAACTTGTGATTGATAAGGTGCACTTGTGGCATGGAAGAAAAGACCCATATCTTTATACTGCAACGGTAAAACTGATGGAAAAAGATTTACTGATAGATGCGGTCAGTACACGGTTTGGTTGCCGTACTTATAAAATTGATCCGGAGGAAGGCTTCATTTTAAACGGAGAGAGCTATCCGCTTCGCGGTGTGTCTCGCCATCAGGACAGATGGGGCATTGGTAATGCACTTTTGCCGGAGCATCATAAGGAAGATATGGATTACATTTGCGAGATGGGTGCAACTACCATTCGACTGGCTCACTATCAGCATGACCAGTATTTCTACGATTTGTGTGATGAGAGAGGACAGATTATATGGGCGGAGATTCCGTATATCTCCAAGCATATGCCGGCCGGCAGAGAGAATACAATCTCACAGATGAAGCAACTGATTACCCAGAATTACAACCATCCAAGTATTGTAGTATGGGGGCTTTCCAACGAAATTACGATTAGCGGAATTACCGATGACCTGTTGGAAAATCATCACATTTTAAATGACCTTGCCCACGAAATGGACCCAACCAGACTGACAACTATGGCTGTGGTTTCCATGTGTGACATGAAAGAAAACTATGTGCAGATTCCGGATACAGTATCCTATAACCACTATTTCGGCTGGTACGGCGGTGACACCACAATGAACGGTCCTTGGTTTGATGAATTCCACAAGATGCATCCGAATCTTCCGATTGGTTGCTCGGAATACGGCTGCGAGGCTCTGAACTGGCATACCTCCGACCCAAAGCAAGGGGATTATACCGAAGAATATCAGGCATATTATCATGAAGAACTGATTAAGCAGCTCTTCACCAGAAAGTATTTGTGGGCGACGCATGTCTGGAATATGTTTGATTTTGGTGCAGATGCCAGAAACGAAGGTGGTGAAAATGGTCAGAACCATAAGGGACTTATGACCTTTGACAGAACATATAAGAAAGATGCTTTTTATGCTTATAAGGCATGGCTGGTAGATGCAAAGGACGACCCGTTTGTGCATATCTGCGGTAAGCGGTATGTGGATCGTGTGGAGGATGTGACAAAAGTAACGGTATATTCCAACCTGCCATCCGTAGAATTATTTGTCAATGGTGAGAGTTTTGAGGCAAAGGAAAGTCCGGAGCATTTCTTTTATTTTGATGTACCGAACAAGGGCAAGACAACGTTGCTTGCAAAAGCGGGAGGATGTTCCGATGAAAGCATCATTAATAAGGTGGATAAGTTCAATGAAAAATACCGCTTGAAGGAAGAAGGTGCGCTTCTGAACTGGTTCGATATTACTGCACCGGAGGGGTACTTCTCTTTGAACGACAAGATTGGTGACATCATGGCAAATCCGGAGGGACAGAAGTTGTTTGGCGAACTGATGAAGCAGTTTATGGGTGGTAATGGAGAAAAGAAGAAAGCCATGGGCTTTGAAATCAGTCCGGCCATGATGAAGATGCTGGGTGGATTTACCGTACTTCGCGCCATGAATATGGCAGGAAGTGCTAATGTTACCGTAACAAAGGAGCAGTTACTGGCATTAAATGAACAGTTGAATAAAATAAAAAAATAGAAAAGAAGGTTCCCGGGACAAAAAAGTTCCGGGAACTTTTGTATGAAATGGTATAAAATGTAAAAGTGTAACTTGTATACAAGGAGAGGAATATAGCAAAGTTACTAAGATTGCTGTATTTTTGTGAAAAATAAATAAAAATCATAATTTTTTTGTTGAATTATCATGAAAAACCACAAAAAAGTACTAGCTTTTTTATAAAACATAGGTTATAATGTATACAAGCTCTAAAGTTTGAGTGGGGTATAAACTATAAAAAGTATTGAGGAGGAAAATAGTATGGCAAAAGAAGTAAAGAGAGATGCCAAGGGGTTCCGTAAGTTTGGTATGCGCGACTGTGTTGCCTACGCAGCCGGTGACTTTGGCTGTAACATGAGTTTTGCCCTGAAGGGTACAGTTCAGACATTCTGGCTTGTATTCATGATGATGGAGACGGGGCTCCTTTCGTTACTGTTATTGGCTGTACAGATTTGGGATGCTGTCAATGACCCATTAATTGGAACTCTTATTGATAATGACAAAAAAACTTACAAAATGGGTAAATTTAAGTCGTATATCTTTGTTGGAGCTTGCGGCTTATTAGTTGGTGGTGCAATGGTGTTCCTTCCGTTCCCGCAGTTTGCTACATGGGCTAAGGCATTGCTGTTTATTGGTGGATATATTATTTGGGATGCGTTCTATACTATCGCAAATGTACCATACGGTTCCATGCTTTCATTAGTTACCGAGGATAATGCGGAACGTGCACAGTTGTCTACATGGCGTTCGGTTGGTTCTATGGTTGGTGGTATGATTCCGGGTATTATCTTACCTATGTTAATTTGGCAGAAGGTTGTTTATGATGGAACAGAAGGATTCCTGGATAAGATTGTTATTCCGGAAGGATTTACAAAAGAACAATTCTTAGTTAATCCTATTACAAAAGTGCCATACCAGATTGGTGAAAAGATTCTCAGTCCGGAAACCGGTAAGCAGGTAGAAATATTACTTGGCGAGAGAGTATTCTGGGTTGCGTTAATTATGGGTGTATTAGGTTTTATTGCATTCATGTTCATGATTAAGAATATTACTATCCGCGTTGATGAGAATAGTGTAAAAACAAATGAACAGACTGAAAAATTTAATGTTTTCAGAGCATTTGGTAAGTTCTTTAAGAATCGTCCGGCAGTGGGTGCCACTGTAGCAGCTATGGGTATGTTTTTAGGTATGCAGTCTGCTTCAACAGCGAATACAATTATGTTTGCTACATATTTCCAAAAGGCATCTATGTCAGGTGTTGTTATGCTCATTGGTTTCCTTCCAATGTTCCTGTTCATGCCGTTCATTAAAAAAATTGTTGTAAAGCACGGTAAGAAGGAAGCTTCTGTAGCTGGCACAATTGTCTCAATCGTTGGTGGTTTAGTAATGTTAATCTTCCCAATGGTAAAGAATATTGATATAGCGTTATTAGTTTATATTGTCGGCTTATTATTATTTGGTCTTGGTATGGGTGTTTATACATGTGTATCCTGGGCTCTTATGGGAGATGCTATAGATTACAACGAATGGAAATACGGAACACGCGAAGAAGGTACCGTTTACTCGCTTCACTCGTTCTTCCGCAAACTGGCTCAGGGTATTGGTCCTTCTATGGTTCTTCTTCTTATGGGTGTTCTTGGCTATGAGTCAAAATTAGGAACAATTGGACAAAGTGCGGAAACATCGCACAATATGTGCTGGTTGGTAGCTGCGTTATACCTTTTCAGTGCTGTGTTGCAGTTTGTTGGAATTGGTCTTATCTATAATCTTGACAAGAAGACACTTGCACAGATGAACGAAGAGCTGGAAGCAAAAAAGAACGCGTAAGTAAGAATATAAAACAGTGATACGTGTATCCTGTGAGGTTTTCGTGTGAAAACCTCACAGGATTTTTGCATTCTATTGAATTTGAATATGAAAAATGGTAGCATATAGATAGAAAAATGTATGGAGGCGGATGGAATGAGTAATTTACTGAAAAACTTTCATTTAAACGATAATTTCCTTGGGGCATACGAAAAATTGGTGGTGGAGCAGGTGATTCCATATCAGGAAAAAGCCTTGCGGGACGAAATCCCGGAGGCAGAAAAGAGCCATGCTATCGAAAACTTTCGCCAGGCGGCAAAAATGTTAGCAGAAGGAAAATGTGAAGAAGAATTTTACGGTATGGTATTCCAGGATTCCGATGTGGCAAAGTGGCTGGAAGCGGCGGCATATTCTCTGGTAAATCACCCGGATGCAGAACTGGAAAAGCGTGTAGATGAAATCATCACTTTAATTGGCAGCGCCCAGCATGAGGATGGTTATTTAAATACCTATTTTACAGTAAAGGAACCGGATAAAAAGTGGACTAACTTGCAGGAGGCTCACGAACTTTACTGCGCCGGACACTTAATTGAGGCGGCAGTGGCTTATTTTGAGGCTACCGGCAAGGACAGCCTGTTAAACATTATGAAAAAGAATGCAGACCACATTTATCGTCATTTTATTGAAGAAAAAGCAGAGGGATATCCGGGCCATCCGGAAATCGAGCTTGCCTTAATGCGATTGTATGACGCAACCGGAGAGAAGAAATATCTGGAACTGGCGGCCCATTTTATCAATGTCCGTGGTGTAGATGCGGACTATTATAAGAAAGAAGCAGCGAAAAAAGGCTGGCAGGTCTGGGGGATGAATGCAGATGATTTAGAATATGCCCAGAATCAGGCTCCGGTGCGGGAACTTACGAAGGCTACCGGGCATTCCGTAAGAGCAGTGTATTTGTACACCGGTATGGCGCATCTGGCGGCTGAAACCGGAGATGAAAGTCTGGTGCGTGCCTGCGAAATTCTGTGGGATAACATTACAAAGCGGAGAATGTATGTGACGGGAGGAATTGGCTCCACAAATCTTGGTGAGGCCTTTACCAAGGATTATAACCTGCCGAATGATACTGCTTATGCAGAAACCTGTGCATCCATCGGATTGATGTTTTTTGCAAGAAGAATGCTGAACATAAAGAAGGACAGCCATTATGCGGATGAAATGGAGCGAGCTCTTTACAATACAGTACTGGCTGGTATGCAACTGGACGGCAAACGGTTCTTTTATGTAAATCCCTTAGAAGTGATTCCGGGTATTTCAGGTGAGGCGGTAACGCATCGACATACGCTTCCGCAACGCCCGAAATGGTTTGGCTGTGCCTGCTGTCCTCCGAATGTAGCAAGAACCTTGACCTCTATTGCAGAGTATGCCTGGAGTGAAACCAAAGATACCGTATTTTCACACTTGTACGTAGGTGGTGAACTGGATTTGATGGCAAGCAAGGGCGTGAAGCTTCATGTGGAAACAGGGTATCCATATGACACAAACGTAGTGTATCGGATAGAAACAAAGGAAGAGCAGACAGCAAAATTCGCTTTGGCAATTCGTTTGCCGGGCTGGTGCAAAAAAATCAATGTAAAGGTGAATGATACTACAGTTTGTATGAAAACAGAGGAACGCGGAATTGAGATAACAAAGGATGTGAAGCTGGAAAATGGCTATCTTTACATTATCAGAGATTTTGCTACCGGTGATACCATTAACTGTTATTTCAGCATGCACGGTGAACGTGTTTATGCAAATCCGGCGGTCGCGGCAAATAACGGTAAGGTTGCCCTGCGTCGCGGTCCACTGATTTACTGCGTCGAAGGTATGGACAACGAGGGTGACGTTTTGGGACTTGCTGTGCGTGACGGTAAGATTGTTACGGAAGCGTATCAGCCGGAGCTGCTTGGCGGTGTCAGGGTATTAAAGGTACCGGGGGTTCGTACCAAGCGTACGGAAGAGCTGTATCTGGCAGAAAAACCGGAGCAGGAGGAAGTAACCATTACAGCAATTCCTTATTATGCCTGGGGAAATCGCGGCCTGAACGAAATGAGAGTTTGGTTGCCGGAGGTGTAAAGTAAAAGAGTGGCAGGAAAATCAACCACAAGTTAAATGAATAAAGAATAACTAGAACGGCAGTTGAATTTTGGTATTCCAATCAACTGCTGTTTTTGTTATGATGAAATCACAAGAATATAAGTTGAATTAAATTTAAAAATTTAACCAAACCAAAACTCAAATACAGACACTATATAAGTGAAAGGATGGTAACAGGCATGGCAGCAACCGTATTTTCAACACAATTACAAAAACTTAGAAAGGCAAAGGGAGTTAAGCAGGAGCAGCTGGCAGAGCACTTGGGTGTGAGCACCCAGGCAGTGTCAAAATGGGAGAACGGCAGTTATCCGGATGGAGATCTGCTTCCACGGATAGCAAAGTTTTTTGATGTTTCTATTGATTATTTATATGGAAATGAACAGGAAACCATGCGCTTTGATGAACGGGTGGTGGAGTATATGGACATGGAGGCAGAGGCAGGAAATAATCGTCTGGAAAAGCTTTTGGAGCTTCAATGGATGGGAATGGGAAACGGAACAGTCCGGCAAATAGCAAAAGAACAGGGAATGGTACAAACCGGTTATCTGCCGCTTCCTAAGATAGCAAAAGAGGATAGTCGGACCGGAAGTGGCTATATAAGCGCTGAAGGGGCCTCTTTCATGCGACTGAATGAAGATTTGCGGTATGGCTTTGTAATGGAACGTCCGGAAAATGGATATGAAGCATATCTGACAGATACGAAAGTGTTAGCCGAGGTGTTTGAACTATTGGGAGAAGAGGAAGCAATCAAAGTATTGTTGTTTATGATGACTCTGGATGCAACAGAGCTGGTTCGGGCAGAAACAGTGGCAAACTACCTTCATGTACCAAAGGAAGCAGTGGAGAATGTACTGGAAAAGGCGGCAAATCTTGGACGCTCCGCTTTATTTGGAGGCGGGGCTCATGGTGTGATTTCCTGCTCCACCTTATTGAAAGAGGATGGAACTGAGGAAAAGCTTTATACGGTGCAGATGTATGTAATTATTAATATTCTCCGGTTGCTTGTTGTGGCAAAAGATATTCTGTACCCGATTCATAGTTTCCGTAATTTATCGGTGAATGTTTCTGAACCACTGCTTGACAGAAAATGTTTATTGGAATTATTTAAAAAAAATAAGACGGAGGAAGAACATCATGAGTAAAAAGAGTAAAGAGAAAGATAAAGAGAAAAATCCCTACCATAAGGAGTATGGTCTGTGGTCCAATATACGTTACATTTTAGGGTATGCACTGAAACAGGATAAGAAATTTTACTTTCTGATTCCTCTTGGTATGGTGGTGGCACCGCTTATGCAGTATTTATGGAATTTTATTTCCAAGTTTGTCATTGATATGATTACGGGAGAAGGAGAAATCAGAAGCTTATTATTCCTGATGGCAGGTTTTACCCTGCTTCAGATTATTTCTACTATGGCAAATACGTATTACTACAGTGATTATGGCTGGCGTTGTATCCGCTTTCGGTTTCTTTTGATGAATAATGAGCAGAATTATAAAATCATGAAGATCAGGTATGAGCATCTGGAGGATTCTGATGTGATGGATTGCTACAGTAAAGCGAAAAATGCCTGCAACAATAATGTGGAAGGCGTGGAAGGCATGATGCGCAGTCTGATTGATTTTTCCAGAGAGGTGACGGTTGCTATTGTGGGACTTATGATTCTCGGAACCATGAATGGATGGATTATAGGTCTGATGTTTGTGCTGGCGGGGATTAGTTTCCTTACCAGTAATCATATCAATGCTACAGCAAAGAAAACGGTGTGGGATCCATTGGCGACCTGGTGGCGTAAAAAATATTATATGACGGATGTTACCACGAATTTTGATGTAGCAAAGGATATCCGCATGTTTCATGTGAAAGACTGGTTGCTTGAAAAGCTGCATGGCCTGAATGAAACCAGATATCAGTCCCAGAAGAAAAATGCTTCCTTGTGGTTGATTGCCGGCATTGTTTCTAACGTGTGCTGGGCTTTAGCACAGGGAATTGTCTATGGCTGGCTGATTTTTTCCCTGGCAAAGGGGAACATAACCCTTGGTAATTTCAGTTTGTATGTGGCAACGACGGAAGGATTTTTCCAGCATATCAATACATTGCTTACCAATGTAAGAGATTTGCTTGCCAGAAGCCGTGAGGTGGATGATTTCAGAAGCTTTGTAGATTTTGACAGGAATGAAAAGAAGTCTGTGGGAATTCCGGTACCGGAAGCCAAAAACTATGAGTTCCGGTTTGAAAATGTATCGTTCCGTTATCCGAAGGCAGAAAAGTTTGCGCTGAAACAGTTAAATCTTACGTTAAATGCGGGAGAGCGTCTGGCAGTAGTGGGCTTAAATGGTGCAGGAAAAACTACATTTATTAAGCTGCTGCTCCGCTTGTATGAACCTACAGAAGGCACGATTTATTTAAACGGTGTGGATGTAGGTACCTATGACAGGGATGACTATTACCGGGTGTTTTCACCGGTATTCCAGGATGTGAACTTGTTTGCTTTTCCGTTGGCGGAAAATGTGTCCATGAAACCTCCGGTTGAAACCAAGAAAAAAGTGGCGGAACAGTGTTTGCAGGCAGCAGGATTTGCAGAGCGGTTACAGGAGCTTTCCGAGGGCGTGGATACGGAAGTGTTAAAGGTGATTCACGACGAGGGTGTGGATTTTTCCGGCGGAGAAAAGCAGAAGCTGGCATTGGCAAGGGCATTGTATAAAAATGCACCGGTGGTCATACTGGATGAGCCGACAGCGGCATTGGATGCTTTGGCAGAACACAGATTATATCAGGACTTTGATAAATTGATTGGCGGGAAAACGGCGGTGTATATTAGTCACCGGTTAAGCTCTACCCAGTTTTGCGACAAGGTGGCTATGTTTGCCGGAGGTGAACTGGTGGAATACGGTACCCACGAAAGCCTGCTTAAAAAAGACGGGGCTTATGCGGAAATGTTCCGTGTGCAGGCCCAGTATTATGTGGAAAATCAGGCAGAGGAGGCAGCGGCATGTTAATGAGAGATAAGAAAAACAAATATGGTATCGGCAGTACCTTACGGTTTATGTTAAAAACTGCCTGGAAACAACGTCCGACGCTTTATCTTATTTATGTTGTACAGCTGTTGGCCGACTGCTTACAGAAAGCCCAGTATATTTTGCTTCCGAAGTTTTTAATGGATGAACTGGCGCTGGTCCTTTCCGGGGGAAATGCAGAGCAGCATTTAAAAAATGCATTTGTATATGCCGGGCTTACGGTAGGCATATTGCTTTTTAGTAACCTGATGCTGAGCCTGGTAAACTGGAGAAAGGAACCGCATCGGGCCTGGTTGGATCATTTTTTTGAAGAAACTTTGGCAGGACATACCATGAACATGGATTTTGAGCATACGGAGGACCCGGAGGCGCTGAACCAGGTGGCAAAGGCGAAGGATGGTATCAACTGGTATAGTGGTGGCGTAATCGGAATATTAGACCAGTTTTATTCGGTTTTAATGAATGGAACCGTGTTACTTGGTGTAGTGACCGTTATTGCGGTTAAGTGCCCTCTGTTGCTTCCGGTACAGCTTGGTGCCTTGCTTCTGATTACCTGGCTCAATGCCAGAAACAATAAAATCGAAATTGAAGATTTTGCGAAGCTTTCTAAATTAAACCGAATTTTCGGATATATTTTCTGGACTCTTGTGCACCCGATGTACGGCAAAGACATCCGTTTATATGACAGTGCGGATATGATGAAGGAAAAGGGCAGTGTGGAAAGTGAAAAAATGGTGGGTGTCTGGGCAGGAACCGCCAGAAAGCAGCGGAAAAACAGCTGGGGCATGGATGCTATCAACTCTTTCCGGGACGGTATCAGTTACTTTTATATTGGATATCTTGCCATCAAAAAGGTGTTAACATTGGGAGATTTCTCTATGTGTATCAGTTCAGCTTCTACTCTGTATTGGAGTTTATTTAACATGGTGCAGGGTATCCAGGGGATTACCAAACGGTGTAATTATGCGGCGGATTTCCTGAAGTTTTTAGACTATCCGGCTGCCATGCCAAAGGGAACAAGAGAAACAAAGCAGGGCGAGCATGTAATAGAGTTTTGCAACGTTTCCTTTCAATACCCGCGTAGTGAGAAATTCGTACTTAAAAATATTAACTTAACCATCCGATCCGGGGAGCATCTTTCCATCGTAGGTTTAAATGGAGCAGGAAAAACCACATTGATCAAGCTGCTTTGTCGTCTGTATGATGTGACGGAGGGTGAAATTAAGATTGACGGTATCAATATCAAAGAATATTCCGACGAAGCATATCGAAAATTATTTGCCGTGGTGTTTCAGGACTTCAAGCTGTTTGCCTTCAGTTTAAAGGAAAATATTACGCTTGGCGAGGCGGAAGACGAGGCAAAGATAGAAGAAGTACTGAAACTGTCCGGCTTATACGAAGATGCCATGAAGTTAGAACATGGACTCGATACGACGCTTTATAAGAGCTTTGACGAACAGGGTACGGAGCTTTCCGGCGGACAGCAGCAAAAAGTGGCGATCAGCCGTGCTTTATACCGTAATGCACCAATCGTGATTCTGGATGAGCCGACAGCCGCTTTAGACCCGGTGGCAGAATATGAGATTTATAAGAAGTTTGATACTCTGGTAGGCGGAAAAACAGCCATTTATATTTCCCACCGGTTATCCAGCTGTAAATTCTGTGACCATATTGCTGTGTTTGCGGAGGATACCATAAAGGAATACGGAACCCATGAAACACTGGTAAACAAGGAAAATGGTATTTATGCCGAAATGTTTGCGGCACAGGCCCAGTACTACGTGGAAGTGGCATAGCTTTTCAGATACTTTTCTTAACATAATTCAATGAGGAGAGACCAGAGATATCTCTGGTCTCTCCTCTTGATTTTGCAGAGGATTCATACTATAATCAAAGTATTGCAAAAAGTAACATATCGCCATAAAAAAGCAACAAAATTCCATATGATTATGAGATGATAAGGATTACACTATAAAAGGTTGGAACAGAGTATGGAACCATATTCCCGCATTCACTTTGTGGACTACAACAAGTATAATGATATACAGGTCTATGAGGTAGGACGTCAAAAATGTCCGCCGAGGCATTCCTATGGACCGATTGTCCGGGGCAAGTTTATTTTACACTATGTGGTGGATGGACAAGGTAAGCTTTGTATGCATGGAAAAGAATATGCCATGCAGGGAGGCGAAATTTTTGTCATTTATCCGCAGGAGCTGGCTTATTATGAAGCAGATGAAATAACCCCGTGGCGGTATTTGTGGGTGATTTTTGACGGGGCAAAGGCAGAAGAAATCCTGCGTTCTATCGGAATTACGGAAGAACAGCCGATGCTGTATCCGGAAGAACGAAATACAGAAATTCTTAGTTGTATGGAGAAATTGTTGTATGAATGTGAGCAGGAGCTTTCCACGATTGGAAATATGTATGCATTACTGCAGACCATGAAAAACCAGACGCTGATACAACAAAAGTCAAAAACTCCACCGCAACAGGATTATATCGAAACAATCAAGCGTTACATCGAATACCGTTATGCTGAGGATGTGAAGGTTTCGGAACTGGCAGAACATTGTGGTTTAAACCGCAGCTACATGACAAAGTGCTTTACGGAAGACACAGGTGTAAGCCCCAAGGAATATCTGATGCAGTATCGCATGAAAAAAGCCAAAGAGCTTTTGAAAAATTCGGAGCTGTCCATCAGCAATGTGGCATACACGGTTGGTTATTCCGACCCTTTGGCTTTTTCTAAAATGTTTAAGAAAAGAGAAGGTGTGTCACCGTTAGAATACAGAGAAAAATAATAGCGGACATTGCTTCGCAATAACAAGGAGGATTAGTATGAAAGCATTAACCGCCCCTATGGGTTGGAACAGCTGGGACTGCTACGGTGCAGCAGTTACCGAAGAAATTGTAAAACAGAATGCAGATTTTATGGCAAAGCATTTAAAACAGTATGGCTGGGACACGGTGGTAGTAGATATCCAGTGGTATGAGCCAAACGCCATTAACAACGAATATCGTCCATTTGCGGATCTTTGTGTGGATGAATATTCCCGCGTGATTCCGGCTGAAAACCGTTTCCCGTCTGCAGCAGGCGGCAAAGGCTTTGCACCCCTGGCAGAGTATGTGCATTCTTTAGGCCTTAAGTTTGGTATTCACATTATGCGTGGTATTCCAAGACAGGCAGTACATCAGAATTTAAAGATTAAGGGAACCGACAAGACTGCCAGAGAGGTGGCAAAGACCAACAGCATCTGCCATTGGAACATGGATATGTACGGTGTTGACCCGCATAAGGAAGGCGCCAGAGCATACTATGACAGTATTTTTGAACTGTATGCTTCCTGGGGAGTAGACTTTATTAAGTGTGATGACATTGCCAGAGAACTGCCTCACGAAGAGGAAGAGTTAGTAATGCTCAGCGAAGCACTCCGCGGTTGTGGCAGAGAAATGATTTTAAGCCTTTCCCCGGGTCCTGCTCTTTTAGAAAAAGCAGAGCTTTATAAGCAGGTAGCTAATATGTGGCGTATTACCGATGATTTCTGGGACAAGTGGGAACTATTATATGATATGTTCTACCGTGCGGAAAAATGGTGTACCCATACCGGCGCCGGACACTGGCCGGATGCGGATATGCTGCCGGTAGGTGCGATTCTGCAGGTATATAACAAGGATGCCTGGACCAAGTTCACAGAGGATGAGCAGATTACCATGATGAGTTTATGGTGTATTTTCCGTTCTCCGTTGATGATTGGCGGTGAAATGACCAAGTTTGATAAGTTTACCATGGACCTGCTTACCAACGAAGGAATTTTAAAGATGCATCGCAATGCACGTCATTCCCATCAGGTATGGAGAAAAGATGTGGACGGTGTAGAACACATTGCATGGACTGCGGTGGATTGCGAGGGTGGTCAGTATGTGGCAGTGTTCAATGCAGGTGATAAAGACAGCAATATCAAGGTAAGTTTGGCAGAACTGGAAATCTATGAAGATGTCAAAGGTACTGAACTTTGGAGCGGAGAAGCAGTAGAAGCTTCCGAAAATCTGAATGTCGCATTAAAGAGCCATGGAGCAAAGGTATATTTCTTTCAGTAAAAAGGTTTAGATAAAATAAAAACAGGGCTGGTCGCCGCAGGGTGAACCGGCCCTGACTGTATTATGAAATTTTTAACTAATCCTAAGGCTAATCAAAAATTAACGGAAGTACGTTTGTATTGTGGATTTGGAGACTATCTACCGTTGATGATTTAAAAAAGAAGTGGTATAATGAATACGTTTCACTATACTGTGTTTGCTGAAAAAAGAAAGAGAGGTATAAAACCATGATTAATCCGGCATCCATGATGAAAATGATGCAAGCAAAAAATAAATTTACCGAAAATCATCCGAAATTCGTGGCGTTCCTTGGGGCAGCGTTTTCCGGTGGAATTGAAGAAGATACTATTATTGAAATATCCGTGGAAAAACCGGGGCAAAATAAAATGACATCTAATATTAAGGTAAAGCAGAGTGATTTGGAACTTCTGGCAGAACTTAAAAATCTGGCTGGAAAGTAAATGATTGTTTTGCAGAATCCGGGGTAAGCAAAAGAGGAGGTTTGCTATGGACTTTATTCACATTGTAGAAACAGCGTTGGAATATTTGGTGCAGTTGGCTATTGTGGTTTTTGAATTTATCGGTGTGGGTATCATTATTGTTGCCGGCATCAAGGGATTTATCAATTATGTGCGCCGCTCTCCGGAAATGAAAATCACACTGGCGCAAGGGCTGGCCATCGGTCTGGAATTCAAGCTTGGCAGTGAGATTTTGAAAACAGTTATCGTAAGAGACTGGACGGAAATTGTAACGGTGGCAGGTATTATTGCGCTGAGAGCGGCCTTGACCTTCCTGATTCACTGGGAAATCAGACAGGAGCAGTAGTGATTTAGTACAGACCGAAGCACTTACTGCTGAGGTCGTAGAACAGTGATGGGGGTGGACAAAAATCCCATTGTGGCAAATTTATTTGCCTGCAATTTTAAAATGGATTTTTGTCTTGTAACTATGTGGGAACCGCATAGTTACGAAAATAAGGACAAGCTGGAACAGGAAGAACGGGAGAAGAAACATGAAAAGGATAACAGTTTACCAGAATGAAACATATAAGGAATTAGGAGATTTATACGGTTTGTTCTTCGAGGACATCAATCATGCGGCAGACGGTGGTTTATACGCGGAGCTGGTGCAGAACCGTTCCTTTGAATTTGATAAAATTGATAAAGAGGACTATCACAGCTTTACAGCCTGGGAAAAGTCAGAAGATGCGGTGTGGAAAATTGGTACAAAGAATCCACTGCATGCAGAAAACGTGCATTATGTGAGAGTACAGGCAAAGAAAGATTCTTTCATAAGAAATCTCGGTTTTAATTCCGGCATTTTTGTGGAAGCAGGAAAGAATTATGACTTTTCTGTCTGGGCAAGAATGACAGAGAAAAATAATGCAGCAGAAGCAAAATTTTTGGTGTCTGTGATAGAGGAGGACGGTACGGTTTGTGCTTTGGCTGATTGCCCTGTAACAATCACAACGGAGGCATGGACCAAATATGAGCTTATGCTAACTGCGGTAAAAACCACAACAGCCGGCCGTTTGCAGATTACCTTTGCAGAAGAATGCACGGTAGATATGGATATGGTTTCCTTATTCCCACAGTCCACCTTCCTCGGAAAGAAGGGTGGACTTCGTCGTGACATCGCAGAAGCACTGCAGGAAATGAAACCAAAGTTTATGCGGTTTCCGGGAGGGTGTCTTACTCACGACGGCAATCTTAACGATAAGGCAAGAAACTCGATGTACCGCTGGCGCAGAACCTTAGGTCCGGTGGAGCAGCGTCCGACCTGGCGTAACAACTGGCGTTACAATCAGACGCTGGGACTTGGTTATTTCGAATATTTTTGTTTTTGTGAGGAAATCGGAGCCAAGCCACTGCCGGTAGTTCCGGCGGGTTTTAATCCGCACAAGGGCGAGGGAGTACCGCTGTCTGAAATTGATGAGTGGGTGCAGGAAACATTGGACCTGATTGAGTTTGCCAATGGAGATGAGAATACCACTTATGGTAAAATCCGCGCCGAGATGGGACATCCGGCACCGTTTGGTCTGGAATATTTAGGTGTGGGCAATGAGGAAATCGGTGATGGTTTCTTTGAACGTTATCCGTATTTTCATAAGGCAATCCGGGAACACTATCCGGAGATTAAAATTATTAATACGGCCGGGCCATTTGCTGTAGGTGAAGGCTATGATGCAGGCTGGGAGTCTGCGAAAAAATACGGTTCTGATTTAGTAGATGAGCACTACTATTCGTCACCGGAATGGTTCCTTGGAAACATGCATCACTATGAGGATTTTGATGAAAACGGACCGAAAGTATTTCTCGGAGAGTATGCTTCCTGGGGAAATACTTACTACAATGCTATTGTAGAGGCGGCATATATGACACATCTGGAAAAGGCAAAAGCAGTGGCGCTGGCCTGTTATGCACCGATGCTTGCCAATGTGGATTATGTGAACTGGCGGCCGGATATGCTCTGGTTTGATAATCACCGCATTATGAAAACGCCGAATTATCATGTGCAGAAGATGTTTATGGTAAATCAGGGAACGGCGGCGGTGCGCTATGAAACAGAAGATTTATCGGAGATAATCCGGCTTTCGGAGACAGAAACTTTGCCGGGGGCTGTTGCTATTGCAGGCAATGATGTGGAAGGAAGAATATGGGATATTAAGATTAAGGAACAGAGCAGCGGGCGGGAAGCAATTGTAACGGAACTTCCGGAGTTTGCTGTGACAAAAGAAAATAAAGAGCACTTGTTGAAGGAAGTATATGCGGAAGTTTATGAGCTGGAATTTAAGTTTAAAAGAACAGCCGGAAGAAAGGGCTTGAAGATTTTTGTTGGAAAGAACGAAACGGAAAATACCCTGTGGGAATTTGGTGGTTGGGATAACTGGGACTGTAATATTATGAGTTCCTTTCATGGTCGGGGTTCCACTATTTCTCATCGCATTTTTCATGTGGAAGATGCGGAGTATACGCTGCGTATGGAAGTAAACGGCAGAAGCATCCGTACCTATGTCAATGGTGTGCTTTGGAATGATACGGTGAATCGTCTTCCGGAAATTGAGGAATTATATGTTTCTACAAGCGTAGAAAAACAAGAAAACGGTGATAGAACCATTTTAAAAGCTGTAAATTTAACAGGAGAAGCAAAGACGGTGGCTTTGTGCCTGGAGGGTGTCCAAAGAACAGTGGCTGATATTACGGAATTGTCAGGATATGCTTTGACAGAGGAAAATACACTGGACAATCCGAATCAGGTGGTACCGAAGGAAAAGACTGTGGTTGTGGAAGCAAATACACTAAATTACACCTTCCCTCCTCATTCTGTGACGGTGCTTTCCTTCCGGTAAGCAGATGATAATTACAGAGCAGGTGGTAGCCTGCAGAAGACAGAGAGGACTAATATGGCTGAATTATATAACATGGAAGAAGTAAAACAACGCTTGATTTTAGTGGGTGTTGCCACTTATGAGAATGATGATACAAAGGAATCCCTGGAGGAACTTGCAGAGCTGGTAAAAACTGCCGGTGCAGAAACTGTTGCCATGGTTATCCAGAACAGGGAAAAGCCTCATCCGGGGACGTATCTCGGAAAAGGAAAAATTGAAGAAGTACTTTTGCTGGTACAGGAGCTGGATGCAGATGGTATCGTATGTGATGACGAGCTTTCGCCTGCCCAGATGAAGAATCTGGAGGATGCTTTAGGGTGCCAGATAATGGACAGAACCATGGTAATTCTGGACATTTTTGCTCAGCATGCGTCTACAAGAGAGGGTAAAATCCAGGTAGAGCTGGCTCAGCTAAAGTACCGTTCTTCCAGATTAATCGGTATGGGTAATGTACTATCGCGACTGGGTGGCGGTATCGGAACCCGAGGTCCCGGTGAAAAGAAGCTGGAAATGGACCGCCGCCTGATTCGTGACCGAATTTCCCAGTTGGGAAGAGAACTGGACGATGTAGTAAAAGCAAGAGAGGTGGCAAGGGCGGCCCGCAGCAAGAATCCGATTCCGGTAGTTTCCATTGTGGGTTATACCAATGCCGGAAAGTCGACATTGTTAAACTATTTGACCAATGCCGGAGTTATAGAAGAGGATAAGCTTTTTGCAACATTGGACCCAACCACAAGAAATCTGACACTGCCAAGTGGGCAGCAGATTCTTCTCACCGATACGGTAGGATTTGTGCGGAAGCTCCCTCATCATTTGATTGATGCTTTCCGGTCCACTCTGGAAGAGGCGAAGTATGCGGATATTATTCTGCATGTGGTGGATGCCTCCAACCCGGACTGTGATAAGCATATGTATGTAGTGTATGAAACACTTCGGGGGCTTGGCGTTACTGATAAAAAGATTATTACGATTTTCAACAAGCAGGACATTCTGCGGGAAAAGATTGCAGCAGGTGAAATGGAGCCGGAGGCAAGAAAGGACTTAAAGGCAGATGAAACCGTGAAAATGGCTGCAAAATGTGGCGAAGGTACGGAGGAACTGCTGGAAGTTCTTGAAACAATTCTGCGGGAGAGTAAGGTGCTGATTGAGCATGTATTTCCGTATGCAGAGACTTCTAAAATCCAGGTTATCCGTAAGTACGGTCAGCTTTTGGAAGAGGAATATCAGGCAGAGGGCACTTATGTAAAGGCCTATGTGCCAAAGGAAATTTATATGCAGCTGTTTAAAGGGGAGTAAATTCTCTGCCCGCATAATCGGGCGGGCATTTTGTTGCGCAAAACTAAAGGAGAATTAACATGAAATTTGAATTTGATAAAAATGCATGGCCTTCTCTTGAAGAGGGAGAAAAGAACTGCTATCTGATGGCAAACGGTCTGGGAGGCTACAACAGCATGAATCTGGTGGGTGGTTTGACCCGTGGTGACCAGGCATTTTTTATGGCGGCAAAAAAAGCGCCGAATGTTCGTTGGAACATGATTACCGGAGTTCTGGAAACATTGACGGTGGATGGTACCGATTATGTGCTGACTTCCCAGCGTATGCAGGGACAGCCGGATTTAGAAGGTTACCGCTATCTGGAAAGCTTCTGTTTTGACAATTATCCGGAGTGGATATATAAAGTTGCCGGGGCTACTGTAAAGAAAAACATTATCATGGTGCATGGGGAAAATACAGTGGCAGTGCAGTATGAAATCAGCAAAGGAGCAGAGCAGAAGGTGGAATTTTGCGTAAAGCCAATGCTGCGCATTACTGCGAAAAATACCGCATTTGATATAGCGGATGCAGAGAAATTTAGATTTGAAAACGGAAAAATAACAAAGGATGAAGATACGGTTTTTGTTGCAACCAATGGTGTTATAACGGAAATTGCACCGGAAGTTTTCGGACCGCTGTATTTCTCGCAGGATGAGAGAGACGGCAGAGACGAAACCGGTTCTACACTGTTGAATCATGAAATCAGACTGACAGCAGACAAAGAGCAGAGTACACTTACCTGCGTATTCAGCATGAAGCCGGTGAACTTCAGTGAAAGCTGCTTTGAGGCGAAATTACTGGCCCATAAAGAATATGTGAATTCCCTGATGGAAGCCTCCAAGGCAATCTCAGACCTGGGACGCCAGCTGGCAGTCAGTGCAGACGCCTATATTTCGGAACGTGAATCAACCGGCGGAAAAACTATTCTAGCAGGCTTTCCTTTTTTTGAGGACTGGGGCAGAGATACCATGATTGCACTGCCGGGTATCACTATGGTGACGGGACGTTTTGAGGAGTGTAAGAGCATTCTGCGTACCTTTGCCAAGTATGTGTATAAGGGATTGCTACCGAACCTTTTTCCGGAGGGGGACTGTAATCCGATGTATAATTCCGTGGATGCACCGTTACTTTTTATCAACACAGCATATGAATATATCAAATTCTCCGGAGATGAGAACTTTACAGAAGAAATTTTTCCGATACTGGAACCGATTGTGGAGGCATATAAAAAGGGAACGGAGTTCCATATCAAAATGGATTCCGATTGCCTGATTTCTGCCGGAGCGGAGTTAGAACAGCTGACCTGGATGGATGTAAGAGTGGGGAATCATCTGCCGACGCCGAGACACGGCAAACCGGTGGAAATCAATGCCTACTGGTACAGTGCCTTAAGAGTTATGGAAGAATTTGCAAAAACTCTGGGATATACAGAACAGGCAGAAAAATATATGACACTTTCCGAAAAGGTAAAGGAATCTTATTTGAAAAAATTCTGGAACGAAGAAGAAAACTGCTTAAAGGATGTACTTTCCGGTAATAACGAAGAGAATCAGGTGCGCTGTAACCAGATTTGGGCACTAACCCAGCCATTTACCATGTTGGATGCAGAGCATGAAAAGCTTGTCATTAAAAAAGTCCGCGAGGAACTTTATACGACGATTGGGCTCCGAACTTTGTCTCCAAAGGATCCGGCATTTAAGGATATTTACATTGGACCGGTGGCACAACGTGACCGGGCCTATCATCAAGGAACTACCTGGGCATTTCCGCTGGGAGCTTATTACAGAGCAAGTATCCGTTATATAAAACAGCATAATTTTGAGGAAAAGGCAGAGTGGCAGCAACATGTAAAGTCAGGGATTGAGAAACTGAATTACTGGCTGAATGAGGGATGCGTGGCACAGATTGCAGAGATTTATGACGGTAAGGAACCGACTGTTTCCAGAGGCTGCTATGCACAGGCGTGGAGCGTAGGTGAGCTTCTACGGGCAGTGTATGAGTACGAGAGTCTGTAGAATGTAAAGCAGGATATTGCCAATATAGTGTAGTATGAAAAACGGTATTTATGACAGAAGTGATAGTAAAAGCTGCCATAAATGCCGTTTTTAGTATGGCTTACGCTTGTAGAATATGACACAATATGTAGTAAACGATAAAAAAACATTTCTACATATTGTGCTATATTCCCTTGACGGTTTTCAAGTACTCTGCTAGAATGGTATACAGGCAAAAATGTGTTACAGGAAGAACGAACGAGAAGCAGAGAGTAAATGAAAGGAGAACGAGGACATGATTAGCGTAGTAAAACGAGACGGAGAGGTTGTGGATTTTAATCTGGCAAAAATATCAGACGCAATTTCAAAGGCATTTACTGCAACACAAAAGAACTTCAATGAGGAGATTATCAGCTTATTGTCTTTGAGAGTAACATCCGATTTTCAGGACAAGATTAAGGGGGAGACCATCAGTGTGGAGGACATTCAGGATAGTGTGGAACACGTTCTGGAGCAGACCGGCTACACTGATGTTGCCAAGGCATATATTTTATACCGTAAGAACCGTGAAAAAATCCGTAATATGAAGTCTACGTTTTTAGACTATAAAGAAATTGTCAACAGCTATGTAGAGGAGCTTGACTGGCGTGTAAAGGAAAATTCCACTGTTACCTATTCAGTGGGAGGTCTGATTTTACATAATTCCGGTTCTGTTACCGCAAATTACTGGCTGTCGGAGATTTATGATGAAGAAATTGCCAATGCGCACCGTAATGCAGATATTCATATCCATGATTTATCCATGCTGACCGGATATTGTGCAGGATGGTCCTTAAAGCAGTTAATTAAGGAGGGGCTCGGCGGTATTACAGGAAAGATTACTTCTGCGCCTGCAAGTCACTTATCTACTCTTTGCAACCAGATGGTAAATTTCCTCGGTATTATGCAGAATGAATGGGCGGGGGCACAGGCGTTCTCTTCTTTTGATACCTATCTGGCGCCTTTCGTAAAAACAGACAATTTAACATATAAAGAAGTAAAACAGTGTATCCAGTCCTTTATTTACGGTGTTAATACACCAAGCCGCTGGGGCACCCAGGCGCCGTTTTCCAACATTACTTTGGACTGGACCGTGCCGAATGACCTTGCAAACCTTCCTTGTATTGTCGGTGGCAAGGAAATGGATTTCTGCTATAAAGACTGTAAGAAGGAAATGGACATGGTCAACAAGGCATTTATCGAGACCATGATTGAAGGTGATGCAAACGGCAGAGGCTTCCAGTATCCGATTCCAACCTACTCCATAACCAGAGATTTTGACTGGTCTGATACAGAAAACAACCGTTTGTTATTTGAAATGACAGCGAAGTACGGTACACCATATTTCTCCAACTACATTAACAGTGACATGGAGCCGAGCGATGTGCGTTCCATGTGTTGTCGTCTGCGTCTTGACCTTCGTGAACTCAGAAAGAAAACAGGAGGTTTCTTCGGCTCCGGTGAAAGTACCGGTTCCGTGGGTGTGGTTACCATCAATATGCCACGTATAGCTTACCTGGCAGAAAATGAGCAGGATTTCTTTGCACGTTTAGACCGCATGATGGATATTTCTGCCCGTTCCTTAAAGGTAAAGAGAACGATTATTTCCAAGCTTCTGGATGAGGGCTTATACCCATACACCAAGAGATATCTTGGCACCTTTAATAACCACTTCTCTACCATTGGTCTTATCGGTATGAACGAGGTGGGCTTAAACGCTAAGTGGATTGGTAAGGATATGACCCATAAGGAAACGCAGGAATTTTCCAAGAAAGTATTAAATCACATGAGAGAACGACTCAGCGATTATCAGGAGTTGTATGGCGATTTATACAATCTGGAGGCAACTCCGGCAGAGTCCACCACATATCGTCTTGCAAAGCACGATAAAAAGAAATTCCCGGATATCATTACAGCAGGTAAGCCGGATGACATCCCGTACTATACAAACAGCTCCCACCTGCCGGTGGATTATACCGCAGATATTTTCGAAGCATTGGATATTCAGGATGAATTACAGACCTTATACACATCAGGAACAGTATTCCATGCCTTTCTTGGAGAAAAACTTCCGGATTGGCAGGCAGCAGCAAAACTGGTGCGTACTATTGCAGAAAATTATAAGCTTCCATATTATACCATGTCTCCGACTTACTCCATCTGTAAGACCCATGGTTACATCAGCGGAGAAACCTATACCTGTCCTCATTGTGGAGAACGCACAGAGGTCTATAGCCGTATTACCGGTTATTATCGTCCGGTACAGAACTGGAATGCAGGTAAGAGTCAGGAGTACAAGAATCGTTTGAATTATGATATTGGGGCTTCCAGAGTAATGCCGGTGGGCGAGCAGGAAAGTGTACACATGAATGGCATGACGGAGCTTATGCCGGAGCAGACAGGAGCAGGTAAGCTGTTGTTGTTTACAACCAAGACCTGTCCGAACTGTCGGATTGCAAAAGAATTTTTAAAGAGTACGGAATATGAAGTGGTGGATGCTGAGGAACGTCTGGATTTAGTGAATGAATACGGAATCATGCAGGCGCCGACCCTGATTGTGTTAAAGGACGGAGAAATTCGCAAGTTTGTGAATGCTTCCGGTATCAAAGGCTTTGTGGAAGGAATGGGAAACTAAATCATGAGTTATGCAGATGATATATTTATCCGGATGTGCAAAGACATTATAGAAAACGGTACCAGTACGGAGGGAGAAAAGGTTCGCCCGAAATGGGAGGATGGAACCTATGCATATACCATCAAGCAGTTTGGTGTGGTAAATCGGTATGACTTATCTAAAGAATTTCCGGCAATTACGCTTAGAAAAACTGCGATTAAGTCCTGTACAGATGAAATTCTCTGGATTTGGCAGCAAAAGTCCAATAACATTAAGGATTTAAAACCAAAGATTTGGGATGCCTGGGCAGACGAGGACGGTTCCATTGGAAAGGCTTACGGCTATCAGCTGGGTGTAAAGCACCAATATAAAGAAGGAATGATGGACCAGGTAGATCGCGTAATTTATGACTTGAAAAATAATCCATATAGTCGTAGAATAATGACTAACATCTATGTGCATCAGGATTTGCATGAGATGAATCTTTATCCATGTGCCTACAGCATGACATTTAACGTGACGAAGTCACCAAACAGTGATAAACTCCGTTTAAATGCCATTCTAAACCAGCGTTCCCAGGATATTCTGGCGGCAAATAACTGGAATGTATGTCAGTATGCGGTACTGATTCATATGCTGGCGCAGGTGTGTGATATGGAAGTTGGCGAATTTGTCCACGTTATCGCAGATGCCCATATCTATGACCGCCATGTACCAATCATCAAGGAATTGATTGAGCGTCCAACCTATCCGGCACCAAAGTTTTGGTTAAACCCGGAAATAAAGGATTTCTATCAGTTTACCAGAGATGATGTAAGACTTGACGATTATATTACAGGACCGCAGGTTACCGGTATTCCGGTTGCGGTATAATTTTCGGAGGATTACTATGAACTTAATCGTAGCAGTTGATAAAAACTGGGCTATCGGCTATAATAATGATTTATTGGTCAGCATTCCGGCAGACAAAAAGTTCTTCCGTACCGAAACTACCGGTAAAGCTATTATTATGGGAAGAAGAACATTGGAAAGCTTTCCAAACGGACAGCCGCTAAAAGACAGAACCAATATTGTAATTACGAGAAAAAAGGATTATAATGCTAAAGGTGTTACGGTAGTTCACAGCATTGAAGAAGCATTAGAGGCGGTAAAAAATTTTAAAACCGAAGATGTATATGTCATCGGCGGTGGTGAAATTTATGCCCAGATGCTGGAATTTTGTGATTTGGCACATGTAACAAAGATTGATTACGCTTACTCAGCAGACACTTATTTCCCTAATCTGGATGAGAATCCGGACTGGGAGCTGACCGGTGTTTCAGACGAGCAGACCTATTATGATCTGGTGTATGAATTCTGCAGATACGAGCGCAAGAAATAAATGAGAGGGAAATGCGAAAATGCAAAATCATTTTCGCAGGCAACTAAAAACAGTTGCCGGAAGGAGGATTATATGTTAAATATCAGAATCGAAAAAACAACAACTCCAAAGGTCTTGCCTGCACAGGACAATCCATTGACCTTCGGAACCATCTTCACAGACCACATGTTTGTGATGAACTATCAAAAGGGAAAGGGTTGGTTTGACCCAAGAGTCGTTCCTTATCAGCCAATTTCTTTAGAACCATCCGCAATGGTATTCCACTATGGACAGGAAATGTTCGAAGGCTTAAAGGCATATAGAGCAGATGACGGCAGAGCATTATTGTTCCGTCCTGACATGAATGCAAAGAGAACAAACAACACGAACAAGCGTCTGTGCATTCCTGAAATTCCGGTAGAGGATTTTATTCAGGCAGTTCAGGCTGTAGTTAAGGTAGATGAAGCGTGGATTCCAAACAAGCCGGGTACATCCCTTTACATCCGTCCGTTTATTATTGCGACAGACCCATTCCTTGGTGTTCGTCCATCTGATACATATATGTTTATTATCATTCTGTCTCCGGTTGGCGCTTACTATCCGGAAGGCTTAAATCCGGTTAAAATCTGGATTGAAGATGATTATGTAAGAGCCGTAAAGGGCGGTATCGGTGAAGCTAAGACAGGTGGTAACTATGTTGCATCCATGGCTGCACAGTTAAAGGCGCATGACGAGGGATATTCCCAGGTTCTCTGGTTAGACGGCGTAGAGCGTAAGTACATTGAAGAAGTAGGCGCTATGAATATCTTCTTCAAGATTAACGGCAAGGTGCTGACTCCAATGTTAAACGGAAGTATTCTTCCTGGTATTACAAGAAATTCCGTAATTGCTCTTTGTAAGGAATGGGGCTACGAGGTAGAGGAACGCAGAATCTCCGTAGATGAGCTTTACGAAGCGAGTGTAAACGGCACTCTGGAAGAGGTTTGGGGTACCGGTACAGCGGCCGTTATCTCTCCGGTTGGTCATTTAAGATTCCAGGATACCGTAATGCAGATTAAGGATGGCGGCATTGGTGAATTAAGCCAGAAGCTTTACGACACAGTAACCGGAATTCAGCTTGGTAAGATTGAAGATACCAGAGGCTGGGTAGTAGAGGTTAAGTAAAATTATAAAGATACGAAAGGCAGGAACGACATAAGTCCCTGCCTTTTGAGCGCTACAAGGAGAATAAAAATGAGCGACATTGATTATATTGTAGAACAGTTGGAAACACTGGTAAATATCCCAAGTCCTTCCGGCTTTACAAAGCAGGCAATTGCTTATGTGGAGAACACAGCGAGAGAACTTGGGTTTGAAAGTACCGGTTTAAGAAAAGGCGGTCTGGTAATTTGTGTACCGGGAAAGCATCCAAGCGTTGACCGCGTAATTGGTTTGTCTGCCCATGTGGATACTTTGGGGGCTATGGTGCGCTCCATCAACAGTAACGGAACTCTTCGTATGGCTTCTATTGGCGGATTTATGATGGAATCTGTGGAAAGTACTTACTGTAAGGTGCATACCAGAAGCGGAAAGACATATACTGGTACTGTTCTGACAAAAGCGCCTGCGGTGCATACGTTTGATGATGCAAGAAGCATGGAACGAAAAGAAAAGAACATGGAAGTGCGTCTGGACGAAGTGGTTCCGAAGAAAGAAGACGTGGAAGCACTTGGTATTGAAACCGGAGATTTCATCAGCTTTGATCCATGCTTTGTGGCATGCGAAAGCGGGTATATCAAATCCAGACACTTAGACGATAAAGCGGCAGTTGCACTGCTTCTTGGATTACTGAAGTATATGAAGGATACAGGAAAACGTCCGGAGTGTGATGTGCGGATTGTGATTTCCAACTATGAAGAAATTGGTTTTGGCGCCAGCTTTATTCCACAGGAAATCACCGAATTTGTTGCGGTGGACATGGGAGCTGTGGGCGATGATCTGGCAGGAGAGGAACGCAAGGTTTCCATCTGTGCCAAGGACGCAGGAGGAACGTATGATTATGAGCTTACCGGTAAGTTGATTGCTGTTGCAAAGGAAAGAAAGCTGGATTATGTGGTGGATGTGTTTCCGCATTACAGCTCCGATGTGACGGCGGCACTGCGTGGCGGTAACAATATTTGCGGTGCATTGATTGGTCCGGGTGTGCAGGCATCCCATAACATCGAGCGTACGCACCGGCTTGGTTTGAAAAATACATTTGAATTGTTAAAGGGCTATCTGGAGGTATAAATGTTTGCAGCAGTTTTTGAATCAAATATGAGTATTGTGGCAACCGTTGGTATTTTATTTGCTTTTTTTGCAACGGTGCTTTTGTTATGGAAATGTAAGGATAAGCTTCCGAGAGATTTGGGAAGAGATTTTGCTGTGGACGGTAAACTTTCTGCAGGAAAACCAAGAGGCGCAGGCTTTTTGTTTGTGCTGATTTTTGCGGCAGCGGCGCTGTTATTTGCACCGATTGAAACAGAATGGATTATTTATCTGCTTTTAGTGTCGGCTTCCATGCTGACAGGCTTCCTCGATGACTGTTCCAGAAATCCATGGGGAGAATATAAGAAGGCAATTTTGGATCTGATTATTTCGGTTATGGTAGCAGTAACATATATCAATTATCACGGAACTACCGTATCATTTTTAGTAACAGATGCATCCTTTACACTTCCTGTATGGCTGTTTGGTATTCTGGCAGTAGTTTTGGTGTGGGCTTCCATTAATGTAACCAATTGTGCTGACGGTGTGGATGGTTTATCCGGCACATTAACCATGATTACCCTGGCATCTTTTTATATTCTGAATGCTGTTTTGAATCAGGAAGGAAACTTTAATTATCTTCTGCTACTGTTTATGGCATGTCTTCTTGGCTATCTCTGGCATAATGCCACACCTAGTACCATGCTGATGGGAGACGCGGGTTCCCGCGCTATGGGTACACTGATTGCCATTGCAGCATTGATTTCCGGCAGACCGTTTGTATACCTTGCTTTTGCAGTAGTCCTTATGGTGGATGGCGGCATCGGTCTCGTAAAGGTAGCGTTACTCCGGTTTTTAAAGATAAGAATTTTAAAGAACACAAGAACACCGCTTCATGATCAGGCAAGAAAGGTATCCGGATGGTCCAACACCCAGACGGTATATCGTTTTGCCATTATTCAGCTGGTAGTTTCTGCGGCGGTGATTTATATGGTGCTGGTAGCATAAAAGAATATTAGAAAGAGAAGAGTAAATTTATGAAGTTAGCAAATTCTAAGGTGGCTATTGTGGGTTGTGGTCTGGTGGGTTCCTCCACCGCTTTCAGTCTGGTAACACAGGGCATCTGTGATGAAGTCTGGATGATTGACGTCAACGAGGAAAAAGCACTTGGAGAAGTAAAGGATTTAAAGAATGCTATTTTGTATTTAAACCGCAACGTAAAGGTAAAAGTGGGACGTTACGAGGAGTGTGCCGATGTGGATATCGTAATTATTGCAGCGGGAGCTCCGCCAAAACCGGGTCAGTCAAGAATTGATACTCTGGAGGCAAGTGCTAATATCTGTAAGTCGATAGTAGAACCGATTATGCAGAGTGGTTTTGATGGCATTTTTATTGTGATATCCAATCCGGTGGATATGATTGCCCATTATGTGTATAAGTTATCCGGTTTACCAAAGAATCAGGTCATTGGAACGGGGACGTCTCTGGACTCTGCCAGATTGTGCAATTTTATTGCAGATATGGTGAATGTAGACCCGAGAAGCGTACATGCCTGTTCCATGGGCGAGCATGGAGATTCTCAGATGATTCCATGGTCTGCGGTGACAATTGCGGGCAAGGCATTGCTAGACGTAATTCAGGACAACAGGGAACTGGTCGGTGATGTGGATCTGGATGAGCTTGTCCGAAAGACCGCCCAGGAAGGATGGGAGATTTACCGTCGTAAAGGTACAACCTATTTTGGCATTGCCAGTGCCTGTGCAGGCATTGTAAAGGCAATTATGCAGGATGAAAACCGTATTATTCCGGTTTCTACGCTTCTCGAAGGAGAGTACGGCGAAAAGGACGTATTTGCCGGAGTACCGGTGATATTGAACCGTACCGGAGCGGCAGATGTGCTGGAACTCCACATGACACCGGGAGAACTGGTGCGTTTTAAGGAGTCGGTGGAAATTATCAGGAAGAATACAGCAACGATTTTATAAACTTATCTTTCCGCACCGTTTTTCTGTGCAGGAAAATGGTGCGGAAATTCCAAGATTGACCTGGTTAAAAAGCACTTTTCTTTAAACAAAACGTAAATACCTTAGTCCAATACTCTAAGCTCATATCACTTATGTCAAAATATCTGGAACTCATTGTTATTTGTTTACCTCATCTTATCTGTATTATATATAACTTAAAGTTGTTGTTCCTTACAAAATAGTATATCTCGCAATCGCAATTACGTAAATATTAGGAGTATTCAGCAATTCTGCTCACCGCTACATAAATGGCAGAAATCTTATACCAGGTATTAAATCCGACAATACCGTCCGGTGTTAAGTTAAAAATCTCCTGAAATTCACGGACAGCCTCTTCCGTGCCGGAACCGAAAATTCCATCTTCCGCTACTTTTGGAATTCTTGGATAGGCATTGCTGATAACGTTTAACTGCTCCTGAATGGTGCGTACGCTGTTGCCACTTGAACCAACCCGCAGGGCGGCTCCCGGATAAGAAGCCGGAATGCCGGAAATCTGCTCTGTAGAATTGATGTAAATGCTGTTGCCATAGAAGTTTCTGAGAATTTGAATCGGTGTGTATCCCTGGTCACCAAGGGATTTGCTGCCCCATTGGGTCATAAGGCCCGGACAGGAGACCTGTCTGCCGTCACAGTATTGGGTCAGAATCGGCTGTTTTACGTTAGGGCGGGATAAGTAGTTATTAAAAATATTGTCCACGGCGGCGTCAATGGTGTCGTAGATGTTCCGTTCCGGAATCCACTTGTGGTCGAAGGCAGTGGAAGAAGTGATGGTAAAGTCATACCCTCTTGCTCTGTAAAATTCTGTAAAAACTCTGTTTAGTGTAAAGGATAAAATTGCCAGAATATTAGCATAAATGGTGGATTCGGGCCAAGTAGCATAAATTTCGCTGGAGGCCACATTTTTTATATAATCGCGATAAGGTACGGTATAATTTTTGGCGCGGGTGTTATTTGGTGTGCCGTCGTGAACTACAACAAATTCCGGGATGACAACGGCAGGTAAGACAATTTCACCGGAGGAAATGGTTTCCTTTACCTCGGCCTCCACAATTTTGGGAGGATAGGAGCCGTAAAGAGTATGGTCGGGAATAACAAATTCTTCTACGGTATTCGGAAGTCCGGAAGGATTTGGCAATAGCTGAACCCGCTGTTTTGCAGTGACACCGGCGAGAATTTCTGCACCGGAGATGCGGATGGGCTCATAGCCGGGGGCAGAAATGTCGAGTCTATATTCACTGTAGGGGCGGACATCGGAAGGCTCCTGACTTAAAGCAAAGGGTGGTGCGGGAAGATTAATAAAAGGAGTAAAACCGGCAGAATCGGTACGCAATACTTCCATCGGACGGTCGGGATTATCCAGAGAGGTGACAGATACGGTAGCATCAGCAATCGGAAAATTGGTGCGGATGTCGGTTAATTCTGCCTGAAAGCCGCCTTCTGTATCAGCGGAAGTTTCAGTAGTAACGGGGTAAATAAGAGAACGCATGGGAACTCCTTGAAAGCGTATTATGATTAGTATATGCAGAAGGAAAGGAAACAGTGAAAAAAACGCCGTTTTCCGCTTTTTTTGTTTGCATCTGTAAGAAAACGTGTTATAATACTAATTATTAATAAAAATACAATGCCGTATTGTGATTATTTTTTAGGCGGCATAAAAATATAGATAAGAGGTGCAGCAATATGAAGAGAGTAGAAGATTATGTAAGAACTATCCCTGATTTTCCGGAACCGGGTATTATGTTCCGTGATGTAACAAGCGTTCTGCAGGATGCAGACGGTCTGCAGCTGGCAATTCAGGGTGTGGAAGGCTTACTGAAGGGACTGGAATTTGATGCAGTAGTTGGTCCGGAATCCAGAGGATTTATCTTTGGTGTGCCTGTAGCATATAATTTAAAGAAATCCTTTATTCCGGTTCGTAAAAAAGGCAAACTTCCTTGTGAAACGATTGAAAGAACCTACGATTTAGAGTATGGCACAGCAACTATCGAGATGCATAAGGATGCCATTAAGCCTGGTCGGAAGGTAGTTATTGTGGACGATCTGATTGCTACCGGCGGCACTATCGAAGCCATCACAAAGCTAGTAGAAGAACTGGGCGGCGAAGTGGTTAAAATTGTATTCTTAATGGAGCTGGAAGGCTTAAACGGAAGAGACAAATTAAAGGGCTACGATGTAGACTCCGTAATTAAGTATCCGGGAAAATAATTCCGGAAGGATTGGAAATAATAGATACTCAGACTGATAAAGGTGCGGTGACTATATGGCTGAACAGGAAGAGAAGAGAAAAGGCATAGTAATCAAAAAGCCAATTGAAGAAAAATCATTAAGCATGCCTGTAGGGTTCACAGACCCGGAGGATTTATATAAAAAACTGATTGAAACGGTGTATGAGTACCGGCCGGGGACGGATATCTCCATGATTGAAAAAGCATATCGTCTTGCTTATGATATGCATAAAGATCAAAAGAGAAAGTCCGGGGAGCCGTACATCATTCATCCGCTTTGTGTTGCCATCACACTGGCAGAGTTGGAACTGGATAAAGAGACTATTGTGGCCGGTATTCTGCATGACGTGGTGGAGGATACCGACTATACCATGGAGGATGTGGCACGGGAGTTTAGTGAGGAAATTGCTCTGCTGGTAGATGGGGTTACGAAACTGACACAGTTAAATTATGATGCGGACAAGGTAGAACTTCAGGCAGAAAACTTAAGAAAGATGTTCCTTGCCATGGCAAAGGATATCCGCGTGATTATGATTAAACTGGCAGACCGTCTGCATAATCAGAGAACCATGCAATACCAGACTCCGGAAAAACAGAAGGAGAAATCCAGAGAGACTATGGACATTTATGCGCCTTTGGCCCAGCGTCTCGGTATCTCTAAAATTAAGATTGAACTGGATGATTTATCCTTAAAGTATCTGGAACCGGAAATTTATAAAGATCTGGCTGAAAAAATTGCTTTGCGTAAATCCGACAGAGAGGCTTTTGTGTCCGGTATTATTGATGCGGTGGCAGAAAAAATTTCCGATTACGGCATCGATGCGCAAATTGACGGAAGAGTGAAGCACTTTTTCAGTATTTATAAAAAGATGAAAAATCAGAACAAGACACTGGACCAGATATACGATTTGTTTGCGGTTCGTGTTCTTGTGGAAGATGTGAAGGACTGTTATGCGGTACTTGGTATTCTCCATGAAATGTATATTCCGATTCCGGGACGTTTTAAGGACTATATTGCCATGCCAAAGCCAAATATGTATCAATCCCTGCATACAACTCTGATTGGACCAAACGGTACCCCGTTTGAAATCCAGATTCGAACTTATGAAATGCATAAAACGGCAGAATACGGTATTGCCGCCCACTGGAAATATAAAGAAGCCCAGAACGGTGTTAAATCCTCCGCCAATGAGGAAGAAAAGCTGGCATGGCTGCGTCAGATTCTGGAGTGGCAGAGGGATATGTCCGACAGTAAGGAGTTTTTAAGTGGTTTAAAGAACGATTTGGATTTATTCTCCGACAGCGTATACTGTTTTACACCTACCGGTGATGTAAAGAATCTTCCGGCTGGTTCTACACCTGTAGATTTTGCCTATGCCATCCATAGTGCTGTTGGTAACAAGATGGTTGGGGCCAGAGTCAACGGAAAACTGGTTACGATTGATTACGTGCTTCAAAACGGTGACAGGGTAGAAATTATTACTTCCCAAAATTCCAAAGGACCGAGCCGTGACTGGTTAAATGTAGTAAAGAGTACACAGGCGAAAAACAAAATTAATTAGTGGTTTAAGTCTGAGCTTAAGGAGGACAGTATTCAGCATGGCAAAAATCTGCTGACTGCCTATTGCAAGGCAAAGGCTATCAAACAGTCTGATATCAGCAAACCGGAATTTTTAGAGGTCTGCATGCGTAAGTATGGTTTTCGCGACTGGGATTCTGTACTGGCAGCCATTGGACGCGGTGCCTTAAAGGAAGGACAAATCGTCAACCGGCTTGTGGAAGAATATTATAAAAAGCAAAAGAAGGAAATGACGGATGAGAAGCTTATGGAATCCCTGCAGGAGGTACATGAGAAGAAGCTTCCTATCAGTATCAAGGCGAAGACAGGCATTATGGTACAGGGTATCGACGATGTGGCAGTGCACTTTTCCAAGTGCTGTTCACCGGTGCCGGGAGACGAAATCATCGGTTATGTAACCCGTGGACGGGGTGTATCTATTCATCGTACCGATTGTGTCAATGTTATCAATGCTCCGGAGGATGACCGCATACGTTTCATTCCGGCAGAGTGGAATCAGCTGGAAGACAAGAGAGAAGAATTATATTTTGCGGAAATTAATGTGTTTGCCAACAACCGGAGTGGTGTGCTGTTAGACATCACTAAGTTGTTAACCGAAAATAAGGTGGATATTTCCACAATTAATAGCCGTGTCAGCAAGCAGGGAACCGCTACCATTACTATGGGATTTGAAGTACATGGGGCAGAGCAGTTAAGCTACCTGATTACAAAAATCCGTCAGGTGGAGAGCGTTATCGATGTAGTTCGAACTACCGGCTGATGCTTCAAACAAAACAGTGAAATACCGATAGAAAGGAAGGGTTTCCATGGAAATCAAGCGTTTGGTTCTTGGTTTAGTCAGGACAAATTGTTATATCGTGTATGCAGAAGAAACAAAAAAAGCAGTGATTATCGACCCGGCAGCAGATTCCCGAGGAATTGCCGAGGAAGTGGAGAAGCTTGGTGTTACACCGGAAGCGGTGCTGCTTACCCATGGTCATTTTGATCATATGCTGGCAGCAGAATCCTTACGGAATGGATATCACATCCCGATTTGTGTATTAAAGGAAGATGCAGAACTGTTAAAACAACCGGATATGAACTGTTCCGAACAGTTTTTGCATATGTCTTATGGAATTGCTGCAGACGAAGAACTGACAGATGGACAGAAGCTGCTCTTTTTAGATGGTGCATTAACTGTAATTGCTACACCGGGACATACCGGCGGCAGCTGCTGTTATTATGCAGAGAAAGAAAATATTTTATTTTCCGGTGACACGTTGTTTCAGGGAAGTGTCGGCAGAACTGACCTGCCAACAGGAAAGGCATCACAGATTTCTCTTTCCATCCGGGAAAAATTATTTGTACTGCCGGAAAATACCCTGGTGCTTTCCGGTCATGGTGACCAGACTACCATCGGGGAAGAAAAGCAGTATAATCCATATGTGTAATAAGGAATTAGTGTTATGATAGAAATAAAAATCACAGGGGAGGATTACGAACAGGATATTCGTCCGTTGGTAAAGTCCTTTTATCCGGAGGATGCCATTGTCATTGCCGGAAAAGAGAAGGAAGAAATGACAGAACAACCGGATAAGTTTCTGGAACTGACTATAGAGCCGGAACAGTGCCACATTCGTTTTCTGGCAGAAGACCGGGTGTATGAAGAGAAAGAGAATTTCTTAAACCTTCTTCCCGATGCTTACAAAAATGAAGGTACACCGGATCGCAGAATGTATCGGAACTATCTGCACCGCAGATTATACGGTATCTTTCAGAAAGAGACGGGGAAAGAACTTCCATGGGGAACCTTAACCGGTATTCGACCGACAAAACAGGCGTTGGAGCGTCTGGTACAGAAAGACTCCAAAGAGAGTATTGAAAATTATTTCAAAACGGAGTATCTTTGTTCTGATGAAAAAACAAAGCTGTGCATTCAGGTGGCAGAAAAGGAAGAAAAGCTTCTTTATGGCATCGAGGATAAAGACAGCTACAGTGTTTACATCGGTATTCCGTTTTGCCCAAGTATTTGTCTGTACTGCTCCTTCAGCTCTTATTCACTGAAGCAGTATGAGGCGTATGTTGAGCCCTATCTTGCAGCTTTATTTAAAGAAATTGAGTATGCGGGAACCTGCTTTCCGGATAAGAAACTGGTGAGCATTTATATTGGTGGAGGAACACCAACCACATTGACTGCAGAACAGCTTTGCAGATTGCTCAGAAAGGTGAAAGAAACCTTTAATCTTACTCATCTACGGGAATGGACGGTAGAAGCTGGGCGTCCGGACAGTATTACCAAAGATAAACTTGTGGTATTAAAAGAAGAGGGGGTTACCCGAATATCCATTAATCCGCAGAGTATGCAGCAAAAGACGCTTGACTTAATTGGAAGAAAGCATACCACTGAACAGATAAAGGAGGCGTTTGCCTTAGCAAGGGAATGTGGACATGATAATATCAATATGGACTTGATTATCGGGTTGACCGGTGAAACGGCAGAAGATGTCAGAGGGACGCTTAAGGAAATTGAAAAGTTATCGCCTGATAGTCTGACCATACACACTCTTGCAGTAAAACGGGCCGCAAGACTCAACGCAGAAATGGACCGTTACCGTGATCAGCGTTCTCGCGAAGCGGTGGAAATGATGGCAGCCTGCCAGGAGTATACAAAATTCCACGGCTATGAGCCATATTATTTGTACCGCCAGAAAAATATGGCGGAAAATTTAGAGAATATCGGTTATGCAAGACCGGGAAAAGAGGGCTTGTACAACGTACTTATCATGGAAGAGCACCACACGATTTTAGCTCTTGGCAGCGGAGGCTCCACAAAGTTCAACTTTGCAGGAACCAATCGTCTGGAACGTGTAGAGAATGTGAAAAGTGTCAAGGATTATGTGGAACGGATTGATGAAATGATACAAAGGAAAAAAGACTTTTTAGAGGAATACGGAGGATTTATCTGATGGAAAGGAGCAAAGGTGCAGAGCAAGCAGAAAGCCTGATAAAAAGTATTCTGGCTCGTCTTGACATGTCAGAAGTTGTGGAAGAGGACTTGTATGACAACATCGACCATGGCGAACTGGTGGCCATTTTGGTGCGTCTTTTGTGTACCCAGATGGAGCTTCCTGTGGATTTTCAGCAGCAGGTAGTGGTGGCGGCGTATCTTCACGATATCGGCAAGCTCAGACTCAGCAAGAACTTGTATGGCCGTGACAAAAATGCTTTGCAGATTGAAGAGACCCGTTACATGAGAATGCATGCAAAAGTAGGTGCTGATATGTTGAAGGATTGCGGATTTCCAACAGAAATTTGCAATGCGGTGCATCATCACCATGAAAATTATGATGGCAGCGGTTATCCGGGAAATCTGGCAGAAGAAAAGATTCCGTTGGAAGCCCGGATACTGAGAATCTGTGATGTGTTTGCAGCGCTGATTTCTGATCGCCCGTACCGTAAAGGTTTTGATGCAGAAACGGCGATGGATTTATTGATTGAAGATAATAAAGCCTTTGATATGAAGATTTTTCTGGATTTTATGAAAATATATCATTCAGAGGAATTTAATCAGGTAATTGAATGTGCCAAAACAATTAATTCCAGAAAGAGATATGTTGAAGAGCGAAGAAAACGTAACATCAGTTAATTAGTAACGAATAGTTACATTAAATACTAAATTTAAGAATATATACGGCAAAATGCCGGGAAAGAGGAAGTTATGGCAGAATCCATGAAGGGTTTAAAGAGAACCCACAGATGTACCGAAGTTTCTAACGCAAACATCGGTGAAACCGTCACCGTCATGGGATGGGTACAGAAAAGCAGAAATAAGGGCGGTATCATTTTTGTAGATTTAAGAGACCGTTCCGGTATATTACAGGTGATTTTAGAAGAGTCCGATTGTGGCGCAGAAAATTTTGCCAAAGGTGAAAAGCTCCGCAGTGAGTTTGTAATCGCAGTTGTCGGTGAAGTAACCAAGCGTTCCGGTGCAGTGAATGAAAACCTTGTAACCGGTGACATTGAAATTCGTGCGAAGGAGCTTCGTGTACTTTCTGAGGCAGAGGTTCCTCCATTCCCAATCGAAGAGGATTCCAAGACAAAGGATGAGTTGCGCTTAAAGTATCGTTACCTTGATCTTCGCCGTCCTGACTTACAGAGAAACTTAATCCTTAGAAGTAAGGTGGCAACCGCTGCAAGACAGTTCCTTGCAGATGAGGGATTTCTTGAAATTGAAACTCCGATGTTAACGAAGAGTACACCGGAAGGTGCGAGAGACTATCTGGTGCCTAGCCGTGTGCATCCGGGCAATTTCTATGCGCTGCCACAGTCTCCACAGCTGTTTAACCAGTTGTTAATGTGCTCCGGTTACGACCGTTATTTCCAGATTGTAAAGTGTTTCCGTGATGAGGATCTTCGTGCTGACAGACAGCCGGAATTCACTCAGATTGATATGGAATTATCCTTCGTTGATGTGGATGATGTTATTTCCGTAAACGAAAGATTATTACAGAGAATGTTTGCAGAAATCGGTGTGGAAGTAAAGCTTCCGATCCAGAGAATGACCTGGCAGGATGCCATGGACCGTTACGGCTCCGATAAGCCGGATACCCGTTTTGGCATGGAACTTAAGGATGTTTCCGATATCGTAAAGGATTGTGGATTCTCCGTATTTACCGGTGCTTTGGCAAACGGCGGCTCTGTTCGTGGTATCAATGCAGAGGGTCAGGGGGCAATGCCAAGAAAGAAGATTGATGCTCTGGTTGAGTTTGCAAAGACTTACGGTGCCAAGGGTCTTGCTTACCTTGCGATTGATGAAGAGGGAAATTACAAGTCTTCCTTTGCAAAGTTTATGACAGAAGAAGAGTTAAAGGCATTAGTAGAAGCTATGAACGGTAAGCCGGGTGATTTACTGTTCTTCGCAGCAGATAAGAATAAAGTGGTTTGGGACGTGCTTGGTAACCTGCGTCTGGAAATTGCAAGAAACCTTGGAATTCTTGATAAGGGTCAGTATAACTTCCTGTGGGTAACAGAGTTCCCACTTCTTGAGTACTCTGAAGAAGAAAACCGTTACGTTGCAATGCACCATCCATTTACCATGCCTATGGATGAAGACCTTCCACTTTTGGATACCGACCCTGGTAAGGTTCGTGCCAAGGCTTACGATATCGTATTAAACGGTTGTGAAGTAGGCGGCGGTTCTGTGCGTATTTTCCAGAGCGATATTCAGGAGAAAATGTTCTCCGTACTTGGCTTCTCCAAGGAAGATGCTTATGAGCGTTTCGGTTTCCTGTTAAATGCCTTCAAGTATGGTGTTCCACCTCATGCAGGTCTGGCGTACGGTCTTGACCGTCTTATTATGCTGATGGCAAAGTGCGACAGCATCCGTGATGTTATTGCATTCCCTAAGGTAAAGGATGCGTCCTGCCTCATGACAGATGCTCCTAATGTAGTAGATGCAAAGCAGCTGGATGAATTATGTATTGACTTAAAGAAGAGTGAAGAATAATTTGAGGTGCTCCCGCAGAAAAATGAAAAATTTTCTGCGGGATTCCTTAAATTTTTATTAAATTTCGTTTGACACTTTACCCAAAGAATGGTATCATATTTCTAGTGTGATTCACACTAAATTATTTATTTATTTCGGAGGAAATACACATGCATAAGGGTACAGTAAAGTGGTTCAACAACCAGAAGGGCTTCGGTTTCATTTGTGACGAAGCAGGCAACGATGTATTCGTACACTATTCCGGTCTTAACATGGAAGGCTTCAAGTCCTTAGAAGAAGGTCAGGAAGTAGAATTCGAAATCGTTGAAGGTGCTAAGGGACCTCAGGCAACAAACGTAACAAAGTGCTAATCAACAAAGTGTTCAGTGTACCTTTTTCTATATAGAAGTTTGAAGCGCGGAGCAATCTGCGTTGTACCAAAATCTTTAAAGAAATAAGTTATATTGTTATACGGAATTTAGCAAACAAGGGAGTACGGTTTACCGTACTCCCTTTTCCCGTGCCGTAAGTTGTGTCAGCCAAGGTTTTTAGAAGGCGTTTCTACCGAATTTTCCTACCGGCTCCGCTGCTTATCCACCGTGGCTTGCCGGGTTTTATTTTGCGGTGAGGACGTGTGTCTGCTATATGGTGTTTTGCAAAAACTCAGCGGTGTGTGGCTTGAAATTATTGGTATGATTTGACTTATTCTAAAACATCCTGCGGATGTAATAAAAAAGAAGGGGAGAGGCACTCGTTAACAACATGCGTTGTCCGAGGTGCCTTACCCCTTCTTTTTAAACGTTTCACGTTTTTTAGAATAAGTCAAATGTGTTATGTAGCGCAAAGCTATCACCGCTTCAAACAGTTTGCCAAAACACCAAACGCATCCACATCACCGCAAAATTCAAACCCGGAGCCGCCGGGAAAACACGGAACACCGGTGCAGGAAATTGGTGGAAACGCTGCGAAAAAATGCCGGATGAATCAGTTCAACAAATTGGAATTGAACAAAATCGCTGCGCGATGGCCTGCCAAGGCTGTGGCGCAGTTTTTTTTACTTTTTCTAAAATAGGCAGTGACAGGATTGTCCCAAGATAGTATTGTTAAAGTGCGACCAATAACAAACTTCATACACGG
>JAZSEW010000106.1:0-34322 GCA_045531895.1 Lachnospiraceae bacterium
CCCTTTCCTCCCATGGTAACTACCATGGAAGGAATTTTTGCCCGCTGCACCTTCTCTGCCAAAATATCTCTCAGTTCTTCCGGTGTTTTTTCGCTGTAGTCATCTAAAAACAGCATACCTGCTTCCTGCTGATTGCAGATAAAGCAGTTAAACTTCTGGAAAAAGTCTCTTCTCTCAATGGCAATACTCATATTGGAAACTACTGCATAGGTTTTTACTCCGTGTTTTTCAGCCAGTTCAAACACCTTTTTTACCGTAGCTTTGTCAATATCCACCTCCAGTACAACTGAGTCTGCCTGAGAAAAAATTTCGTCCCCCTTTTCTTCCAACACATCTAAAATAGGCAACAGATTCGGACGCTTAGAAATGGAACCGGCCACATTGCCATCGCTGTCAAACACCGCCAGCCAGGTACCCATACCATCCGGCCGCACCAGCATATAATCCGTATTCACCTTATGATTTTGCAATTTGTGTATTACGTCATCACCCATTGGCGTATCATCCACAATTCCAAGAAATGTCGGGCGTAGTTCCATATTCGCAATATCTTCTACGACATTTCTCGCCACACCGCCGTGAATATATTCCACACGGCCCGCATTTCTTCCATCCGGAATGTAGGTATCATTCGGAAAGCCCTTGATATCCACAAATGTTGCCCCAATTACTACAATTCCCATAAACTCTTCCTCCAAATCTCTTTTGTAAATACCCAAATTTATTTTGATAATATCTTTACAATAATATTCATCTGTTCTTCTGTCAAGTCGTTCAGAAAAATCGTCATAGGAATAATTTCATACTATCAAATATCGTTATTGTCAACCGATATGTTAAAACTCGTACCATCTTTAGAAAAAACGTGTTATACTATCCATAAAACATTTACTTCAAGGAGCTAATTATGCCAAAAATTATAGAAATTACAGATTTTAATGTACCGGAACTGGATATTTACGCAAGACTTAAAGAAAACCAGTTACAGCATTATTTTGAACCATCCCCGGGACTTTTCATTGCGGAAAGCCCAAATGTCATCGAGCGTGCCTTAAATTCAGGCTGCAAACCATATTCTATACTTGTAGAACAAAATCAGATTGAAAAAGAGGCAAAAGAAATCATTGCGCGTTGTTCCAATGTACCCGTTTATACTGCACCTTTTGAAGTATTAACAAGGCTTACCGGATTTCAGCTAACCAGAGGACTTCTTTGTGCCATGTATCGTCCTTCTCTTCCTTCTGTAGAAGAAATATGTAAAAATGCCAGCCGTATTGCCGTACTGGAAAATGTCATGAATCCAACTAATATAGGTGCTATCTTCCGTTCTGCTGCTGCCCTTGGTATGGACGCCGTACTTCTTACCTCCGGTTGCAGTGACCCTCTCTATCGCCGTGCCAGCCGCGTAAGCATGGGAACTGTATTCCAGATTCCATGGACGTATTTAGGCAAAGAAAAAGAGGTTTCCCGTACGTTGGAAACCTCCGAAAAAAATACTGCAAAATCTTATATTACCCGGTTAAAAGAACTTGGCTTCACCACCGCCGCCATGGCTTTAAAAGAATATTCTACTTCTGTAGACAATCCCATTTTCACAAGCTGTAAAAAACTTGCAATTATCCTTGGAACAGAAGGCGCGGGACTTTGTGAGGAAACCATCGAAGCTTGTGATTACACCATAATGATTCCTATGGCTCATGGTGTTGACTCCTTAAACGTAGCCGCTGCCAGCGCAGTTGCTTTCTGGCAGTTGGGGACTCATTAAACCTTATTCTCTGTTTCTTCTGTTCCATACCTTTACTACTATAAAGGATATCAGAAAAACAGCCAACAACCCTCCACCAATACAAAGAAACAAATACGACTTGCTAACAATTGTTTCACTAACCATTGAAAGGAGCATATCTACTATGGTACTCTTCATTTCCAAAACCTTTGAAGCCATTACTCCAAGCATTCCGGAAATCCACAAGCCTCCGGCACCCGGCAGGGCAAATCCAAGTCCTGTATAGAAAAAGACACCATACTTTCTCTTCCAGTTACACACAAGGAGTAATAACATAACAACCGCAATGCCGACTCCTGCAATTACATTCAATCGGTTGGTGTCTCCGAGAAACAGCCGGACAATTTCTATCACTTCCAGATAGTCCTCCGGCAACTCTAATGTAGTCTGCTCTTCAATATTATTCCACTCCAGAAAATATCCGATTTTTGCAATATCCAAATCAGTAAATTCCGTTGACAGGGCTGTTCCAATCACCGCCCTGTTATCCTCAATAAAACGTAAGAGCTGCTCCTTTGAAATACTTGCGGTTCTCTGTTCTCCGAGAAATACTTTCAAATACTCCGACTTCACACTGTCCAATAAGCTTTCCACATTCATATTATCTAACATATCTTCCACCTGTTCTTTGGAAGATACCAAAATTCCGGCACTATTAAAAACACCATATATGATATCAGACAGTTCTGTTGTTTCGTCAATTTCCACACCCTCTAACTCCATGGAGGAAACAAACTCACCGATTGGAATACTCTTCAAATCTAAATTCTGCCGAATACCGGAACCACTGACTATATCATTACAGGTCAATTTTACCATCAATACAGAATTCAATATCACCAGTACCGCCATAAAAATAATACTGAACACTATGGAGAAAATGAAACCAACTACGGTTCCCGCCTTAGATTCTTTCATTTCCTTTCTCTGTCCGTCCATATCAAAGCTCTCCTTTTCTTATGAAAATTCACTATTTTTTCCTATGCACATTCCGGATAGTCCGCTTCTTTTTTGGAGCTTCCGCTTTTCTGCTTCCGTTGCCTTTTTCTGCTTTTTTACCACTTCCGCCCTTACCACTATATGCTTTTCCTGTCTTCTGAACATTTTCATGTCCTCTGTCTGTCTTTGGCCGAATCAGACAACGTTTTTCATAACCGATTAAATCTTCTCTTCCTGCAAGCTTTAATGCCTCCAGTACCAAATCATAATTCTTCGGATTACGATACTGAATCAAGGCACGCTGCATTGCCTTCTCATGAGGAGATTTTGGTGTATAAACCTCCTTCATGGTACGAGGATCCAGACCGGTATAATACATACAGGTAGAAATAGTAGACGGTGTCGGATAAAAATCCTGTACCTGTTCCGGCATATAACCAAGATCCCGCAAGTATTCCGCCAGTTTTACCGCTTCTTTAATGGTAGAGCCCGGGTGGGAAGACATTAAATACGGCACTACATACTGCTCCTTGCCAAGTTTTGCATTGGTTGCCTTGTATTTCTTTATAAACGCCTCATAGACAGAGTTTTCCGGCTTGCCCATCATGGACAGCACTTCATCACAAATATGCTCCGGTGCCACCTTTAACTGACCGCTGATGTGATGTTCACAAAGTTCCTTAAAGAATGTATCGTTCTTGTCTGCCATCAAATAATCAAAGCGGATACCGGAACGGATAAATACCTTCTTTACTTTTGGCAGTTCACGAAGCTTACGCAGCAGTTTCAAGTAATCCGAATGGTCTACTTCCATATTTGCACAAGGCTTTGGAAACAGGCACTGCTTATTCGGACAAACACCTTTAGTTAACTGCTTTTTACAGGAAGGTGCACGGAAGTTTGCCGTCGGTCCACCCACATCGTTAATATAGCCCTTAAAATCAGGATCCCACTGAAAGGCCTTTGCCTCCTCTATGATAGATTCGTGGCTTCTGGTTTGGATGATTCTTCCCTGATGGAAGGTCAGAGCGCAGAAACTGCAGCCGCCAAAGCAGCCACGGTTACTGACCAGACTGAATTTCAATTCCTGAATAATCGGAATACCGCCCTTCGCTTCATAGCTTGGGTGATAATTTCTCATGTAAGGCAGAGCATACACTCTGTCCATTTCTGCCTGGGATAAAGGCTTGGCCGGAGGATTCTGTACCACATATTCATTGTCTGCATATTTTTCCACCAGACGCTTTCCTGAAAATGGGTCGGTATTGCAATACTGAATGTAAAAACTTTCTGCAAAGGTGCGCTTATCCGCAAGGATTTCCGGGAAGGATGGCAGGTTCAACGCATCATACACAGAATCCAGAGAGCTGGTTTTATATACAGTTCCATTAATAAATGTAATATCCTTAATGTCCAGACCACTGTTCAGGGCATCTGCAATTTCCACGATAGACTTTTCTCCCATGCCATAGGAAATCAAATCGGCCTGAGAGTCCAACAAAATAGAACGCTTCACCTTATCACTCCAATAATCGTAGTGACCCAGACGACGTAAAGATGCCTCAATACCACCGATAATAATCGGCATCTGTTTATATACCTTACGAATCAGATTACTGTAAACAATCGTTGCCCTGTCCGGACGCCTGCCGATTTCGCCCCCCGGCGTATAGGCATCATTCTGGCGACGCTTCTTTGCTACCGTATAGTGATTTACCATCGTGTCCATATTTCCACCGGAAACAAGAAAACCAAGCCGGGGCTTTCCAAGGATAGTAATGCTGCTTTCATCCTTCCAGTCCGGCTGTGAAATGATGCCCACACGGTATCCATGACTTTCTAGCACACGGCTGATAATGGCCGGTCCAAAAGAAGTGTGGTCCACATAAGCATCACCGATGACATACACAAAGTCGCACTGTTCCCAGCCACGCTTTTCCATATCTTCTCTGCAAATCGGTAAAAAATCTTTCATATAATTCTCCTTATTTTCTGTTGTATGCAAAGCAAAAATCCCACTTTCTTCGGTCACTTTCACTCTTTGTTATCTACAATATTATTGAGCCAGATTCCCTTCTTTAACAAGATAGCTCCTACAATGCTTTTCAGAATTTCAATTCCCTGACATAAAGCGTACACCACCTCAATCGGCCACACTGTAAACCGGCTGATACAAAAGGCAAACGGAATGGATACCACCCACATAAAACCACTGTCAAACAGGAATGTAATAACAGTTTTTCCACCGGAACGCAACGTAAAATACGCTGCATGCAAAAAGGCATGCTGTGGCATAAATAATGCCGCTATAATAATAAAATTCCGGGCATACTCTTTCACCTCCTGCTCCGTCTTATAAAGTTCCGGAAACAGGGGAGCCAGCACAATAACAATAGCCGCAATCACAATACAACTTGCTACAGAAAAAGCAATCAGCTTGCGGTCAGTATCTTTTGCTTCCTCCATTTTACCGGCACCAAGAAGTCTGCCAACTACAATGGAAACGGAAGTTCCCAGTGCCATAAATGTAACGTTAAACAGGTTTACAATCGTATTGGAAATATTCATTCCGGCTACAACGCCAAGTCCACGAACGGAATAGCACTGAAGTAAGGTTGCCATGCCAAGAGACCACAATGCCTCATTAATAAGCAACGGTGTACCCTTCTTAATAATTTTCATCATCAAATTGCCCGGAATCATGAGACTCTTATATACTCCCACAATATACGGATTCTTCTCTTTGTGACGATGCGTCCACAAGACAACAATAAAACATTCTACAAAACGGGCAGTTACAGTAGCAATTGCTGCACCAGCCACGCCCAGAGCCGGCGCACCCCAGTTACCAAGAATCAGCATATAATTTAGCAACAGATTCACACCAACGGCCACAATCCCTCCGAACATTGGTAATACCGCTTCTCCGGTTTCGCGTAACGTGCTGGCATAAATCTGCACAGCCACAAATGGAAGAAATCCCACCAACATAATCTGCAGATATTCCATGGCATAAGCAAGGGTTTCTGCATTCGCTGCCGCCGAATTACTTTCATCTAGATACAAAGAAATCAGCTGTTCACCATACATGGAAATTATTACTGCGCAAATCGCTGTAAGCACAAATCCGATGACCAGTTTAAAACGGAACACATAACGGAGTCCGTCATGATTCCCCTGTCCAAAGAACTGGGCACCAAAAATACCTGCACCAGACATACCACCAAAAATACACAAATTGTATACGAAAATCAACTGGTTTGCAATGGCAACACCGGACATCTGGTTGGTACCAACCTGTCCCACCATAATATTGTCCAACAGGCTGACAAAATTGGTAATACCATTCTGTACCATAATCGGCACAGCAATCAATAACACCATTTTATAGAATTTTTTATCTCCGATAAATTTTTTTATAAACTGTTTCATAGCTCTCTCCGTACTTCGTCTGTATAATTACTTATCATTAAAATGCTCTTTTTTCTCCTGCTCTATGTAAGAGTTGTAAAACATCTTAATCCATCTAAATAGTATACAATGAAATTACTTTTGTTTCAATCATGGAATTATATCTTATTTCACTTTAAAGCGTTACGCTTTAAAGTATCGTAGTATTGACAAACCAATCCATTTGCACTAAAATGGATGCAGAATAGGATTTTTTGAAAGGAGCATTTGTTTCCATGTCTGCAAAACATTTCGGCTTTATCGGTTTTGGTTTAATCGGTGGTTCCATTGCCAGAGCCTTAAAAGAATTATTAGAAAAAACACCAACATTGACCGCCTTTCAATACAGCGCTTCCCCTTCCCGCTCTCTTGTTCTTGCAAAGGAGGACGGAGTACTTGACAACATCACTACAACTCTCTCTGATTTTTCTACCTGTGACATGATTTTTCTTTGTGCACCGGTGCAGAAAAATCTGGAATACCTGACACAGTTAAAAAACATTATTAAACCGGACTGTCTTATCACTGATGTAGGAAGTGTTAAAGGAAATATTCACGAAAAAGCAAAAGAGCTTGGCTTAGAGCATTGTTTTATCGGTGGGCATCCAATGACCGGCTCCGAGAAAACCGGATATGAGCATTCAAGTATTCTACTATTAGAGAATGCATACTATATTTTAACGCCAACCGCGCAAACATACGATTCTACTCTTGAAGAATACATAGATTTGGTAAAGACCATGGGCTCTATTCCAATTGTACTTCATCCGGCAGAGCATGATGAAATCACTGCTGCTATCAGCCATGTGCCGCATATCATTGCTGCCCAGTTGGTAAACCTGATTCAGAATGCCGGTCCTCTGGAGCCTAAAATGCGCCTGCTTGCCGCCGGCGGCTTCAAAGATATTACAAGAATTGCCTCCTCTTCTCCCGAGATTTGGGAGCATATCTGCATGTCCAATAAGGAAAGCATTTGTGAAATGCTGACCCGTTATCAGGAATCTCTGGAAGAAGCCAAACAAATGATTCTCTCTGACGAAAAAGACAAGCTGTATCATATGTTTGACATTGCCGGTAACTACCGGGATTCCATTCCTGCAAAAGCAAAAGGCGTGTTAATTACACCATATGAATTATTTGTTGATATCAAAGATGAAACCGGTGCTCTGGCATTGCTTGCCACACTGCTTTCTCTCCATGGCATCAGTCTCAAAAATATAGGTATTATTCATAACCGTGAATTTGAACAGGGTGTACTGCGCATCGAATTTTACGACAAAGAAGCGGTAGCGAAAGCAACTAAGGTGTTGGAAACCAACGGATATCATATCTACATCAGAAACTAATGCATAATAAAAAACTCCATTTTCCCTCTGCAGCTCTCCCTAAAACCGGTGCCGCAGGAAAATGGAGTTTTAACCTACTTTTCAAGATAATTCTGTACTTTTTTTGCGGCCTTAAGCATTTCCTTCGGATGCTCTTCCGCCATATCATATAATTGCTCTAACAGTTCTCTGTGAATCTCTTCCTTATCCTCCTCTTCTGTTTCCTCGTCTAAAAATACCCGGTACAGCATACATATATCTTCCATGGATAAATCATCATAATTTACTTCCAGATAATCTGTAATGGTATTAATATCCTCCTGTACAAATTCCATCATATCTTCATACTGTTCTCTTGTCATAAAATTTTCCACCCTTTCCTTATAAAATGAGCATCGCATCCCCAAACGAGAAAAATCTGTATTTTTCCCGTACAGCTTCATTATATGCAGCTAATACATTTTCTCTTCCTGCTAATGCAGAAACCAGCATCAAAAGTGTAGACTCCGGCAGATGGAAGTTAGTAATCAAACCGTCTAACACTTTAAACTGATAACCCGGGTAGATAAAAATGCTTGTATCATCTTCTTTGGCTTTAACTATGCCGTTTTCATCTGCGGCAGACTCTACAGTACGACAGCTGGTAGTTCCCACGCAAATTACCCGGCCACCATTATTCTTTGTGTCATTGATTTTCTTTGCCTCGGATTCTAACACCTGATAAGACTCCGTGTGCATATGGTGATCCAAAATATTTTCCTCTTTTACCGGGCGGAAGGTTCCGAGTCCCACATGCAAAGTTACATTTGCAATAGTAATGCCCCGCTTTTCCACTTCTTCCAGAAGTTCCTTTGTAAAGTGCAAACCTGCCGTCGGTGCCGCAGCAGATCCTTCATGCTTTGCATATACCGTCTGATAACGGTTTTTATCCTGCAATTTGTGAGTAATGTACGGTGGTAGCGGCATCTGTCCGAGCCGGTCAAGAATTTCTTCAAAAATACCTTCATACTGAAACTGCACCAGACGATTTCCTTCTTCTACAATATCCAGCACTTCTGCCGTAAGAAGACCATCGCCAAATTGAATCTTCGTACCCGGCTTTGCCTTTTTTCCCGGCTTTACAAGGGTTTCCCATATATCGTTTTCTCTTCTCTTTAACAGTAAAAGTTCGATTTGAGCTCCCTTTGTTTCCGTACCATTTCCTGCACCCTCCGGCAGCACCCTTTCACCGATTAAACGTGCCGGAATTACCTTGGTGTTATTAATCACCAGACAGTCTCCCTCTTTTAAATAATCCAAAATGTTTGTAAAGGTCAGATGCTTCACCGCACCACTTTCCTTATCCAATACTAATAATCGTGAGGAAGAACGGTCTTCAAGCGGGTCCTGTGCAATCAGTTCCTCCGGTAAATCAAAATAAAAATCCTGTTTTTTCATTTTACATATGCTCCTGTAAAGTAATACTCAATAATTTCTTTATATGTGTATCCAGCCTCTGCCATACCCTTAGCTCCATACTGGCTCATACCTACACCATGTCCATAACCCATACCGGCAAACAGAATTTCCCCGGCTCCGGCCGGAGCACTTCTCGGATAATTCCACAAATTATCCTTACCCTGTACAATATACTGGGAAAGTTCTTCAGAAGCCTGACCGGTTCCGTCAGCTGACGCAATATACATTTTACTGATGCGTCCTGTCTGCATTCCATCCGCGCTAAGTACCGATACTTCATCCGGAACCTCTCCCTTTCTGACTATTGTAAACTTTGTGCTGTATAAATTCAAGACTGTTCTTATGGTTGTTCCCTGTAAATTTAACGAGCGGTCTGTTCCTGCCAGATTTAACGCATATACACGACCGGTAGAGGAATATTTTGAAACAGATAAATCCTCCAACGTCCCGATTGAAATTCCCTGTCCTTTTAAGGAATCATTGATTTCTTTCATGGATAAGGTTACCTCCCACACACCTCTGCTCGCTCCCTGTTCATAAAAATCCGGAACGCTTTGGAGATAAGGAAGATCTACTGCCCAGACATCCTTAGAAGCTTCCGTACTTCCTCCGCTGGTGGAAAAGAAATAGGACGGAATCACCTTGTTATTATAACAAATCATTTCTCCTCTGGTGGCATCGACTGCCTTGTTTGCCTTTACTGACTCAGACAAATATCCTTTATACACCTGTGAAGCCACAGTGTCAACTACTTTATAACCTTTTTTGGCATTGGATGTACCTCCATAACCGGCTTTCATCAATGCGTAGCTTCTGGCACAGACTGCCTGAGCTTTCAAAGCCTCCTCATGCCAGGTGGAAGGCATTTCTGCAGGAACTACTCCATACAGATATTCCTCCATTCCTACAATATTAACCGCAGTCATCGTTGCCTTACCGTAACGGCCGATTTCCATTCTTCCACGGTACGCACGGCTTCCCATATCTATACAAGCCACACCTTTTTCGTAATTGGTCACCGGTCGAAACTGCGGATAGGCATAATGCTCATCTACATCAATTAACAACTCTCCAAAGCTTCCGTTTATCCTGATACGATAGTTATTTCCGGGCAGCACCTCAAAACCGCTTTTTCCGGTGATTTCTTTCATTGATGCAATTAACGTCTCCGCCTCCGCATATTTCGATGTATTTCCGAAATATACCCGCCAGCTGCATTGGTATGTGCTTCCGGGATATGCCTCCACACCGAGAGCACAATACTTTTCTGCCGTCTGCTTTGCTGCTCCGTAACTGGCATACAGCGTTTCTTCTGCCACAAAATAGCCATTTACAGGTGTAAACGTAAAACCGGTATGGCTTTCTAACACTGCTTCCTGCAGATATATATTGCCAACACAATAACCATAACCTAATTTTGTATTCTTTATCGTCAGTGTTTCTTTGTTGGAATACATGGACGTCAGTCCAACCCTGATTTCCTTCTGTGCCGGTATCAGTTCAGCATGAACAGGAATGACACTCCCTATCTGTAACCCCACCAGAAGTAACACAAGAAACACCTGTCTTCTGTATTTTTTCATTTTTTACCTCTTATCTTCATCATCCGCAGCTCAGCCGCACCATTGCATAGACTGAACTGTTACACCTATTTTACTTGATTTTTCTCTGATATTCTACTGTTTCGATTAAAAATTCGGTAAAAAAACAAAAATTTATCATTTTTTCATTGTATCAAACGATTTCGTGAGGTATAATAGACTCGATGTAGTTTTCATTACTACATCATTTTATCACTGTATTATTTTATCTTGTAAAAGTAAGAATAGAAGATCGTCCACGAAAGGAAAGATACTATGTCAGATAATAAAACCAGATATACTCTTGGAATCGATATCGGTTCCACCACAGTAAAAACCGCTCTGTTAAATGAATCCGGTGAGCTTTTATTTTCCGCCTATGAGCGTCACTATGCCGATATTCAGGGGGCTCTCTCCGGCATTTTAAAGAAAATCCGTGAACAGCAGGGACCATGCATGCTCTCCGCCGCCATCACAGGCTCCGGCGGTCTGACCCTGGCAAAGCATTTAAATATTCCATTTATTCAGGAAGTAGTTGCGGTAGCTTCTGCCCTGCAACAGGCGGCCCCACAAACCGATGTTGCCATCGAGCTTGGCGGTGAGGATGCCAAGATTATTTACTTTACCGGCGGAATTGAACAGCGAATGAACGGCATTTGTGCCGGTGGTACCGGTTCCTTTATCGACCAGATGGCATCCCTGTTAAAAACCGACGCCGCAGGCTTAAACGAATATGCCAAGGACTACAAAACCATCTATCCGATTGCTGCCCGTTGCGGTGTATTTGCAAAATCCGACATCCAGCCGCTTATTAACGAAGGAGCTTCCAAGCAGGACCTTTCTGCTTCTATTTTTCAGGCAGTTGTCAATCAGACTATCAGCGGTCTTGCCTGTGGAAAGCCAATTCGTGGCAACGTAGCTTTCCTCGGTGGTCCTCTGCACTTTTTAACCGAATTGAAAGAAGCTTTTATCCGTACACTAAACTTAACTCCGGAACAGGTGATTGCTCCGGAACATTCCCATCTGTTTGCAGCCATGGGTTCTGCCCGGAATGCATCTTCTGAAAGCTTTGCTCTGGATGATTTAATTAAGCGTCTCCAAACCGGTATTGTTATGGACTTTGAGGTAACCCGTATGGAACCTCTGTTTGAAAGCGAAGAAGCTTACGAAGAATTCAGTACCCGTCACAGAGCACATACTGTACATAAAATGTCACTGTCCGACTATCACGGCAGATGCTATCTTGGTATTGATGCAGGCTCTACCACAACCAAGGCAGCTTTAGTCGGTGAAGACGGCACCTTATTATATTCCTTCTATCAGAACAACAACGGCAGCCCGTTAAAAACTGCCATTAAAGCAGTAAAAGATATTTACTCTCAATTACCGGAAGATGCCACAATTGTTCGTTCCTGCTCCACCGGCTATGGCGAAGCATTGATTAAAGAAGCCCTGCTTCTTGATGAAGGCGAAGTAGAAACCATTGCCCACTACCACGCTGCTGCATTCTTTGCCCCGGATGTGGACTGTATCCTGGATATCGGCGGTCAGGACATGAAATGTATCCGTATCAAAAACGGCACGGTAGACAACGTACAGTTAAATGAAGCCTGTTCCTCCGGTTGCGGTTCCTTCATTGAAACCTTTGCCAAGTCCTTAAATTATGAAGTGGCTGATTTTGCCAAGGTAGCCCTGTTTGCCAAGAACCCGATCGACCTCGGCACCCGTTGTACCGTATTTATGAATTCCAAGGTAAAGCAGGCCCAGAAAGAAGGAGCATCCGTTGCTGATATTTCTGCCGGACTTGCCTACTCTGTTATAAAAAATGCATTATACAAGGTTATTAAGGTATCCGATGCCAAGGATTTCGGTAAAAAAGTCGTGGTTCAGGGTGGTACCTTTTATAATGATGCCGTTTTACGCAGCTTTGAGCGTATCTCCGGCTGTCAGGCCGTCCGTCCGGATATTGCCGGAATTATGGGAGCCTTCGGTGCTGCCTTAATTGCCCGTGCCCACTATAATGGCGAAGCAACCACAATGCTCACCTTAGAGCAGATTTCCGAGTTGACCTTCCACTCTGACATGACCAGATGTAAAGGCTGTACCAACCATTGTCTCCTTACCATCAACCACTTCTCCGGCGGTCGTAAATTTATTTCCGGCAACCGCTGTGAACGTGGTCTTGGCAAGGAAAAGGCTGATAAAAACATTCCAAACCTCTTTGCATATAAGTTAGACCGTTACTTCTCTTATAAGCCGTTGGAGGAATTTGAAGCAAAACGCGGTACCGTAGGTCTTCCTCGCGTTTTAAACATGTACGAGAATTATCCGTTTTGGTTCACCTTCTTTACGGAACTTGGTTACCGGGTTATACTTTCTCCGGTTTCCTCCCGTAAGATTTATGAGCTTGGTATTGAATCCATCCCAAGTGAATCCGAATGTTATCCGGCAAAGCTGGCCCATGGCCACATTATGTGGCTCTTACAGCAGGGCTGTAAGTATATCTTCTATCCTTGTATCCCGTACGAGCGCAAGGAGTACAAGGATTCCGGCAATCACTATAACTGCCCTATTGTCACCTCCTATGGTGAAAATATCAAAAATAATGTAGAGGAATTAAAAGATGAAAGCATCGATTTCCAGAACCCATTCCTTTCTCTGGAATCTGAGGAAATCGTGCGTAAGCGTCTGATTGAAGTTATCAGTGAACATAATCAAATTCCTGCCAGAGAAATTTCCGAGGCTGTGCACAAAGCATGGGCAGAACTGGAAAATGCACGAAAGGATATGCAGAAGGCCGGAGAAGCTGCCGTAGATTACTTAAAAGAAACCGGTAAGCTTGGTATTGTTCTTGCCGGCCGTCCTTACCACATCGACCCTGAAATCAACCATGGTATTCCGGAAATGATTACCTCTTACGGTGTTGCTGTACTCACCGAAGACAGCATCTCCCATCTGGGCACCATCGACCGTCCAACCATCGTGGTAGACCAGTGGATGTACCATTCCAGACTATACGCTGCTGCTTCCTATGTACGCACAAACCCTAGTCTGGAGCTGATTCAGTTAAATTCCTTCGGCTGTGGTCTGGACGCAGTTACCACCGATCAGGTATCTGATATTTTAACCGGTTCCGGCAAAATTTACACCGTCTTAAAAATTGACGAGGTAAACAATTTAGGACCGGCACGCATCCGTATTCGCTCTCTTCTGTCCGCTGTGAAAGAACGCCAGAAAAAACATGTGGAACAAAAGGTAACAAACGCAGCCCATAACCGTGTCATCTTCACTAAGGAAATGAAAAAGAACTACACCATTCTTGTTCCGCAGATGTCACCGATCCACTTTGAATTACTGGAACCGGCCTTTGCTTCCTGCGGCTACAACGTAGAGATTTTACCAAATCCTTCCCGTTCCGCTGTAGACACCGGATTAAAGTTTGTAAATAACGATGCCTGCTACCCTTCCTTAATCGTAGTTGGACAATTAATGGAAGCACTAGCCTCCGGCAAGTACGATAAAAACAAAGTTGCTTTACTTATCACCCAGACCGGCGGTGGATGCCGTGCCACAAACTACATCAGCTTTATCCGCCGTGCCCTTGCAAAGCTTGGTGAACCGCAGATTCCGGTAGTTTCTTTAAGTGCCGGCGGTATTGAAAAGAACCCGGGCTTTTCACCTGACCTTACTATGCTAAACCGTGCTATGCAGGCTGTGGTATACGGTGATGTTTTTATGCGTGTGGTTTACCGCACCCGCCCTTATGAAGCAGTACCGGGCTCCGTAAATGAGTTACACCGCAAGTGGGCAGACATCTGTAAAAAGTCCGTTACTACCGGCAACCGCAAGGAATTCCGCAATAATTTAAAAGGAATCATCAAAGATTTTGATACTATCCCTTTAAACGAAAGTCTGAGAAAACCTCGTGTCGGAATTGTCGGTGAAATTCTCGTAAAGTTTTTACCGGCAGCCAACAATGACTTAGTCGGTTTGCTAGAAGCAGAAGGCGCGGAAGCAGTTGTTCCTGATTTGCTCGACTTCCTGCTTTACAGCTTCCATAACAATAATTTTAAGTATGAAGCTCTTGGTAAGAGTAAAAAAGGAGCCATGATTGGTAACATTGCCAACAGCTTCTTAGAGTACATGCGAAAAGATGCCAGAAAATACTTAAAAGAAAGTAACCGCTTTGACCCACCGGCCCACATTGAAGAACTGGCAGAATATGCCGAGCCAATTGTTTCCATCGGCAACCAGACCGGTGAGGGCTGGTTCTTAACCGGTGAAATGTTAGAGCTGATTCATACCGGCGTTAACAACATTGTCTGCACCCAGCCGTTTGCATGTCTGCCAAACCATGTGGTTGGCAAGGGCGTTATTAAAGAACTTCGTGCAAGACATCCTCTCGCCAACATCGTAGCGGTTGACTATGACCCGGGTGCCAGCGAAGTAAACCAGTTGAATCGTATTAAACTGATGCTTGCTACGGCAGAGAAAAATCTGAATAAATAAAATCGGTTTGATGTTGAATTCAGGTAATCCATATTGATTTATGAATACGAAAAATACCTCCTGAAACCCGCCTGTGCTAACGGTTTCTTGGAGGTATTTTTTGTATTCATAAATCGTTATAGGTTATACATAACATCAAATCGATTTTATTTGCGAAGTGTGTCGCCTGCCGAAAGCAAGTATCAGTTTCATACCGGTTTGACGCAGTGGCAAGTGGCAGTTTCTTCATCGGTTTGACTAACGGCAAGTAATCACTTTTACACTGCTTCCACCCGATAGTTTTCCGCCTGGGAGCGGAAAAGTTTATAGTACAGGCTGTCGGTCTTTTTCATAAGATTCTCATGAGTGTCATAATCTGCTACTGTTCCGCCGTCAATAATTAAAATCTTGTCGCAGAATACTGAAGAAGACATACGGTGGGAAATATAAATGGCTGTTTTATCTTCCACCAGGCTGTTAAACTTCTCATAAATTTCTGCTTCTGCAATTGGATCAAGGGCACTGGCAGGCTCGTCTAAAATCACCATGGAAGCCTTTTTATAAAGTGCTCTTGCAATGGCAATCTTCTGTCCCTGGCCGCCGGAAAGTTCAATACCGTCCTTATCGTAGTCTTTACCGAATCGGCTTAAGATGCCCTGTGGCAGTTCTGCAATCTTTTCCTGCAAACCAACCTCTTCTACCAAAGTTTCAATACGTGCGGTATCTGCATCCTTATCCTGACAGGAAATATTTTCTGCAATGGTAAAGTTAAACAGGCGATAATCCTGGAATACTGCGGAAATGGTATTCATATAGGACAAATAGTCATAGTCATAAATATTTCTGCCGTTTACCAGAATTTCTCCGCTGTCGGCTTTGTACATACGACATATTAACTTTACCAGAGTGGATTTTCCGGCACCGTTAAGACCAACAATGGAAATCTTCTCTCCCTTTTTAATAGAAAAAGAAATGTTCTTAAGCACCGGCTTTTCTGCATTTGGATAGGTAAAGGTAACGTTCTTAAATTCTACCGTTTCCACATCTTCAGAAAATGGTACTCCACCGGTCTGTTTGGTTTCTTCAGCAAGAGACATAAACTCCATATACGGATCCAAAAAACCAAGAAACTGCAGCATTCCTATCACACTTTCCCCTAAAAGCAATACCATATTGGACACATTAATGGTTGCCGACACATACATGGTAAGAGCACCAAGCGTCAGCTTCGGACCAAAGAAATCGCTTAAGGTTCGAAAACCCACATATCCATAACTGAATGCCGCAATGCCTTCTGTAACAGCCCCCATCCGGCCAAGAGCCCTGCCGGCCTTTAACTGCATTTTTTCAAACATATCACAAGTATCATTGGAAAACTTAAGGATGCGTCCGGTAATCATCCCCGACATATCATATAAACGAATGTCCTTCTGGGTTTGCTTATCCATAGCAGTGTCTAAATAATACCCATAGCGTCGGTTAATTGGTATAATCTCCTGCATTACCTGCATCTGCATTTTGGATACTCCACCGTAAATCCATAACATCAGCAAGGTTCCTATCACAAGAACCACGATGAGTACCGGACCTAAGGTAGCCAAAATGGCAATCAGACCGGTCATGGTTAGTGCCTGGGACAATGTCTGGAAAATCATCGTTGTCATTTGAGAAATAGCACCCTGATTGCTGATTGCAAAAATTGCCCGCTCTTTTAAATCCAGATAGGTTGGATTTTCCAAATAAGAATATTCCAGATTCATTACCTTTTCCGACATTAGCTTCAACATACCGTTACTGGACTTTTCCTTCAATACACTGCCAAAGCGGTTCAATAAATTATCAAGCAGTGTCATACCCACATTGTTTGCCACGATAAGGGCTGCAAACAACATCAGACGTTCTATGTTTTTCTCACCAGTCAATTCATTTACCAGATACATTGGCAATATTACATTTAATAGCGTTTTTGCTGCGCCGGTTACCGACTGGAACAATAATAACAACACATAGGCCGGAGAGACAGACCATGCAAGCTTCATAAAGTGTACTAACTTTTTCATGTTAAGCCATCTCCTTTCCTGCCGCTGCTTCTCTTGCAGCTTCCGCATGTTCTTCCTGATAGTATTTTCCCTGAATCATAAACATCTCGTAATACTTACCCTTCAGCTCCATCAATTCTTCATGATTTCCGTATTCCGCCAGACCATCTGCATCAAACAAAGCAATCTTATCGCAGAACCGGGTGCTGGCCAGGCGGTGAGAAATATACACTGCTGTTTTTCCTTCCACCAGACTGCTGAAATTCTCATAAATCTCAGCTTCTGCTAAAGCATCGAGTGCCGCTGTCGGCTCATCCATAATTACCATGGCTGCATTTTTATATAACCCTCTGGCAATAGAAAGCTTCTGCCGCTCTCCGCCGGAAAAATCTGTACCATTTTCATCAATTACCTTTAACATCATCTGGTCCAGACCATTGTCAAACCCTTCTATCTTCTTCCATAAGCCAACCTTATCTAAGGCCTCCTTTACCCGCTCATCATCCACATTTTCAGATGCACAGGCGACATTTTCCCGAAGCGTAAACGCCAATACATTTACCTCCTGGAACACCGCAGAGTACAGGCTGTACAACTCACTCTTTTTAATGGTTGTAATGTCTACACCATTGATATAAATCGTTCCTTCCGTCGGTGCAAATAATCCGGTCATAAGCTTAACTAAAGTAGATTTTCCGGCACCATTAATTCCAACAATCGCCAGGCGTTCCCCGGAATGAATTTTGAAATTTAAATCTGTAAAAATATTTTTCTCTGTTCCCGGATACCGGAAGGTTACATGATCAAAAACAATTTCCAGTGTTTTGCCCTCTTTATCATTGTCAAGCACATCTGCCGCTGTTTTTTCTCCTTCTACTACTAACGATGCATCCAATAAGCGGTAAAAATCATTAACATACTCACCCTCGTTCCGGATAAAAGCTAAATCCCTGCCAAAATCTAACATCAGTGCCATTAATGACACCACCATGGCAGTGTACATGGTAAAGGAGCTGACCGACATACCGTTTATCACATTCTGAACCAGAATACCATAAGTTAGCACGTTACTGATAAGCAGTGTGACAATCCCACATAAGCCTAGCAGAAATTCCCGGTTTTTAATACCGGCAAACAACTTGACGTAAGCATCCAGTTCCAACTGGTAATTATCCATGATACGCTTTCTTAAATTAAAAATACGGATATCTTTACCATAGGAAAAATCTAACGTGGTGCGCTGATAATATCCCAGACGCCGCCATGCCTTAGAGGTTTCTTCCTTTTTGGAATATTCATAATCATGGGTCAGCTTGGAAGTCCATAAAATCACAACCACATGCACCACTAAGGAAAGAAGCAGCACCGGACTGAGCGCTCCTGCCATGATCACCATGCCAATTAACGTAAGCAGCTTTGCACCAAGCTGCGCTAATTTATTATATAATCCTTCAATACCATTACTGTTATTATTTCCCGCATTCATTCCCTTCTGGTATTCTTCAAAAAATCCGGCATTTTCGTGATGACAGTAATCTATCGTTTGCAGACGATTCGATAATTGCCCCAGATAAAGCAGGCGAATCCGCATATTTCTGGTCGTTATGTAAGCATCCAGATATTTTATTAATGTTACCAAAACACCTGCCGCAACAAAGTATCCCGCCATGGTAAGTATCAGGTTCCTTGTGGCATTCTCTCCACCCTGTTCCAGGATTCCGATAGCGATTTTAGGAAGGAATACTCCCATAAACGGATAAATGGCCGCCACCACCGTATAAAAAGCAATTCTGCCATACTGCGCCCTATCCTGATTCCACATATGTTTCAGCATACGTTTAATGACTATAAACACATTGTAATTTTTTTTGCTTTTTTCTTTGTTTTTCTTCATAATTTTTCTCCACTGTAAGCGATATTCATAACACCTATAACAAAAAAATGACTCTTCATTGCTATAAAGCAGTATACACATACAGCAATGAAAAGTCACGTAATCTTTGGAATTGTAATCTGTTTCTAATTGTTTTTTAATGTTCAACCTTTTCTTAATTATTCTCTAACATGTTTTCTATGAATATCCCATACCCTCTGGTCGGATCATTTACCAGCACATAAGTCACTGCGCCAATCAGCTTTCCATTTTGCAGAATTGGGGAACCCGACACGTTTGTGTCAAGTAGGGAACAACAAAATTCGACAATATGTTATATCATCCATAATAAATAGCTGACAGGAAGCAAAATATTACTCCCAATAAGAATTTACCAAATCCCAGCATTCATCTTTCGAAGTATGGTCAACCAAATAGTCAATCATATACTGTTCTGTTTCTTCGTTATGGTGCTTTAGCATTTCTTTCACGGCACTTTTCCGTGCATCTCTTAAATAGTACTCATCAAAATTATCGAAGATCAATTTTGCAATAGTATATGCCTCTTCCTTACGATACCCGGATAAAAACTGCAACAAGTAATCTAACTTGATAATCTCTTCCTCATCACGTGATAAAATAAGTTGCTTGGCATATTCAACCACATCTCCTTTGACATCAACTTCAGCATTACTAATCCCTGCCAAAGCTTGTATTGTCGGATAACTGTTATAATACTTCTCAGGAAATTTTCTTCCCGTAAGGTTATATACAGGCATATGTATCTCTTTCTCACGCGTTCCCTTAATCGGCTTGTAATCATTCATTTTTGTACCCGGTTCCACATCAATCATTATTCCTGCAAAACCAACACATTTTATGCATGTATCCTCCCCCACATATTTAGCACCTTCTTCGAAGACAAACTTGTCAGCGGCAATAATTGTCAAACAGTTTAGCATTTTACCCAATGCTGATGAAGCACATGCTTTATGATGTCCGTCAAGAAGTACACAAACAAATCCATCTTCATAATAAGCAATACCTCTTGGGGAATTAGTGCAATTCTTCATCATTTCAATATACTCTTCCACCCGTTGTTCCTGAATCAGAGCACTTGATTGTGTCGGGTAGATATATGCCGGAAAACCATCTGTAGAACAATGTAAATTTGAATCATAATACTCACTACAAGTTGCTTCATTATAACTTAGCTCATTAGGAACTGAATAAAAAAATTCGCCTTGCCCATCTGAGGGATACAATTTAGCATCTGCCAGAAGATAATATCCATCCCTCAACAGCCCTAATAATGGTTTTATATGTTCTGCAGCATTCATGATACCTTTGTATTCGGAATTTATACATTCTCTAACCCTTGTTAATTCCCTACAATGTATATTTTCAATTCCATATCCGGTTGCTAACATTCCTGTACAGGTTGGGCAGATTGGATATTTCGCCTGTATAAGCGCTCTGCCATTCAACAATAGCTGCGAACTGTACATATATTCTTCATCTTCTTCACTGATTCGATGTGTTAGCGTTCCTTTTCCGCTTTTTACTCGAAATAAAACAGCTTCTTCACACCAATCAACATCTTTAACATCTACCAATTTAATTATTTCCACCTTAGGTAAATTAAACATTATCCCATCTCCCTCTTTCTCATAATGTTTTTAATCCGAAAGAGTTTTCACTGTTCATAAAATGCAAACATAGATTCATATAACTCTCGACATTGTTTTTCATCCCCATAGGATAAACAATCGTCAGCATAAGATAAAATATGAAACGGTTCTTCCATTTCGTCAATTGCAGAAGGAAGTCTATTCCATAATTCATACATTTTCTTTCCGAACTCAGATATTTCAACAGATAAATATATATCTTTTAGTTCCTTCATCAAACACTTTCCAAACAGTTCACAATCCAATGCATATTCATTCATTATTGAATAAGTATGTAACAAAGCATCTTTATATTTTCTACCATATAAATCTAAAAGCATATCATCTGTTAGATTCCATTCCAAAAGTCGTTCCAATGTATCCTCATATTTGTCATATTTTTCAAATCCTACACCACATAGAATTGCATACACAAATAGTTCTTCCATAAAATACTCTCCACAAAATTTTATATAATCACAAATTCAACTATAGACTTCATTTTTTGTCTAAAACTTGTTTTAACTTATAATTCTTTTAACAAAAACATTGTCATATATATCGGTAGGTACTTTAATGTCCCTTCCTTTCCCACATCTTTTTGCGACAAAAGATATCGTTCTCCCACATACTGAGAATACTTGTTCTCAAAAGCATCGATTGACTTATGATTCTTTACCGCTGAGGATTTTACTTCAATCGGGATAATCTTATTCTTTGATGTAATAAGAAAATCAATCTCAAAAGAATGTGTGCTTCCTTCTTTTCTCCATGTATGGTAGTACAACTCCCTGCCACTTACTTTGATAGTCTGTGCGACCACATTCTCATACAAATATCCCAAGTCTGCCGGTATACTATCACTCAAAAGCTTTTGATAAATATCAGCGATTCCATTCTGCGAGTCATTAAATAACATTGTTGTAAACAACCCTATATCTGATAAATATAATTTAAAGCAAGCACTATCCTTCGTTTGTGAAAGTGAAACGCTTGGATTTAATACATTATAGCAAGGCAATACAAGTCCTGACTCGATTAGTTCAAAAAGACGTTCTTCGTCTTTCCTTGTTTTCTGCTTCCCGGTCGCAGCAGTTATCACATAATGCTTTTTTTTTGACGCAAGCTGACTGGGAACCGATTTATACATATCCGTTATTCTTCCCGAATCATCAATCTTTTTCAAGTCATCATAATACAATTCCAATATTTCGCGTTTTACTTTATCTACCATTTCAAAATTGTTTGTTGCAATATATCGCTCTACTGCCTGTGGCATTCCGCCTACTGCCATATAGACACGAAAATCCTTCATTGCATTTCGATTTGCTGCATTTCCCAGCTCAATGTTACTTTTATATGCCATGGATAAAACATTTGGATTTGCTCCGACAGCCCACATAAATTCTTCATAATCCATAGGATATACATGTATCTTATGTTCTTCAGATGGAATTAAAATGTCTTTTATATTTTTCTTTATCGAAATCAATGAACCAGTTTCAATGTAATCATATCTTCCATCCTTCACAAGATGCTTTATTGCTTGCCGGGCTTTTGGAAACAGTTGAATTTCATCAAAAATAATTACGGATTTCCGTTCAATAAGTTCAACGCCGGTATACATCTGTAATCTCAAAAAGAAACGGTCAAGTTTTGATATATCATCAAATACATCTAACAGCTCCTTACTCACATTCGAAAAATCAATTAGTATATAAGACTCCTATTCATTACGCGCAAATTCTTCAGCAATCGTTGTCTTACCTACACGCCTTGCCCCTTCAAGCAGACATGCGTATTTACCATCCCATTCTTTTTTCCATTTCAAAAGTATAAGTTTCTTTATTTTAACAAGAATGTATCATTATTTCAACATCTATCACAGCAAAAAATATAGTTATTTCATCATATCCTTAACAGGATAATATCTCTTTTTCAATTTTTGCTCTTAATGTGCATGTTATATAACTCCTTCAAATAATTCTTTCTCTCCTGATATGTCCTATATTCCATTACATAAATTCCACTGCCATCAATTCTAAATCACGTCTCATATTAATATATGCATTATCCGTCACTTCTCCAAAATGCGTTAGATATATAATATATTTAGATATAAATATAGCAGACAAATGTTTTTGTATCTGTCTGCTTTCAATCTATTACTGTAATTTGTTTATTCCAGAGCTTTTACCCCCCCACATCATCGCATTAAAAGCCAACACTTCCTGATTTATATATTGCTTAAACTCCATTGAAATAAATCTACCGAATTTTTGCCATAAACTCTTATCATCTGATAATCTTTCCAATATCGTAACATCCACTACATTTCGAACAGCTTCATCGCCCAGTTTCCACATAATTTCAATGAGCGATATATAGCAATCAATCAGTAATGCTTTTTCATCATATCTATTCAACAAATCCATCAACGGTTCTGACACCATATCTGAAGCCAAAATATGTAGTAAAATTTCACTATAGTCATCAATGTGTTCTTGTAATATTGCTTTTCCGTCAAAAGTCAATTCAGAAAAAAGATGGGCACATTCATCAATAGTCATGGTTCTACTATTATCCTGCTTTAAGATATTTTGCAAATGTTCTAATGTTGTTCGCCCCCAAAACTCTTGAACCATTGCTTCGTATTCATCACGTACAAAACACCAATTTAAATCCCGAAACCAACAGACATTACCCTCTGTTTCATAATAAGGTAATGTATAATTCATACGCCTTCTATACAACTCTTCATCCCAATTCTTTCCAATCCATTCCTTCCACAAATAACTGGTAGTACTCTCAAGCGCTATATTATCACCATATTTTTCCCAATCTTCATCTGAATAAGCCTCAACACAAAGTATTCCACTTCTTTTTTCTTCTTCAAAATTAGCGTTCTTATGAGTCACATAACCAACTCTGCCCCAGTATACAAAATCTTTCGTCTTATCAACTTCAATAACTATTACGATACATGAAAAATCCAAATCATCAGGACATAGTAATAGTGGTAATATTGTAGTGTTCTCTCTACGGATTAGCTCCCACACAAATCGTACATCGCCTTTGTGATTTAATTCTTTACTCCATGCCGGACAAAGCCCCATAAAAGACCCCAAATTTTTTAGATACTCATCTGCAGATTCATTAATACACTCATCTAAATAATCCGTTAATATTTTTCCATCAATATACCAGTAATCTTCTTCGTACTCATATGGTGTCATAACTCTTTGTATTTTAATATGATTCATTCTTTCTCTCCAAGTATCTATCCAACACATACAATGGTACATTTACCATCCAGTCCTGCTCTCTATAATTGGACATGGATGTACGAATCGCCATTTGTGGTTTAAACTTTTCGCAATAAACTCTCAAACTTTTGGCTTTCAAATTTTCTTCAGCTTTTACTTCAATTGGTACTATGTCTGTTCCTTTTTGTATCAGAAAATCAATTTCTCCTTCTGACTTTGTTTCAGAATAATAATAAGGCGTATACTCGGTACTGGCTATCAACTGTTGTAATACATACTGCTCTGTCAGAGCACCCTTAAACTCTACAAATATCGAATTGCCCTCCAAAATAGATTTGGCATCCAATTCACTCATAGCTGCAAGCAGTCCAACATCCAACAAATACAATCTAAAGGCAGAAAACTCTGTATATGCCTTTAGGGGCATTGCCGGTTTACTAACATTGTAGACCTTTTTTATCAATCCACAATCCAATAGCCATTCAATTGCGATTTCAAAATCCTTTGCTCTGGCACCTTCTTTAATTTTTCCAAAGAAAAACTTTTTATTTTCTTTAGCTAACTGCATCGGAATTGAATTCCATACCATTCGTATTCTGGGTAATTCATTCGCAGTGGTATGCTTGCTAAAATCAGCTTCATACATTTCTATGATTCTCTTTTGAATACGACGTACCTCTGTAAAATCTCTTTCTGTTACAAATGATGATACCACTTCCGGCATCCCGCCTATAAAATAATACTTTTTCAACCAGTCAATATATTTTACACGAAAGCTTTCGATTAACGATATATTTACTTCTTCAATTAATTTTGCCAACCCAACTTCTCCTATTGCCAGCAAAAATTCCCTAAAACTTAGCGGATTAAGTTCTAAAGTATCTACTTTCCCTACCGGAAATGAAACTCCCTTATGAATAGCAACTCCTAATAACGATCCTGCTGCTATAACAGCATACTCCGGTGCTTCTTCACAAAAATATTTCAATGATGCGATTGCTTTTGGATTTTCTTGTATTTCATCAAAAATGATTAAAGTTTCTTTGGGATGTATTTTTACTCCTGTCTCAATGTTTATAGCCATTAGTATTCTCTCAATGTCATAATCTCCTTCAAAAACATTGGCCATATTTTTATTATTATCAAAATTCACATACGCTGTATGCTTAAAGTGAGTTCTTCCAAATTCTTTCATTAACCAGGTTTTTCCTACCTGTCTGGCACCTTTTAAAATAAGCGGTTTTCTGTTTTTTCTATTGTACCATTCTTCTAATTGCTTCATTGCAAAGCGTTCCATCCTTATCACCTCACATTATATGATATATATCTTTTAATTATATTATACATTTTTTCTGACGAATATCAATATGAACATTTCATATTATCTGACGAATATAAATATCTGTGCCACACTTTTTCTGACGAATATTCCTGTTTTAATACATCTTTCGCCATATAAAAATCAAAAATAACACAATCCTTAGCGAGCCACCTCGCACGATTGTGTTATTTCCGCTTTCTGCTTGGACATTAGTGCTCCAGCATATTTTCAATAAAAATCCCATACCCCCTGGTCGGGTCATTCACCAACACATGTGTCACCGCACCGATAAGTTTTCCGTTCTGCAAAATAGGACTGCCGCTCATTCCCTGCACAATTCCACCCGTCTTCTTAAGCAGTTCTTCATCAGTAATTTTTATTACCAGCCCTTTGTTATCATTTGTTCTTCCCAGCTCAATTCGTTCAATTTCAATCTCGTACTCCCTTACCTGAGAATCCACCTGACACAGAATGGTCGCAGCCCCCAGTTCAATATCCTGCTTTAAGGCCACCGGAACCACTTCCGAAGTATCTACCATACCAAGCTTCATCTGACCATAAATTCCTTTGGAACAATTTTCTGTGATTTCACCAATCAGGCTGATACCGGATTGCCGGATAATACCAATCAATTCTCCGGGTGTGCCATTTTTTCCTTTTACAACACTTAATACTTCTGCATCATATAACTTTCCGGTGTCTATATCCATAATCAAGCCGGTGTCTATATCTGTAATTCCGTGTCCTAACGCCCCAAATTTACCATTACTTGTTACATAGGTTATGGTGCCAATTCCCTGAGCATCCGTGCGAATCCACGCACCTAATTTATATTTTCCCGAATAATCTTTTACCGGCTGTAGCTCCACTTCTATCAGTTCCCCATTCCGTTTTACTGCCAGTCTCATCGGTTCTACACCAATAGAATCAATGAATTCCTGACGGGTAATTCCAAGCTTTCCGTTTATTCCTACAATGTAATCACCACTTCTTAAGAGTCCCTTCGCCGGCTCTGCACTGCTTCCGTCTGCCAAGGTTACAGCTCCGGTTCCCAATACCAGAATTCCTTCTGTTTCCACTTGAAGCCCAATAACATCCCCACCGGGGATTACTTCCAGTTCCTCAATAATCTCCAACGATATTTCCTTAATCGGAAATAAACCAAATAGCTTTAACTGAACTTCATATTCGCCAAGTGAATCCGAACTGACAGAAAACGGGTTCAGTAAATCAATATCAATAATATCCTTCGACAAAGGTTCCTGATTCACATACAGAACCCCTGCTGCTTCCTCACTGAATATACTTGCTTCCATCGGTACAGAAAAATCAAACTCTTCCTCCTGTCCCATCAGAATCTTTATCTCAGAAGGTACATTTATTTTCATCCAATAATATCCGTACAGTATTACCACCATCAGGCTGACTCCCGCTATTGCGAAAAACCAGCGTTTTCTCCGTCGTCTGCGTATCACCTGCTCCATACTTTCCCTCTCCACTCATAATCATCACCAATTTTTCCTCTGTTAGTATGGGTGGAAAAGTAGCAAATAAATCTGAAAACTCTTCCCATGGAAATAGAAAAAGCAGTAAATGACATATTCACTCACTGCTTTTTATCTTGATTTGTATTTTTAATTAATATAATTTCACATTATCTGCCAGCTGTTTCATTTCTTTTGCATTTTTAACTACAGCTGTAGTAATTTCCGCACCACCCAGCATTCGTGCAAGCTCCATATAAATTTCTTCTTTGGAAAGCTCTCTGATTCCGGTTCTGGTTCTGCCTTCTTCCACACTCTTTTCAATTAGAAAATGTGCATCCGCCATTGCAGCAATCTGGGACAAATGGGTAATACATAATATCTGATGTGTCGCACCAATTTGCGCCATTTTTTCGGAAACCATCTGAGCAGTTCGTCCACTGATTCCGGTATCAATTTCATCAAAAATCAAAGTAGGAATCTCATCCTGCTCTGCCAGTACTGATTTCATTGCCAACATAATTCTGGACAACTCTCCACCGGATGCCACTTTTGTAAGAGGCTTAAGCACTTCACCCATATTTAAAGAAATCATAAATTCACACGAGTCATAGCCATGGGATGTAAACAGTTCCAGTTTCTCAAACAGCATTTCAAACTGCACTTCCGAGAAGTTTAAATCCTGCAAAGCTTTTTTCATGGCAGCTGTCATTTTTTGTGCGCACGCTTTTCGAATGTTTGATATTTCGTCACACAAATTCAGACATTTTTCTTCTGCTTTTTTATAGTTTTTGCGAAGCGTTTCTAAATATACTTCATAATTATTATATTTTTCAAGCGTTTCAGCACATTCTTCTTTATAAGCAAGAATTGTCTCAATGGAATCACCATACTTTCCCTTGAGCTGATTCACTGCATTTAAACGTTGTTCTACTTCAAAAAAGCGTTCAGCGGAATCCTCCATATTGGAAATATAGTTTTCTGCCTGACTGTTAAAATCAGAAAGCAGTTCCTGTACGTTGCTTAAAATATCATCCAGGGTTTGAAGTTCCGAATCATATTCTACAACTTTAGAAAGATACCGTTGTGCTCTGGAAACCAATTCTTCCGCATTGCTGTCTTCTGCCTCTTTGGTAAAGCGAAGTCCGGCAGAAACAGCCTCCACAATCTGCCGACTGTTGGAAAGAACCTTGTATTCCTCTTCCAGTTCTTCATCTTCTCCAACACGAAGTCTTGCACCGTCAATCTCCTCCACTGCAAAGGTAAGAAAAGAAAACTCCCGGTTACGTTCTCCTTCGTCCACAATGGCACTATCCAGTTCCTCTTTCACAGCCTTCCATTCTTTATATGCATCTTCCAGCTGTTTTGGAAGTGTACCAAGCTGCTCTTTTGAAAAACGATCTAAAAATTTTAAATGAGATGCCTTCTGCAACAAGGAATGATGCTCCTGCTGACCATGAATATCAATCAGATACCCTGCGATTTCTTTTAAAATTGCTGCAGTTACCGTTTCTCCATTAATTTTGCAAACTGACTTTCCGCTTTCCATAATTTTTCTGGAAAGCACCAGCATTCCTTCTTCCGGATAAATATCCTTTTCCGTAAGTTTTTCTACAATTGTAGAGTTTAGTTCGGAAAAGGTTAATTCCACCAGGGCGTAATCTGCGCCCCGGCGGATGATATCTTTAGATACTTTAGCTCCGATTGCCGCATTCACGGAATCAATCAGAATGGATTTGCCCGCACCGGTTTCACCGGTCATAATATTCAAATGTTCACGAAAGTCCACTTCCGTCTCATCAATAATTGCGAAATTTTTTACATGAAGACTTTGTAACACGAAAAGGCATACTCCTCTCTGCTTGTTTATTTTTTCTTTTTGTTTGCCGTAACGGTAACCTTACATCTTAAGGTTCTTCCGTTTACAGTTGCACTGACATAGGTTGTACCAACTTTTCTTGCAGTGATGACACCATTGTTCACTTCACAAATGGTAGTATTTTCTACGTCCCAACGTACTGTTCCTGTGGCACCATCTACTGTCAATCTGGAATACTGGGTATATACCGGCATTTCCAGACTGGTTCTGCTAAGACCCAGAACAATAACTTCAATTTCTGCTGTTTTACCAGAGGTAGTCATTGCTGTCACAGTTGTTGTACCTGTTCTATGCGCAGTAATCATACCGGTTCCATCTACAGTAGCAATAGATTCTTCACCGGAAGTCCAAATAACATCATCAGTTGAATTTGTTGGCTTAATGGTATAGTTCATCAGCTTCTTCTCACCAGGAATTAAAACAACCTTTTTATCAGAAACATTAATTCCTGTTGCCGGAACCGGATCCATAACGGTTACATAACATCGTGCATATTTTCCGCTGTTATCCTTTGCTTTTGCCCAAATCCAAACATTACCAATTTCAACAGCAGTAATCATACCATCTTCATCAATGGTAGCAATCTTCTCATTTTCAGAGCTGAATGTAACATCTGTATATGTAGCATTAGATGGCTTCACATCTGCATGGATAGAAGCAGTGTGTCCCTTAATAATGGTCAATACCGAATGATTCAATTTAATGGATGTTACCTCGCGAACCACACGTACATCACAGGTTGCTGAAACATCATAATCATCATTATCAATAGCTACTGTAATTACAGCATCACCAAAATCCTGACCATATATTGTACCATACTCATCTACAGTACAAATAGAATCATCATCAGAACTCCATACAAGATCCATACCTTCTACCGGCTTGCCATGACTTGTTACAGTTGCCTTTAATGTATAAGTTTTACCATAACCAAGACGATAGTTGTCCGGTGTTACTGTAATTCTAAGTTCCGGATCAACTACGGTAACCATACAAAATGACTTAAATCCACCATCCACGGATTCACAGGTAATAACCGTTGTACCTCTTGTTTTACCCTCTACCTCACCGATTGCATTTACCGTTGCAACGCTCGTGTTAAAGGATTCCCACTTTACTTCCATATTCGAAGGCTTTGCCGGTTTAAACACAGGATCAATAGCAAAGACCTCGCCAACTTCAATGATAATATCCGTTGGATCAAGTTCCAGAGAAGTAACAGGTTCGAGAACCGTAACTGTACAATATGAAGTCACACCATTTCTAGTTCTTACCAGTACAATTGCAGTACCCACTGCTCTAGCTGTAATTCGACCGGTGGAGGATACTGTTGCAATGTCCGGATTTAAGCTTTCCCAAGTCAAAGAAATTTCTGTGCTGGTTGCCGGAGCAATCGTAACTTCCATATCAAAATATTCGCCACGGTTCATGAAAACTTCTGTGTAATTCATCTTTACACTGGTAGCATCTTCCTTTACTACAATTTTACATATATCGTAGTATGACCCTTCCGTAGTCATAATCATAATCTGAGTAGTACCTGCTCCCTTCGCAGTTACCTTACCGGAATTATCTACGCTTACAATAGAAGTATCAAAGGAAGTAAATGTAACACCTGCTGTCTGTAAATCTTTCGGAGAAAGTGTATATGTCAGACGTTCGGTCTCACCCACATACATCTCCAGTTCTTTACTGTCAAATTTCACTCCTGTAACAGAACCAGAAATATTGAAAATTACAAACTCTTCTGCTACCCCCGGATTATCCTCAGCAGCCACACGGATAGTTACTGTACCCGCTTTCTTAAAAGTCACAAGACCCTTATCATTTACAGTTGCAATACCTGTATCCAGTGAAGTCCAGATTACATTCTTATTGGTTGCTTCCGCCGGAGACACTTCTGCATATAACTGGAACGTCTTATCCGACAGCTTCACATTATGTGGGCCCTTCGGCTCTACTTTGATTCCTGTGGCCGCCTGCTTTACAGTTACCTTACAATAACCAACTACAATATTTTCTGCATTAATAGCTGTTAATACTGCGGTACCACCGCCAGCTCCCTGAATTGTTACAGTTAATGCAGAAGATTCCACAATCTTAAAAATATTTTCATCAGAAGACATCCAACGTAAAGTAGTTCCTGAAATATTAGAAGGCTTTACGCTTGCCTTTAAGGTTGCATATTCATCCTTATCAAGTAAAATCTCCTCCGGATCAATAGTAATCTCCGTAATTGCCGGCTGAACATAAACATTACATACAATAGACTTTTCTACACCGTCAATAAACTGAGATGCCTTAACTCTTACCGGCTTATTTTGTTCTGTCGGCTTTACCGCTGTAACTAAACCATTCTGGTCTACGGTAACTCTGCTTGGATCAGAAGATTCCCATACTACCGGAACCGTACGGTCTGTTACACTGGCGAGCAACTGATAAGTAGCACCCGTATACAGATTCAATATTGTAGAATTCAAGGACAGACCGTCAATAACCCGGAAAGTATAGATTGCCTGTCTTGTATAGTTACTTGTATCTGCCGGGTCAAAAATACTTTTTCCTTTTACTTTTTCGCCCTTATATAAAATCTTTACTTTAGTTTCACCTTTTCCGACAGCCTCAACTAAGCCTTCCTCGGAAATATTAACTATATGCGGACCATTTGATGTATCTTCATAGGTAATTGAGAATAAGTCCTTAAACACACCATTCGGAATGTTGGAATTTTCCATAATATCGAAAATATCATCAACATTCATATATATTGTACTATCTTCAATGGACAAATCTACAATAATGTCATAAACCACCTTATTCCATTCAAACTCACCGTATTTTTCCGACGCATAGCCAACAATTTTATATGTTCCGGCTTTTACATTTGTAAATTCCAGAATTCCGTTGACATCGTTTATCTTACAGTTAAATAAATCATTACTTTCCTTAAGTTCCACCAGTTCTTCTTTTGTTTTATCATAAACAACCGAATAGAACTTCCAGTCCATATTTGCTGCCGGATTACCGTTAGAATATAAGCTGAATTTATTTGCACTGGTTCTCCAATCGATTTGAGATTCATATTTATCATAAGAATCTCCGGCATTTACCGAGCCGGACGGACGCACAATAACTTCAAAGGTTGTTTCATCCGCTTTGTTATTTTCATTATCTGTGTCGGTTGTAATGGTTACTTTGGAAGTACCTGCACCGACCGGAGTAATAACACCGTTCTCGATTGTAATAACACCTTCATTTGTCCAGTCCCAAGTTACCTGCGCTGCACCAATTTCATCATCATTCACATACTTTAATCTAACCTGATATGGCTTTGCCTGCTCCAACACAAGAACACGGTCAGTTTCTGTATAATTTCTCCATTCCGGATCTGTATCAATAACAGTCAAATCCACCTTTACGAGACAGGTAATAATATATGTACCAACCCCCGGCTCTTCAATATATGCAATTACCTGCGCATAACCAGGACCCTGTCTTTCAATCACACCACCAAAAGAAGTATCTGCATCTGCCTTAACCGAAATTACTTCTTCATTACCGGACTCCAGCTTTACAGTAACACCTGCAGGAATCGGACCAGGATTTCCGGCAGCATCCAATTTAGTAACGGTAAGCTTCATACTCTTTGTGTCAAGCTCTGCCACCTGACCTGAATGAATCAACTCACCGGTTGCATTATTTGCATAAAACGCATATCCGCCTGTATTCACATTTTCATTTGTGCCGGTACCGCCTGTTCCGGTGCCGCCGGTACCTGTTGTGGTATCTTCCGCACTGGCCTTACGCACATTATCCTCGTACATATTATCTGTTTCGACAGATGTAACTGTCTCCTGTGCCTCCCCTGCTCCCGGCGAAGTACTCTCCTGAATCATTACCGGTTCCATAGTAACTATCGGTGCTCCGGTATCTACATAGGAATTTCCTGCCAGCAGACACACTGCCATCACAAAACTAATTGCTTTTTTCATATGTTTCATCATAATCAAAACCTCTCTCTCGTAAAATTTTCTATTCAAAGTTCGGTTATGTACGTTACCTAAAATTATACCTTATCCAATATATCGGCAAAATCCGCCTGTAACATTAGAAAAAAGTACAAAATCCTGTGTTTATTTTAGCAGCAATTCTTGGCATTTGTGTGTCATTCTTCGGACATAAAAAGTCAAAACAAGTTCTTCTTCACGTATTTATCCAGTATTTTTTCAAACTTGGGACTAATTTCTCATTTCACTTCAAGTCTATTTTCCCACACCCTATATACTAATGTCTGACATTGTCAATAGTTTTTTATCACCGGATGAATCATCGTAGTATCCTCCAGTTTATTAATTGCGCACAATTTCTTTCCTGCATCTTTGCTGGAAACACCACAGTGATATGCCTGTTCTGTAGGTAATCCAAAATCAATCACAATTAAACGATCATGGCAATCCGGATTTGATTTTATACCAAGCGGCGGATATTGCTCCACAAAGTCTCTTACTATTGCTTTTGTTAAAAAACCTTTCCCACCATATCCATTTTGAGTAAATAGAATAACTTCTACACCTTGCCTTTTCTGTGATAACAACTGTAACGTTTTTGTATTCACATAGTCATCCACTACATAAATACTGGTAGTTGCCTGTTGATATATATCAACATATGCCACATCCGCTTCAAATTTCTGCCCTTTATATATCACAAAATTTTTAAAATCTTTATCCGAAATAAAATTCTCATTAATCGAATCAATACTTTTTTGAATATCATTTACCCTTTGCTCTGTTTGTTTCTGTCTATCTGATACGCTTGCCACTTGAACCGTCATTTCCGACATTCTTGCTGTCACAAATTTCATTTCTGATTGTGTAACAAACTGCTGATTCTGCATGATATAATGCCGCATTTCCCGAAATGCACGCATTATAAAAATACTTTGCTTCTCTGCCAGATTTCCTCTGAGCACGGTAGCAAGCATGTAAATCCCTTGTTCTGTAAAGGCATAGGGTAATTTTCTTTTTCCACCCCAACTTGAAGTCGCAAATTGCGACTTCAAGTTGGGGTCACTGTCATTTTTTGCAGTTAAAAAAATCGACCGCAAATTTTCTAATTCCATTTCTGTCAGTTGAAACATAAAATCTTCCGGAAACCTATTAATATTCCGTTTCACCTGCTGTCCTCTTATAATATAAACCCTTTTACGAATATTATCTATCGTCATCAACTCCGTCTTTTCTTCCATTGTACCCCTCCAATTCTTCTATCGTTTTTAGTGCCTCCATATACTTCATCAATCTTTTTCTTTGTTCTGCCTTCATTCCATGGATATCCTCAAGAATACGCATATCAGCCCTGGAAATTTCCGGTTCCCTCTTTCCTTTCTTCTCGTTATTCTCGACATCATCCTCATCAATTCCTTTTCCTGTCAACAACTGTTCCGGTGTTATTTCCAACGCATTACAGATATCCATAATTTTATCCGCTGAGGGGTTCGTCTTCTTTGTTTTCCAATCACTAATTGTACTGCCGGCTAACCCGACTTTCTTTGCAAAAGCATTCTGTGACATCTGTTTTTCTTCCAACAGTCAATAGATTTTACCCATGCCAAGCAAACAAAGTCATGACCACCGGCTAAGCCGGTGGCTTGATTTTCGCCCTATAAGGGCATTGTTCCGGCGCTGGAGTCTAAAGACTCATCGAAGGATTCGCCAACCGCAACATCAGTTACTTGCTAAACCCCTTGGGTTTATTTGTT
>JAZSEW010000018.1:0-9340 GCA_045531895.1 Lachnospiraceae bacterium
AAAGCAGGCAGGCAAAGCATGCGCCCGAAAGTGCCGCCAAGAGGCATCGCATCGTCCGGTAGGTCTTTGTAATTTGGCGTACCGCAAAAAGTACGATGGTATTCATCCAAAAGTTCCACAAAAAAAACAGATCTATATAAAGAACACAGTCCACAAGTCACCTCCTGTATTCAGTATAAATCTGTTCATCTGATTTTTTTGTCAAATCCTGACAATTTTGTATTATATTGACTGACATAAAACGACAAAAGGCTGTGCACTAAATTAATCTGGTGCACAGCCTGTATTACTTATTCTTTTCCCTTTTTATCTGTTAAAAAGCTTGGAATATTAATTTTCTTCTTTCCTAAGTCCATAACCTCATCAGCGGAATCAGCAGCTGCCTGTTCACGGAATTCTCTCATTGGAGTATACCCACCGGACATTGGACGCTCTGTCGGACTATTTTGTCTTCCATATCCGGCTCCCATATAACTCGGCATAGGCTTTCTTGTATCCTTTAAGTTAAAATCAAACTGGTCTGCGACACCACCATTACGCACAGTATTACTTGTGTAAGAAGGAACTCTTGGTCTGGAAATTTCAGGCTCTGCCTGCTTCGCCGCTGCCTCCATACCTGTTGCGATAATGGTAACTGTAACTGTCTCCGGAGCAGATAAATCCTCGATACAACCAAAGATAATATTTGCATCTTCTCCTACCAGCTCCTCCACATAATTTGCTGCCTCGGACGCTTCCAGGAAACCAACATCACCGGAGAAATTGATAATCAAACCATCTGCACCATCAATGGTTGTCTCAAGCAACGGACTCTGAATAGCCTGCTGAACAGCAGCCATACAACGTTCTTCTCCTGTGGCGGAACCCATACCAATATGTGCAATACCCTTATCTCTCATAACTGTCTGCACATCAGCAAAGTCAAGATTCATCTGACCTTTCTTGTTGATAAGGTCTGTAATACCCTGTACACTCTGCATAAGAACTTCGTCGGTACGAGCGAACGCATCTGTCATGGGTGCCTTTCTGTCCATGAGACCTAACAGCTTATCGTTTGGAATAACAATTAAAGTATCCACATTGTGACGGAGACGCTCAATGCCGTCCATCGCAAATTGCATACGCTTCTTTCCTTCAAATTTAAATGGCTTGGTTACAAAACCAACTGTAAGGATACCCATCTCCTTTGCTAACTGGGCAACCACCGGAGCCGCACCTGTACCGGTACCTCCACCCATACCGCAGGTGATGATAACCATATCGAAATCCCGAACCACTTCTGCCAGCTCGTCCTTATTTTCTTCTGCTGCTTTTTCACCCTTTTCCGGATCGGCACCTGCACCAAGACCTCTGGTAAGTTTTTCACCAATCTGGATGCACTGTTCTGCCTTACAATTTTTTAACTGCTGCTTATCTGTATTGATGCATACAAATTCAACGCCGCTGACACCGGAAGTAATCATACGATCTACCGCATTATTACCGCCGCCACCGACACCTACAACCAAAATTCTTGCTGCTACATCTGGTTCGCCCTTGCTAATTTCAATCATATTACTGCCCACGGATGTTTCCTCCTTTTATCTATTAAACAGCTCATTTCTGTCTTTATATCCATTGTTTACAACATCTTGTGCTAAAACACACCTCTTCCAATATATCTACACTATATAATATACTTGCAAATCCTACATTAATCAAGCAAAATTTTTGATTTTTTTCATTTTTTGTACATAATTTTTTCTGGTGCCGTGTTTTAAGGCTCTTTTAGTATAACTTCTCCATTTTCTCTGCTATAACTTCGCATGTCCAAAGTGCCTGTTCGTCCTCCCATAACCTCTAATATTCCTGCAAGGGCATTCAGTGCTTCGTCATAGCTTTCCTTCTTTCCCAACAACACTGTAATATCTTCTGCATACAGCGTAACTTCATATGCAGAATCAAAATATATTTCCTGAATCGCAAGACCATTCTGCTCAATTAGTCTTGTCAGATTTAATATTGTGTCAAACAAGCTCTGCTTCTGTACCTGCAGTTCCCTGTACAGAACAATCTCCTGAAATTCCAACCCTGTTACCACCGGAATCCCCGGCAGGCGTTCCGCAGAACTTTCCACCACCATGCCGTCCTTATCAAAAAACATATACCGCCCCATGATAACAACACAGCCGGTTACTCTTTTTTCATGCACAACTATTCTGGCCTCCCGAGGACCCACATAGTCAATTTCATACTTTTCAATAAACGGTATTTCCTTTTGATTTATACTGTCTGACAAACAAAAGAACGGCGTCATTGAGGTAAGAAAACCATCATCCAGCCTGCCCATAAATTCTTCCTCCGTGTATCGGCTAAGCCCCTCTATCGTTACAGTGTTAAGCCGATACAGATTGTAACTCCAGATAAGTACTGCAACTAACAGCAGTATACTAAGAATCCAAACCATCTGTTTCACGGACGGACCTGCATATTTTGTTGTCTCTGTTTCCTGTTCTCTCATTCTATATAACCTACGACTCTCTGTATTCTATCTGGTTTGATACCCCAAGAGCAATTCCCATTTCAAACAAAAGTGCCACCAGAGAGCTGCCTCCATAACTGATAAACGGTAACGGAATACCGGTAGAAGGCATTGTATTTGTAACAACTGCCACATTAATAATTACCTGCACTGCAATATGTGTCATTATGCCAACCGCAATCAGACTGCCGTATAAATCCGGTGCATTTACCGCAATTACAAATAAACGCCACAGTAACAGCAAAAAAAGCATAATTACAGCAACCGCACCAATGAGCCCAAGTTCCTCACAAATTACGGAAAAAATCATGTCATTATGGGATTCCGGAATAAAGCCCAGTTTCTGGACGCTGTTTCCAAGTCCCTTACCTAAAATTCCACCGGATGCAATTGCATACAGACCTTGCAATGTCTGATACCCCTTTGGATGAGTTTCTACATTCAGCCATGCGTCAATACGTTCCATTCGGAATCCTTCGCCGAATAAAAATACTGCAGCAATGGCAGCGATTCCCAGACCAATAACTACAAAATAGTATCCTTTCTTTTTACTTGTTACAAAGCAAATAACAAACACAATACCGGAAAGCACAATTGCAGTACTTAAGTTTTCAATTAAAACCAAGACAATCAGCGGTGCTACACGGATAATTACTCCGATAAAACCACCAAATTTATTCAGCGCTTTAGGTGCTCTGAATGCAAGATATGCCGTCAGAACAACGACACAAATTTTAGTCAGCTCCGAAGGCTGAAAGGTTCCGATACCCGGAATCTCAATCCACCGCTTTGCACCCTTAATATCTTCTCCGACGAACAATACCAGTACCTGCAGTGCAAGGCATAGAACATATAACGCCGTCACCGGCCGGATTTTTATCACCGGCATTGAATGAATGATGTAACGGTAATCAATCTTAGACACCAGCACCATGACAACCATACCAAACACGGCAAATATCATCTGTTTACGCAGAAAAAAAGTGGCATCACCATAAAATTTAGTTGCATTATAAGAGCTTGTACTGTAAATCATGACCAGACCAAAGCATACAAGAAAAAACGTCAGAATCAACAGGCTGAAATCATATGCCCTGCGTACTCTTCCCGGTATCCGTTTTACTTTCTGTTCAGTTTCTTCTACTGGTTCCTGTCTTCTCTGATTCATTCCGCAATTCCTTTTACATAGTCTTTAAACATTACACCACGTTCTTCGTAGTTTTTAAACATGCCCCAGCTTGCACATGCCGGGGAAAGCAGCACTGCATCTCCCGCTTCTGCATGGGAAACACAAAATTCCATAGCCTCTTCAAACGTTTCCATAAGCACAACGGATGTAACACCCATTCTCTTTGCTGTTTCCGCAATTTTTTCCTTTGTCTGTCCAATCAGCACCAAATGCTTTACCTTTCCTTCAAAGGCAGCAATCCATTCGTCATATTCCGAGCCTTTATCATAGCCACCTCCAATTAAAAGAGTTGGCTTACTCATTGCCTGAATCCCTTTAATTGCCGCATCCGGATTGGTACCTTTGGAATCATTATAATAATCCACACCCCGTTTTGTTGCCACATATTCAATACGATGCTCTACTGCGTGGAAACTCATCAGGCCTTTTCGTATTGCATCAAGCGGTATCTCCATGCAAAGTGCGGCACCAATGGCAGCCATGGCATTCTCATAATTATGTAAGCCAATGATATGTAATTCCTCTGTTTTACAAATCTCGGTAAGTTCTCCGTTATTTGCATAAATAATTCTGTTATCCTCTAAATAAAGTCCTTCTTTTAATTTCTGTCTGCTTGAAAACCATAAAATACGGCAGGAAAGCTCTTTTGCATACTCTCTGAGCGTGCAATCCTCATAATTCAAAATACAGGTTTGATTACTTCTCTGATTTTTTGCCACATTAAGCTTGGCACGACCATAATTTTCCATTGTATAATGGCGGTTCAGATGGTCAGGTGTAAGATTTAAAATCATGCTGACATCAGGAGCAAAATCCTCCTTTACTGTTTCCAACTGAAAGCTGGAAAGTTCTGCTACGGTCACTGCATTTTCACCAATCTTTTCTGCCATCTCCGTGTACGGAATACCTATATTTCCTACAACAAAAACTTCCGGAAACCACTGTTTCATGATTTCTCCTGTCAGTGCTGTTGTGGTTGTTTTTCCATTGGTTCCGGTAATGCCGATGAATTTTCCCTTAGCTATTTGGTAAGCCAGTTCAATTTCACCCCATACCGGTACGCCCTGCTCAACTAAATCCAGAATAAAAGGCAAATCTGTCGGAACACCCGGACTCAATACAAGCAATTCCGTATTCTCTGCCAATTCTTTTGTAAATTCACCGCAAACAATTCTTACTTCTGTGCCGATTCGTTCCAGCACCTTTGTTGTATCCAATGCTTCGTTACTGTCATACAATGTTACTGTTGCATTTTTATGTAATAAAAGCTTTACAGCAGCAATTCCACTAATACCGCTGCCTACCACTGTTACTTTCTTCTTTGTAAACATACACTGAGACCTCCCTCTTGTAAATCTCTTTTATTCTACCACAAATCTCGGATTCTGCAACAAAAATCATTTATTCTTGTCTTCAGATGCCGGAGCTTCCTCAGGTTCTATCCCAAGATATGGTAAAACCACCTCGAATAATTCAGCCATCACCGGCGCTGCAATAGTTCCCCCGTAATAAAGCCCCTCCGGCTCATCAATAATAACCATGGCAATTACACTTGGATTTTCAGCCGGAGCAAAACCAATAAACGAAGCAATATATTTTCCGCTTCTTCGAGGCAGTTTTTCTGACGTTGCAGTTTTTCCTCCAATGCTGAATCCTTCTAAAAATGCCTTATTACCGGTACCTTCTGAAACCACCTGTTCCAGCAGGGTTCTCATAGTCTTCGAAGTTTCCGCAGAAACCATCCCTGTTTCACCAACACCGTTAAACGTCTTTATGGTTACACCGGCATTATTCATGATTTCTGTCACGAAATGGGGCGTAATCTGCGTGCCTCCATTCACAACTGCACTAACCGCCGTCATTAATTGCAATGGTGTAATCTGAAATGACTGCCCGAAGGAAACCGTTGCCAGCTCCACTTCTCCCACATTTTCTGCTTTATGCATAATAGATGACGCTTCACCGGGCAGGTCAATTCCCGTTTTTTGAAACAGCCCCAGTTTTCGGAAGGTTTCATACATGTTCTCAATTCCGGTACGGGCACCAACCTCCATAAATGCCGGATTACATGAGTTCATAATTGCCTCCGCAAAGCTCTGTGCTCCATGGCCCTGTACCTTATGGCATCGGATTCTGCGATCTGCCACAATTTTATAACCAGGGCAGAAAAAATGGTCTGTTACATTCAATACCTCATGTTCAAACGCTGCCGTTGCTGTTACAATTTTAAATGCAGAACCGGGTTCATATGTATCACTGATACAGGAGTTACGCCACATCTGATTAAGCAGCTCCGTCCTCTTTTCCTGCGTCAGTTCCGCTTCCGTGTATCCTGCAGTAAAGATTTCTGTAAGTTCATACGGCTGATTTAAATCATATTCTGGCACATTCACCATGGCATACATTTCCCCATTCCGGGGATTCATCACAAGGATGCTGACACTTTTGGCAGATTTTGCTTCCTGTACCTTTTCGGCAATCTGCTCCGCATAACTTTGGATTACCACATCAAGAGATGTTTTAATACTATTTCCTGCCACCGGAGTAACCAGATTTTCAGCCATATCGGGAATTTCCATTCCATGAGCCGTTGTCATTGTAAGTATTTTACCATTATCACCCTGCAGCCAGAAGTCATATTTTACTTCCAGACCAAGAATTCCCTGATTATCGCTGCCGGTAAATCCTAACACCTTGGATGCCAGCGAGCCGTACGGATAAAATCTCCTATAGTCCTCATCTACCATTACACCATCCAGCTCATAGGCACGGATGGCATCCGCAACTTCTTTTTCCACATTAGTTTTTATGGTCTCAATGGAAGAATATTTTTCTACTCTCTTCCTTACATATGACTCACTTAAATCAAGCTCCTGGCAGAGAACACGGATAACTTCTTCCGCCTCTGTAATCTGATTATGTATTACCGATATGGTACAAACCGGCATATTATCTGCCAGTACCACACCATTTCGGTCATAAATCTTACCCCGCTCTGCCTTAATGACACGTTCTCGCTCATGCAATTCCTGCGCTGCCGCAGCAAGTCCATGGGACCCCGGAACCATTAAGTAAAACACCCTGAACATCAACAGCAATGCAGCTGATATAACAACAAAAAGGACAAGCAAAAGATTCCGTTTCTGAAATGTTCTTACATGATTCATGGTAAACCTTCATTCTTTTCTTATCCTTTATTGTATTCCGTTTCAATTGTATTTATGTATTACTTCATCTATTCCGGGATTACATCAGCTGTTCCCTCATCATTTTCCGGGTTGTACTCCGGATTATCTGCTTCATTGGTTGTCAGGTCATCTTCCCGAATCATTTCCACACGATACTTAATTTCTCCTTCCGGATACATCTTAAGGTAAGGAAGTGCTTCCTCCAAAATTTCTGCCGCCAGCATAGAGGCAGTGGACGACTTTGACATCAGTTCTTCATCATGTGCTTCATCCACAACCACATAAATGACTACGGTTCGTTCTTCTGTTTCTACGAAACCAAGGAAAGATACCAGATTTTTTCCGGCCTCTCGTGGATATTTCTGAGCAGTACCTGTTTTTCCGCCAAGCAAATAACCATCCACCTGTGCCTTGGTTGCAGTACCTTCCTTTACGGTCAGATACATTGCTTCCTTGATAAAAGCACTTGTCTCGGCAGAAACCGACTTAGTTACTACCTTCGGGTCAATTTTTTCAATGGTAGCCCCTTCTGCATTTTTCACTGCCATTACCACATGAGGTTCATAATATGTCCCACCATTGATTAAGGACGCAAAGGCAGATGCCATCTGCACCATATTTACAGTAAAAGACTGACCAAAGCTACTGGTTGCAAGCTCTGTCTGATTCAGATTATTAAGCGGAATTAAATTACCGGCAGTTTCACCCGGTAAATCAATTCCTGTTTTTGTTCCCATAAGAAAATGCTTTTGATAATCAAAAAATAAATCTCTTCCCTCTGCCGCTGCAATCTGCATCAGAGCATCATTACAGGAATACATTAATGACTGGGCAAGGCTGATTTTTCCGTGACCTCTGGAATTACTGCACTTAATAGTAATATCTCCGGCAAAATATTCTCTTCCGTCACAGGTAAATTCTGCATCAACATTAGTAATCTGTTCTTCCAATGCCGCAGCTACCGTCACCGGTTTAAAGGTAGACCCCGGCTCATAAGCATCACTGATACAGAAATTACGCCACACATTATATAAAGCATTGACAGTCTGCTCATCTGTCATTGCCTTCAGCTCATCTTCCGTATAAACTGTCAGTAAGTCTCTCGGCGTATTTAAATTATAGCTGTAGTTTGACTGCATGGCAAGAATTTCACCATTATCGGCATCCATCAGTACTACACCTACATTTTCTGCTCCGACAGTGTCCAGAAAGTTTTCCACATGACGTTGTACTACTCTCTGCACATTTACATCAAGAGTAGAAACAATCTGATTACCGTCTATTGCTTCTTTTACAGTTTTCTGGATATTTAAGCTGGCATCATAATAGCCATAAGTTCTTCCGTTAATTCCGGTAAGTTCTTCATCATATTGTTGCTCAATCCCGTAAGTACCCACATCACCGGATACAGTAAAACCGATAATATGAGACGCCACGGATTCATACGGATAAGAGCGCTGATATTCTTCTTCAAACCAGACACCCTTAATTTCACCCTTTAATTCTTTATCCTGCTTCTTTTTTGCAGCCCACTCTTCTTCATACTGCGTCATCAGCTCTTTATCACTGTACGACATCTGTCGTCTTAATACCACATAGGAGCTGGTTGCTTTTTCTACAAGTATAGAACGTATTTCCGTTTCATTAAATCCATATACCGAGACTAATGCCTGCACCGTCGGCTCTACATTATCCTCATCGGACAATAATACCTTAGGATCGAGGATTAAATGATAAATCAAATCACTGGAAGCAAGCACATTTCCGTTTCTATCCAAAATATCGCCCCGCTTATACGGTATGACAGAAGATATGTAACTCTGCTGTGCCAAGGCACTCTTCTCGTACTTATCTTCTCCGGAAAGCAGTGCCAGACGCACAATCAGCACAAGAAACACAGCTACAATAAACCCAAATACAAATACAAGCCAACTCTGCATCCAGTATTTAAACTTTTTTATTTTCTTTTTTTTCTGCTTTTCCTGCTTCTTGCGCATAATTCCTCACACTTTATTCCGGAATATCCTGATATTGTCTGTAATATCCCGTAGATTCATTGTTATAGTAAATAACCTCGTTGTTATTCGGATATACCATACCAAGTACTCCTACCGCCATCTGGTAAACTGTTTCCAAATCATACTGCTCATTTTCCAGGACTGCTTCCAGGGCATCATTTTCTTTTTCCAAACCGGTAATCTGTTTTTCCAGACCGGAAATTGATTTATTTAATTGTACCACATCAGACTGTACTTTTAAATAGTTAACACAAACAAATAAAGTCGCTATAATTGCAGTCATGAGTAACAACGCAGAAATCAGGTCAATTCCCTGGATTGCCTTTACTTTTGGCTGCACTTCCTGCTGTTCCACTCTTTGCGGGCGCCGGATTTCTTCCTGTTCCCACTGCGGCTGTAGTTTTCTGACTGCAGAACCATTTTC
>JAZSEW010000104.1:0-9583 GCA_045531895.1 Lachnospiraceae bacterium
CCAGGTGGTCAAGCATGGTCATGGCACCTTCGGAAAGTCTTGCCTCGGTGTATCGCATGGCAGCCGCAGGGTCACCGTCTAAGGAACCGAAGTTTCCGTGACCGTCAATTAACGGAATGGAAAGAGAGTAGTCCTCGGACATGTGTACCAGAGCATCGTAAATGGAAGAGTCGCCGTGAGGATGGTATTTACCCATGGTATCACCGACAATACGGGCACTTTTTCTGTGTGGCTTTTTCGGGTCCAGACCAAGCTCGGTCATGGCATATAAAATTCTTCGCTGAACCGGCTTCAGACCGTCTCGGACGTCCGGCAGGGCGCGGTCCACGATGACGCTGACAGCGTAGTCACGGAAGGAGGTTTTCATTTCCTCCGCGAAATCCAGCTGAATCAGCTGTTCTGTAGTAGTTGTTTTCATTTGGGTTCTCCTTTAAGGCAAGGTTTATTGTTTTTCTATTTTGAACATACAATTATGTGTGTAAATTCGGTTTCGTGTTGAGTTATTATTTTCATGGATGATAAATTGATGAAAGTAATTATAGTATCAATTTTATCAGGATATATTTTTAGTTTTCGAGTTCCCATATCGATATAATCATTTGGATTTTTATCTATGGATAAAATATTCCACCTATATTTAGTAAATTATCAACTTTGAAGATAAAGTGTTGTTTATCTTCAAAATGCATCAGTGTAAGCGAAGAGTATATAATGTCAAATGTTTCAGTAAATGCATAATTAGAGAAATCAGAGCAAACTAATTCCAGATTCTTAAAAATCGAAAGATTTTCTTTTGCCCTTTCTATTGTTTTTGGTGAAATGTCTATTCCTGTAAAACAGGTGGATCACGAAAAGGATCATTATTTATATGGAATTTTAGATACTGTGCATTTCACAATCCTTCGCAGATTTGCAAGGTATCGGATTTTGGCGAACAGGACCTTGACGGAGCCAAAATCCGATACCTGCAAATCGTAAGGAATTATGAAATCACACATCTAACTTCGCGTATTTTGCTTCTTCTACAATAAAAGCCCGTCGTGGGGGAACTGCGCTACCCATCAGAAGCGAGGTTACCTCGTCAGCTTCTACGGTATCGGAAATGGAAACCTGAGCTAAAATGCGGGTTTCCGGGTTCAATGTGGTTTCCCATAACTGGTCGGCATCCATTTCACCAAGACCTTTATAACGCTGTAAGGCAAGAATTTTGTGTCCTTCCTTGCGGAATTTTTCCAGTTCAAAATCGTTAAATAAGTATCTGGACTGTTTTGCCTTTTTTGTCTTTCCGGAGACTTCATAGTCTACCTTGTAAAGAGGTGGGAGACCGCGGTATACCTTGCCTTCCATAATGAGCTCCGGCATGAACCGGTAGAAGAAGGTAAGGAGCAGGGTGCTGATATGGGCTCCGTCGACATCGGCATCGGTCAAGATGATGATTTTGTCATAACGCAGCTTACTGATATCAAAATCGTCACCAATGCCGCAACCAAAGGAAGCAATCATGGTTTTTATTTCATTGTTGACTAAAATTTTTTCAAGGGCAGCCTTTTCCACATTTAAAATCTTGCCACGGAGAGGCAGAACAGCTTGGGTTTTACGGTTTCTTGCGGTTTTTACGGTACCTCCGGCAGAATCACCCTCGACAATGTAAATTTCACATTCTTCCGCTTTTTTTGAGGAGCAGGAAGCCAGCTTGCTTCGGGTATCTACGTCATTTAACTGTTTTAAAACTGCATTTCTTGCCTTATCGCCTGCTTTTCTTGCATTGTAGGACTTCATGGTGTTATCAAGAATGGCACGGAGCTCTTCGATATTTTTATCAAAATAGCGGGTGACCTCGGCTGCGAAAACATCGTCTACTGCACTTTTGGCATCGGTGTTTCCAAGTTTTGTTTTTGTCTGGCCTTCAAACTGAGGGTCGGGATGCTTAATGGAAACGATGGCGATAAGACCGTTACGGATGTCTTTTCCGTCGAAATTTTCATCCTTGTCCTTCAGAATGCCAAGCTCGCGGGCATATTTATTCATGATGCGGGTCAGGGCATTTTTGAAGCCGGTAACCAGAGTACCGCCGTCTACTACGTTGATACGGTTACAGTAGGAGTTAATCTGCTCCTGATAGGTGCTTGTATAGGTGAAGGCAACTTCCACTTCAATGTCACCACTGATACCTTCCACATAGACAGGCTCCGGAAGCAGAAGCTTTACATTTTCAGCATCCTTCATGGAAGTTTTTGTGATATGGGAAACAAAGCTCTTTATGCCTTCTTCCTCGAAGAAAACGGTTTCGGTTCCGTTTTTTTCATCTTTGAAATTTAAGGTCAGTCCTTTATTTAAGTAGGCGGACTCCTTTAAACGTTTTGTAATAATGTCCGGCTTGAATTCAATTGTTTCAAAAATTGCCGGGTCAGGATAGAACACGACTCTGGTTCCGGTGTCGGCTTTGGTACATTTGCCTACCACGGGAAGCAGTCCTTTTTCTAACTCGGTGGTTGGATGTCCTCCGTTTTCATAGGTGTCGCGGTAAATTTTACCGTCCTTTTTTACCTCAACAATCATTTTGGTGGAAAGTGCGTTTACAACAGAAGCACCTACACCGTGTAAACCACCGGATACCTTGTAGACACCGTTACCGAATTTACCGCCGGCGTGCAGAATGGTGTAAACCACCCGTACGGTTGGGATTCCTTTGGTTGGATGAATGTCCACCGGGACACCGCGGCCGTGGTCGGTTATGGAGATTCCGCCGTCTTTTTGAAGTACGATATCAATGCGGTTACAGAATCCTGCCAAATGTTCATCAATACCGTTATCTAAAATTTCCCAGATTAAGTGATGTAAGCCTCGGGAGCCGGTGCTTCCGATATACATACCCGGACGCTTGCGCACCGCTTCCAGACCTTCTAAAACCACAATCTGGCTGCCATTGTATTGTTCCATGTAAGTCTCTCCTTATGTTTTTTTTGTTCTTGTTCGTTCTTTGAAATCTCGCCACTAAGTTTTAGTATAGCACATTTTTTATAAATTTTTCAATACCACGAAGAAGCAAAAACACAGATTTTTCCACGGTTTTTGCTTGCATAATGCCTAAAATGACGATATAATATGATAGAATAGGTCTAGGAGGGTGTTGACATGAAAAAAGTAATCACATATGGAACATTTGATTTATTACATGTAGGACATATTAATTTATTACGTCGCGCAAAAGCATTGGGTGATTATTTGATTGTGGTTTTGTCTACGGATGAATTTAATCGTGGAAAACATAAAGAAGCATATCATTCGTATGAAAATAGAAAAATAATTTTAGAAGCTGTCCGCTATGTGGATGAAGTGTTGCCGGAAACATGTTGGGAGCAGAAAATTTCTGATGTGGTAGACAATCAGGTAGATGTTTTTGTTATGGGTGATGACTGGGAAGGCAAATTTGATTTTCTGAAGGAGTACTGTGAAGTAGTATATCTGCCTCGTACGGAAGGAATATCGACAACACAGATTAAGAGCGACCTGCATAAGTAATCTGTCGGGAGGTTTTTTGTGAATAAATTAGTTGCAAAAATACAAAATGAAGTTTTAAATGTCAGGAAGAAGTTAGGTCCGGGGTATTTTCGCTTAAAAAAGTACTTTCGCTTTGTGGAGACTTTGCCGGTGGATGAGCAAGTCATTTTGGTAGAGTCCAAAATGGGTAAGGAACTTGAGTGGAATTTAATCGGTCTGCTCAGAGAACTTGGCGGGAATCCGCGTTACAGTGCATTTCAGGTGTGGGTAGCAGTAACAGAGGAAACACTGGAAAAAAGAGAAAAGTTTGTTAATAAACAGGACATGAAAAATGTCCATGTTATCCTCAGAGAGAGCGAAGAATATTTCCGACTGTTGGCTACGGCCGGATTTTTGCTGAATGACAGTGAATTTCCGGCGGTTTTTATTAAGCGCGAAGGGCAAAAATACATGAAGTTGTGGGATGCCACACCGATTCGTGCCACCGGAAAAAGTAAAATACAGGGCTTTGGTATGATTGGTAACCAGCAAAGAAACTTTTTTGCTGCAGATTACATTTATTTTGCCAATGAATTTGCTATGGAACAGGTTCAAAGAGATTATATGCTGGAAAATGTAGCCACTTCAAAAGCTCTTATCAGCGGATATCCGCGAAATGAAATTTTATTTGATGAGGAAAGACGCGTAAAAATCAGGGAAAAGTATGAAATGGACCGGATGCAGACATTTTTCTATTCTCCGGTGCGCCGTGTGGATACAGAGCTGGTGGCAATGAAGGCACAGAGGGAACAGATGATTGAGCAGTTGTGGGAGCTTGATAAACTGCTGTCTGATACGCAGAGAATTTATGTGAAGGCCCAGAAGGAAGTGTCGTCCCTGATTGACTGGGGTGGAATGAAGCATATTGTTCCGGTACCGTCCGGCTATTCCACATATGAGTTTCTGGGTGCTGTGGATGGTCTGATTACGGATTATTCCGGTATTATGCTGGACTATGCGGTGACAAGACGTCCGATTATTTTGTTCCAGTATGATAAAGAATTATATATGAAAAACAACAAGTTTGCCGTGTCTTTGGAAGAATTTCCGTTTCCAAAAGTGAGAACCCTTAAGGAACTGGTATCGGCGCTTACTACGGAGCGCAGCTATGATGACAGTGCGTTTTTGAAACGCTTCTGTCCAAAAGAGCAGCCCGGTGTGGCAAAAGCAATTTGTGCGAAATTCATTCTGGAAGAAGACAGTCCGTTGGTGGAAATTAAGCCGATTGCGGATAACGGAAAGAAAAATGTAGCGATTTTCGGTGGCGATTTCCGTCAGAACGGTATTACCACATCGCTGATTAATCTGCTGAATTCCCTGGACAGAACAAAGTATAATTATATCATTTTGTATAAACTGGGGAACTTGAGAGAAAGGCAGGACAGTTTAAAAAATCTGCCGGAGAATGTGGCATACATGGGCTTTTATCATGTAAGAAGCCTGTCTATGCTAGATACCTTGCGTTGTAAACTGCCGTTTTATCCGCAGGTAAAAAAGAACCGGTTGCTAAAAAAGCAGGCTCTGCATGATGTGAAGCGTGTATTTCGCGGGTGTCGTATTGATAAAGTGATTCAGTTCAACGGTTATGTGGATGATGTTATCCGTATGTTTGAACAGATGCCTTGCAGCAGTACTATTTATGTACACAATGATATGGCGCAGGAAATCCGAACTAAGGGCAATGCGGATCGTAATACGTTGATAAGTGCATATCGTAATTATGATTCTGTGGCAGCAGTGACACCGGATCTGATTCCGGGAATTGAAAAACTGGCTATGGGGCGTACAAACGATAAAACAAAGAAACCGAATGTCAAGGTCGTAAAAAACATTATCAACTATCAGCGGGTGCTTGAAATGGCAGAACAGGAACTGAGATTTGATGATGAGGAAACATTACTCAATATGGAGGAAGAAAAAATAAGAGAATTACTGGCGTCTTCTTCCAAAAAGTTCATTACGATTGGCCGGTTTTCGAAAGAAAAAGGACATTTTAGGCTTATTGATGCATTTGAAAAAATACATGAAGAAAATCCGGATACCTGTTTGTTTATTCTGGGCGGTTATGGTGATTTATACGAGGCAACGGTAAAGAAAGCAGCTTCTTCTAAGGCGGCTTCCCGTATTGCGGTAATTTATTATTTGCCGAATCCGTTTCCGCTGTTGAAACAGTTTGACTTTCTGGTGCTTTCTTCTTTCTATGAAGGTTTCGGACTGGTGCTTGCAGAGGCAGACATGCTTGGTGTAAGTTGTATCTCTACAAGAGTAGTAGGACCAAGTATGTTTATGGAAAAATATGGCGGTTATCTGATGGAGAACAGCAGTGAAGGAATTTTGCAGGGAATGCGTGACTGTCTTGCAGGGAAGGTTCCGAAGCAGTTGTCCGTAGATTATGAACAGTATAACAGGGAAGCAGTGGAACAGTTTGAGTCCCTGATTCCTTAAAGGTTGGAGGCATTGTATGGAAGAACAAACACGTTATATTCATTATCTGGAACACTGTAAAGTGAAGAGTAACGTTGTTTTGCTGGAGTCCCAGCATGGAAGAACACTGGGCGGAAATATCGCGGCCATTGCCAAGGAGCTTGCAACGGCGCCGGAGTATAAAAGTTTTAAAATATGGCTTTCCTGCCAGGAAGGCCATATGGAGGAAATAACGGCTGTGCTTTTAAAACGTGGTCTGACAGGAATCCGACCGGTGCTGATGGGAAGCAGACAGTACTTTAAGCTGCTTGCTACAGCAAAGTATCTGATAAATGACAATACATTTATCCGGGATTTTATCAAACGTCCGGAGCAGGTGTATTTGAATACATGGCACGGTACTCCGTTAAAAACACTGGGAAGAAAGATAAAAGATGATTTCGGCATGATAGGAAATGCACAACGTAATTTCCTGTGTGCGGATTATTTGTTGTGCCCGAATGAACTGACCATGCGGAGTCTTACGGAAGATTACATGATAGAAAATCTTGGTAATACAAGGCTGCTGCTTTCCGGTTATCCGCGAAATACGGAGTTTCTTGATGAGGAACGCCGGGCCGCAGTTCGGAAAGAATGTGGCTTTGACAATATGGAAATTTATGCATATCTTCCAACCTGGCGAGGTGTTTTAAACCAGGTAGCGAACGATGAGCAGAATGAACAGCTGACAAGCTATTTTGAGGAACTGGACGGCTTTCTTAAAGAAAATCAGCGAGTATATGTAAAACTGCACCCGATGAACAGCAAAGGAATTAATCTGTCAAAGTTTAAACGGGTGCTTCCGTTTCCAAAGGCATATGAAACATATGAGTTTTTAAATGCAACGGATGGTCTGATTACCGACTATTCCAGTGTGTTTTTTGACTATGCCATTACAGGTAGAAAAATTTTACTTTTTACTTATGACAAGGAGGAATATACATCGAATCGTGGATTCTATTTTTCCATGGACGAACTTCCGTTTCCGCAGGCTTCGACAGTGTCAGAACTGGCAACTTACATTAATGAACCGAAATCTTATGACGATACGGCATTTCGGAAAAAATTCTGTGCCTATGATAATAAGGATGCTACAAAAGTTTTATGCCGGCGGGTGTTTTTTGAGAGTACCGGTCCGTTGATGGAGGAGAGAACCGTAAAGGATAATGGAAAAAAGAATGTCTTTTTGTATGGTGGTCCGCTAAATACCGGACGTACTACAGAACGGTTATTTGAATTGTTAAGCGGTTTGGATACGACAAAATACAATTATACATTGATTTATAAAATGGAAGAAGTGTGTTATCGGCAGAAGCAGCTGTTAAGGTTACCGGACGGAATGAACTATATGGGGTTCTATGAGGCGTTCAGTTTGTCGGAAAAACAGTTGGAGCAGTATATCGAATGGAGGAAAAGTAAGAAGGTACCTTCTGCAACGGAAAAGAAATTAATTCAGCATCTGGTGAAAAATGAAAAACAGAGGCTGTTTACGGATTGTCGGATAGACTATGTACTGGATTTTAGCGGAAGCAACGATGAAACGGTGTTGGTACTGTCTGATTTTCCAATGAGCCGTTTTAAAATGCAGAATACATCCAGAGCGATAAACCGTCAGTTAACCGGTGTATTAGAAGATACAACGCTGGAGGTTACTTCTGCAAAACAGGTAGAGGAACTGTTGGCACAGAAATTGAAATAGCAAGGAGATAAAGGAATGAGGACTCAGAAGAAAAAACACCGGCTGCTGCTTTTTGCAACAGTTTTTATGGTATTGGTGATGTGCTGCTACAAAGAAGAACAGATGGTCCAGGCGGCAGAACGGGAGATTACGGTCTCTTCCGGATGTAGTGCGGATGAAATTCAGGCAGCATTGGATGAAAACGCAGATGGTCAGTATGATAAGCTGACTGTGAAAATTCCGGCAGGTACTTACCGTCTGGATACAACATTGTATATATATTCCAATACAACCATAGAGGCAGACAAAGATGCCATCCTTAAGAAGATGGATAACCACAACGGAAAAGAGTCTTATGGTCCTATGCTGGAAAATAGCATCCGAAATGATAAGGGTGGTTATGGAAATTGCCATGATATTGCGATTATTGGTGGTGTCTGGGACAGTATTGAAGTTATGAAGAACAGCGTAGGAACAGAAAGCTTTCGTTTGATACACTGTGATGAAGTAACGATAAAGGATGCTGTGATTTGCAATGTTCCGGACGGAAGTCATCTGATTGTACTGGCAGGAACCAGCAATGTCCTGATTGATAATTGCGAATTTTACGGTTATAGTGATGGCAATGCGAAGGAACATAAAGAAGCAGTACAGTTAGATATAGTCCATGACTCCAAAATTGTTCCTACCATGCAGGAGTCACAGGTGAAGTGGGATGACCTTCCATGTAAGAATGTCACGATTTCCAATTGTAATTTTCATGATTTTTCCAGAGCAATCGGAAGCCATACTGCAGTAAAAGGTGTATTGCATGAAGGGATTAAAATTAGTGGAAATACGATTACCAATATGTCGGATACGGCAATCAAGCTGTTTAATTACAAAGATACACTGGTAGAAAAAAATACCATTACCAATTGTGTGGAAGGTGTGCTCGTTTATACCGATATGAAGGGGCTTACTTCAAAAGACTATATGGAACCGCTTTCCGGACAGGCAGCCAATCTTCCGAGTGATTACAATATCGTAATCAGTAATAATGAATTTAAAAAGATGAAAATGAGTGGGGACGACTGGGGCGATGCCGTTCGAATTATGGGTAGCTCCAAATTGCCGATGGCAGGAGTAACGGTTATTAATAATTTTATAGAGGATATGGAACGATACGGAGTGTATGCAACAGAGGCAACGAATGTTAAGATGATTGCAAATCGGTTAAAGGATATTGAAAAAGTTGGCTTGTACGCTACGACAAACTGTAAACAAGTAACGATTTCCAGAAACAGGGTGCAGAATTGTGGTGGTTATGGTATCTTTTTGGGAAATTCGCTGGGCGGCAGTATTTATGGTAATACGGTAAAAGAAGCAGGACTTAAAGATGGAGAACAGATTCACGGTATTTATGTTTATAAATGCAGCGGTACCGGTCGGGCAGATGCGGTCGTTATTAGCAAAAATACGGTAGAAGGAAATGACCGTGCCGGCTCGCAGGGAATTAAGGTAAGTACTTCTGATTATGTTTCTGTTACGGGAAATGTAGTACGCCGTACCAAGGACAGGGGAATTTATGTGTATTCCTGTAAGGATGCAAAAGTGGAAAAGAATCAGATTACAGAAGCAGGAAAAAAAGGTACAGGAGTAAATTAAAGATGAAAAGAAAAATATATGGAATGATTGCTATTGTAGGAATCAGTATGTTTACTGTGGCATGTGCAGGAAAAGAAACATCAGCAGAAGTGCCAACAAAGGCATTAACTCCGACAGTGGCACCGATAGCAACAGCAACACAAGCGGTCGAACCGACCACTGAGCCAACAGTGACACCAGCGCCGACGGCGACACAAGCGGTCGAACCGACCACTGAACCAACAGCGACGCCGGAACCAACGGCAACACCGGAAC
>JAZSEW010000040.1:0-4258 GCA_045531895.1 Lachnospiraceae bacterium
CCTTTCACAATTTGATGAATACAGAGTAGACAACCGAAGAGAAGTGAAAAAAGCAAATGGCGGGCTGCCGATTTCATTATGTGACACCTATTCTGCTTTTGCCAACTGTTATGGTGGTGTCATTATCCTTGGCGTTAAGGAAGAAAAAGATGGAAGCTGGAAAACTACCGGACTTCAGAATGCATCCAGACTTCGAAAGGATTTCTGGGATACCATCAACAATCCCAAGAAAGTAAATATCAATCTACTTTCGGAAGATGATGTGCAGACTTATGAAGTTGGTGACAGTAAGGATGTCATTATGGTTATTTATGTGCCGATGGCAAAGCGTGAGCAGAAGCCTGTGTACATCAATAATGATATTTTTAATGGCACATTCCGGCGCAATTTCGAGGGTGATTATCATTGTACCAGATTGCAGGTTAAGACCATGCTTCGTGACCAGACAGAGCGTACTATGGATATGGAAGTACTGGATAAGGTACCGATGGAAGATTTGAATTATGATACCATTCACGGATATCGTAACAGCCATCGCTCCTTGAAAGAAGGCCATCCGTTTGAACGTTTGAGCGACCACGAGTACTTAAGAAGCATAGGAGCAGCTGCGGTTTCCGATGAAGATGGCAAGTTGCATCCTACGGCAGCAGGAATGCTGATGTTTGGCGATGAGTATAATATTGTTCGTCATTTCCCAGAGTATTTTCTGGACTATAGAGAAGAATTGGACCCGACTACCCGATGGAGTGACAGATTGCAGTCAAGTTCCGGTGAGTGGTCCGGAAATGTATGTGACTTCTATTTTAGGGTTTATAATAAAATTATTAAGGATGTTAAGGTGCCATTCAAAATGTCCGGCGGTGAGCGAGTAGATGATACTCCGGTGCACAAGGCACTTCGTGAGGCATTAGCAAACTGTCTGATTAACGCAGATTATCATGGTTTACGAGGTGTTGTTATCCGCAAAGAACCGGACAAGCTGGTTTTGGCAAATCCGGGGTATGTCAGAACCGGTAAAAAACAAATGCGTCTCGGTGGTGAATCCGACCCACGAAATAAGGCTCTCATGAAAATGTTTAATCTCATCAATATCGGTGAACGTGCCGGAAGTGGTGTTCCAAATATCTTTAATGTTTGGGCAGATGAGGGCTGGGAAGAACCGGTAATTGAGGAAAGATTTGACCCGGATAGAACGGTGTTATCGCTTTCATTCAAAAAAAGCGGCGATAAAAAAGCGGCGATAAAAAGCGGCGATAAAAAAGCGGCGATAAAAAGCGGCGATAAAAAAGTGACCAAGAAAACTCAAATACAGTATGATAAAATTTTAGGATTTATGGAAGATGGAAAAGCGTATAGTATTTGGGATTTTTGTGAATTGTTAGGATTAAAAGAAAGCCGAACTAAAGATATTTTGAAGGGACTTTCTGATTATATTGAAAGCGTTGGTAGTAATAAGGATAGGAAATATAGATTAAAATAAGATGCATTCCAAATTAGCGCGACGATGTCGCACCAATTTATAGCAAGGGAATATTTACAGGAACTTTCTACTCAGTGCGTAGAAAATTGGCACTCAGTGAGTGCCGAAATGGAACGCGGTGCGTTCCAAATTGAAAATTTTGAAAAAGTTTCGCACTGCGTAGCTATTTTAGTCTAAATGGATTTCCTGGATAAAAGGTTAGTTTAAGTCATATACCAAGTCCTTCTTTGCTACGATTTGTATGGCTTCAAAATGAAAAGGGGTCTCTTACCTCTGCGATTGCTATGTCGTTTATTGATTACCTCACAGGCTGCTATTGCTGATAAGTAGAGCAATCGCTTAACTAACGGTTAAGGAAACTAAGTAAAATAATGAAATCTCCGTTTGGAACGTAACTGTTCTGAACGGAGATTTTTTTGTGAGCAAAAGTGTGAGAAAGTCAGGTGGGGTATGGAGTTGTGGGGAAAAAGCGATTGGGATTGTGGAAGAAGCGTTATTTCACAACATAAAAGGGTCGCTTCACGCAATAAGAATTGCAGTAAGATATGAACTAACCGATATATCTTTCAGAAAGGATAGGTGATGTTCATGTCTATGACAATTGGAAACAATACAGGAATTAACAATAGTTATCAGAATAGTACAAGCAAAAAAAGTGAATATAAGAATGTGCGGGATTATTCTAATTACCTAATGGGTAAATATAGTTGTTTGAAGCCGGGAAATAATGTGGCAGTATCTGTTACATCCGGATTGTTAAGAAAAGCAATGAGTGTGAATATTCTTGTGCGGTAGAGCCACCAGTCCGGTTTGGATGGAGCCACTATTCCGGTCAGAGAGAGCCAGCAGAAATGTTATGCCGCAAAAGGCTCTTTACATGAGTAGGCATATGATAGGCTACTCTGCCTCGGCAAATTGCCCGTAAGGACAGGATTGCCGCTTTGCCGAGAATACATATGCCGAGGAGGCTCATGTCAAGAGTACCGTGGAATAATATTTCTGCATGTAAAATTGAAAGGCTCTATTTCTCCGGAATGGTGGCTCTCAAAATCCGGACATGTGGCTCAAAGTAAGCCAGAATATCCAGAGTGATGAGAAAACCGGACAATGGTTGGAAAGAGAACTATCGAAAGCTCCTGATTACATAAAGGATGCGCAAAAATCTGCAAGTGCCAAAGGATGGAGACTGGTATCTGCATCTATTGAATTTGGTGAAGAGTATACGACAATGTATACTTGCGTAGTTACAGATACACCGGGTACGGATAGCCTTCTTTCTAGTGGGTTGTTTTTTTGCTGTGAAAGAGGCAGAATGCTATGCAAATAATGGAATATTGGAGAAAAAGCAATCGGTTTTGCGGAAGAAATAATGAGAGTGGCATTATTCCTTGACAGAGTAATGCTTTTCATGCTTTAATCATAGAGAGAGGTGTTATGAAAAATAGCAAAATGAATCAAAATGCAGTGGGAGGTTGAAGGGTGAATGAAAATAGAGAATTGTTAAGCAAGATAGCAGGAATACTTCTGGCTGACTATACGAGAGTATATGTTGTAAATACAAAGACAAATGGATACTGCCGTTACATTGTTGATCAGGATTCTCACTTTCCGGTTGAAGAACAAGCAGGTGATGCTTTTTTTGATGATTTGGAAAAGTTTATAAGACAGGCGGTGTATGAAGAGGATCGACATTTCTTTCAGGCTGAAGAATTAAAAGAAAACCTCCTAAAACAGTTTCAGAACGGTGAACGTCAGAGCTTTGTGTATCGTCTTATGATGGATGGAAAAATGGTATACCATACCTTGCGTCTTATCCATAAATATACGGATGGGGATGAATATTTTGTCATCGGAGTACTGAACGTAGATAAAGCGGCAAGAAAGCAGATGTATGCAGATGAAAGAGCGTACATGGATACATTGACCGGTGTACGGAATAAGAATGCCTATTGGGAATTAGAAGAAGAATATCAGACTCTGATAGAAAGAGGGGGAGAACTGAAATTTGGAGTTGTGGTATGTGATGTAAATAACCTAAAAATCATCAATGATACTATGGGGCATAGGGCAGGAGACGAAAGTCTGCAGGCTGTCAGTACCCTTTTGCGCGATACGTTTTTGCACAGTGAGGTATACCGGGTTGGCGGAGATGAATTTGTGGTGTTTCTAAAAGGCAGGGATTATCAGGAAAGGTTAGACTTGTTCAATGGTTTGAGACAAGTGATTATCAACAATCTGATTTCCGGTGAAGGACCGGTTGCGGCAATTGGAATGTCGATTTATAAAAAAGAAACAGACCAAAGATTATCAGATGTATTTGATCGTGCAGATGAAGAAATGTATGATGACAAGAGAAGCTTGAAAGAACGTGTGGTAAGACTGAAAACGGATCGGATCGGGCATGGCAGGATACAAAAAATCCCGGCAATCAGAAAGGCACGTCTGGATTCTTTTTTCAGAGTGTTTAAAATAGCAGCAGGAAAGGGGTATTTTTTCCTTAGTGATATACGATATGATTTTTCTCGCTGGGATAAGCAGGTAGTGGATAATTTTGAGCTCCCGTCAGAATATATGCATAATGCTGGCGGAATCTGGGAGGAGAGAATACACCCGGAGGACAGGGAAATATATCATAGCCGTGTTGAAGAGATTTTTAACGGTGATAAAGAAGAGTTTGAGTTGAGCTATAGAGTAAAAAGCATCAGCGGCAAATATAATCCTTGTACATGCAGAGGACTTTTGATAAGAAATCAGCATGGGGAACCGGAGTATTTTGGC
>JAZSEW010000105.1:0-8153 GCA_045531895.1 Lachnospiraceae bacterium
AAATTTAGCGGAGACTGTGACCTGGTTTGGTCACAGCCTCCGCTGTTCTGGACTATCTATTTCCCGACAGCCCCTTTTGTATTATTCAGTAGTGTCGGTGGCACTGTTGAGACGTTCGATAAACTCAAGTAAATCAGGATCCTGCAACATGGCATCTGTTAAACGAGCCACAACATGCTGATAGGTAGTCTTGTAATCGTCCTGCTCCTTGGAAGCAATACGTGCAGCATCAGCTTCCGGAGAGGTATATCCGAGGAAAATCATCGGATAATTCTGTTCGTCTAAAGTAATTACAAATTCATCCATGCCAGGGGCAAGGGTAGCAATGTTGATGATTTTTACATCATGGGCTACATAAGCAATGTAATCAAATTCGGTTATAGTATCCGAAACAGAATGGATAATAAAGTTTAAGTTTTTGTATTCCTCAATATACTGGGTCTGTGACTCAATGTTTTTAATATTAATAAAACTTGAATCGGTTACCAGTGAGGAGAGCAGTGTTTCATCGCAGGCAAGCTTTGCATTCATGTAACGGCGAATCAACTCCTGAATGTAAAGTGTGGAGACAGATTCGGAAGCACGGGATAAGTACAGTGCTTCTTTAACTTCTTCATTTTGTGGAGCATCGGTTACAAGTACTGCTTCGCCGCCGACAGTAACACAGTATTCTCTGATACTTGGAATCGGCACATTACTTCCCGTATAGGTAATGTCATAAGTGGCGTATACAAAATAAGTAACGTCTGCAATTCCTTCTTTATAGTAGCAGGTGATATTATTAATTTCTTTTACCTGCAAATCTTCATTGGAATAGTAGTCCTTTAACTGCTCTGTAACAACCGTTGTTAAACCGGTGCCGATATCATCTGTGGCAGGCTTAATTGCAAGTGCTGCGTTTAATTGTGCCAGAGACGGTGTTGGAGTCGGGGACGGTGTTGAAGTAGGTGTAGAGGTAGCAACCGGCGTTGGTGTTGCTGTATGTTTTGGATTTTGTGTCGGAGCCGGAGTCGGTGTGTTTTTGTCTGCTATATTGCCACCGTTTTGCGACGGAGTCGGAGATGGCTGTTTTACCGTTGGAAGCCCGGGATCCATGGTGTCAAAGGACACTAAGGCAAGACCGAGAACCATAACGGATGAAAATATGTACAATAAGGATTTTAATCTTTTTATTCTCATTCAAATCTCCCTTAAAATAGTGGTGAGGTTATTTGGAAAAATAATTCCTCCAGTAAAAACTGAAGGAATTTAACGTTGCTGACTGGAATTGAACCAGCGGCCCCTTGCTTCGGAGGCAAGTGCTCTATCCCCTGAGCTACAGCAACATACTTTACTATTATAACCTATATCGAAAAGAATTTCAAGAACCAGTCTTTACAAAACACAAAAAATTCACTATTATTAATATAATAGAGTTCAGTTCGCTTTTTTTAGACAGAAAGAGACAGGAGAAGGAGTAACAGGGGAGGATTATATGGCAGGAAAGAGAAAGAAATTTGACGTGCCGGAGCAGAAGGAAAACGGCGTTCGTATCAATAAGTATTTAGGAGATGCCGGAGTATGCTCCCGCAGAGAGGCTGATAAATTTATTGAACAGGGCAAGGTTACTATTGATGGCGTGAGAGCGGAAATGGGCAGTCGTGTATTTCCGGGGCAGAAGGTCATCTTTAATGGCAAGGAATTGAAAAAGCAGGAGGAACAGGTACTCATTGCTTTTTATAAGCCGGTGGGTATTGTCTGCACCACAGATACAAGAGAACCGGACAATGTGATTGATTTTTTGAATTACGGAAAGAGAATTTATCCCATCGGACGACTGGATAAGGATTCGGAAGGTTTACTTCTTCTGACAAACGACGGAGATATTGTGAATAAGATTTTACGGGCGGGAAACCATCATGAAAAGGAGTACCTCGTTACAGTAAATAAACCGCTGACTCCGGAATTTTTAAAGGGAATGGCCGGAGGAGTACCAATTCTTGATACGGTGACAAAGCCGTGTATCATTGAGCAGACCGGAAAGTGCAGTTTCAAAATTATTTTAACTCAGGGACTGAATCGCCAGATTCGACGCATGTGTGAATACTTTGATTACCGGGTACTTTCCTTAAAGAGAGTGCGCATCATGCATATTCAGTTGGGACATTTAAAGCCAGGCACCTATCGGAATTTGTCCGAAGGCGAGCTGGAACGGTTACAGGTGGTGCTCAAAAACTCCTCCGGACTTCCGGCGGCAGTAGAAAAGCAGAGAAAGCGGGAGCAGGCAGCAAAGCAAACGGCGGGAAATGCGAGCGTCGGAAAAAAAGCGGAACATAGAACAGGAGCAAATCATGGAAAAGAGAGAGAGAATCGCAGAACTGGTAGAACTGTTAAATAAGGCAAACTATGCATATGAGCAGGAAAACAGGGAAATTATGAGCAACTTTGAATACGATGCCCTGTATGATGAATTAAAGGCGTTGGAAGAAGAAACAGGATTTGTTATGGCCCAGAGTCCAACGGTAAACGCCGGCTATGAGGTTTTAAGTGAGCTTCCAAAGGAGCATCATGTGGCGCCGATGTTGTCCCTGGATAAGACAAAGGATGTGGAAGCTTTGAAGAGCTTCCTTGGGGATAAGGAGGGCATGCTTTCCTGGAAGATGGATGGTCTGACCAATGTGTTGACCTATCAGAACGGAGAACTGGTAAAGGCGTTAACCAGAGGAAATGGTGAAATTGGTGAAAATATCACAAATAATGCAAAAGTATATAAAAATATACCGTTAAAGATTCCGTACAAAGGGGAACTGGTGCTGCGTGGTGAGTCCATCATTACCTATTCTGAATTCGAGCGCATCAATGCGGAAATCGACGATGTCAGCGCAAAGTACAAAAATCCGAGAAACCTTTGCAGTGGCAGTGTGCGACAGCTGAACAATAAAATTACGGCAGAACGTAATGTATTGTATTATGTATATTCCCTGATTTCCGTGGGAGAGGATATGCAGTTTGCAACACGAAGTGAGCAGATAGCGTGGATTCAGTCCCTTGGCTTTACCTGCGTGGAGCAGAAAAAGGTTACCGCAGAAACCATGGATGAAGCAGTTGCTTATTTTGCAGAGCAGGTAGCAAAAAATGACTTCCCGTCGGATGGGCTGGTGCTTTGCTTTGACGATTTGGAATATTCCAGAAGTCTTGGAAGAACAGCGAAGTTTCCAAGAGACTCCATTGCATTTAAGTGGAAGGATGAAACCGCAAGAACAAAGCTGGTGGAAATTGAGTGGAGCGCTTCCAGAACCGGACTCATTAATCCGGTGGCAATTTTTGAACCGGTGGAACTGGAGGGAACTACCGTATCCCGTGCAAGCATTCATAATGTCAGCATTATGGAGGGCTTACAGCTTGGTATTGGGGATGAAATCGAAGTTTACAAGGCGAATATGATAATTCCTCAGATTGCTGTAAACCACACAAAGAGCGGTACATCCGTACCACCATGTGAATGTCCGGTGTGCGGTAAGGAAACAAAGGTTTCCACAGAAGGTGATGTAAAGGTATTATACTGCATGAATCCGGATTGTCAGGCAAAGAAAATCAAGACATTTGCCTTGTTTGTCAGCCGGGATGCCATGAATATGGAAGGCCTTTCTGAGGCAACCATGGAAAAGTGGATTAACGAAGGCTTCTTAAAGGAGCCGGCAGATTTGTTCCACTTAGCAGAGCATAAGGAGGCCATTGTGGAGATGGAGGGCTTTGGAGAAAAGTCCTATGAAAATTTGATGGCATCCATAGAAAAAGCCAGAACTACAACTGTAGAACGTTTGTTGTACAGTGTTGGTATTCCAAATATTGGTGTGGCTACTGCCAAGCTGATTACGAAGGCATTTGACTCCGATATTGAGAAAATACGCAATGCTACTATTGTAGAATTAACGGAAATTAACGGTATTGGTGATGTGATGGCACAGGCCTATGTGGATTATTTTGCAAAAGAAGAAAACCAGAAGCAATTAGATCACATTTTAGCGGAAATCCGGCTGGAAAAGACCGAGAATACGGTGGTAGCTGCCCTGGAAGGAAAGACCTTTGTTATCACCGGCAGTGTGGAGCAGTTTAAAAACAGGAATGAATTAAAGGCATATATTGAGGAGCGAGGCGGCAAGGTAGCAGGTAGTGTCAGCAAGAACACGGATTTTTTAATCAATAACGATAATATGTCGTCTTCCTCCAAAAATAAAACAGCCAAGGAGTTGGGTATTCCGATTATTACGGAGGAAGAATTTCTTGCCATGGTGCAATAAAGCAGGTACAATAGAGTTTAGAAGATAGAACGAAAGGAAACAATATAATGCCAATCAGAGTACAGAATGATTTACCAGCAAAGAAAATTTTAGAGGAAGAAAATATTTTCATGATGGATGAAAAGCGAGCATTAAGCCAGGATATTCGTCCATTAAAAATTGCTATTTTGAATCTGATGCCGTTAAAAGAAGATACAGAAGTACAGCTGATGCGTTCTCTTTCCAATACACCGTTACAGTTAGATATTACTTTTTTAACTACAGTGACTTATGTGGGTAAGAATACAGCAACCAGCCATCTGGATACTTTTTATCAGACGTTTGAGGATGTAAAGCAGCAGAAGTTTGACGGTTTGATTATTACCGGTGCACCGGTGGAAACTATGGAATTTGACGAGGTGGCATACTGGGAGGAATTAAAGCAGATTATGGCATGGTCCGAAACGAATGTGACCTCTACGCTGCATATCTGCTGGGGGGCTCAGGCCGGGCTTTTCTATCACTACGGTATCCGCAAGCTGAATCTGGAAAAGAAATTATCCGGCGTATACCGTCATGACGTGTATAACCGAAGAGAGCCTTTGGTTCGAGGGTTTGACGATGTGTTTTATGCACCGCATTCCAGATATACGGAAATGTCCCGGGAGGATATTCTTGCTAACGATAAAATTAAGATTCTGGCTGATTCAAAGGAGGCAGGTATTTTCCTGCTGCTGGCAGAGGAGGGTAAGAATATTTTTGTGTTGGGCCATCCGGAATATGACCGTGTGACGTTGGATAAAGAATATAAAAGAGATGTGAATAAAGGAATTAATCCGGAAATTCCGGTAAACTATTATCCGGACAATGACAGTAATGAAAAACCGTTGCTGTTGTGGAGAGCTCATGCGAATACGCTTTACACGAATTGGGTAAATTATTACGTTTACCAGAATACACCGTATGAGTGGTAAAAAAGTTGGGGATTATCAGTAAAAATTGCTGAAGAAACGGGGTGTACAATGGATAATACGGAATTACGTTATTTAGAACAGTTGTCAGAGCTGTATCCTACGATAGGAAAGGCTTCTACGGAAATTATCAATCTGCAGTCCATATTGAATCTGCCAAAGGGAACAGAACATTTTTTATCAGACATTCACGGGGAATATGAGGCATTTTCCCACGTGCTTCACAACGGTTCCGGTGCAGTCAGAAAGAAAATTGATGATGTGTTCGGTCATACGCTCAGTACCATGGATAAGTCCGCTCTGGCAACACTGATTTACTACCCAAAGCAGAAGATGGAGAGAGTGAAGCAGTCGGAGCCGGATATTGTAAACTGGTATAAAATTACGCTGTATCGCCTCATTGAAGTATGTAAGGTGGTTTCCTCTAAATATACCCGTTCCAAGGTGCGTAAAGCGTTGCCGGAGGATTACGGCTACATTATTGAGGAACTGATTACGGAAAAATCTGAGGTTTTAAATAAAGAAGCCTATTATGAGTCTATTGTCAATACCATTGTGGAAATCGGCAATTCCGAGGAGTTTATTATTGCTTTGGCAAAGGTAATTCAACAGTTGGTTATTGATCGTCTCCACATTCTTGGTGATATTTTTGACCGTGGTCCGGCACCGCATCTGATTATGGACCGTATGTGCCGGTATCATTCCGTGGATTTTCAGTGGGGAAATCACGATATTCTCTGGATGGGAGCGGCAGCAGGTCATCCGGCATGTATTGCAAATGTTATCCGTAACAGCGTTCAATACGGCAATGTGGGTATTTTGGAGGATGGCTACGGCATCAATATGCTGCCACTGGCAACCTTTGCCCTGGATACTTATGCGGATGATGAATGCAAATGCTTTGAATTAAAGGAAAAAAATCAGATTACCGATAGAGAAACCAATCTGGTGATGAAGATGCACAAGGCGATTGTTATTATAAAATTCAAGCTGGAAGGTCAGCTTGCACAGGAGCGTGAGGACTTCGGCCTGAAGGACCGTTGCCTGCTGCACCGGATTGATTATGAAAAGGGTACGGTGATTATAGAAGGTAAGGAATATGAATTATTGGATAAGTCCTTCCCGACCATCAATCCTGAGCATCCGTATGAGCTTACGGAGGAAGAAGCAGATGTAATGAGACGTCTCAGAAATTCTTTCCTGCATTGTGAGAAGCTGCAACGTCATGTGCAGTTGTTGTTGAACCGGGGAAGCCTGTATAAAATTTATAATAACAACCTGCTGTATCATGGCTGTGTGCCGATGAATGAGGATGGTTCTTTTACCGAGGTTACTCTGTTTGGTGAAAATCACAAGGGCAAGAAACTGTATGACATGTTGGAAAGCTATGTGCGCAAAGCTTTTTTTGCAGAAGATAAAGAAGAAAAGGCCAAGGGTGCAGATATTATGTGGTACCTTTGGAATGCACCGAATTCTCCGTTGTACGGACGCAGTAAAATGTCCACCTTTGAGAGGTATTTTATTGCGGATAAGGAGCTTCATAGGGAAATTAAGAACCCGTATTACCGTTTGATTGAACGCACGGAAACCGCGGTGGCTATTTTGCAGGAATTCGGACTGTCTATAGATACGGCCCATATTATTAATGGTCATGTACCGGTACACCGTATGGCGGGAGAAAGCCCGGTAAAATGCGGTGGTAAGGTAATTGTAATTGATGGTGGTTTTTCAAAGACCTACCGCAGTGAGACCGGAATTGCCGGGTACACACTGGTGTATAATTCCTATGGTCTGACTCTGACTGCCCATGAGCCGTTTGTGTCTAAGGAGCTTGCCATCAGTAAGGAAATTGACATTGTGTCCAGACAGGAGGCGGTGGAACGTATGTATCACCGTATGTTGGTTGGAGATACCGACCAGGGAAAAATGATTAAGGAAAGAATTGCTGATTTAAAGAAGCTCATTGCGGCGTATCGTTGTGGTGAGATTGTGGAAAAGAGATAAATAAAGAAGCCCTTCGGAATGATAAGAAGTCTGTTCCGGAGGGCTTTTTGTATATATGGAGTACTATTTTGTTTTGGAATTGTGACCTAATGCAATCCCTTCCGCAACAGTTGTAAATCCCTGGCTTACCAGCAAGGTAAAAAAGTATGCCGGCATACCGTATTTCGGCACCAGAAGCAGTAAACAGCCAATTTTTATGCAGAGAGATACGACAGAAATGATAAAGGTCTGGTAGACCTTTCCAAGACCGTTTAAGATGCTACTAAGTGTGGAGGATATGTACATAAACGGACACAACCAGGCAAGAATTCGAATATACTGTCCCGCCTGTGGCTCATGAAATACGGCGTTTCCAAGGAAATCTCCTGCAACTAAAAAGAAGGCAGTGCAGGCAAAGCCAAGGCCGGCGCTGAAGGCAAGGGAAAGCCGGATAACCTTGTTCAGATAATCGGTGTTTTCCTCCTTGTTTGCCCGGGAAACTACCGGCAGGAGTAATACGGAGAGAGAGCCGGTAAGGGCAGTTGGGAAGAAAATAAACGGAAATGCCATGCCGTTTAAAATACCGTACTGACTCAGTGCCATTGCCTTTGTCATACCGGACTGCTTAAGCGTGAAAGGAACCAGTGTGGCTTCAAAACTGTGAAGCAGATTGATAATCAGCCGATGGAAGGTCAGAGGCAGAGCCAGCAGGGAAATATCCTTAAGCCCGCTTTTGTGCAGTGACCTGGCAGACAGTTTCTGTTTGTAGCCTTTGCACTCTGTGGAAACCAGGGAGAGGATGCTGGTAAGGGCGGAGACGGCTTCGCCAATGACCAGAACCAACACGGCCAGTTCACAGGAAAAATGGATGCCTTGGAAGGTAAATACAATAAAATAGGCACAGCCGATGCGGATTATCTGTTCCGTCAGCTGGGCAACA
>JAZSEW010000096.1:0-7488 GCA_045531895.1 Lachnospiraceae bacterium
TATCAGGGACGGTAAACACCAGATGAAAATAAGGAGCGTCAAGGACATCTTCCCTGCGGGCATCCATCCACAACTCCTTTGGAACTGCCTGACACATAGGACAGCAACGGTTACGGCAGGAATTATAGTGAGTCTGCACAGAACCACAGTCTTCACAGATACAGACATTAGCACCATAAGCACCCGTTTTGCAGTTCATGATGTTATGGGCAGCTTTCGCCTGAACCGGGGATGGTGTATATTTTTCAAGATATGCCAGATAAAAACGGTGGAAAATATCCTGAACCGTCGGCTTATTCATGAGAAACACCTGCCTCCCTGTCAAAAGGACTACGGATTCCCATAAGGGCTTTGTTACTGACATGAAGGTAGACTTCGGTGGATTTGGGATCACGGTGTCCAAGCAATGCTTGTATATTTCTGTGGTCTACGCCCTGTTCCATAAGGTGGGTGGCAAAACTGTGCCGGAGACAGTGAGGGGTAGCCTTACTTGAGAGTCCGGCATCTGCAACAGCTCTGCGCATAACCTGTTCTAATGCGCTTACAGTAAGGTACTGTCCGGTAAACCTATTAGGAAAAAGAATTTCCCGGGGCTTGCCGTTGCAGAACCAGTATTCTGTCAGTATTTCCAGATTCCTTTCTGAAAGAATGGTGTATCTGTCCATACGGTTCTTGGTATCCCGGATGTGTATCTGCATGTTTGTGCGTGAAATATCGTCATAATGCAGATGAATGACTTCGGAAACACGCATACCGGAAGAATACATGGTTGCAAACATGGCTTTATATTTCAGATCTTTCGTAGCATCCAAAAGCCTGTTGATTTCTTCGACAGAAAGGACAACCGGTAGTTTGTGTTCTGTTATCATGCGAGGGACCGTGATGTCATCCCAAAGTATGTGAAGAACGTTGCGGAAAAAGAATCGGACTGTTGAATTATAAAGGTTCAGGGTAGTTGCTTTGAGCCCTTCCTTCTTTTTGAGAAGAAGGAACTCCCTGACATCCTGACAGGTAAGTTCTTCTGGATTTTTATTCATATAATTCAGAAAAGAGGAAACATAGTTTTTATAGCAGTCAATAGTACGCTGTTTAAGGTTGCGGATTTTCCCGGCTTCCTCCAGTTGTAATAAATAGTCATTGTACATAAAAAACCTCCATGAAATAAAAGTAGTAATAACAGCAGTAACTACCTATCATGGAGGTGCATTTGAAAAATAAAACCGCTTGTGAAAGCAGCATAATAGTGGTATTATTTTCATAGGCAGTAGTGTTTGACCTTTGTTGATTGTTATTTTGTGGTGATTTAACAATACTTCGTACGTAGGTAAATGTCTACTGCTTTTGAGAAAAGTAAAACGCTGCGCCACAGCCTTGACAGGCCATCGCGCAGCGATTTTGTTCAATCCCAATATGTCTGTGAAAAAATGCAGCGGGATGGGGCAACCTATGAAAAATTAAATACGGAACAGTATCTGCTGGTGTTAAAGAACTGTCGTCCGGAAGTGACAGAGAAAGAAGAATGGGTGGAGAAGGATACCCCGGAGCCGGTACAGGCGCCGTTTTTACGTATCTTTGCCAGACTGTTTGACTATTTGCTTTATGCAACGGTTTGGATTGTTCTGGTGTATGCATGTCACCGGATAGTTGGATTATCCAGAAATGATTTGGTAGGGGGTGTTATTTATGCCATACTGATTGCTTTCCCAATGGCATTTCTTTTGGAACCTCTGTTTCTGCATTGGCTTGGAGCAACACCGGGAAAGCTTTTGCTTGGTCTCCGGGTAAATTATGACCTGGGTGGACGGATTCCCATGGATATGGCGTGGGGCAGAGCATGGAGGGCAATTCTGGGTGTCCATGACTGGAAATACAGAGATATTTTTCAGACCATTAATACTTATAAGACAATGGCAGAGGGAAAACCGTTGGATTGGGATTACATGGCAAATACCACGTTGGAACTGAAAGATGACAGACTATGGCGAAAACTCGCCTTTGTGGCAGCAATTGGAGGCTGTGCGTTTACGATAGTATGTGCCTGTCAATCTATGCGGATGGTTCCAAACCGTGGAACTGTAACGACAGAAGAATTTGTGGAAAACTATAATACCCTTCGGAATGTCGTATATAATGGTGGTTTGAACATAACGGAATCCGGAGAGTGGATAGCGGAACGTCGTTATGATTCGGATAAATTTTTAATAACGGTGGAAGGGGAAACCCGCCAGTTTGAACGTGGAGGATTTCCGAAAAAAATTGATATCATAGAAGAAAATGGTATGGTTACGGAAGTGGGGTTCTTTTACGAAACGACAAATGCAAAGGAATATCTGGAAGATTTTAATTACATTATGGTAGATTTGGCACTTGCCTTTGTGCAGGGGGAGCAAAACTATAATGTGTTTACCTATAAAAACTGGGAAAGTCTGAAAACTCAGATAGAGGAGTTGATACTTGGTGATAGCTTCTGGTATGCCAATATTAATCAGATGTCAGATATTAGAGATTTTTCTTTTAACATTGAGGACGTGGAGATTAGTTGTGACGTGGAGCTAAAGGGCTATGAACTGTGGCAGAATGAGTATGTGGCGAAAGAGGGTGAGGAAACTTATTATAGTGTGAGATTTTCTGTGAAGAAATGAAATATCCCTCTCAAAGTATTGCCCTTTTTCCGAAAGTACGGTAAAATGATAAACAGGTGGCTTACGGTTAAGAAAAGGTCACAGAAATACATAGGTAACAGGAGAAAAATGATGGATAAACGTTTAATTGCCCGCTATCTGTTTGATGATGCGAACAATATCGGAAAGGACAGTTCAGGCAACGGTAATGATGCAGTTGCTTTAGGTGCCAAGGCTCCAAAGGTGGAAGAAATCTGTGGAAGAAAGGCTGCCCATTTTTATGGTGGAGAATATGCCGTTTCTTATTTGGAATTGCCGAAAGATATTTTAAAGAACGTTAGTGATGATACCGGTCTGACGGTGTCTGCCTGGGTGTGCGCTGACCAAGGCAGAAGCAACTGGGAACGAATTTTTGACTTTGGTAAGGGACAGACAGGTCCATATATTTTCCTGACTCGTTTTATGCGCGGAGTGTGCTTTGCCGGTGGAGATATTGCGGCAGATGCAAGAAAACAGTGCCCAACAGGAGAATGGCAGCACATTGCCATGACGGTAACCGGAACCAGGGGAGGTACACTCAGCAGTGCAGGACCTAGAATTTATATTAACGGTGAACTGGCGATGGATGGTTTTATCAGCCAGACCTCCAGTGGTACTTATAAGGCATATCGTGCATGGTTGTCTACATTAGAGGATTTGTCCAATTATGAGAATAACTACATTGGACGTTCCCAGTTCGCAGCGGATGCGGATTTCTGCGGTTCTCTGGCAGATGTGCGACTGTATGCGGATGCTCTTTCCGAGGAAGAAATTTTAGGCCAGATGTGTGAGTCCTTAAGCGATGTACAGGTACTGGAACTGGCCAGAACCAAGTTCTTAACAGGCCCGGAAAAGATTATTAACGGTGATTTGGATTTAGCAGAATCTTTAATGGATGGCAGAGTAAAGGTAAACTGGAGCTGTGATAAGCCGGAAGTAATTTCTTCCACAGGTAAGGTGGCAGCAGTTCGTAAGCCGGTGGGCGTTGTAGTAACGGCAGAGTTAGTCTGCGGTGAAAGCAAGGCGGAAAAAAGTTATGCGGCAAGTGTGCTTCCAAAGTCTGTGGCTCCATATGAAATTACCATCCATGGCGATAAAGAGACCATTGATATCAGTGATACTTTATATGGCCTGTTTTACGAAGATATTAATAATGCTGCTGATGGCGGTATTTATGCAGAAATGGTAAATAACCGTTCTTTCGAGAATTTCTGGTTTGATACCTATGATTCCCGCAGTGGGGAAAACGGTAAGTCTACCGGAAGAAATCATGATCCGTTGAAGTTCTGGTTTGGTGATATTGATAAAGTAACCGTAAAGAACAAGGGTGGTTTAAATGAGTATTTTGGATTAAAGGATAAGGATACTAATGCTTATTACGTGGAGATTCCTACGGGAGCAAAGCTTTACAACAGAGGCTTCTGTGATAATAAGCTGAACTATTCCATGAATTTAAAAGAGGGCGTAGGTTATAATTTCACCATATGGGCAAAGCCTGCCAAAGCAACCGGCATGAAGGTGGCTTTATTAGATGCAGAAGGCAACAAGGTCAGCAATGAAGTAACCATCGACCTTAAGAAGGCAGGACAGTGGAAAAAGTATAAGGCAGGAAAGCTTACTGCGACTGCAACCTGCATGGGTCAGCTTGCAATGGAATTTTACGGTGACACTGCCATTGATATGGTTTCTCTGATGCCGGACGATGTATGGGGTGCAAAGAAGGAAAAGAAGTCTGCAAGTGCCAATGCAAACTTTAAGGGTAATCCGAACTATAGATTACGGAGAGACTTAGTGGAGGCTTTGGTGGAACTTCATCCAACCTTCCTTCGTTTTCCGGGAGGATGTATTTCCGAGGGTTCCTATATCTGGGAGAACGTATATGACTGGAAGGAATCTGTGGGTGATGTGGAAGTCCGCAAAGAAAACTTCAACGTCTGGGGTTATAATATGACCATGGGTCTTGGATATATGGAATACTTCCAGCTGGCAGAGGACTTAAATGCAGAGCCGCTTCCGGTTATGGCCTGTGGCGTGCTTTGTCAGGCCCGTTCCGACTATGCAAATCCGGCGGGCGGAAAGCTGCAGAAGAAGTATATTAAGAACTTCACTGATTTAATTGATTTTGCTATCAGTACTGATTTTGAAAATAACGAGTGGGCAGCACTTCGTAAGAAGATGGGACATGAAGCTCCATTTGGACTGCATTATCTTGGTGTTGGTAATGAAAACTGGGGTTCTGAGTTCTTTGCAAGCTTTGAAACCTTCAAGACTGCTATAGACAAGTATATGAAGAAAAATTATCCGGGCTATCCGCTAACCATCATTTCTACTGCGGGTGCCCAGGCAGATGATGGAGCCTACCAGGAAGGCTGGAAGTTCCTTGCCGGTTTTATGAAGGGCGGTGCAACCGTTGCATTTACCGATGGAGAAAAGAGTTTTACCGAGGATGTAACCTGGTATAAAAAGAATAAAAATTACATGGATACCATTGTGGATGAGCATTATTACCGTTCCAATGAATATCTGTTGGAAAATGCAGACCGTTATAATTATTACTATCGTTCCAATAAGGAAAATCAGACCTCCAAAGTATTTGTAGGCGAATACGCATCCACAGATAAGAACACACTGGCCGGTGCTGTGGCAGAGGCTGCGGTAATGACCGGTTTTGAAAAGAACTCTGATGTGGTTCGTCTGGCGGCAACTGCACCATTGTTTAATAAGGTAGTGACTGACGGTACCTACCGCTGGACACCGGATGCTATCTGGTTTGATAATGAGTCTGTGTGGAGAACACCAAACTACTATGTACAGCAGTTATTTGCGAAGTACATTGGTAAGAAGTTGTTGGAAACCAGCTTTGAAACCTTTGTGCAGGGTGAGAAGAAGGTAGTGCTTCCTCGTGGTGGCGTTGTGGTTACTTGCGTGGGAGATGCGGAATTGAAAACCTTGAAGGTGGCTGCAAACAAAGGAAAGAAGATTTTGTTTGAACAGGATTTTGCAGAAGCCCCGGAAAGCGGAAAGACAGGCATTATGGCAGTGGAAAAGGGCTTCGGCAAGGGGTATTGTATTTATAACCCGGAATGGAGCAACTATACCGTGGAAGTAACTGTAGCAAAGAAGAGTACAGAGGCTTCCGTTTATGTGGGGGTAGGTCTGCAAGCTTCCAATCCGGAAAAGGAAGATTTGATAGAGTACTGTGTGGGAACAAAACGTGGCACCGGACTTAGAGTAGTAAAGGGCGGCGTGGAAGGCTACACCCTGGGAGATTATTCCTCCAGCGTATTTGCCGGAAACTTACGTGCCTGCTATGATGAGATGGTTCCTGCAGGAGAATATACTGTTACGGTAAATTATGGCGGCAAGGATGGCAAGTCTTTGATTTGTTACTACAGCGAGTGTGGTGCAAAGGAAAAGAAAGGCTTACTGGAAAATAAACTGGAAGCGTATAACAGAGATGTATTCCATGCGGTGACCACAGACGCAGAGAAAGTTTACGCAAAGCTTGTGAACACAGAAAACTTTGATAAAAAAGTTTTAGTAAAGCTTGATAGCCTGTCTGTAAAGAATAAGGCAGAGGTAATTACCCTGACCGGAGAAGCAGAACTGGTGCATAAGCCAAACGTTAACACAAAGGAAAAGGAATGGGTAGTTCCTGTGACAACGAAAGCTGCTGTAAAGAAGGACGTACTGGAACTTACACTTCCTGCAAATTCCGTAAATGTGGTAGTGCTGGAAAGATTGTAAGAGGGTGTTGGGTTATTACGAAATAACTTTGCCAATTTGTAAAAATAAAAACTCCGTGAAAATTTTAACAAAATTTAAATTTGGTATTTCCTTTTTGACAATTATCATGTATAATGTATACAAATGTGCAAAAGGAAAGTACATAATGCTTATATAACTCAAAGGAGGATTTTAAAATGTTAGTATCTGCAAAAGAAATGCTTGAAAAGGCAAAAGCTGGTCACTATGCAGTTGGTCAGTTCAATATTAACAACTTAGAGTGGACAAAATCTATTTTGGCTGTAGCTGAGGAAATGAAGTCTCCGGTTATTCTTGGTGTATCTGAAGGTGCCGGCAAGTACATGACCGGTTATAAGACTGTAGTTGGTATGGTTAACGGTATGTTAGAAGAAATGAAGATTACTGTTCCTGTAGCTCTCCACCTTGACCACGGCAGCTATGAAGGCTGTATGAAGTGTATCGAGGCTGGTTTCTCTTCCGTAATGTTCGATGGTTCCCACTATCCAATCGAAGAGAACATCGCTAAGACAAAGGAATTAGTTGCTATCTGTAAGGAAAAGGGTCTTTCACTGGAAGCAGAAGTTGGTTCCATCGGTGGTGAAGAAGATGGTGTAGTTGGTGCAGGTGAGTGTGCTGATCCTAACGAATGTAAGGCAATCGCTGATCTTGGCGTAACAATGCTTGCAGCAGGTATCGGTAACATCCACGGAAAGTATCCTGCAAACTGGGCTGGACTTAGCTTTGAAACATTAGATGCTATTCAGCAGAAGACAGGTGATATGCCATTAGTTCTTCACGGTGGTACAGGTATCCCAGTTGACATGATCAAAAAAGCAATCAGCCTTGGTGTTGCTAAGATTAACGTTAACACAGAATGCCAGTTAGCATTTGCAAAAGCTACACGTGAATACATCGAAGCTGGAAAAGACTTAGAAGGTAAAGGATTTGACCCTCGTAAGCTCTTAGCTCCAGGTGCAGCTGCAATCAAAGCAACTGTAAAAGAAAAAATGGAAATCTTCGGTTCTATTAACAAAGCTTAAGAAACACAATTTTATAAACAAAGAGACGTTCCACAGTGATG
>JAZSEW010000049.1:0-9205 GCA_045531895.1 Lachnospiraceae bacterium
AGGGGCGCAAGGTGCCGGTGGCACCTGTTATGCGCCGACCGAGCCGGAAGGCGAGACCGCTGAACGTCCGGGGGACGTTCGTTAGCACCGACCGGAGCGGAGCGGAGACCGACTCTCCTCAGGTCTGGACAACTAAAACCATTACAGACCCAAAGAAGTGGAGAGAAAAAAATTTATATTTTTTATTCATATAATTCGCTTCTTCTTTTTGAAGGATAATAATGGGTAGAGCGTTTATCGCCTTCTGTGCGATATCGAATAATCAGTTCGCGGTCTATATTGGCCGTCAATAGAGTAGCATTATCTTTGTAGGTATAAGAAACAATTTCACCCCGTGGGTCGGTAACCAGACAACCACCCCCAAAACGTTTTTCGTCCCACTGGTTGCAACATATCATATAAATCCGGTTGTCATAGCTGCGGGCAGGAATATATTTGTTCCAAATATGTTCGCGGTTACCGGAAATTCGTGGTACAGCATGAGGAGAAAAAATAACTTCTGCACCTCGTAAGGCTAAAGTTTGTGTGATATCAGGAAAATGGGTCTCTACACAGAGCTGAAAACCAATCTGAAGGTTACATGTAAGTGAAAAAACAGGAAGTTCCTGGCCTTCGGAAAAATATAGTTGTTCTTTTTTTCCAAGATGGCTTTTTCGATAGAAGTCAGTACTGCCATTCGGGCGGAAAATACCATGTGTAACATAATAGGAAGTTTTTCCGGCTTCCATAAATCCAACGAGAATATCTATTTCCATGTATTTTGCTAAAGAAGATAATTCTGCAATAATTGGGTCATCCGGACTGATAGACAGTTCCATAGATTTTTCCGGGAAATATCCTGTAAGACTGCATTCCGGAAAGCAAACGCAGGAACAACCGGCTTCCTTGGCATTGATGGTGTAATTACTAATATATTCAAAGTTTTCTAAAAGTGATTCCGTAGAAGGGTGTTGCACTGCTCCAATACGTATCATAAAAAATCCTCCTGATCAAAAAAATAACGGATATACTCTTTCGCGTTAGCATGTTTTAGAAAAACAATGTTAAATTCCCGGACAATTTGATGTTCTTTAAAAGTAAATTTGGCAATATCAGAATCGGAGTCGGCAAGAACATTATATACGAAGGAAATACCATATCCGTGTTTTACCATATCTAATATCAGAGGAAAACTGGAAATACAAATTCGACGTTTAAAACGCTGAAGAGATTCGTTATAACCACTGAGTTCTTTTTCTAAAATAGCACGGGTACCGGAACCATCTTCACGATGGATAATGGTTTCTTCAAAGATTTCCGAAATGCTGATTTCCTTGCCGGCAAAAGGGTGGTCTTTTTTGCAGATTCCTACAAATGGCTCTTTACGGACTAAAATATTATCGTAGTTTGTTTTGTTGAAGAACCCTTCTACGATTGCAAAGTCTAACTGATTGTTTTGTAACATATGTAAAAGAACACTGGTATTGTCAACAATTAGGTTCAATGCATTTTCTTTTTTTTCTAAGAAATGATGAATATAAGGAGGAAGAAAATAGTCCCCGATGGTTTTGGTGGCGCCGATGCGGAGTTCAATTATTTCTTCAGAAATAAGCTGTTCTTTCAGATGAGATTCTGTTAAACGCATAGCACGGGCATACTGCTCTAATACGATAGCAGCTTCAGTTTTTATGAGTTTGTGACTTTTGTAATCAAATAATTTACAATTATAGTGTTGTTCTAAAAAACGGATTTGCTGGGTGACAGCGGGTTGTGTAAGTCCTAGCGTGTCTGCGGCTTTGTGGTAGTTCATTAAGTCACAAACCAATAAAAAGGTTTCCATACGATGGTCGAGCATAGATTTCTCCTTTGGTCCTGTTAATATATACATTGTTGATAAAAAATACTTATCAAGCAATAAAGAAGTCTTGAGTTGATTTTATCATAATGGAAAGTTATAATCAAGTTGTAATTTTTTTAAAAACATTAGTTAAAAAAATAACAAAGGAGAAGAAAAATGAGCGAAAACAAAAGTAGTGTAAAATGGGCTAAGGTACTGGCCATTGTTCTGTGCGTGGTTATTGGCGTACTGGCAAACATGAGTACCGATTTACAGAAGGCTTGGTTTGGCAGAACCGTTATCGGGGGACCAATGTTAGCACTTCTGGTATCTATGATTGTATGCAACATTGTACCATCCATCAGCAAGGAATTTAAGGAAGGAACAACTTACTGCTCTAAGCAGTTCTTGAATTGGGGAATTATTGCTACCGGTGGTACATTAAGCTTTGCGGCTATTCTTGGTACCGGAGTAAAGGCACTGCCTCTGATTATTTTCAATATTTTATTATCCTTTACCATTGCTCTTATTGCAGGTAAGAAGATTGGTGTAACTGAGAATACTTCTGTGCTGGTAGGTGGCGGTACCTGTATCTGTGGCGGTACAGCAATCGCAACTTTAAGCCGTATTATTAAGGCAAAGGAAGAAGAAATCGCATTTGCTATGGCAGCTATTTTCCTTTTCGACACATTGGCAGCCTTTTCTTATCCATACTTAATTGAAGCATTAAACTTCACACCAAACCAGTTTGCTTTTGTGGCCGGTACTGCAATTAACGATACTTCCTCAGTAGCAGGTGCTCAGGCGACTTACCAGGGCATGATTGGAGATCCTTCTTTCCAGGGTGCTTTAAATGTTAAGCTGGTTCGTACTACTATGTTAATTTTTGTAGCAATTGCCTGGACAGTTATCATGGCAACACGTGCAAAGAAAAATGGTGAAGCTGCCCAAAATGACAGCATCTTAGCAGTTGTTAAGAAGACTTTCCCAATGTTCATTCTCTGGTTTGTAGTAATGGCAGGTTTGAATACCTTTGGTTTCTTCTCTGCAACCGGTATTTCTTTACTTGGCAAGCTTGGTAAGTATTTATTTGCAGCGGCACTTGCAGGCGTAGGTTTTAAAATTAAGTTTAAGGATGTATTCTCCAAGGGATTAAAGCCAATCGCACTTGGCGGTATCACTTGGATTTGCGTAGCAATTTCTTCCTACGCATTCGCATTCCTGTTTGCAAACTATATTGGTTAATACATAATACAAAGGAGAGTAAAGTATGAATATCGTAGTAATCGGCGGCGTTGCCGCAGGCACAAAAACTGCTGCGAAGCTGATGCGTCAGGATCGCAGTGCAAAGGTTACCGTTTACACAAAGAGTAAGGATATTTCCTATGCAGGCTGCGGACTTCCATACTATGTGGGAGGCAGCATTGAAACAAGAGAAGAGTTAATCGTAAACACTCCGGAAAAGTACATGGGTCTTACCGGTGTTGAAGTAAAGACAGAAATGGAAGCAGTTTCCGTAGACGCTTCCGCAAAGACTGTAACATTCGCAAACGGCGAAACTGTTTCCTATGACAAGTTAATCGTTGCGACCGGTGCAACTCCGTTTGTCCCAAATGTAGCAGGTACTGATAAGAATGGTGTATTCACTATGCGTACTCCGGATGATGCAATCGGCCTTCGTGCTTATGTAGATGAAAACAAGTGCCACAGTGCTGTTGTGGTTGGTGCAGGTTTTATTGGTCTTGAAATTGCAGAAAACCTCTTAGCTAAGGGCTTAAAGGTTACTGTTGTTGATATGGCAGATCAGGTTATGCCTGGTTTATTTGATACTGAAATGGCAGACTATATTCGTCGTCACTTACAGGCAAAGGGTATTCGTGTGGTTACCGGAGCTGCTTTAGAAGAAATTCTTGGTGACACTAAGACTACCGGTGTTCGTACCGGTGTTGGTGCGATGGAAGGCGATGTAGTTGTGCTTGCCATCGGTGTTCGTCCTGCTACTGCATTTTTAGAGGATTCCGGAATTGAAATGAACCGTGGAGCTATCGTAGTTGATAAATATCAGCGCACCAACTTAAATGATGTATATGCTGTTGGTGACTGTGCTTTGGTTTTCAATCGTATAACAGGCAAGGCTCAGTGGTCTGCTATGGGTTCCACAGCAAACATTACCGGACGTTTACTTGCGAAGAATCTTACCGGCGTGAATGCTCCTTATGGCGGTTGTCTTGGTACCGGCGTTGTTAAGCTTACTTCCGAGTTAAATGCAGGTCGTACCGGTCTTACTGAAGCTCAGGCAAAAGAAGTTGGTTATGATGTAATTACAGCTACCTGCGTAACGGACGACAAGGCTCACTATTATGAAGATGCAGCTACTTTCATAACAAAGTTAGTAGCAGATAAGAATACTCATGCGTTACTTGGTATCCAGGTTCTGGGTGCAGGCGCAGTAGACAAGATGGTTGATATCGCAGTAACCGGTATCGCCATGGGGGCTAAGCTTGAAGATTTCGATACACTCGATTTCGCATATGCGCCGCCATTCTCCACAGCAATTCATCCGTTTGTTCAGGCCTGCTATATCTTAGAAAATAAGTTAAACGGTGAATACGAAACAATGACTCCGGCAGAATATGCCGCTACTAAGGCAAGAGGTTACAAGGTTATCGACGTAAGTCCGGCACCATCCATTCCAGGTGCACAGTGGCTTGACCTTGCTAAGGTAACAGGCCCTGTGGAAGGTTTTGATTTAGATGCGAAGTTATTACTTGTTTGTGCTAAGGGTAAGAGAGGTTATTTCCTCCAGAACCGCTTAAAGGCATTTGGTTATACCAATACAAAGGCACTGGAAGGTGGCCTTTTTGTGAACAATGTAAAGGTTCAGTTTGAGGGCGGTGTACTTCCTGCAGAAGAAATCAAGAGAGTAAAGGGTCTCGGATGCTTACAGGATAAGCGTTATCCTGACGTGTTTAACGTTCGTGTAATTACACGTAACGGTAAGATTACAGCAGAAGAACACCGTACTATCGCTGAAGCTTCTGAAAAATTCGGCTCGGGCGCTGTTGCTATGACAACACGTCTGACTCTTGAAATCCAGGGTGTTAAGCATGAAAACATTCAGCCTTTAATTGACTTCCTTAACGAGCGTGGTTTATCTACCGGTGGTACAGGTTCCCTGGTTCGTCCGGTTGTTTCCTGTAAGGGTACTACCTGTCAGTATGGTCTGGCTGATACTTATGGTTTATCCGATAAGATTCATGAGAGATTCTATGTAGGATATCATGGAGTAACTCTTCCTCACAAGTTTAAGATTTGTGTGGGCGGTTGTCCAAATAACTGTGCTAAGCCAAGTTTAAATGACCTTGGTATTATCGGTCAGAAGGTACCAATGATTGATTACTCCAAGTGTCGTGGTTGTAACAAGTGTCAGGTGGTAGAAAGTTGTCCGATTAAGATTGCCGAAGTAGTAGATGGTAAGATTAATATCAATCCAAACGAATGTAATAACTGTGGACGTTGTGCAGGTAAGTGTCCGTTTGGTGCATTGGAAGAATATCAGTATGGTTTCAAAGTATATGTTGGTGGACGCTGGGGCAAGAAGGTTGCTCACGGACAGCCACTGAACAAGATTTTCACTTCCGAAGAAGAGGTTATGGACTTAGTAGAAAGTGCAATTCTTTTATTCCGTGATGAGGGTATCTCCGGTGAAAGATTTGCAGATACTATTAACCGTCTTGGTTTCGATTACGTAGAAGATAAGCTTCTCAACAACAAGATTGATAAGGATGCAATCCTTAAGAAGACTGTTAAGGGTGGCGCAACCTGCTAATATAAAGCAAAGAAAAAATATAGCTCCGGGAAACGGAGTCTGCCGGACCGCTGTAGACGGTAAAAGGGCCTTAAAATGACTTTCCCTATAGAATTTTCTGTAGGGAAAGTATACCCTTTTGCTGTTTACGGTGGTCTTTTTCTATGTTATATTGTTTATAGGTTTTTGAAGGAGAATGGCAATGAAAAAGAAAATTCTTGCAGTATTTTTACTGTTTACTATATTACTATCAGGATGCGGAGTTGCAACTGATGATGAAGTTTCCGGGGAAACGGTAACTTTTACAGATGACCTCGGGCGAAGTGTTACTGTGTCGAATCCAAAACGTGTAGCGGCACTTCTGGGAAGCTTTGCCCAAATATGGCAGTTGGCAGGTGGTGTAGTTTCCGCAACGGCAGATGATGCGTGGGAAGACCTGCACCTGGAACTCTCGGAAGATACCGTTAATTTGGGAAATACAAAGCATCTGAATTTGGAACTGCTATTCGCATCCGAGCCGGATTTTATTTTGGCCAGTACAAACACGGCTCAAAATTTGGAGTGGAAAGACTTATTGGAACCAACCGGTATACCGGTTGCCTATTTTGATATTGATGATTTTGACGATTATCTTCGCCTTTTAAAGATTTGCACAGAAATTACCGGAAAGTATGAGAATTATGAGCTGTATGGAGAAGATGTGCAGGCACAGATTGATAAAGTTATAGAAAAAAGCGTACAGCGTGTAAAGACAAAAGGTGCACCTACGGTGCTTTGCATGGTGGCTTCTGCATCCGCAGTATATGCAAAAAACAGTGACGGAAACGTACTTGGTGCGATGCTTAATAGTCTTGGCTGTAGGAATATAGCTGATTCTGATTCTATGTTGCTGGAAAATGTAAGTTTGGAGCATATTCTGGTGTCTGATCCGGAATATATTTTCTTTGTGCAACGTGGCGATGACGAGGTTGGCATGAAGAAATATGTGCAGCAATTTCTTATGGATAATCCGGCTTGGAGTGAACTTACTGCTGTAAAGAACGGCAGGGTATACTTTATGGAAAAGAACTTGTTTAATTTAAAACCAAATCACCGCTGGGGTGAGGCGTATGAAATCATGGAGGAAATTCTTGCAAATGAGTAAGAAGCAAAAAATAGTATTTTGGGGCGCAGTATTGCTTTGTATGAGCAGTGTATTGCTTAGTCTTTGTCTTGGAGCAGCTAATTTAACACTACATGAATTATGGCATGCAATAAAGAACGGTCCGTCCGGAATAGCGGGATATATTTTCTGGTATTCTCGTCTGCCAAGAACTTGTGCTTGTCTGCTGGCAGGGGCTGCTCTTTCTTTGGCCGGATGTATTTTACAGAGTGTACTTGGTAACAAATTGGCATCTCCGGGCATTATCGGTGTGAATGCCGGTGCAGGTTTGGCTGTAACGGTGTGTTGCGCGTTAGGAGCCTTGTCCGGCTGGGCGGTTTCCTTGGCATCCTTTGGCGGGGCATTGTTTGCAGTAATGATTGTAGTGTGGCTTGCAAAAAAGACAGGAGCTTCCCGAAGTACCGTAATTTTGTCTGGTGTAGCAATAAACAGTATTTTTGGGGCTTTACGTGATGCGGTGACGGTATTGGTACCGGAAACCGCTATGCTGAGTAATGAATTTCGGGTGGGTACTTTTTCTTCTGTAGTACCGACAAGGCTGTTACCGGCGGGAATATTGATTGTTGCAGCGATTATTTTAGTTATGACATTATGTAATGAACTGGATGTGATTTCGCTGGGAGAAGAGACTGCAGGAAGCCTTGGTATGCCGGTAAAAAAAATACGTATGCTCTTTTTGATTTTGGCAGCAATACTGGCGGGAGCAAGTGTCAGCTTTGCCGGTTTACTTGGATTTGTGGGCTTACTGGTTCCTCATATGGCAAGAAAGTTTGTGGGCGGTGAAAGCAGATATTTGCTTCCGGTCAGTGGTTTACTTGGTGCCGGCTTTGTTACCTTGTGTGATTTTGCATCCAGAATGCTGTTTGCTCCATATGAACTTCCGGTGGGCATTTTGATGTCCGCTTTTGGAGGACCATTCTTCTTATTCCTTCTGTTAGAGAGGAAAGGAGGACATCATCGTGCTTGAAATTAGAAATTTATGTACAGGATATTCTGATAAACCGGTTTTGAAGGATATTTCCGTAACTGCAGCTGATGGAAAAGTGACAGTATTATTTGGTCCAAACGGTTGCGGGAAATCTACGTTTTTAAAAGCTGTTTGCGGGTTATTACCGGTATTCGAGGGAACAGCAGTAATCAACAATGAAGAATTACTTTCCATGGATGCAAAAGAATTAGCCAAAAGGGTAACCTATTTGGCACAGAGTCGACAAATTCCGGATATAACGGTACAACGTCTGGTACTGCATGGACGTTTCCCGTATTTAAGCTACCCGCGCCGTTATCGTGCAGAAGATTATAGGATGGCTGAAAATGCAATGAAACAGATGGGAATTCTTGATTTGGCTGACACACCGGTAGCAAATCTTTCCGGTGGACAGCGGCAAAAGGTATATATTGCTATGGCACTGGCTCAGGATACCGAAGTAATATTGATGGATGAGCCGACAACTTATTTGGATATGAAACACCAGATGCAGACTCTCCGTCAGGCAAAAGAATTGGCAGAACAGGGAAAAACCGTGTTGCTGGTGGTACATGATATAGATCAGGCAATGAACACTGCAGATGAGCTTGTTCTTATGAATAAAGGAAACGTAATAATTCAGGGAACTCCGGAGGAGGTATATTTGTCCGGAAAAATAGATGAAGTATTCTCTGTATCCTTGAACCGGGTGCATACCGGTAAGGGATGGCGGTATTTTTGTGAGGAGGCATAGTATGGCGTACTTTCCAATGTGTGTGAATTTATATGATAAGCCAGTTTTTTGTATCGGTTCGGGACCTCAAATCCAGGACAAACTGGAAAAACTAGTGGGGTTTGGAGCAAAAATCCGGTTACTGAAGCATTTAACAGAGGAAGATTTGTCAGAGCATCCTGCGTTAGTGATTGCCGGGGATTTGAAGGAGGAGGAAGCAGAGCAGATAAGTTTACTGTGCAGAGAACACAATATTCCGGTCAATGTGGTGGATGTAACAAGGCTTTGTACTTTTTTCTTTCCGGCATTGATAAAAAAAGGCGAATTAACAGTTTCTGTTTCTACAGGAGGAAGTAGCCCGATGGCCGCCGGAGTTTTACGTAGACAAATAGAAGAAAGTATTCCGGATAACACAGAAGATATTTTACAGTGGCTTGGTGAAAGGCGAGAACTTTTAAAGGAAAAAGGAATACTAAAGAAAGCTACAGAGCAGGCTCTTGTTCTAAATCGTCCGTTAACAAAGAAAGAATGCGATTTATTGATTGAAGTATGATTAAAAAAAACTGGGGTAAAAGTGGGGTACAACAAAATCGGTCACCTTTGAAATCTGCATAAACAAAGGGCTTCCGAGGCTATGACAAGACGTTCGACTCCCCTCAGGTCCATAAGAAAAAGGCCTCAGCGCATTAGCGCTGGGGCCTTTTTCTTATGGACCTGAG
>JAZSEW010000078.1:0-12757 GCA_045531895.1 Lachnospiraceae bacterium
GTAAGGAATAAAAATCAGAATAAAAAAGTAATGGCATGTGAATTTGTTTTCACATGCCATTTTTGTCGTATACTGAAAGAAAATAAATCATAAGTTTTCCGGGTTTTGACAAAAAATACGGTAGGACAGATTTATACTGAATACAGGAGGTGACTTGTGGACTGTATTCTTTATATAGATCTGTTTTTTTTATGGAATTTTTGGATGAATGCATTGGTATTGTTTCTTGTACGTCAGGTGACAAAAACCTATCGGACGGTACGGTGTCTAATTTCAGCTGCGATAGGGGCATTTACAGCCTGCTGGAGTGTTGTGTTTTACATAACAGGAAATCCATGCTGGATTATGCTCGTTGTACAATTTGTCATACTGATAGTGATGAATGTGCTTGCATTTGGAGGAAAAAATCTGCTATGGCATTTATTTTTGTTTTTACTGGCAGGGATGGCGGCGGCGGGGGTGTTTTTATATCTGACTTCGTTTGTGGGCCTGGGAAGAAATGCTGTTGCAGCCGGAGCCGTATCAGGGATTTCCTGTGTGTTTTGTATTCTGCTGGAGAAGAAAAGCAGAATACAGTGGAAGGAAGAACACATGAAAGCAAAAACGGTACTGGAGTTTGGCGACAGAAAACTGTTTGCTACAGCGCTGATGGATACCGGAAATAAATTATACGACCCATTTTTCCATAAACCGGTAATTTTAGTGGATGAGAAAATGCTGAAGGATATGATGAACTATTGTCGGGAGGAATGTCCGGAACGATTGCATTTTATTCCGTTTCACAGTGTGGGAAAGGAACAGGGAATGTTGGAGGGGATTACCTTTGACTGTGTCAGTATCCGATGGCAGGATAAAAAAATGAAGTTTTATAATGTGATTGCTGCGGCAACGAAGGAAAGCCTATACAAAGGAAAAGAATATCAGGTGATTTTTCATTGTGGTTTATTGCAGGAAGGATAGGTGGAGAGAGTATGTTGATTAAGATTGCAGTGCAAGGAAAAATGATGTTTCGGATGGTGACCAGTATCAGGGAACTGCTATTTGGAAAAAAAGGTGAAATACACTATATCGGCGGGGCAGAAGTATTACCACCGCCATTGGAGGCAGAAGAAGAGGGAAGAATGCTGGAGTGTTTAGACAGTGAAGACAGAGAAATAGCAAAGTCTACTCTTGTAGAACATAATTTGCGCCTGGTAGTCTACATAGCTAAAAAATTTGATAATACCGGTATCAGTGTGGAGGATTTGATTTCTATCGGAACTATCGGTCTGATAAAGGCAATTAATACTTTTAATACAGGAAGAAATATTAAACTGGCTACTTATGCCTCCAGATGTATAGAAAATGAAATTCTGATGTATCTGCGTAAAAATAATAAAATGAAACTGGAGGTCTCCATTGATGAACCATTAAACGTAGACTGGGATGGTAATGAACTGTTGCTGTCGGATATACTTGGAACGGAGGAGGACTGTGTGTATAAGAATATGGAAGATGAGGCAAACAGGCAGATGCTCCGTCAGGCAATGAAGCATTTAAGTGCCAGAGAAAAGGTAATTATTGATTTGCGGTTTGGCTTAAACAGCAGGGACGGGAAGGAAAAAACGCAAAAGGAAGTTGCAGACTTGCTTGGTATTTCCCAATCCTATATTTCACGATTGGAAAAGAAAATAATGAAGCGGCTGAAAAACGAAATTTTAAAGTTTAGTTAGAGTTGTTTTATGAATAATTTCCAGACATTTGGCAAATGATTAACTGTAAAGAGTTTACAGGAGGTTATTTGCCATGGCTGGATATCGTGTGGAGATTTGTGGGGTAAATACAGCAAAACTTCCTCTGCTGAAAGGAGAGGAAAAGGAAGAACTGATTCGAAGGATTAAACAGGGAGATACAGAGGCCAGAGAGGCATATATTAAGGGGAACCTTCGTCTGGTATTGAGTATTATACAACGCTTTTCTTCCAGTAATGAGAATGTGGATGATTTATTTCAAATTGGTTGTATCGGACTGATGAAAGCTATTGATAATTTTGACTTGTCCCAAGGTGTTAAGTTTTCAACATATGCAGTACCGATGATTATTGGTGAAATTCGCAGATATCTCAGGGACAATAATTCCATCCGGGTCAGCAGGTCACTACGGGACATTGCATATAAAGCAATTTATGTACGGGATATGTTGCAAAAAAATATGGATCGTGAACCAACCATGGAAGAGATTGCAAAGGAGTCGGGAATTCCAAGGGAGGACATAATCAATGCCCTGGATGCCATACAGGCACCGATGTCTTTATATGAACCGGTGTTTTCAGATTCCGGTGATACCTTATATCTGATGGATCAGGTCAGTGATAAAAAGAATAAGGAGGAAAACTGGATTGAGGATTTATCTATAAAGGAAGCTATCGCAAAGCTGACGCCAAGGGAGCAGAATATTATAGAATTGCGTTTTTTTGAGGGCAAGACTCAAATGGAGGTAGCAGAGGAAATTCATATTTCTCAGGCGCAGGTGTCAAGATTGGAAAAGTCTGCGTTGAAGAATATGAAGAATCATTTAAGATGAGTTATAATATCTCGATAATATAATATGTATGGAATGAAAAAACAGACCCAAAGGAACAGGAAGTGTTAAAATGATTCCGAGGTCTGTTTTTTTCAGTTGAATTGACCAAAACAAAAGTCCGGACGTGTATTAAGTGAAAGGAGGAAGATAACATGGATTCATCTGTACGGCCGACAGATGTGCTGGAAAACATATTAAGTACATATGGAACTATGCTGTTTCGATATTCACTTCTTATACTTGGTAATGCGGAGGATGCAGAAGACGTGGTGCAGGATACTCTTTTTAAGTACTGGCAGAAGGCACCGGAATTTAATGATTTGGAGCACGAAAAAGCCTGGCTGCTTACGGTAACTGCAAACAGGTGCAGAGATTTACTCAGAACCCGGAAGAGACGCGGCGAAATGGCTTTGGAAACTGTTTTAGAATCTTCAGGCGAAATAGCGAAGCAGACGTCAGAAAGTGGTATTTTGGAAGCACTTATGACATTGCCGGAAAAATATAAGCAGGTATTGTACCTGTATTATGTAGAAGAATACCGGGTAGAGGATATAGCAGGTATGATAGGCAGAACATCTTCTGCTGTGAAAATGCGGTTAAAAAAGGGAAGGCAGCTGTTGGAGGAGCTTTATCGAAGGGAGTATATGTAAATGGAACAACTAAAGAAAGAACTACAGAAGGTGAAGTTGACAGAGGAAATGCAAAAGCGTATTCTCGGAAACTGTGTAAAAAAAATCGAAGAGAAAAAGGAGAAAGAAGCTATGAGGAAAAATTTTGTAAGAACATTTAAGAAACCGTTGGTAGCTGCAGCAGCTTTGGCAGTATGCCTCTGCCTGACCGGAGTAACTGCAATGGCAGCCTCAGGTAAGGGATTTTTTAAAGATATAAAACGCCTTGACGGTGCAATTACAGGACAAACCTATCAAAACGCCACAGATGAACTTTTAGTTTATGCGGCGGTAGAAGAGGATGTGCTAATGGTAACCGTAGAAATGGTGAAGATTGAAATGATTCCGTACCGTGAAATTGAAGTGTTGGAATTAGAAAAATACCGTGTATATGATGACAGCGGAACTGTGGTTATGGAAAATGTTGTACCGAATAATGTAATCACAGAAAATAATCAGGTAAAGTTTATGATTCCGGCAGAGGGACTTGCAAAGGGAAACTATAAGCTGGAACTGGATGTGTTATGCGGAAGCAAGAAAGCAGACCAGGATTTGTTAATTTATGGCGGATGGGAATGTGAGTTTGTTAAGTAAGTTTCGAAAGCCTGTATTTCCTTTGGAGTAACAACTTAAATTAAGTATTTTTAAAAAAAATAGACCGTAAGAAACCGTTAGTGGTTTTCTACGGCCTATTTTTCTGATAATGATTAAATAAAATAAATCAGCAACACGATTTCAAAGGAAATACGGACTTATATATTTCCTAAAGAAAACTTAGCAGATAAATTGTAAACCAGGATTATCCACGGTTCCGATTAAGGAAATCGTGCAGACGGAGTTTCTGACAAAATTAACCCGTGTGCTGATAAATGGATAACCCGGATTAGTTCTGCGGAAAATAGTAACATTATAGTAACCTGGAATGATGTACAGATAGTCGGTGTATTCACTGTAATCCAAATCGGAAGCAACCAACTGACCATTGATGTAAATGTCTACCGGCTCTAACATTGCATTTACGTTATAAAAACGGGCCTGTGCAACGGAGGATACAGAGGAGTTACCAAAAATAGGTGTCAGCCAGGTATAGCTCCAGAACACATTATTGCCGGTGTTTGGACGGGATGGAGCTGTGGTTGTGCCGCCGCTGGCCGGAGGAAATGGCATACTCGGAGGTGTAGGTACAGATGGAGTGGATGGGAGAGAAGGAGTAGGAAGATATCCTTCGTCCGGACTGGCAGGAACATTTTCGGAACCGATATTTGCATTTAAGTCCGGAGTAGCGGAGCCGGCAGGACCTTCACCAGGCGTTGCAGGAACATCATCTACCTCGAATACAGGAATGGTAGAACGTGCCTGTTTGGAGTTTGTTGGAGCGGTGTACTTGTAGTAGTGAGTTTTACTGTAATCCATGAATAAACCTCAAAATGTTATGATACAGTTCAATATATGCAGAGTTTATAAAAAATTGACAGATGAGATACTGGACTTTTTCTGCTATGTGGGGTAAAATATCCGAAAAGGGCGGAGTCTGTCTGGCAAAGAAAGATTTGCGAGTCTCCGCTCGCTGCAGTGCTGAAAGGTTTTTGGGAGAATGAGAATAGTAAATAAATTTTTGAATTTTATATCGAAGCGAGTTGTAGTTATCGGGCTGATTATTCTGGGACAAATCGTCTGGGGATTTAATTTGCTCACAAAGCTGACGGAATATTCTGCGGAGCTGAATATTCTTTTGACATTGCTTAGTTTGTTGACTGTGTTATATATCATTAACAAGGATGATAATCCGGCGTATAAGCTGGCATGGATTATTCCGATTTTAAGCTTTCCGCTATTTGGAGGAATTCTGTATTTGTTATTTGGAGATAAACGTCCGACAAAACGGATGCGTATCCAGATGGACAAGGCTGCAGCTAAAATTTCTGCGTTCTCTGTTTCAGAGGATGATTTGCTGGATGGGGTAAAAGAGACAGACAAGGTGGCTTATGGGCAAATGCGTTATATCAATGATTATGCCCATTATCCTGCTTACCGGAATACGGAGTCTTATTACTATAAAAGTGGTGAGGAATGTTATCCGGTGCTTTTAGAGGAACTTCGTAAAGCAAAGCACTTTATTTTTATGGAGTACTTCATTGTGGAAGAAGAAAATATGTGGGACAGTATTCTGCAGATTTTAAAACAGAAAGCATCAGAAGGCGTAGAAGTCCGGTTTATGTATGATGATATGGGCTGTGTGACACTGCTTCCGTATAAATATTATAGTAAACTGGAGGAGTCAGGTATTAAGAGCGTGGCGTTTAATCCGGTGATTCCTTTTTTTTCACTCGTTATGAACCACAGGGACCACAGAAAGATTACGGTAATTGACGGTAACGTAGGCTTTATGGGAGGCTGGAATCTGGCGGATGAATATATTAACCTGAAAGCACGGTTTGGTTACTGGAAAGATACCGGCATTATGTTAAAGGGTGATGCGGTATGGAATTTAACTACCATGTTTCTTGTTACCTGGAACAGCGTGCGTCCGGATAAGGAAGAAGACATCCGCCGGTATATGCCGGGAGTGTTGGAAGCAAACCCTGTGCAGGCGGAAGGATATGTACAGCCTTACGGGGATTCTCCGCTTGATCGGGAAAATGTGTCCGAATCGGTATTTTTAAACATGATTAACAGTGCGCAGGACTATATTTATATGTCAACTCCATATCTTGTAATAGATAACGAAATGATGACGGCATTAATTCTTGCTGCTAAGCGTGGCGTGGATGTGCGCATTATTACTCCGGGTATTCCGGACAAAAAGTATGTATTTATTTTAACTCAGTCTTATTACTCCCAGCTGGTTAAGGGTGGTGTTAAAATTTATCAGTATGACCCTGGATTTATCCATGCAAAATCCTTTGTATGTGATGATAAATTTGCAATTGTCGGTACGATCAATCTGGATTACAGAAGTCTGTATCTTCATTTTGAGTGCGGAACGTTCTTTTACCGTACGCCGGTGGTTGCAGCTGTTAAGGCAGATTTGCTGGAAACAATAGAGGTTTCCACAGAGCAGACCTATGCCATGACACAAAAAAATATTTTCAAGAGATTAACTCAGGCGGTGTTAAGAGTTCTGGCACCTCTGATGTAAAAAGAAAGGATAAGAGACTATGGCACAGATTATTGATGGAAAATTAATTTCCGCGCAGATTAAGGAGGAAGTAAAGGAAGCAACTGCGAAGCTCGCAGCAGAAGGAAAAGAGGTTACCTTGGCAGTAATTCAGGTTGGTAATGATCCGGCATCTTCTGTATATGTAGGAAATAAAAAGAAGGCCTGTGAGTATGTTGGTTTCCGTTCCCTGTCCTATGAACTGGCAGAAGAAACAACAGAACAGGAATTACTGGATTTGATTGCAGAATTAAATGGCAGAGCAGACGTAGATGGAATTTTAGTACAGTTACCGATTCCGAAGCATATGGATGAGGACAAGGTGATTGCTGCTATTTCTCCGGATAAGGATGTAGACGGTTTTCATGCAGTAAGTGTTGGACATTTGTGGATCGGAAAGGAAGGATTTGTGTCCTGTACCCCTGCCGGAATTATTGAACTGTTAAAGCGTTCCGGTATTGATATGGCAGGTAAGGAATGTGTAGTAGTAGGCAGAAGCAATATTGTAGGTAAGCCGATGGCTGCCCTGATGCTTCGTGAAAATGCTACAGTAACCGTATGTCACTCCAGAACAGCAGACTTAAAGGCGGTTACCAGAAGAGCGGATATTTTAATTGTTGCCATCGGTAAGCCACAGTTTATTACGGCGGAATATGTTAAGCCGGGAGCAACCGTAATTGATGTAGGTATCCATCGCTTAGAAGGTAAAAAACTCTGTGGTGATGTGGCTTATGATGAGGTAGAGCCGATTGCCGGTGCCATCACTCCTGTTCCGGGCGGTGTTGGTCCAATGACTATTGCCATGCTTATGAAAAACTGTTTAGAGGCGGCGGAAAGAAAGTAATAGAAAGGTTTTTTATCGATGAATGTATTATTTGTATCGCTGGGTTGTGATAAAAATTTAGTGGACAGTGAAGTAATGTTAGGACTTCTTAGGGATAAGGGATACTCCTTAACAAACGAAGAAGCTGAGGCAGATATCATTGTTATCAACACCTGCTGTTTTATTCACGATGCAAAGGAAGAAAGTATTCAGACTATTTTAGAAATGGCAGAATATAAAGAATTAGGACGTTTGCAGGTGCTTCTTGTTACCGGTTGTCTGGCAGAACGTTATAAGTCGGAAATTCTTTCGGAAATTCCTGAAGTGGATGCAGTACTTGGTACTACGGCAACCGACAAAATTGTAGAAGCTATTGAAGATGCACTTTCCGGAAATAAGACGGAGTATTATGCAGATTTACAGGCACTTCCGTTACCGGAAACTAATCGTGTAAATACTACCGGAGGCTATTTTTCTTACCTTAAGATTGCGGAAGGTTGTGATAAGCATTGTACTTATTGTATTATTCCGTCCCTGCGTGGCAATTACCGCAGTATTCCGATGGAACGTCTTATCAGGGAAGCACAGTTTCTGGCAGAAGGTGGTGTAAAGGAGCTTACTTTGATTGCCCAGGAAACCACAGTGTATGGTGTGGATTTGTATGGGAAGAAGATGCTTCCGGAATTACTGGACCGCCTTTGCGAAATTGAAGGCATTGAGTGGATTCGTCTGTTGTATTGCTATCCGGAAGAAATTACGGATGAACTGATTGCAACCATGAAACGTCAACCGAAAATCTGTCATTATCTTGATATGCCAATCCAGCATTCGGCAGATACGGTATTAAAACGAATGGGGAGACGTACCACACATAAAGAACTGGACGAATTGATTTTAAAACTTCGCAGAGAGATTCCGGATATTGCTCTCAGAACTTCTCTGATTACCGGATTTCCTCAGGAAACAGAAGAAGAGCATCAGGAACTTCTGGAATTTGTAAAGAGTGCCGGATTTGAACGTCTGGGCGTGTTTACTTACTCTAAGGAGGAAAACACAGCTGCCGCCCGTATGAAAGGGCAGATTACCAAGAAAGTAAAGGTACAGCGCCAGAAAGAGCTGATGAAGCTGCAGCAGCAGATTTCAAAGAAGCGTGGTGAAGAAAAAGTGGGAAGAATTCTCCGTGTCATGATTGAAGGAAAACTGCCGGAGGATGATATTTTTATCGGACGTTCCTACATGGATGCACCAAATGTGGACGGCTTTGTTTTTGTACATTCCAGGGATTCCTATCTGTCCGGAGAATTTGTGGATGTAAAAATTACTCAGGCAAAGGAATATGACCTGATAGGAGAAGCAATTTCCGATTGGGACTAAATTTTACATGTTTTTGGAGGCTTGTTATGAACTTACCTAATAAAATTACTATTTTCAGAATGTGTATGATACCGTTCTTTCTGGTGTTTTTTCTGATTGACACCATCCCGTATGGAAATTTAATTGCACTGGCGATTTTTATTATTGCCTGTCTGTCGGATGCATTGGATGGTCATCTGGCAAGAAAGCATAATCTGGTGACTAATTTTGGAAAATTTATGGACCCGCTTGCGGATAAATTATTAGTATGTACTGCACTTCTTTGCTTTGTGGAAAGTGGAACTTTAAATTTAATTGTAGCAATTGTTATTGTGGCAAGAGAGTTTATTATCAGCGGATTCCGCACTGTGGCGGCAGAGGGTGGACTGGTATTGGCGGCAAGCTACTGGGGCAAGTTTAAGACGGCTACCCAGATGGTAATGTGTTGTCTGCTGATTGTTCATTTGGATTATGATTGGTTTTCAACATTGGAGACTGTATTTATCTGGGCATCCTTTGCGCTGACTGTAATTTCTTTGCTGGATTATCTTGTGAAGAACAGAAGTGTATTGAATACGAAATAAAAAAATAAATTTGACACACGAATAACATACAAATGACATAGTTATGTGTTATGATAATGCGCAGAAGCAGTAAAATTGTAATCGGGGAGGTGCATATCATGCAGAAGAAAAACTTCATATATGTCATGTTATGCATTTGTGTGGCTATTCTGATTTCCGGTTGCGGAAACCAAAATAAGGAAACACCTACTGTCACGCCCGAACCGACATCGGTTCAGGTTACAAATAATCCGGGCAATTCTGATATCACTTTAGGTACAGAGGATGAACCAACCATTGCTCCTTTGGAAAATATGGAAGTTACCATCTATACTTTAAATACGGATACTCTGGAAAAAGTTGCAGTGTCTGTGCTAGTAACGGTAGAAGATGAGCTTACTCCGGAGGTTATTGTGGAGCAGGTTGTGGATGCCATGGAAGATGAAGGATTTTATCTTGGAATTAATGATATTATTCCGGAAGACGATAGTGTCAGAATTGATTTCAAATCGGATGCGGCACCGGTTACGGATGTAGGTGCTTCCGTAGAAGGAGCTATTTTAGATATTCTTGGTCAAAGTATCTTGGATAATCTGCCGCAGTATAAAAAAATATATGTGAGCATTGAAGGTGGTCCATATAAAACCGGACATCTGGAATTTGAATTAGATGATGTATATATTGGAAGGTAAGCATGGGGGAGCTTGTGCTTACCGTTCTTTGCTTTATCAAGGCTGTGCGCTTTGATAATGGATAAAAGAAAAAGGAGTAACTCTATGAGTAAAGTAATCGTAGTGGGTGGCGGTGCTGCCGGTATGATGGCTGCAATTGCAGCTGCAGAGAACGGAAACGAAGTTCACCTCCTTGAAAAAAATGAAAAACTTGGGAAAAAGCTGTTTATCACAGGGAAAGGCCGATGCAACATTACTAATGCCTGTGACATGGAAGATTTAATGAAGCAGATTGTTACCAATCCACGTTTTTTATATAGTGCTTTCAATACTTTTGATAATATGGCGGTAATGGATTTTTTTGAACGTATTGGTCTGGAAATAAAAACAGAACGAGGTATGAGAGTGTTTCCGCAGTCGGACCATTCCTCGGATGTTATTAAGGCATTGCAGCATTATTTGGAACAACTGGGAGTTCATATTTATTTAAACACCGAAGTGAAAAATGTAGTTACAGAAGAAGGGATGTTTAAAAAAGTTGTCTATGGCAGCCGTAATGAATCTATGATGGCGGATGCATGTATTATAGCTACGGGAGGTTTGTCCTATCAAAGTACAGGTTCTACCGGTGACGGTTACCGATTTGCAAAACAGGCAGGACATACGGTAACAAAATTGTCCCCGTCTCTGGTTGCATTAACCGTCAAAGAGGAATTTGCACCACGGCTGATGGGTCTGACACTAAAAAATGTGGAGGTAAAGCTGCTACAAGGAAAAAAAATACTGTATTCCGATATGGGGGAAATGCTGTTTACCCATTTTGGTATCAGCGGTCCGCTGGTCTTGAGTGCCAGCAGCTATACTGCGGAAGAAATTTTGAAAGGAAATGAATTGCCGGTTGTTCAGGTGGATTTAAAGCCGGCCTTAACGGAAGAACAGCTGGATACAAGAATTCTATCTGATTTCGAAGATGCCAAGAATAAATGCTTCAAAAATGCACTGGACAAACTGCTACCGCAACGAATGATTGAAGTGATTATAGAACTTTCCGGTATTGATCCGGAAAAAAAGGTCAACGCTGTCTCCAAAGAAGAACGCAGAAAGCTTGTATATTTGTTAAAACATCTGACCATGCATATTACAGGGCTCCGAGATTATAAAGAGGCTGTCATTACAAAGGGAGGAATTTCCGTGAAGGAAATTGTACCTTCCACAATGGAGTCAAAGCTCGTTTCCGGTCTTTATTTTGCAGGAGAGGTGATTGATGTGGATGCCATGACCGGAGGTTTTAACCTGCAGATTGCCTGGTCGACAGGATATGTGGCAGGAAGTTCCGTATGTTAGGAGGAAAATTTCATATGAAAAACATTAATATTGCAATTGACGGACCGGCAGGTGCCGGAAAAAGCACCATTGCAAAGGCTTTGGCAAAGAGCAGGAATATGGTATATGTGGATACCGGTGCCATGTATCGCGCAATTGGTCTGTACATTTCCAGAAGAGGAATTAACGGTGAGGATGAAGCGGCAGTGGTAGGAGAATTGGATAATATTCAGGTTTCCATTGCTTACGAAAATGGTGAACAGGTTGTTTATTTGAATGGTGAAAATGTCAATGGGCTGATTCGTACACCGGAAGCGGGCAATATGGCTTCCGCGGTTTCTGCACACAGAAAGGTTCGTGAAAAAATGGTTGCCCTGCAGCAGAAACTTGCAAAGACAACCAGTGTTGTTATGGATGGAAGAGATATCGGCACGGTAGTTCTTCCTGATGCTGAAGTGAAAATTTATCTGACTGCATCTTCCGCAGTTCGTGCAAGGAGACGTTACGATGAACTGGTGGCAAAGGGAATGGAATGTGACCTCGCGACCTTGCAAAAGGAAATCGAAGAAAGAGACTACCGGGATATGAACCGCGAGGTAACACCGCTTCGTCAGGCAGAGGATGCAGTGTTGTTAGATACTTCCGATTTGAACATAGAGGAAGTGGTAGCTGCAATGCAGCAGATTATTGCGGAAAGAATCGGAGAGAAAAATCAGAATGAAAGTTAAGGTGGCAAAAACCGCCGGGTTCTGCTTTGGCGTAAAGCGTGCCGTGGAACTGGTGGAGAAACAGGCTTCTTTGGGAAAAAAGGTGTATACATACGGGCCTATCATCCATAATGAAGAGGTGACGGAACGGCTTTCTGAAAAAGGTGTACACATTGTCTCGGGAAAAGAAGAATGGAGCAGTGTGAAACAGGGGACACTGATTATTCGATCCCATGGTGTTTCCAGAAAAGAATATGAGGAAATGCAGTTAAGTGGTCATGAAATTTTAGATGCTACATGCCCTTTTGTAAAAAAAATCCATCGGATTGTGGAAGAGGAAAGCAGCAAGGGCAGACATATCATTGTAATTGGCAGTGCAGAGCATCCGGAGGTGCAAGGGATCATCGGATGGTGTAACGGACCGGTTACTGTGGTGGAAAATGCGGAAATGGCTGAGAAATTAGAAGTAAATTCCGACAAAAAAGTATGTGTTGTGGCACAGACGACATTTAATAGCAAGAAATTTCAAGATTTAGTTGAAATTATTGAAAAAAAGAGGTATGATATACTTGTTTTAAGTACGATATGTAGTGCCACAGAAGAAAGACAAAAGGAAACAAGCCTCTTAGCGCAGGAATCAGAGGCCATGATTGTTATCGGTGGGCTGCATAGTTCGAATACACGTAAGTTGTATGAGATATCAAAACAGCAATGTGTAAATACTTACTTTATACAGAAACTCAGTGACCTTGACTTAGAATTTTTTAAGTCATTCCGTAGTGTAGGTATTACAGCAGGGGCATCGACCCCAAACAATATTATCGAGGAGGTTCATACCAGCATGTCAGATTTAAGTTTTGAACAATTATTGGAGGAGTCTTTTAAGACAATACACAACGGAGAGGTAGTCGAGGGTACTGTTATTCGTGT
>JAZSEW010000072.1:0-13542 GCA_045531895.1 Lachnospiraceae bacterium
CTGGGCAACAGACGAAACCGTGCGGTTGGGGAATCACTTCAGAACCAGGACAGAAGAGGTCTGACCAGAATGGAGCGTGAGGTTCGCGAAAGAATGACAACACAGGATGTAGACGGTGTAACCGCACAGACCTTAATCAACATCAAGCCGGTAACTGCGGCAGTAAAGGAATTCTTCGGAAGCTCCCAGCTGTCCCAGTTCATGGACCAGCATAACCCATTGGGTGAATTAACCCATAAGAGACGTTTATCCGCCCTGGGTCCGGGTGGTCTTTCCAGAGACCGTGCATCCTTCGAAGTTCGAGACGTACATTATACCCATTACGGCAGAATGTGTCCTATTGAGACTCCTGAAGGTCCGAATATCGGTCTTATTAACTCTCTTGCATCTTATGCAAGAATCAACGAGTATGGATTCCTTGAGGCTCCATATCGTAAGTTAGACAAGTCTGATCCTTTAAATCCAAAGGTTACGGATGACGTAATTTACATCACAGCAGATGAAGAAGATAAATACGTAGTAGCACAGGCGAATGAAGAACTGGACGAAAACGGTTACTTTGTAAATACTAACGTTTCCGGTCGTTTCCGTGAAGAAACTTCCCAGTTTGAAAAGAAGAAAGTAGACTTAATGGACGTTTCTCCTAAGATGGTATTCTCCGTTGCGACTGCCATGATTCCGTTCTTGGAAAACGACGATGCAAACCGTGCCCTCATGGGTTCCAACATGCAGCGTCAGGCAGTTCCGCTTCTGTTCACAGAGGCTCCTGCCGTTGGTACCGGTATGGAATTAAAGACAGCGGTAGACTCCGGTGTCTGCGTTGTGGCTAAGAAGTCGGGTGTAGTTGAGCGTGCTTCTTCCACAGAAATTATTATCAAGAATGACGACAATACAAAGGATACTTACAAGCTCTTAATGTTTGCACGAAGCAACCAGGGTACCAGCATCAACCAGAGACCTATCGTTGTAAAGGGTGAGCATGTAGAAGAAGGTCAGGTTATTGCAGACGGTCCTTCTACCTCCGGTGGTGAGCTGGCTCTCGGTAAGAACCCTCTCATCGGCTTCATGACATGGGAAGGTTACAATTACGAGGATGCGGTTCTTTTAAGTGAAAGACTGGTTCAGCAGGACGTTTATACTTCCATTCATATTGAAGAATATGAAGTAGAGTCCCGTGACACCAAGCTTGGTAAGGAAGAAATTACAAGAGATGTTCCGGGTGTAGGTGAGGATGTATTAAAGGATCTTGACGAGCGCGGTATCATCCGTATCGGTGCTGAAGTTCGTGCAAGAGACATTCTCGTTGGTAAGGTTACACCAAAGGGTGAAACCGAGCTTACTGCAGAAGAAAGACTCCTTAGAGCAATCTTTGGTGAAAAGGCAAGAGAAGTAAGAGATACTTCCCTTCATGTACCACATGGTGAATACGGTATTGTTGTAGATGCTAAGGTATTTACAAGAGAAAATGGTGATGAACTTCCTCCGGGAGTAAATCAGACCGTTCGTGTATATATTGCTCAGAAGAGAAAGATTCAGGTAGGCGATAAGATGGCTGGTCGTCACGGTAATAAGGGTGTCGTTTCCCGCGTACTTCCTGTAGAAGACATGCCATTCCTTCCAAACGGACGTCCGCTGGATATCGTATTAAATCCTCTCGGCGTGCCTTCCCGAATGAATATCGGACAGGTAAAGGAAATTCACTTAAGCCTTGCAGCCAAAGTTCTTGGCTTCAACGTAGCTACTCCGGTATTCGATGGTGCCAAGGAAGAAGATATCATGGATACTCTGGAAATGGCAAACGATTATGCTAATACATCCTGGGAAGAATTCCAGGCAAAGTATAAAGATATATTACATCCGGACATTATGGAATATCTCGGTAACAACTTAGACCACAGAGATGAGTGGAAGGGTGTAGAAATCAGACGTGACGGTAAGGTAAGACTCCGTGACGGTAGAACCGGTGAGTATTTTGACGGTGCTGTAACCGTTGGTTTCATGCACTACTTAAAGCTGCATCACCTGGTTGACGATAAGATTCATGCACGTTCCACCGGTCCGTACTCCTTAGTAACACAGCAGCCTCTGGGTGGTAAAGCTCAGTTCGGCGGCCAGCGTTTCGGTGAAATGGAAGTTTGGGCACTGGAAGCTTACGGTGCGGCTCATATCTTACAGGAAATCCTGACAGTGAAGTCCGATGACGTAACAGGACGTGTTAAGACCTACGAAGCAATCATTAAGGGCGAAAACATCGCTGAGCCTGGTATCCCTGAGTCCTTCAAGGTACTTTTAAAGGAATTACAGTCCTTAGCACTGGATGTAACGGTACTTGATGAAAACGGCGAAGAAGTAATTATGACTGAAAATATTGATTAAGGCGATGCAGACCTGACTCCAATCATTGAGGGTGAAAATAATTACCGCTATGATGAAGGCTTTGCAGATGCCGGATACAGCGAAGTAACACCGGAGGAAGACGGTGCTGATTATGGCATGTTTGACGATGGTGACGACATGGACTTTGGTCCACTTGACGATGCTGGATTTGATGACGGTTACGAAGAATAAATGGAAGGGAGTGCCAAAGAATGTCGATTGATATGATGAATGACAGCGTAAAGGAAATTACCTATGACGCGATTAAGATTGGTTTGGCTTCACCGGATAAAATCAGAAGCTGGGCTACGAACTCCAGAGGCGAATTAGGCGAGGTAACAAAGCCTGAAACTATCAACTACAGAACCTTAAAGCCGGAAAGAGACGGTCTCTTCTGTGAAAAAATCTTTGGACCAAGCAAGGACTGGGAATGTCATTGTGGTAAGTATAAAAAGATTCGTCACAAGGGTGTTATTTGTGACCGTTGTGGTGTAGAAGTTACCAAGGCAAGTGTACGTCGTGAGCGTATGGGCTGTATCGAGCTGGCAGCTCCGGTTTCCCACATCTGGTACTTCAAGGGAATCCCTAGCAGAATGGGTCTTATCTTAGACCTTTCTCCTAGAACACTGGAAAAGGTACTTTACTTTGCTTCCTATATTGTGCTTGACAAGGGTACTACTGATTTACAGTATAAGCAGGTGTTAAGCGAAAAGGAATTTAAGGAAGCTTATGATAAATACGGCGATGCATTCCGTGCAGGCATGGGTGCAGAATCCATTAAGGAGCTTTTAGAGGCAATTGACTTAGAGGCTGAGTCCGAAGAGTTAAAGAAGGGCTTAAAGGAGTCCACCGGTCAGAAGCGTGCCCGTATTATTAAGAGATTAGAGGTTGTGGAAGCATTCCGTGAGTCCGGTAATCGTCCGGAATGGATGATTATGGATGTAATTCCGGTAATTCCTCCGGATCTTCGTCCAATGGTTCAGTTAGACGGTGGCCGTTTTGCTACCTCCGACATGAACGACTTATACAGAAGAATCATCAACCGTAACAATCGTTTAAAGAGATTGTTAGAGCTTGGTGCACCGGATATTATTGTCCGTAACGAAAAAAGAATGTTACAGGAGGCTGTTGATGCCCTGATTGATAACGGTCGTCGTGGCCGTCCGGTAACGGGTCCCGGTAACAGAGCATTAAAATCTCTGTCCGACATGTTAAAGGGTAAGCAGGGACGTTTCCGTCAGAACTTACTTGGTAAGCGAGTTGACTACTCCGGACGTTCCGTTATCGTCGTAGGACCGGAACTTAAGATTTATCAGTGTGGTCTTCCAAAAGAAATGGCAATTGAATTGTTTAAGCCTTTCGTTATGAAGGAGCTGGTTGCCAAGGGAACCGCACATAACATTAAATCTGCGAAGAAGATGGTAGAAAGCCTTAAGACTGAGGTTTGGGATGTATTAGAAGAAGTAATTCGTGAGCATCCGGTTATGTTAAACCGTGCTCCTACACTCCACAGACTTGGTATCCAGGCATTCGAGCCAATCTTAGTAGAAGGTAAGGCAATTAAGCTTCACCCACTGGTATGTACCGCGTTTAACGCCGACTTCGATGGTGACCAGATGGCGGTGCATTTACCATTGTCTGTAGAAGCACAGGCAGAGTGCCGCTTCCTTCTTCTTTCTCCAAACAACCTGTTGAAGCCATCCGACGGTGGTCCGGTAGCGGTTCCTTCCCAGGATATGGTACTTGGTATTTATTACCTCACACAGGAAAGACCGGGTGATAAGGGAGAAGGCAAGGCATTTAAGAGTGTGAACGAAGCACTTCTTGCATATGAGAATGGTGCAATTTCTCTTCATGCAAAGATAAAGGTACGTAAAACAGTTACTGCTCCGGATGGAGAAGTAATCTCAGGTGTTATCGAAACAACTCTTGGCCGTTGCATCTTTAACGAAATCATTCCTCAGGATTTAGGTTTTGTAAAGAGAGAAACTAATGCGGATCTTCTGTTGCCGGAGGTTGATTTCCTGGTTGGTAAGAAGCAGTTAAAGAAGATTCTTGAAAAGTGTATCAATACCCATGGTGCAACCAAAACTGCAGAAACACTTGACGCAGTTAAGGCAATGGGTTATAAGTTCTCTACAAGAGCTGCCATGACGGTTTCCATTTCCGATATGACCGTTCCTCCACAGAAGAAGGAAATCTTAGCTGAGGCTGAAAAGACAGTTGAGCGTATTTCCAGAAACCACAAGCGTGGTCTTACAACAGAGGAAGAAAGATATAAGGCAGTTATCGAAACCTGGAGACAGGCCGATGACGAGATTACAAAGGCCCTTTTAGATGGTCTTGATAAGTACAATAACATCTTCATGATGGCGGACTCCGGTGCGCGAGGTTCCAACCAGCAGATTAAGCAGCTGGCAGGTATGCGTGGTCTTATGGCCGATACCTCCGGTAGAGCGATTGAACTCCCAATCAAGTCCAACTTCCGTGAAGGTCTTGACGTACTGGAATACTTCATTTCCGCACACGGTGCCCGTAAGGGTCTGTCTGATACAGCTCTTCGTACCGCTGACTCCGGTTACCTGACACGTCGTCTCGTAGACGTGTCCCAGGAGCTTATCATCCACGAAGTGGATTGTAAGAAGGATGAAATTCCGGGTATGTGGATTAAGGCATTTACTGACGGTAAGGAAGTAGTAGAAAGCTTAGAAGAAAGAATCACAGGCAGATTCTCCTGTGAGACTATTTATGATGATAACGGTGAAATGATTGTTAAGGCAAACCACATGATTACTCCAAAGCGTGCAGCAAGAATTGTGGCAACCAAGGCAATTCAGGACGCCGGTGTAAATGCAAAGGTGAAGATTCGTACAGCGCTTACCTGTCGTTCCCACGTTGGCATTTGTGCAAAGTGTTACGGTGCAAACATGGCAACCGGAGAAGCAGTTCAGGTTGGTGAAGCAGTTGGTATCATCGCGGCTCAGTCTATCGGTGAACCTGGTACACAGCTTACCATGAGAACCTTCCATACCGGTGGTGTAGCGGGTGACGATATCACACAGGGTCTTCCTAGAGTAGAAGAATTATTCGAGGCAAGAAAGCCAAAGGGTCTTGCGATTATCGCAGAATTTGGCGGTAAGGTTTCCATTAAGGAAACAAAGAAGAAGCGTGAAGTTGTTATCACCAATGAGGAAACAGGTGAGACAAAGAACTACCTGATTCCTTACGGTTCCAGAATCAAGGTTATGGAAGGTCAGGAGCTTGGTGCCGGTGATGAACTGACAGAAGGTAGCGTAAACCCACACGATATCTTAAAGATTAAGGGTGTACGTGCTGTTCAGGACTATATGCTTCAGGAAGTACAGCGTGTATACCGCCTGCAGGGTGTAGAAATCAACGACAAGCACGTTGAAGTGATTGTTCGCCAGATGTTAAAGAAGGTTCGTATCGAGGAGAACGGTGACACCGAGTTCTTACCTGGCGTTATGGTTGATATCCTTGACTACGAAGACACCAATGAAAGAATGATTGCTGAAGGCAAGGAGCCGGCAGTAGGTAAGCAGGTAATGCTCGGTATTACCAAGGCTTCTCTCGCAACCAACTCCTTCTTATCCGCAGCTTCATTCCAGGAAACCACAAAGGTTCTCACTGAGGCAGCTATCAAGGGTAAGATTGATCCGCTCATCGGTCTGAAGGAAAACGTTATCATCGGTAAATTGATTCCTGCCGGTACCGGTATGAAGCAGTACCGTAACGTAAAGTTAGATTCCGATGCAAATGAAGAATTCCTTTACGAAGATGATTACGAAAACTTCGATTACGAAGAAGAGTATCAGGAGTATGCGGGTGACTATCAGGAATCCGAAGAAGGCTTTGAAGAAGATGGTTTCTTTGAAGAAACTGACGAGTTCGCAGAAGAAGAGTAATTCTTTTTAGTTAATTAAATAAAGTAAATGTTTATCCCGGAGTAAGTACGCATTGCTCCGGGATTTTATATTTGTAGAGGGAAATACGGTTAATACGCTTGGAAAAAGATAGCAGATATGTTACAATATTTGCAAAGCTTCGCTCATATAACACCACAGAAAGGAGGGGCTCACCATGATACCATATAAAAGCTTTGGTGAATTATTAAATGAACTGCGCGAAGAGCGGCAGGTAACTTTAGAACGATTGGGAGCAGGTTTATGCGATGTTGGAAAACTCAGCAGGATTGAAACCGGTAAGGTGGATGCAAAAAAAGCATTGCGGGATCGCCTGTTAGACCGACTTGGGGTGGCAGAAGAAAATTATGAAGCTTTTCTTTATTACAGCGAATATAAGGGCTGGAAGGAGCAGCAGGAGATTGTACACGATATTCTGCATGACAAACTGGCAGATGCAAAGGAGAAGCTGGATATCTATCAGCACAATTATTCCATGAAACAACCGTTGGAATACCAGTTTTATCTATCCATGCTGGTACAGATACGCAGAAGGGAAGGGGCATCTGGGCAGGAACTTGGAGAATTATTTCAACAGGCACTGCATCTGACGGTTTCAGAGGAGATGGCAAGAGAACCGGAACGAATACTGCTTTCCGTGGAGGAATTGAATCTGTTAGTGGAATATGTTTTTTACTGTGGAAAAGAAGAGCGACTCTCCTGGTATGATAAGTTGTTTTCCTATGTGGAAAGCCGGGGGCTGGACAGGCTTGCAATGGCAAAAATATATCCGAAGTTAGTGTACTATCACTATCAGTGCTGGGAGATTTACGGAATGAAAAGCAAGGCAGAGTATAGCAGACTGCTAAAATTGTGTAATAAAGCAGTTGAAATTCTGCAAAAGGGCAACCGCATGTTTTTTCTATGGGAACTCTTACTTGTAAAGGAACAGTTGTTACAGACGTTGATTGATGAAAATGCAGAAAAAGGCGAACAGGAGGTAAAAACATTAAAGGGATGGAAGCAGACCTGTGTGAATTGGTATACTACGCTGGCTGAGGTTTATGAGGAATATGGAGTTTCTAAAGAAACGCAGGATTTCTGTTATATTTATGTGGACAGGGAAGCACATTGCATTGGAGATGTGATTCGCATTCGGCGGAAAATGTTTGGCATGACGATGAAACAGTTAAGTGCCGGCATCTGCTCCGAACGTACCGTAAGCCGGTTGGAAAGAAACAAGATGGAACCACATAGAGAAATTGTAGGTTTATTGTTTGAACGGTTGAAGATGCCGGCGGAGTTTTGTAGAAAGGATTTGGTAACAGGAAAACCGGAGGCGTTAAGATTACTTAGTGAAGCAAAGGAGAAATGTAACAGGAGAGAATTGGATGCTTCGGATTCCTTGTTGGAGCAGATAAAGTCCATGGTATCTTATGAAATTCCTGGAAATATGCAGGTGATTCGCCGATTAGAACTGGCAAATGAGTGGCATAGAAAACGAATAAATAAGGAAGAACTCGACAGAAGATATTTTGTGGAGCAGTTAAAGGAAATACTGGGAGATGCGATTCCCTATGAGATTGCTGTGGCTCCAGGAGAAAAGTATCTGACGCAGAATGAGGTTGCCTGCCTGCAGAATATTATGATTAGTATAGACTGGACATATCCTGAAATGGAGCAGTGTGTGATGGCTCTGTATGACTGGTATGAAAACCAACGTTGTTTAGAGGAATGCTTTAATATGTATGAATTTGTAATGGGCGCCGTTGCAAGCAATCTGGGTAATAGAGGCGAGTATGAGCGTTCTGATGAAATTGGATTAAAAATTATAAAGCATGGATTGCGATATCAAAGAATAGGAAGGCTTTATAAAGAAATTTATTCGCGGCTTTGGAATGACGTACAGAGAGAAAAAAATCAGCCCCCTGTTAAAAGAGGTGCTGATACAAAAAAGGAGCTGTTAAAATGTATATGTTTATGTGAAATATGTGATGATACCTATCAGTTATCTTTTTTTAGAAAAGCACTGGAAGAGGGGATAAGGTGATTTAATCATCTTCTGTTTCCCTATCTTCTTCGAAATCAGATAGCGGCAATATCTGTGGTGGCACTTCCGGTGAGGTTGGAGGAACCACAGGTGTTTTCATAGTCATAAAGCAAAGTGCCATTAAAAATAAAGGAAGTAATAATTTCTTTGTTGTTTTCTTTTTCATGGTAGGTACCTTCTTTCGTAAATTTTTGAATGGCTTTATTGTACAACAGAATCATTAGTTTTTCACCTGCCAGAGTTTACAAAATTAATTTTTTGTAGACTCTGGCAGGTGACATTTGTTTTGTCTTAATTTACAATAAAGACAAGTTAAAAGCAACGAAGCAAACAAATGAGAAAGAGATGGTGAGAACAAAGAGATGAAGAAGTCTTATTACAATTTTATTTTTCCAGGAGAAGATGGGAAAAGTATTTTATATAACTCCAGAACCGGGGCGATGGCAGAATTAGATAAAGAGCACACAGAGCAGTTGGAAAAGATGTCAGAAACAGAATTGGAGGAGAAAAATCCGGATTTTGCAAATGCATTGTTAGAAAATGGTTTTGTAGTAGAGGATGGAGTATCGGAACTGGATATGATTCGCTATGATATGTTGAGAACGAGATTTGGTAATCGCTCATTAGTATTAACAATTACACCAACGTTGAATTGTAATTTTGGATGTCAATATTGCTACGAAAAAGACGTAGTACAAAACCAGTATATGAGTGAGGAAACGCAGAATGCTATTATTCAATATATTGAAACCAATGCTTTTGCAGAAGGGGATTTGCACATAAATTGGTACGGTGGTGAGCCGTTGTTAGCTTTAGATATTATTGATAAACTGAGTAAGCGAATACTACAAATTTGTAATAAGAAAAAAATCAAATATGATGCAGAGATTATTACAAACGGTTATTTGCTTACGGAAAATGTTGTGGAAAAATTATTAGAAAGTGAAGTATGGAAAATACAGATTACATTGGATGGTAATAAAGAAACTCATAATCAACGTCGTCCTTTGTTAAATGGTAAAGGTACCTATGATGTGATATGGGAAAATATAAGGGGATTAAAGAAATATCAAGAAAATCTATAGTAATTGTATGTACAGTATTTTTAGTTTTAGTCAGGGTATCAGAAAAGCTTTATGCTTTTGATACCCTTGCTGAATTTGCTTTTTAATGAGGAGGTTATATATGCAGGATTTTAAAAAAATAGTAAAGTATGTTTGGCCATGGTTAAAACCAAATAAGAAGATAATATTTCTTTTTATAATAGTTTTTTTTGTGGATCAGATAATAGACATGGCAAATTCCTATTTGTTAGGAACTGCGATAGATAACATGTTACTTGCGGGAACGAAATCCGCCATCCTGCAGTTTGCAATTCTCTTTCTTGGATTGAATGTTTTTTCATTTATTATATGTTACTTTGTAAAAGTTGGTGGGCAGAAAGCAAGTGAAGTAGCAAGATTGGAGGCAAAACGGCAAATAACCAGACATATTGAAGAAACCTCTTTGAAGTATTGTGGTTCCATGGGCTCCATGACTTTTATGCAAAGACTGAATTATGATTCCGCAATGTTGGTTTTCTTTGTTGTAAATACGTTTGGTCAGGCACCAAGTGCTTTCTTGAGTCTGGTGATTGCGTTGGTTGCAATTATGAGTCTTGATGCTGTATGTGGAATTGCAGCGATTATAGAAATTCCAATTATTATTGCACTTTATACTTTGTTTAAAAAACCGTTGTTGGAACGAAACGAAGAATTTGCAAGGAGAAGTGAGGAAAGTTCTAGGCATTTATATGAATTATTAGCGGATGTAAGGCATGTTAAGATAAACCAAATATTTCCCATGATGGAAAAACGTTATAAAACTGCCGGAGAGACAGCAATTTCTGCAACTGTAAAAACAACACAGATAGAATATGTGTATAGCATTATTAATAATAACATGGATACTTTTCTAAAAGTATTTTTGTTTTTTTACGGTGGAAGTTCTGTAATAAGCGGAAAAATGACAGTTGGTAATTTTATGGTCATTTATTCTTATTTTACGTTTGTAACAAAATCATGTACTTATTTTTTGAATTTGGGAAAAGAGATTCAGGCGCATAAAGCATATTGTGAGAGATTGAAGGAGATAACAAATATTTCTAAGGAAACAAATGGTACAGTATTGCTTTCAAATATAGACAAGATAGAGTTAGTTCATGTGAATTTTGGATATAATGAGTCAGAAATGGTAGTACATGATTTTTCCCATACATTCAGAAAAGGGAATTTGTATGCCATTGCAGGAGGGAATGGCTGTGGCAAGAGTACAATGGCTTCGCTTCTTATGGGAATGTACATTGATGAATGCGGGGGTGAAATATCTTATAATGGTCATTCTATCAAAGAATTAGATATGAGGACGCTTCGAAAGGAACGGATTGGTGTTTGTGAGCAGGAACCATATTTAATTGAGGATACTATTCGCTATAATATGATTTATTCCAATGATGCAGCAGAAGATGAAACATTAATGAAATTAGCATATCATGTATCATTTGATGAGTTCCTGAAGAATTCAGAAAAAGGATTGGATACCCTTGTTGGCGAAGGGGGCAATGCTCTTTCTGGAGGCCAGAAGCAAAAAACTGCTTTGGTAAAGGTGTTTTATAAAAATCCGGATGTGCTGGTATTGGATGAACCGACTTCAGCCATGGATGTAGTGGGACAGGAACGTTTCGTTAAGTATTTGGAGGAAATTAAGAAGAATAAGATAATTATTGTGATTACACATGATGAAAGGATGATGAGGGCGGCGGATGAAGTAGTACATATGTAGCAGTTTACAAAATCATCCAAGTAGAGTACAATTACTAAATCAAACCCAAGGAGAATAACAATGAAACGCTACAAAATCTACTTGACAGCATTGTTTCTGATGACTTTAACCGCATGTGGTCAAAAACAGGAGAATGTGCCTGTAACTCCAACCCCAGTTCCAACTTCAACTGTGGCTCCAACCAAGGAACCAGAGGTTACACCGGCCATCGGACCGCTGACGGAGGAAGAAATCAAGTTCTTTAATGAGCAGTTTTTCACTATGGAAACCGAGTATCCGGGACGTTGGGTGCGCAACAACATTCTTTATACCGAGTTTTTAAGTCCGGAGCAGGTGGATTTGGAAGCTATGTTTTATGATGAGGGAAGTATAGAAGAAATCTCTAAAGAGGAACGTGCTTATCTGAGAGAACAGCTGGACGAAGCACTTGACACTTCCAAGTTTACAACGGCTTATATTAATGAATTGATGCAGAACTATCTTGGTATTTCCTTAGAGGAAAGCGAGAAAAATGGGCTGGACAGATTCTTTTATAATGCGGAATATGACGCGTATTATCTGATGCATTCGGATGCTTTGTGCGTCTGTGTGCAGGTGGAAAGCGGTGAGCGGAAGGAAGATGGCACCGTAACTCTGGTTTATCGGAAAGCACATCAGTTGTTTACACATATGACAGAGAAGGAAATAAACGCCTTGCCAAAGTATCAGGTGGTATTAAAGGAAACAGAGAACGGATATCAGTTTCTGTCAAATCAGGCAGTAACGGAGTAGGAATAACAGGCTACAATGCATTCGACAATGGATGTGTTGTGGCCTTTCCTTTTTTTGTGCAGTTAATTCTTAAGAGGATTATTCCGATATAAATAATAATATCATTGATAGCAATTCAAGATACGGAACAAGGAGCTGATACCATGAACATTACGCAGACTACCACCAGATTTTATACAGGAACCATGCAGAATCAAAACACAGAAAAAACAGCCGGAATTGCTGACAAAACCAGATTGTTTGCTGGAAATATTGGCATGCAGAATCCTCTGGATGCGCAGATAGAAGAAAAACGTACCACTGCCATGGAAAAAGCGAAGAAGCTCCTTTCGGATGTATTTGTGGCGGAAAAGTCCATTGATGATGACCTTGCAGAGCGGGCCAACCGCATAAAAGAGTCGGAGCAGGCAATCGTGGATGCTAACAAGGAATTGCATGCGTTGGAGGAAGAAAAAGAAAAGTTAAAGGAGCAGTATGGAATCACCGGTGAGGAAACCGAAGAGGAGCTCTCTGAAGAATATAAAATGCAGCGGGACGAGCTGACTCGCTATGGCGAACCATATCATCAGACGATTGGCGAATCAAAGAAGGTAATCGAAGAAGAAAGAAGAATTATTTCTGCTATTGAGGTGGAGCGGTTAAAGTCTGACCCGATGGTGGGAGCGGCGGAACAGGCAGAAGAAATTCTTAATTCTGCCGAGGAAGAAATCGCGGGTATGGTAGCGGATGCTGCGGTAGAATATATGCAGGAAAAGACAGAAGAAGCCAAGGAAAAGCAGGAGGCCGAGGAAGAGAAAGCGGAGCTGGAAGAAGCAAAACGCAAGGAGCGGGAGGAACGTCGCAAAGAGGCGGAGCTTCCGGATGTGCCAATGCAGGAGCTGCTTAACTTAGAACAGGCCAGGGGTGAAATGAAGCAGGAAGTGGATGCTATGTTAACGGAGATGAAACTTCTGGCGGAGGATATCAAGGGCAGTTTGGTGGATGAAGAATTATAGGGCAGTTGGTGAAAAGTTTTTGTGAATTATCAGGAAAATCACAGAAAACACTTGACTGTAAAGTCACTTGATAGTGTAATTTAAATATGGAAAACATGAAAAAAGACCTTGTGAATCTTTGTGTTTGCAGGGTCTTGTGTTTTGAGGTAAAATTATATTACCTTTATAAAACGATGTAAGGGAGAAAAGTGCAATGACCATCAAAGAGATTGAAGACGCTTCCGGCATGCAACGCGCCAATATCAGGTATTATGAAGCAGAAGGTTTTATTGAGCCAAAGCGGGAGAAAAACGGTTATCGTAATTACACAGAAGAAGACTTGGAAATATTAAAAAAAATTAAATTGCTACGTTCGCTGCATATTTCACTGGAGGAAATAAGGGCGATGCATCAAGGAGAGCAGGACCTTGCGAAAACCCTGGAGAAGCATATGGTGCAGCTTACAAAGAAACAGGAGGAATTGGCGAAATTCTTTAGGTTAGAATCGATGATGGTGTAAACGAAAAAGCAGTTTTGACATTACAGCGAACTGCCCTTTCGTTTGCACCATTTTCGATTTGACCTAATTGAACAAAGTAAGCGTCCGGGTAATCATTATCTATGGACT
>JAZSEW010000032.1:0-36263 GCA_045531895.1 Lachnospiraceae bacterium
CGACAAGGAGTAAAAGACCGAAGGCACCCCATACAACGCTGTTAATTTCGCCGTTGATGCTTTCTATCGTTTGTAAGATTTTGTCCATAAAAGGAACCTCCTAAGTAAAATTATTTGTTAAACAAAAAAACACCGCTAACCAGTCCGGATAGCGGTGAAAAAATGACAACGGTAAACAAAAGTATTCCGTATAAATAATTGATCTGTCCTTTTGCCTGAGAGATTTAGGTTTTACCCCTTGCACCTTCGGCATCCGCGTGAAAGCGGACTTCTCCAGATTGCTATCCGTCAGCAGTCCCCGTCAAAATGACACCCGAGAGTATTACCCCTTTGGAAAGGCAAACGCCTAATCTCCTGCTGATTTCATTTAGCCTTATTCAATTTAACGGGATGATTATACTCCCTTTGCCTGTATGTGTCAAGAGGACAATTGTACGGTGGGGGAAATATACTATGGAGTTCTTGCATTTTATGGAGTACCTGTAGTACAATATCTGCAAAGGATTCATAATTATTTGTTTGGGAGAGGAAGGAGATTGTTATGAAACATTTAAAAAAGCTAGCAGCAGTAGTATTTGCAGTACTGGTTCTGCTTGGTGTAGCTTTTGGTTCCACCACTACAGCCTACGCCGCAGATAACCATGTTACCAACATCGATATTGTAGTTTATATCCGAGAGGACGGCAGTGCAGTAATCACGCAGCACTGGACCGGTGAATTCAATGAAGGAACAGAAAATTATATTCCAATTCGTACCGGAGATATCAGCATATCTGAGTTCAGTGTGTCTGATGAAGACGATACATACACATTTGTGAAGGATTGGGATGTTGATGCTTCTTTTAAGAAAAAGGCCGGAAAGTGTGGTATTGTAGAAACTAAAAACGGGGTGGAACTGTGCTTTGGTATCACGGAGTACGGTCATAAGGAATATACCTTTTCTTATGTAGTTACTGATTTTATCAAGGGTTATCGGGATGCCAACGGAACTAACTTTATGTTTATTAATCCGGAGCTGTCCACCTTCCCAACCGCGGGAACCATTGTGATTGCGATGGAAAGCGGAACCCCATTAACTGAGTCAAATGCGGGAGTATGGGCATTTGGGTATGAAGGTCAGGTGGAATTCCGGGACGGCACAGTGGTAGCTTATACAGAAAAAGATTTGGAAGATGATAATTCCATGATTCTTATGCTTCGGTTAGACAAATCTTTGCTTCGTCCGAAAACCTCTGTGGATACTACCTTCGAGGCAGTAAAAAATGAAGCAATGGAAGACAGCGACTACGGTCATGGCGGCGATGATGGCGATGCAAAAGCAGCACTGATTATGGCTGGGGTTGTTTTTGGCGGTGCAGCTCTTGTGATTGGTGTAGCTGCATATCAATCTGCAAAACGAAAAGAGGAAATTAAGCAGTTTAGTGACAGTGTAGGCTATTTCGCTGATGTGCCGAATGGCGGAAACATCGAAATGACGCATTATCTTGCCCGGACCTTTGATGTGAGCAAGGAAGACAGCCTGATTGTGAGTGCATTGATGCTTTCCATGATGAACCAACGTTCTATCGAACTTTATAGTCGGGAGGACATTTACGGAAATGCACAGCCAACCATGGAGTTAAGATTATTACAGGAACCAAACGGTGCACCGGAGCGGAAGCTGTTTTATATTCTTTCCGCTGCAGCAGGCAGTGATGGTGTTTTGTTTGAAAAAGAGCTGGATGACTATGCTTTTGAGCATTACGAGGAAATTGAAAAATTTATTAAGAGTGTAAAATCACACGGTGAAAAAGCATTTAAGGCCCGGGGCGGCTTTGTGAAAAATGCAGGTAACCGTATAAAAGATTTGAGTGAAAGTGGTAAATCGGAGCTTGCACAGGTGATGGGTCTTAAAAAGTATTTAGAAGAGAGTGCGCAGATGGCGGAGCGTGATATTTGGGAAGCGAACCTATGGCAGGAGTACATGGTGTATGCAACCTTATTTGGTGTTGCCGAGGATGTAATTGAGCAGTTAAAATTCCTGTATCCGGACCACATAACGATATTTGATGATTATCATCACCGTTATCTCTGGTGCTATGGTTATTATCATGGCATGCATAATTCTATGAATAAAGCGATTGATGAAGCCAGATCATCAGGTAGTGGCGGTTCGTCTTCCATTGGCGGCGGTGGCGGCTTCTCCGGCGGCGGTGTCGGCGGTGGCTCCAGATAAAAGATTCATGACAATAGAAAATAAAATGGTATGATAGTTTATTAAAAGGCAGCTACTCATGAGGAGTAACTGCCTTTTGATATGCTTTTTTAACTTGTAAAAAGATATGCTAACCTAGTTTGTGGTCCAACCACCGTCTACAGTCAGTAACTGTCCTGTAGTGTAGCTGGAGGCATCAGATGCAAAGTAGATTAATGCACCGTCTAATTCACCCGGCTGACCCGGACGTCCCATTGGACAGCAGATTGGAAGTAATGCCTGGAATTCCGGAGTGTCAATGACGGAAGCGGTCATTTCGCTGGCAAAATAAGCAGGTCCGATGGCATTTACGGTAATGCCCTTCTTTGCCCATTCGTTAGCCAGAGCCTTTGTCATCATTGCAACAGCACCCTTTGTAGTACAGTATGCGGAAATTGGAGAACCAACCATAGCAACAGAGGAGTGAATGGAACCAATGTTGATAATTTTTCCATATCCCTTTTCAACCATAGAGCGTCCAACTTCTCTTGCAAAGTAATATACGCCATTTAAATTAGTGTCAATCATTGTCTTCCAAACGTCGTCAGACTGTGTTTCTGCAGGCTCACCCCAACCTAAGCCGGCATTGTTTACAAGAATATCAATCTTGCCGTAGTGAGCAAGAACGTCTTGAACAGTTGTCTTAATATCCTCTACCTTTGTTACATCGCAGGCATGTACGTAGCATTTTACCCCATATTCTTCTACTTCTTTTTTTACTGCCTCCAATTTGTCAATACGGCGTGCACAGATAGCGATGTCAGCACCCTGATTCGCCAGAGCCTTTGCAAACTGAACGCCAAGACCGGAAGATGCGCCCGTAACAAGGGCAACCTTTCCTGTTAAATCAAAGTAATTTTTCTTCATGTTCCTTCTCCTTTGGAATGTATTTGTGATATAGTTCACATACTAATATCATAGGAAAATGTTAAGGAAAAAACAAGTTGCATATTCAGGTAAATGTCAAGGAAATTTGAGATGTCTGGGGATGTTGTCGCTTCATTTCGTTTTTTCTGTAAGTTTGTCATGTGAAATCAGTTCTTCTTTTTGTTTTTACCTTTCTTTTACAGTTTTACGATTTTATTCTTTACATAACCCGGGTATCCTAATAACCGTAGACATGAAACAGAGAAAAGATTGAAGACAAAGGACAATGTCTTCGGAAGTTTAAGGAGGATTCATTTTATGAAAAAGAAATTATTAGCAGTACTTACCGCCCTCACATTAGCGGTGGGCATGATTGGCTGTGGCGGAAGCAACGGATTCAATGCAGACGAAGAAATTTCCATTATCACACGAGAAGACGGTTCCGGTACCAGAGGGGCATTTATTGAACTGTTTGGAATCGAAAAGAAGAATGAAGAAGGCAACAAGATTGACTATACCACAGATGCAGCAAGCATCACTAACAGTACATCTGTTATGATGACCACAGTGGAATCTGACTTACACGCCATTGGTTACATCTCCCTCGGTTCTCTGAATGACACAGTCAAAGCAGTGAAAATTGATGGCGTGGAAGCCGGCGTGGCAAACATTAAAAATGGTTCTTACAGCATCTACCGTCCGTTTAATATTGCAATAAAGGATGGTATTAGTGATGTAGCCCAGGATTTCATTAACTACATTTTAAGCGCAGAAGGTCAGGCAGTAATTGAAGGTGCAGGATATATTACCGTATCCGAAAACGGTGCTTTTGCAAGCAACGGTGCGTCCGGCAAAATCACAGTGACAGGTTCTTCCTCTGTTTCTCCGGTGATGCAGAAGTTAAAGGAAGCATATGTTGCAGTAAATGCCAATGCAGAAATTGAAATCCTTACCAGTGATTCTTCCACCGGTATGAGTAATGCCATTGAAGGAATCTGCGATATCGGTATGGCATCCAGAGCGGTAAAGGATAGTGAGAAGGAAAAGGGCTTAACTGAAATTACTATTGCTAACGATGGTGTGGCAGTTATTGTAAACAAGGAAAATCCGGTAGAAAGCATGACAAAGTCTCAGGTAGAGCAGATTTATACCGGTGCTGTAACTAACTGGTCTGATATTGTGGAGTAAAAAATATGAAGCAGGCGGAACGTGGAACGAAAAACCGCCGCATGGAAAAAGCAGTAGAGATTTTCTTTCTACTGCTTGCCTGTGTTTCCATTGTGGCGGTAGTAGTTATTTGTGTGTTTTTATTTGCGAATGGTCTTCCGGCGGTTTTTGAAATAGGTGTAGATGATTTTCTGTTTGGAAAACAATGGCGTCCGGGAGAAAATAAATTTGGTATTTTTCCAATGATTGTGGGCAGTATTTATGCTACCGTGGGAGCTATTTTAATCGGAGTGCCGATTGGTGTTCTGACTGCGGTTTTTATGGCGAAAATCTGTCCGAAAAAGCTTTATAAGGTGTTAAAGCCGGCAGTGGAATTGTTAGCCGGTATTCCATCCATAGTATATGGTTTCTTTGCACTGGTGGTAATTGTACCAATCATCCGGAATACATTTCCGGGTAACGGACTCAGTTTGTTGTCTGCCTGTATTCTGCTTGGAATTATGATTCTTCCCACGATTATCGGTGTGGCAGAGTCTGCTATCCGGGCGGTGCCGGAAAGCTATTATGAAGGAGCATTGGCCTTGGGGGCAACCAGGGAACGCAGTTTATTCCGGGTGGTACTTCCTGCGGCAAAATCCGGCGTATCTGCCGGTGTGGTGCTTGGTATTGGCCGTGCCATCGGTGAAACCATGGCGGTAAATATGGTGGCGGGAAACAACAAGGTAATCCCGGAGAGTATTTTTAAAGGAGTGAGAACCTTGACCACCAATATTGTTATGGAGATGGGGTATGCCACAGATTTGCATCGGGAAGCACTGATTGCCAATGGTGTGGTGCTGTTTTTGTTTATTCTGATTATCAATTCGGTATTCTTTATTTTGAAGAAGCCGGAGGGTGGCAGAAAGAAAAAGAGTAGAAAGGCGGTGGATGCATAGTGGAAAATACATCATTTATCAATCAAAGTACATGGAGGCAGAAGTTAAATATGTATAAAAAGCATCCGGGTTCCTTTCTGATGCTGCTCTTGGTTGGTCTTTCTGCCATTGCCACTATGGGGCTTTTACTGTTCTTGATTGCGTACATTTTGATTAAAGGTGTGCCACACCTGACAACGGATTTGTTTGCCTGGGAGTATACGTCAGAAAATGTATCCATGCTTCCGGCGATTATCAATACCATCTTTATGACTGTGATTTCCCTCTTAATTGCAGTACCCTGTGGTATTGGCGCGGCAATTTATCTGGCAGAATATGCGAAGAGGGGAAATACCTTTGTTAAGGTGATTCGCCTGATGGCAGAAACCTTGTCCGGTATTCCGTCCATTGTATACGGATTGTTTGGTATGTTGTGTTTTGTAACTACCCTGGGCTGGAATTATTCTTTACTTGCAGGAGCATGTACCCTCTCCATTATGATTCTTCCGTTGATACTTCGAACGACGGAGGAAGCACTGCTTTCTGTGCCGGATTCTTACCGGGAAGCCAGCTTTGGCCTGGGAGCCGGAAAATTCCGCACAGTTTTAAAAATTGTTCTGCCATCTGCGGTACCCGGAATTTTAGCCGGAGTGATTCTTGCCATTGGGCGAATTGTAGGAGAAACAGCGGCACTTCTTTATACCTCCGGTACAGTGGCAGAGGTTGCAGACAGTCTGTTTGCTTCTGCAGAAACCTTGGCCCTGCATATGTGGGTATTAAGTGGTGAGAGTCTGTATACCAATCAGGCATATGCAACGGCAGTTGTACTTTTGATAGTGGTAGTATTGATTAACGGTCTTTCCGGTATGGTGGCAAAAAGAATTGCAAAGCAGTAATTGCAACTGTGGGTATCTACCTGTATAAAACATAAGGAGAATCGAAGTAAGTATGAACAAAATTGAAATCAGAGATGTGAATTTGTTTTATAATGATTTTCACGCATTAAAAAATATCAATCTGGATGTGGAAGCAAATGAAATTACCGCATTTATCGGGCCTTCCGGCTGTGGTAAGTCTACGTTGCTAAAGTCTTTGAACCGCATGAATGATTTAGTGGAAGGATGTAAAATTTCCGGCAGAATGTTGCTTGATGGGGAAGATATTTACGGCAGCATGGATGTGAACTTTTTGAGAAAACGGGTGGGTATGGTGTTCCAGAAACCAAATCCGTTTCCTATGAGTATTTATGACAATATTGCCTTTGGTCCAAGAACCCACGGTATAAAATCCAAGGCAAAACTGGATGAAATTGTGGAAAAGTCTCTGCGGGATGCGGCTATCTGGGAGGAAGTAAAGGACAGGTTAAAAAAGAGTGCTCTTGGCATGTCCGGAGGACAGCAGCAAAGACTTTGTATTGCAAGAGCACTGGCAGTCTGCCCGGAGGTGCTTCTGATGGATGAACCGACCTCTGCCTTGGACCCGATTTCTACAGCAAAAATTGAGGATTTAGTATTGGAACTAAAGAAACAGTATACTATTGTTATGGTTACTCATAATATGCAGCAGGCGACAAGAGTATCGGATAAAACCGTGTTTTTTTTGCTGGGCGAAGTGATTGAAGCGGCACCGACAGAAAGCTTGTTTTCCATGCCGAAGGATAAACGGACAGAGGATTATATTACAGGGAGGTTTGGATGATGAGAAATCGATTTGACAGGCAGCTTGAGGAATTGAATAATGGTCTGATTCATATGGGTAGTCTGATTGAACAGGCCATTGAGACCGCGGTGGATGGTCTGGTCCAACAGGATGTGGAAAAGGCAAAGCAAGCCATGGAATTTGAGGAAGAGATTAATCATGCGGAGCGTGAAATTGAGGCTCTCTGCTTAAAACTGTTATTACAACAGCAGCCGGTAGCCAGTGATTTACGCCAGATTTCCGCAGCATTAAAAATGATTACGGACATGGAGCGTATCGGTGACCATGCCACGGATATTTCGGAACTGACATTGCTATTGGCAGAGCAGCCTCACCGTATCAATATGGGTCACATTAAGCAGATGGCAAAGGAAACCATTGTAATGGTTATTCAGAGTCTGGAGGCTTATGTAAACAAGGACATGGAGCAGGCGAAAGCGGTTATTGCCCGGGATGATGTGGTGGATGAACTCTTTTTGACTGTAAAAAAAGAAATTCTGGTTATTTTAAGAGAAAATGTAGAATATGGCGAGCAGGCAGAGGATTTGCTTATGGCGGCCAAGTACTTTGAACGTATCGGCGATCATGCAGTGAATATTGCGGAATGGGTTATTTTCTCCATTACAGGCCGTCATGTAGATGACAAGTAAACGGAATGTAAAATCCAGGTAAAATAATGTGAAACCTTTGTAAAAGCCATTGAAAAAGCCTTTTCTGTGGGATATCATGCGAAATGTAAGAAAAAGAAATGTAAAATTTTGCGTGTGTACGACAGAAAAGGAGTAAAATTCGTATGGACATTTTTGGCGTATTTGCATTGGTAGGCGGTCTGGCATTGTTCCTGTTTGGTATGGATGCTATGGGCAAGGGGCTGGAAAAACTTTCAGGTGGACGTTTGGAACGTTTGCTGGAAAAATTAACTTCGAATCGTTTGAAAGCTGTAGCTCTTGGTACATTGGTAACCGGTATCATACAGTCTTCTTCCGCAACGACTGTTATGGTGGTAGGTTTTGTCAATTCCGGCATTATGAAGCTTGGTCAGGCAGTAGGCATTATTATGGGTGCCAATATCGGTACGACCATTACCTCCTGGATTTTGAGTTTGTCCAGTATTGAAGGAGATTCTTTCTTCTTAAAATTGATGAAGCCAAGTTCCTTCGCACCGATTCTTGCGTTAATTGGTATTATTTTATTGATGTTCTGCAAGAGTGAGAAAAAGAAAAATATCGGTACTATTTTAGTAGGGTTTGCTATTTTAATGACCGGTATGGACCAGATGAGTGCGGCGGTAAAGCCATTAAAAGATGTACCGGAGTTTACGAATATTTTACTGATGTTCTCTAACCCAATCCTCGGTATGCTGGCAGGTTTGGTGCTCACTGCAATCATTCAGAGCTCTTCCGCTTCTGTAGGTATCCTGCAGGCACTTTGTGTGACCGGTGCAGTGCCGTTTAGCACAGCATTACCTATTATCATGGGTCAGAATATCGGTACTTGTGTAACTGCAATTATATCCAGTATCGGTACAAGCAAAAATGCAAAACGTGCGGCAGCAGTGCATCTGTTCTTTAACATCATCGGTACAGCAGTATTTATGATTGTATTTTATACCATCAATGCATTTATGCCATTCGAATTTCTGGCAGATGCGGCAGATGCCAAGGGAATTGCAACCATCCATAGTTTGTTTAATATTGGTGCGACATTACTGCTTCTTCCGTTTGGAAATCAGTTGGAGAAACTGGCAACAATGATTGTCAGAGATTCCAAAGAAGATCAGGAAAAGGATGACATCTTTAAGGTATTGGATCCTCTGTTTCTGGACACTCCTGGTATTGCCTTAGAACAGTGTAAGAAGCTGACGGATGATATGGCAAGAGTTACAAAGGAATCCTTATTCGGTGCTATTGACTTACTTGATAATTATAATGAAAAGAGAGAAAAAGAACTGGTGGAAATGGAAACCTTAGTAGACCGCTACGAGGATGAGCTGGGTGCTTATCTGGTAAAGGTTAGTTCCAGAGACCTGTCCAGTAAGGAAAGCCATACGGTAAATACACTACTTCATTCTATTGGTAACTGGGAGCGTATTTCTGACCATGCTTTGAACATTTGTGACGCGGCAAGAGAAATACACGAGAAGAAGATTTCTTTTTCCAAAGCAGCTACAGAAGAACTGGCGGTATTTACCAGAGCAATCAAAGATATTTTAAATATGACGGTGGAAGCCTTTGAATATGATGATATCAGTATGGCAAAGAAAGTAGAGCCTGTCGAAGAGGTGATTGACGATTTGAATTTAATGATTAAGAATCGCCATGTACTGAGACTTCGTGCCGGAGAATGTACCATTGAACTCGGGTTTGTGTTAAATGATATTTTGACCAATTATGAGCGAGTGTCCGACCATTGCTCTAATGTTGCAGTTACAATTATCCAGACTGAAGACTATGATGTGGAAGCGCATCAGTATATTGGTCATTTAAAGGATGAAGATGAGTTCAAACGTGCCATTGAATTAGTGCAGAGAGAGTATCGTCTGCCGGAGCTTGCGGTGACAAAGCAATTAAATAAGGGGATGTAACAGTTCAGCCCGCACCATTCGCAAAGGCACTTTCAGTGCTTTACCGCTGCTACGCAGCTACTTTGCTCATATACGGGTGCTAAGCCTATGCAATTCGACAATCACAAAAATGTGCAAGCACATTTTGTGGTGTTTGTCATTGCATAGGCTGAACTTTTGCTGAATTGTATTGCAAAATTTCATGCCGCATATTAAAATAAAATGGAGAGGATAAAACTATGGCGATTATTTATATTGTAGAGGACGACCGGAATATCCGGGAAATCGAGACAATTGCATTATCGAATAGCGGTTATACCGTAGAAGCCTTTGAACTGGCAAAGCCATTTTATCGCCGTCTGGACGAGCGCACACCGGATTTGGTGTTACTTGATGTGATGCTTCCGGATGAGGATGGTCTGGATATTTTAAAAAAGCTTCGAAACAGGGGAGACACAAAGAAACTTCCGATTCTTATGGTAACTGCAAAATCGACAGAACTTGACAAGGTCAAAGGTCTGGACATGGGCGCAGACGACTATTTATCCAAGCCGTTTGGTGTCATGGAACTGGTATCCCGCGTAAAGGCACTGCTTCGTCGTACCAAGGGCGAGACAGAGGAAAAGTTCTTGCGTCTGGGTGAAATTTTTATGGATGGAGAACGCCGCATGGCCTTTGTAAAGGATAATCCCATGGAGCTTACGTTTAAGGAGTATGAGTTGTTAAAATATCTGATTGCCAATCAGGGAATTGTTTTGACTCGGGAGCAGATTATGGGTCAGGTCTGGGGTACCTATTTTGAAGGGGAAACCAGAACGGTGGATATGCATATTAAAACACTTCGTCAGAAACTGCTTACGGAGGGAACCAGAATCCGCACGGTTAGAAATGTAGGGTATGTGATTGAATGAGAAGAAAAATTAATCGGCAGCTGATTACGATTGCCATTCTTGCCACGGTAGTTACTGTGGCACTGATAACGGGGGTGTTTCGTCAGCTGTTACAACAACAGATAATTGAAGATTTGAAATCCTATGCAGGTCTGCTGAATAAGGCAGACCTGTATCAGAATACGGAAATTTATGATACAGACTTTAAGGCAGAGAATGTCCGTATCACCTGGATTGATAGTAATGGGCGGGTACTCGGGGATACAGATGCCAATCAGGACCACATGGAAAACCATGCAGAGCGTCCGGAATTCCGTCAGGCACTGGATGAAGGGGAAGGTGTGGACATTCGCGTGTCGGAAACTCTGGAGGAAAATACCTATTACTATGCTCTGCTGATGAAAGATGGTACCGTACTACGTGTTTCCAAGGCGGCACAAAGTGCTTGGAAAATTATTTTCAGTGCAGTGCCGGGACTTTTGCTTTCACTGCTTGTGTTGGTTGGGATTTGTGTTCTTTTGGCAAGATATTTTGCTAAGAGTATTATCCAACCATTAAAGGCACTGGCAGCTGATCTGGATCGGCCGGAGATAAAAGTTACTTCAGAATATAAGGAGCTGGAGCCATTTGTGCAGACAATCCGCACCCAGCATGAAAATATTCTGCGGGCAGCGAAAATGCGTCAGGATTTTACGGCAAATGTATCTCATGAATTAAAAACTCCGCTTACTGCCATTTCCGGCTATTCTGAGCTGATGGAAACCGGTATGGTACAAGGGGAAGAGGTGAAGCGCTATGCAAAGGAAATTCATCACAATTCCAATAGACTTTTAGCGCTGATTAATGATATTATTCATTTGTCGGAAATGGACCGTGTGGAATATGAGGTACAAATGCAACAGGTGAATCTGGCGGAGCTAGTGCAAAATAGTCTTGACAGTCTGAAAGTATCAGCAGAGAAGCGGAATGTTTCCTTGCGTTACGTAGGAGAGCCGGCTTTAGTATATGGTAACGCCGGCTTGTTAGAAGAATTGCTTTGGAATTTGTGTGACAATGCCATACGCTACAATAAAGAAAATGGTATAGTGAAGATCCAGGTGGAAAAGACAAAGGAAAAGATTAATTTAATTGTCAGTGATACCGGTATTGGGATTTCGCCGGAACATCAAGAGCGTATTTTTGAGAGATTTTACCGCGTGGATAAGAGTCGTTCTAAGGAAACCGGTGGTACCGGTCTGGGACTTGCAATTGTAAAGCATATTGTGGCACAGCATGATGCGGAGCTTTCTTTAGAAAGTAAGCTGAGAGAGGGCACAAAAATTACGGTAAGCTTTTCTGTACATCAAAGATGACAGGTGAATAGTCTTAGCAGGATATTGAGAAAAGAGGTTAGCAGGTTATGGTTACATGGAGAGATGTTGTAAATGATGATGCAGTAAGAACCTATATTAAGAAGGCAGACGAGTCTTTAGTGGCTCTGGGTTACACGGAGCACAGTTTTCCTCATGTGGGAAAGGTAGCAGAACTGGCCGGGAAAATTTTAGAGATACTTGGTTACCCGGAGAGAGAGGTAGAGCTTGCAAAAATTGCGGGATATCTTCATGATATCGGTAATGTAATTAACCGCGTGGACCACGCTCAGAGTGGGGCGGTGATGGCATTCCGCATTTTGGACCGTCTGGGTATGGAGCCGGAGGAAATTTCTACGGTAATTACTGCAATCGGTAATCACGATGAATCCACTGCTTTTCCCGTGAATCCGGTGGCAGCAGCACTGATTCTGGCAGATAAAACCGATGTGCGCTATACCAGAGTGCGCAACCAGGATACATCTACGTTTGACATTCATGACCGGGTAAATTTCTCGGTAAAGCAATCGGAAGTCAATGTGGAAAATGGTTCTCATATTGAACTGGAGCTGGTGATTGATACTACGGTTTGTGCCGTAATGGATTATTTTGAAATATTTATGGGGCGTATGCTTCTGTGCCGCAAGGCGGCGGAAAAATTAGGTCTTGCGTTTAGATTAGTGATAAATGGACAGAGAATTTTGTAGAAGTACATTTATGAAATATTAATATTTACTGTTCTGTTTGGTTATTTTTCAAAAAAACACTTGCGAAATTTCCGAAAATGTGTATTATAGTAATATACTTTAGTACAGTAAAATTTTAGAATGGAGATTAAAGAATGAGCAAAGTTGTAAAATTCGGTGGTAGCTCCCTTGCCAGTGCGGAGCAGTTAAAGAAGGTTGGTAATATCATCCGTGCAGAAGCGGACAGAAAATACGTGGTTCCGTCTGCTCCGGGTAAACGTAACTCCAAGGACACTAAGGTAACAGATATGTTATATGGCTGCTATGCACTTGCAGAAGCAGGAAAGAATTTTGATAAAGAGCTTGCGCAGATTAAGGCAAGATATGATGAAATTATTGCGGGTCTGGAACTTAAGGCAGGTTTATTGGATAAGGAATTTGAGACTGTAAAAGAACAGTTTAAGGCAAAGGCTGGTAAAGATTATGCGGCTTCCCGTGGTGAATATTTAAATGGTATCATCATGGCTGAGTACTTAGGTTATCATTTCTTAGATGCAGCAGAAGTTATTTTCTTTGATGAAAACGGCGAATTCCTGGCAGATAAGACGAATGAAGTGCTTTCTGCAAGAATGGCAGAATACGACAATGTAGTGCTTCCAGGGTTCTATGGTGCACAGCTTGATGGCAGAGTAAAGACCTTCTCCAGAGGTGGTTCCGACATTACCGGTTCCATTTTAGCAAGAGCCGTACATGCTAACATTTATGAAAACTGGACTGACGTTTCCGGCGTTCTGATGGTTGACCCAAGAATCGTAGAAAATCCGGTAGGTATTAATACAATTACATATAAGGAACTCCGTGAGCTTGCGTACATGGGCTTCTCCGTACTTCATGAAGACGCTATCTTCCCTGTTCGTCAGAGCGGTATTCCGATTAATATCCGTAACACAAACCGTCCGGAAGATGAAGGAACCATGATTGTAGAAAGCACCTGCAAGCAGTCCGAATTTACAATTACCGGTGTTGCAGGAAAGAAAGGCTTTGTTTCCATCAATATTGAAAAGGATAAGATGAACTCGGAGGTTGGTTTCGGCCGTAAGGTTCTGCAGGCATTTGAAGAGAATGGTATTTCCTTCGAGCATATGCCGTCCGGAATTGACACTTTAAGCGTATTTGTTCACCAGCCGGAATTCGAAGGCAGAGAGCAGCACGTATTGTCCACATTGCATCGTTTGTGTCAGCCGGACAGCATTGAAATTGATGCTGATCTTGCATTGATTGCTGTGGTTGGCCGCGGTATGAAGTCTAATCGTGGTGTGGCTGCAAGAGTACTTGCTTCCCTTGCTCACCAGAATATTAACATTAAGATGATTGATCAGGGTTCCAGTGAGCTTAACATTATTATTGGTGTAAAGAACTCTGATTTTGAAACTGCTATTAAGGCGATTTATGATATTTTTGTAACTACAAGACTTTAATTTTTTTATTGAAAAGGCTGCTGCCTACTGTTTTGTTTATTCCAACAGTAGGCAGCAGCCTTTTTATTTTTGAGAAACTTTTTTACTTATTTAGAAAACATTGCGTTTTCGCTGTTGAAGATTCTGGTAAGAACAAAGGTCAGTACACAAGCATAAACGATGTTCATTCCGATGGTAATAAGTACATTAACGATATCTACCTGGAAGGAGAAAATTGCATTCATGCAAAGCACACTGTTGTAAATCGGAATAAAGAACATACCAAGCTTTTTTAATTCCTCACCACCCATAGAAGGTACCAGACTTACTACCATGGTTAAGATATTAAGCGGTGCGCAAAGACTGCTTGCTTCCTTGATACTCTTGGCAAAAGCAGAAACACAGGAGATTAAGGAAATCAGTACTAAAATGGTGGATAAGATGACACCTAAGAGCAGTGCATAATCGGTTACAGTGTAGTAGGAGGTATCTAACTCCATAGAGCCGCCCATCATGTTTGGTAAAGAAAGCATGGTTCCGATAAAGCTGGAGATGCCGGCGAGTAATGCGATGCAGCTTAAGCTGATAATTTTACCAAGTGCAAGGGAGCTTCTTTTCATTGGAGTTACCAGTAAGGTAGCAATAGTACCACGCTCTTTTTCTCCGGCGATGGATTCCGGTGCAACAGAGAGACATCCGCTGAACAGGAAAATCATTAAAAGCAGAGGAAGCAGCATGGAAAACAGCTGTCCGGTAGCATCCTTGTCGGTTGCCATATCATATTTTACGGTTCCGGCATTGATATCAAAGCGATTGGTTAAGGTTGTTTCGTAAGTTTCCAGAAGACTCATAACCATGGAGTACACGGTAGAGGATTCGGAACGGGCGGAGTTGTGATAAACTTCAATGTTCGGAGCTGCATTGCCGGATGTGATATCATAGGAAGCTATATCAGTAATAAAGTTTTCCGGAAAAATCATTAATAAATCAGATTCCTTATTTGCCAGAGACTCCTGAATGTCAGCAATTTCTGTATCGCTTACTTCCTGCCATTCCACAGGGAGGGCATCAAACATCGGAACAAATTCTTCCGGCATATTTTGTACATAAGCGCTTCCGATATAGTCATCAGAGGTGGTTAACTGATTAGACATCATAACACCCATCAGACTGTACAACAGGTAAATCATGAGACCCGGAACTAAAATCACGGAAGTTACCATTCTTTTATCGCCAAAAAAACGGGCGAATTCTTTTTTTATGATTGTAAGTGTATTATTTTTCATCGATGTTACCTACCTTTTCCTCGTAAATTTCAAAGAATCTGTCCTCTAAGTCTTTGCCCTGGCATACAGTGTCTAAATCGTCGCAGATTACCATTTGACCGTTAATTACAATGCCTACACGGTCACAAAGCTTTTCAATCAGATTAAAGATGTGGGTGGAAACAATGATGGATTTTCCCTGACTCTTTAAATCCTGTAAAAAGTCGGTTACTACCTTGGCAGTAAGAACATCCAGACCGTTGGTCGGTTCATCAAAAATAATGATGTCTGGGTCATGAACCAGAGAAATAACCAGAGAGGTTTTCTGCTTCATACCGGTGGAAAGGTTGCCTACCTTTACTTCGGCAAATTTATCAATGCCAAAACGTTCGAAATAATTCTTTTTTCTTTCAGCGGCTACAGCAACCGGTACGCCGTGTAACTCAGAGAAAAAGTCAAACAGGTAATTTGGAGTGAAGAATTCCTCCAGTTTTAATTCACTGGTGAGGAATCCGATTTTGCTGCGGACCAGTTCCGGCTCATTCATGACGCTGGCACCGTCTACGATAGCATCACCGGAGTCCGGACGGATTAAAGTGGCAAGCATACGAAGCGTGGTGGTTTTTCCGGCGCCGTTCGGGCCGAGTAAACCAAATACCTCTCCCTTATAAGCGGTAAAGGACAAATCATTGACCGCTACCTTTACTTTTTCATTTGTTTTTTCAATTTTCTGCTGCTTTGCAGATAATTTGAAAGTTTTTCTTAAAGATTTGACTTCTAAAATCTTTTCCATGGTGATATCCTTTCTTTTTTTGTTATTCTCTTGTTTGTAACCCATTGTAACCTGAAATTATGAAAGTGTAGAAGAGCTACAGCAGTTTTTATAAAGGCGGGCAATCCGCTTTTTTTCCAACTGCAGTACTTCACGTCCCAAGTCTGTGATTTCGTAAAGCTTACGTTTTTCTTCTTCGCAGACAAAGCGGATGAGCCGGTCTTTTTCCATTTTCGACAAGCTGCCGTACATAGTGCCCGGGCTCAGCCGGATTTCGCTTTCGGTCATTCTGTCCACGGTTTGTACAACGCCGTATCCATGGTTTGGCTGCTGCAGACAGAGCAGAATATAGAAACCGGTTTCCGTCATGGGAACGTAGACTTTTTTGATGTGTGCGTCCATATCGGCACCTCCTTATATATGGCACTACGATGTGTGGCACTTCGATGTATCGCACTGCAATACTCGCGCTACGATATACAATATATCGCACTGCAATACATTTGTCAATAGGTTTCTGTAAAAAAATTTAACTATTTATTTTTACATTCTTTGGCTGTATATTTTTCTGCTGATGATATAACTGAGAAAAAAGACAGCAATCAGCAGAGAAAGTATGGTAACTGCTTCTACGGTGATGAAGGAGCAGAGGAGCAAAAGCAGGTAGATGCTCAGCAACAAGATTTTTAAGGTCATATGTATTGCCTTTTCGGAAATAGCCTGTTCTCTTTCGTCAGTTTCTGTCAGGCGGGCTTCTTTTATCAGAGTCTCATCCTGCAAGGTTTTTCTGATTTTTTGGAAACCTAAATATCCTCCCAGGACAAGCCCGGTACCTACGCCGCAGAAGAAGCAGACAGTGTAGCTTTCTGTAGTATCCGGCTTTAACAGGATAAGCGTAATCATAGCGGCGAGTGCTAAAATACCAAGAAACAGGAGAATTAGCATAAGACGCTGTCGTTTTTTTAACTCCACTTTATATTCCTCATTAGTTTTTGCTGTACAGTGATATAATATTCCTTTGATTTCCCAATTACTCATAGGTTTTCTTCCTCCAAATCAAAAATAAAAATGTCTTCGATTGTAACGCTAAAAAATTGTGCCAGTTTGTGAGCCAGTACTAAAGATGCGTTGTATTTGCCATTTTCCAGAGAAATAATGGTTTGTCTGGTGACATTTACCGCATCAGCAAGCTCACTCTGGGTAATGCGTCGCTCCTTGCGAAGCTCCTGAATTCGTGTTTGCATATGCATCACCTTCCTTGACTGTTTTGCTGATGATTAACATTAAAAGTAAAGTGAACTATACTTCCTATGTCGTAAAGTATAGTATGCTTTACATGAAATGTCAAGTACATTTTACATATTAATCATTTTTTATTGGAATCAATAGAAAAATAGTCGATTTTAGGAATAGTGTGATATACTGAGTGGAAAGGGAGGGCGGTCAGCATGGAACAGTTACGTTTAGTGGAACCAACAATAGAATACAAAGCCGGGTATGAAGAAATGATGGACGATGGCGAACCGGTGCAGGTGTACCATATTCATAGAAAAGCTATCATTTTTGATTTAGACCGTACTCTGTTACATACAGACAAAACAATATCAGAGTATACGATAGGTGTTTTAAAAAGATGCCGTGAAAGCGGTATCCTCATTATGGCGGCAACAGCCCGCCCGGAGCGAAGTGTTTTGACATATCATGAGCAGATTTACTTTGATGCCATGACGGTGATGAACGGCGCGGAGGTGATTCTGCCGGAAATAATGAAACAGGAGCAACAGCAGGGAAATGCAATCCCTGAGGATAGTGCAAAGGAAATTTTGCGGAAACTTTGTTCATTGCCGGATATTATTCTATCTCTGGAAATGGGGAATGATGTTTATGCAAATATAGAAATTCCAGAGTGGGAAGCAATTGTGTACCAAGGTTTCCCGGAGTTCCCAACGGAGGGACCGGTTTACAAAATCCTGGTGAGCAGAGAAAATGAAAATATTGGTCCACTGGTAGAGAATTTACTGACAGAAGACACCTACTGCACCGTGGCCGGCAATAACCTGGTGCAGATTATGAGTAGACAGGCAACCAAATGGAATGGCATCAAAGCTATGTTGGAGGCTTTTGGAGTGTCATCAGAGGAAGCGGTATATTTTGGTGATGACAATGATGATATTGAATCACTGAAAATGTGCGGCACGGGTGTAGCGGTGTCCAATGCCATTGAAGCGGTAAAAGCGGTGGCAGATGTGGTTACGGAGAGCAATGATGAGGACGGAGTGGCGAAGTGGATTGAGAGGAATGTATTATGAGTAAAGCAATCTTTTGGGATTCGGATGGAACCTTAATGTATGGAAATGAATCCTTTTTGTGGTCCTTGGACAAGGCACTAAATAATCATGGTTATGTCATTGAAAAAAGCATAATCAGGGAGTTCCTGCGGAGTGTGTGCTCCTGGTTTACACCGGAAAAAACACATGCAGATTTAAATGGAGAAGCATGGTGGAAAGAACTGCTGAATAAAACAAAGAAATTCTGCCATCAACATAATGTGCTGGCAGAAGATATCCCGCAGATCTGTCAGGAGTTTCGGGAAAATGTAGTTCTTTATGACTATCAGTTATACCATGATGCAGAAGAAATATTGAAGTATTGTACAGAACTTGGTTATAAAAATTATCTGATTTCCAATAACTTTCCGGAACTGGTGCATGTATTTGAGCGACTGGGTTTAGATAAATATTTTTCAGGATATTTTCTTTCGGCGGATATCGGTTATGAAAAGCCCAATCGGGAGATTTTTCAGCATGCGCTTACGAAAGCAGGGAATCCGGAACTTTGTTACATGATAGGAGATAATCCAATTACGGATGTCAAGGGCGCACAGACTGTGGAAATGAAAACGATTCTGGTACATAGAAAGCCGGAAGGGGCTGAGCCGGATTATGCTTGTGAGGAATTGTCGGAGATAAAGAAAGTACTTGTAAAATAGGTGGGAATCAAAATATGACTCGGGAAATATATGATTTATTTCGGCGTAACCTTCCTTTTGTGGTTCGCTCAGAGGAAACGGCACGGAATATTTTAGGAAATGCAGAAAATAAAATATTGGAAAAGAGAAATGACAGTGGTCATTTAATTGGTGTGTCTGTTTTGAGGAAAAACACCATTTATCTGTTATGTGTGGATAAAGAATATCGTAGGCAGGGAATTGGAAGTTGGTTTTTAGAACAGTCCGAGAAAGTGATAAAAGAAGCAGGCTATGACGAGGTCGTTATCGGTGTTGGCGAGGACTATCTCACACCCGGTGTGCCGACCAGTAAACGCTATGCTCCGTCTGTAAATGAGCGTTTATGGTCCGCAGTAGATGAGACTGCCAGTACTTTCTTTGAGCACAGAGGCTATGTTCATTCCTGGGGTGAGTCTAACTGCTTTGATATGATGTTTTCGCTGAGCGAGTCCACGCGGGAGGAATACAGCGTTGGTGACACAATTGATGGAATTACCTATCGTTGGGCAACATTGGAGGATTTGCCGGAAATTACCGCCTGTACGAATGCGGCCTGTGAGGATTTCACCCGTTGGTATCAGGAGCCTTCTATGTACATCGGAAGCGGTTGTTCCAGAGTTTTGGTTGCAACCTGTGGTGACACGGTGGCAGGAACATTGATTGTGGATATCGGCACGGAAAGAGAAGGCATCGGAAGTGTTGGATGTACAGCAGTACATCCGGAGTTTCGAGGAAGACATATTGCGGTGAATATGGTGACCCTGGGAACAAAGTACTTAAAAGAGGTGGGCATGAAGGACGCATTCTTAAGCTATACTTATTCCGGGCTGGACCGCTTATATGGGTATGCAGGCTACAAAATTTGTGTGTATTATATGATGGCAAGAAAGAAGCTGGAGGAAAAGTAATGAATGTTGTTCCCAATATGGAGTTTCCGACGTTAGAAGAGGTGCTGGCCTATGTGGATAAATTTCCTTGTGCCAAAGAGGCGCGAAATGTTCTGTTGAGTGAAACGGCATTGGGGAATGTCATACAGGCGGTTGGAGATGCCGGTTGTATGCCGGATGAAACAATAGTTGTAATCGATTTCACACAGGATGCGAAGTGCGACTATCCGGAAAGTGTATATAAGAAGTGGGGAGATAACAAAGGGTATCGGTTTGTAAATTTTTCAGATAAATACAATGGTAATTTGTATCTCAGGTTTTTTATACGATAAAGGAAGATGGGAATTGGCATGATAAGAGAAATAGGACAAAATGATTTAGAAGAATGCGTCAAGGTTATTCGTGACAGCTTTGCTACCGTGGCAGCAGAGTTTAATATCACAGAGGAAAATGCTCCTCGGTTCACTGCTTTTGCCACCAACGAAGGGCGCCTAAACTGGCACTTGAACGGTGAGCATCGTCCGATGTTTGGTTACGTTGTTGATGGAAGAATTGTGGGTTATTATTCGCTGCTTTTACTGGACAATAATGAGTGCGAATTGAATAATTTAAGCGTACTGCCGGATTATCGTCATGACGGTATTGGTGCAAAGCTTTTGGAGCATGCATATACTAAAGCAAAGGAATGTGGCTGCACAAAAATGAAGCTTGGTATTGTGGAGGAAAATCAGGTGCTGCGCAGATAATATAAAAAATTTAATTTTATGCATGTGGGGACGCAGAAATTTGAGTTTTTTCCGTTTGCCTGTGGGTATATGGAGAAAGAAATTGGAGGAAGACAAAATGAATCAGCAAATGAAGGTAGCTGAAAAAGAACTGGTGAAATGGCTGTCTGATGAACATGAGTTGGGAAAGGCTCCTGCGAAAATAGAATGTAGAAAAGAATTTGATTTATATGGGTTGCACTATTATGTGTTTCGTTTTAAAAAGGGGTTATTGCAGCCTTGGCTGTTAGGCGTTTGCGGAGGTTTTGAGGGGGACTCCTTGGAGCATTGCGGGCATGTATTCAGCAATATGGAGGAATATGTAGAGCAGTCAGCAGTGGAAAAAGCAACAGAACTAGTGGAAATGATTCGTGCTTACTGGATGGAACAGGCAAGTAAGCAGGAGATACAAAACAAGTTCAAGGAGAACTTGCAGTATATTAGTCAAACAGAACTTGATGCTAAGGTAATAGAAAACCAGTTTGTTCGTACGGAATCCAGATATTATTTGAAGGTTGGAGAAATTGATTGCCCAACAGGGAGAATTGTAGTTGCAGATCCGTTATGTTATCTTGCGGCTGGAAAGTTCTCCCCGGAACTGGTTCTTTCGGTGAAACCGGGAAGTTATCCGGTGGAAGCTTCCATTTGCAGATATCCGATAACAGGAATTCGTATGTGTACAGCACGATTAAAGTTAAAAGATACAAAGGCTGTAAAGTATGTAAATGCTGATTCAACAAAGGAAACAGCTGTTGCAGTTGCAAAGGATGGTGTGATGAACGGTTTTCCGGTAGAAGCAGGAATGATGTCGTTTTGTGATGCGAAGGTTGCGGAAGAATATCGATTGTTTTTGGAAAACTGGGAAAAGCAGAATCCTCAGAAAAATCATTACGATGATTATTTTGCCAATTTTTTCGCTGAAAGCTATAAAAAACTACCTGCGTATCAAAGGGAAGGCGGAGATTTTATTGAATGGGTTAATCCGGAGACGGGAAATAAGTTGGTAATGATTGCGTCGGGATTTGGCGATGGTTTTTATCAGAGTTTTTGGGGATATGATGCAGAGGGAGAGATTTGTGAATTGATTGTTCCGATGATCAATCCGGATTTGTTTGAGGAGTAGAAGATGTTTTTAGAAACAGAACGTTTGGTTATAAGAAAATTTAAAGAAGAGGATTTTGCAGATTTCTGCGAATTTACCATGGATGAAGAGATGTGCCGGATGATGGGGCGTGACTTAATTACAGATGCCGAATCTGCCAGACCGACCTTCGAATGGCTGATGAACAAGGAGGAAAGGGGATATGTGCTGGAATACAAGGAAAAGCATAAAGTGATTGGTAATCTGACGGTTGGAAGTGCTCCTCCGCACGTACTGGAGCAACCGAAAGTGCAAGGGAAAAACGGCTGTGCACTTTCCTTTTCCATGTCACGGATGTATCAGCGTCGAGGACTTATGTATGAAGCGGTAAGTGTCGTAATTCAGCAGTTATTCCGTGAGGGTATGGATTACATCAATTGCGGTTACTTTGATTTTAATATTGCTTCGGAAAAATTACATAAAAAGCTTGGCTTTAAGTATCTAATGAAAGAATGTTTTCCTGTTGATGGTGAGCAGATAACTGCTGTAGAATGTATTTTGTGGAGAGAGGAGGCAGGCAATGTTTAGAGAACTAACGAGAAAAAACAAGCAGATTTCCAATGAGGAATGTATTACGGTTTTGCAAAGTGAAACCAGAGGAGTTCTGTCGGTTTTTGGAGAGGACGAGTATCCATATGGTATGCCCATGAACCACTGGTACAATGAGGAAGATGGTGCAATTTATTTTCATTGCGGGACTGCACCGGGACACCGGCTGGATGCCTTGAAAAAGCATGATAAGGTATCCTTTTGTGTCTATGACCAGGGCTACCGTAAGGAGGGTGACTGGGCATGGAATGTAAAAAGTGTCATTGTGTTTGGTCGGATGGAACTGGTGGATGATAAGGATAAAATACTGGAAATTGCAACAAAACTGAGTTATAAGTTTACCAGGGATGAGGAGTACATTCGAAATGAAATCAAACAGTATGCTCATAGAACATTGCTGCTGAAATTAGTACCGGAGCATATGTGCGGGAAACTTGTGACTGAGTCGTAGCCAATGGGAATATCAGGAGTTTGGGATGGAAGAAAGGATGCAAGAGAATGAAAGCGTTATTGATTTTATTATTGTTACCTGTGATTTACTTTTTATTATATAATACCGGATATATGGTAACCGGCAGTAAATCTGCCAAAGTTTTTGTAGGAAAAAACAGGGGAACGAATGCGTACTGGATGCAGTTTGTGGAGTGCACCGGTGAATTAAAGAGAATGGTTCGATTCCGTCACAGCAAGGAGTATAAATTTGTTTTGGATGCCAATATTTCTATGGGAACGGTATCAATAGAAATTTTGGACAAGGAAAAGAATGTGGTTCTTCGTCTGACACCGGAGCAGCCGGAGGCAAGTATGCTTGCGGACAGTGGGCAAAAATATTATACAGTGTATAAGTTTGAAAATGCCAGCGGAGCTTATGAGATGCGTTGGGAGTAAGTCTTTGATTATGTGAGGAAGAGTGGAATGAAAAGAACAATTCGTGAAAATATCATTGCACCATATAGTTTGCATGATATGAATGTCATTTCCTTTGAGATAGAAGGTGATAATTTAATTATGCGTACTCAATCCGGTATGATTAAATGCGGTGGCGAGTATTCCCAACCAGATGGTTACGTGGAATTTCAGAAGGTGGATTGGGATTTCTGCTATGCATATGTACTGGATACAACGGCGAATGAGGCTACGTTTACCGGAGAAAAAATGTTTTTGCAGAAATTTATTTCAGAGTTTCAGAATGCAGGATTTTCTATTATCGATGAGACCTATGGATATAATCAGACAAAGTATAGTGGCTGGTTGTCAAAGAATCAGACAACAATGGAATGCATCATAGAGATTTATCATCTGGGTGATATGGTGTTTGTAACGGAGGAGTAAGCATAATGATAAATTTTAGAGCAATTAAAGAGGAAAATTTTGATACAATTATTCGTATGAAACGCCCGGAAGATGAGCACTTTGTAGCATCCAATGCCTATTCGCTGGCACAGGCGTGGCTTTATCGTGACAACAACGATGTGTATCCGTTTGCAATTTACAACGATGAGGAACCAGTGGGTTTTATGATGTTGGATGAAGACCTGGAGGAGCGTTGCCTTGTTATCTGGCGAATTATGTTTCCGGTAGAACAGCAGGGAAAAGGATATGGAACCGAGGCGATCAAAAAGATTGTAGAACTGGCAAGAGAATCCGGCAAGTACGATTTTATGATTATAGATTATGCACCGGAAAATAAGATTGCAGAGCATGTGTACACTAAGATTGGTTTTCAGCCGACCGGAGAAATCAGCAATGGAGAGATTGTGCTACGAATGGATTTGTAATGGATGGAGAGAATTTTATGAGTGAATACATATGTAAAATTGCATCTTTAGAAGAAATGAATACCAAATGGAACTATGAAATTGCCCATGCGGGTAAGGACAGGGATAACTGGATTATTTGGAAATTTTGCAGTATCAAGCATATGCAGAAAGGAAAATCCCTGCCGTATTACGGAATTTTGGATGGGCAGATTATCAGTGAAGCAACTGCAATTTTAGATGGCAGTATCGCCCAGAACAGTGACGGCCTGGTGGATGAGAAAACTGCGTATTTATCGGCGTTCCGGACAATTCCGGAATATCAGGGGAAGGGGTATTTCTCTAAATTGTTTTGGTTTATGCTGGAGGATTTAAAAAGCCGGGGTTATGAAAGAGTGACTCTTGGTGTAGAGCCGGAGGAAGTGGAAAATAAGCAGATTTATTTTCACTATGGTTTTACGGAGCATATCAAAGATGGTGTGGAAGTGTACCCGGATGGAACGCAGATTGATGTAGAGTATTATGGGAAGAGAATATAACGGAGGTACTTATGATTATCAGAAAAGCAAAACCAACAGATGCACAGGATTTAAAAACATTATATTTTGGCTTCCTGACCCACTTTCCGCCCAAAGAAGAGCAGGACATGAACCAGTGGTCCCGGCTGCTCGCTAAGTTTGAACAGGACGAAAATATGTATCTTTTGGTGGCAGAGGAAAACGGTAAAGTGGTATCCTCAGTGCAGATGGCGATTGTGGAAACTCTGACTCATAATGTCAGACCATATGCTGTGATTGAAAATGTAGTGACCCATGGGGAATATCGGAATCAGGGCTATGCATCTGCACTGTTGGAGAGGGCATCTGAAATTGCAAGAGAAAAACGGTGCTATAAACTGTTCTTGGAAACCGGTTCTAACAAAGAAAGTACCTTGAATTTTTACAGGAAGAATGGATTTGTCATTGATGAAAAGCATTCCTGCTTAAAGAGGTTATAGCGCATGAGTAACAAAAGAGTTTTACTGACTGCTTTTCGGGGAACTTCTGCAGAATTGTTGGTTAAAATTGTGGAAGAGAATGAACAGTACACGGTTTTAATTTTACCAAATGACAAGGTGAAAGACTCCAAACTATTGGCAGAAGCATTGCGGCAAGAATACTTTGACTATATTATCAGTCTGGGTCAGCGCCCTAATATCAAGGATAAGGTACATATCGAAACTATGGCAAGAAAGGGAAATCTAGGCATTGCTACCGTCTTTGATTGTGAGAAATTAAAACACAATCTTGAACAAACTGGACTTCCTGCTAAGCTTTCTGCCAATGCTGGAACTTCCTTTTGCAATGAGCTATACTGGAATGGATTAAGGTATATTGATGAAAATAAGCTGGACACCCGGATGGTGTTTGTACATATACCGTTTGAGAAGAATATTGCGGATGTGGATGTATTTAAAGACAGATTATTCGTGGGGATAGCCGGCGTTTTGGAAGAAGATACCATGAGAGGATAGAGAAGATTTTGCAGAAGCTAAAAGTAAGGAGAAAAAATATGTCATACGATTGTGGATTTCAAAAAGATAATAACTGGTTCCGTTACCGTGCTGCGGCCATTATTGTGGAGGATGGTTGTGTGTTATTTGCCGGAAATGAAGTGGATGACTACTATTATTCCATCGGCGGTGGTGTCCACATGAACGAAACGGCGGAGAAAGCGGTACTTCGGGAAGTGTTTGAGGAAACCGGAGTACATTATGAAATTGACCGGCTGGCAGTGATTCATGAGAATTTCTTTGAGGGGGCAGGTGGTACGCTGGGAGATTTGAAATGTCATGAGGTAGCGTTTTATTTTAAGATGAAGTCCAGAGGGACAAAAGAACTTCACAGTGATAGTTACACCTGTGGCAACATTAAGGAGGAAATGCACTGGATTCCGATAGAGGAATTGGACAAGGTCCGGGCATTCCCGAGTTTTCTGAAAAAGTATTTAAGCGAGGAACATAAGGAAATTGTACATATCGTAACCCACGAAGGAGCAGTAAAGAAATGATTTTGCATACAGGTCTCAGAACCGATATCCCGGCCTTTTATCCGAAGTGGTTAGCCAACCGCCTGAAAGCCGGATTTGTGCTGGTTCGTAATCCGTTTAACCCGGGACAGATAACAAAATACAGAATTTCGCCGGAGGTAGTGGAGGTCATTTCTTTTTGCACAAAAAATCCGGAGCCGTTCTTTCCATATATGGAACTGTTGCGGGAATATGGTAAGTATTGGTATGTGACAATTACACCGTATGGGAAGGAAATAGAACCGGGAGTGCCGAATAAGGAAAAAGTGATGGAATCCTTTCAAAGACTGTCAGGCATGGTGGGTAAAAACTGTGTTGGCTGGCGATATGACCCGATTTTTGTTTCGGAAAAATATACGGTGGAGCGGCACATTGCTGACTTTGAGCATATGGCAGAAAAACTGGCAGGTTATACTGACACCTGCGTCATCAGTTTTATTGATTTGTATCGCAAAGTGAAGCGGAATTTTCCGGAGGTACAGGAAGTTAAAAAAGAAGACAGGCTAACTCTGGCACAAGAGTTTGTACGCATTGGAGTACAGTATGGCATAGGTATTAAGTCCTGCGCAGAAGGAAATGAACTGGAGCCGTATGGTGTAGACTGTACCGGGTGTATGACTGCAGATGTCTATGAAAAAGCACTGGGTTATAAGCTGAACGTGCCGAAACGAAAAGGTGCCCGGTCAGAATGCGACTGTGTGCTTGGATGTGATATCGGTGCCTATCATACGTGTGGACACCTGTGCAGATATTGTTATGCAAATTATGATGCAGCTACGGTGCTAAAGAATATGAAATGTCATAATCCGGAGTCACCATTGTTGTTAGGTGAGCCGACGGAAGGCATGATTATTCACGAGGCAAAGCAGGAGAGCTGGCGGGACAGTCAGATAAGCTTGTGGTAAAAGGAATTTGAAAAGAGGTTATGAATTATGGTTTGTTTGGTAGAAAGTGCAGAGCAAAAGGAGCAGATTTCTTCGTTGATTTTAAATGCTCTTCCTGACTGGTTTGGTCTGCCGGAGAGCACCAGCAACTACATTCAGGAAAGTAAAGCAATGCCTTTCTGGACGTATTACATAGAGGACAAGCCGGTGGGCTTTATTTCACTTAAGGAAACAAGCCCTTACACAGCGGAGATATATGTAATGGGCATTTTGAAAGAATATCACCGCAGGGGTATTGGTACTGATTTGTGGAACGCTTTTGCAGAGTATGCCAAGAACAAAGGATACGAGTATGTGCAGGTGAAAACAGTGAAAAAAGGGCATTACAAGGAGTATGACATTACCAATAGTTTCTATGAGTCGCTGGGGTTTCGGGAATTGGAGTGTCTGCCGCTGTGGGATGAGTGGAACCCGTGCCAGATTTATGTGAAATATATAGGAGAAGGTAAACAGTTATGAAAGAAATACAAAAGAAAATGCAGGGAGTTAAATGGATATTTTTTGACGTAGGTTCTACTTTGTCTGACGAAACAGAAGCCTACAAGCACCGCATCCGGGAAGCAATTGCCGGAACAGACATTACCTTTGAACAGTTTCAGGAAAAACGGTTGGAATTTGCAAAACAGAATTTGAAAAGCGATTTGGCGGCGCTTGAGTTTTTCGGACTGTCAAAACCGGAGTGGCATAGAGAGGATGAGGTGCCGTATCCGGAGGCTGAGGAAATATTGAACTACTTAAAAGGGCTGGGCTATCGTCTTGGTATCATTGCCAACCAGTCTTTGGGGACAGCAGAACGGCTGGCACAGTGGAAACTGATACAATATATTGACGTGGTGGCAGCCTCTGCGGAATTTGGTGTGGCAAAGCCGGACCCTGCTATTTTTGAAAGAGCCTTTAAACTGGCAGATTGTAAACCGGAAGATGCTGTCATGATTGGTGACCGTCTGGACAATGATATTGTTCCGGCAAAGAAGCTTGGACTTAAGGCTATCTGGGTGAGGCAGGGATTTAGTGCGTACCAGAATGTGGAGCTGGTGGAAGATGAATACAGACCGGATGCTGTTGTTGGAAATCTTATGGAACTGAAAGAGTATTTTCATGATGTGTTGACAGGGGATACTTTTCCGGTTGGCTTACAGGAAAATTACAAATATGTGGTAGTGTGCTCGAATTATCAGGGGAAATGGTTGTTCAGCCGCCACAAAAAGCGTACTACATGGGAAACGCAGGGCGGTCATGTGGAAGCAGGAGAGACGCCGTTTCAGGCAGCAAAACGGGAACTTTATGAGGAAAGCGGAGTTACAAAGGCAGAGATTTATCCGGTTTGCGACTATAAGGGGTTCCGGGGACCTCGTTTTTCTCATGGTATGGTCTTTTTGGCGGTGGTGCAGGAACTGGGAAAACTTCCGGAAAGCGAGATGCAGGAAGTAAGACTATTTGAGGAACTGCCGGAGAATCTGACGTATCCGATGGTGACGCCGTTGTTGGTGCAAGAGGCAGAAAAAATGCTGAAAAGTTTGCAGGATACAACAAGAAGCATATAAAAATACAAGGAAGAAAGGTTTAATGGTATGAAAACATTTTTGTGTGAATACATACATCCGGCAGCCCGTGCAGCTTTAGAAGAGTTTTCTGAAATTGTTTCAGAGTGGGAGCGTTTTTCGGAATGCGATGCTGTTATCAATCGGAATTTGCAATTAACCAGAGCCGTTTTGGAAAATGCTGAGAATGTGAAAGTGATTGCAGTGCATGGTACCGGCATGGATGGAGTGGATTTGGAGGCGGCAAAAGAACGAGGTATTTATGTGTTTAACACTCCATATCGGAATGCGGCGTCTGTGGCGGAATTAAATATTGCCCTGATGCTGATGACAGCCAGAAAGGTGTCGCAGATTCAAAAATATATGGCGGCAGGGGTTTCTTTTGCAGAGCCGGTAGTGGTGTCCGGCTTGCAGGGGGCGGAGCTTGGCGGAAAAACAGTAGCATTTCTTGGCGTGGGAGAAATTGCGAAGAGGACCATCGCTATCTGTAAAAATGGTTTTGGAATGCAGTGTATCGGCTGGTCCCGCAGTCTCACAAAAGAGAAGGCAGAAGGGCTTGGTATTGATTATGCTGCTGACATAATAGAAGTGGTAAAGAATGCGGATTTTGTGGTTCTTGGCATGGCATTAAATGAAGAAACCCGCGGAATTATTGGTGAAAAGGAACTTTCTTCCATGAAACCGGGGGCAATTCTTATTAACACAGCCCGGGGGGCACTTGTGAAGGAAGAGGCATTGATGGAAGCTCTGACAAGTGCAGCCGAAGGCAGGCAGAACTCTATTGTTGCTGCAGGCTTAGATGTTGTAATGGACGAACCGCTTACAAAAGAACATTTACTATATAAACTTCCAAACGTTGTCCTCACTCCGCACATCGGTGCCAACACAGAAGAAGCACTGTATCGGGTTGGTATGGCCTGTGTAAAAGGAATTATAGAACGAACAGCCCGATAAAATAGAAAAAGGCTTTATGTTTCTGAAAAAGTGTGATATACTAAAACAGTATATGATTCTTTAGCCATGCCTTGTTCGTGGCAGAATGAGAGGAAACATGAAAAAAAATAAGAATAAAACAAATATAAAGCTGAAAGGTGCTTTGAAGACATATATGCAGTGGCCAATCTGGCTGACGCTTTTACTGCTGTGTATGGTACTTAGTATTTATGTGGTAGATAAACAGGCTGCGGGAATTATGATGATTTACACCGTTGTATATCTGGTAATTGCCTTGGTTTTATTTGTATTTAAGCGCCCGTATATTGTTGGTGAGCTGGTGCGTTTTGCTGCAGATCATAGTCAGGTACAACACAGCTTTGTCAAAGAGTTGGATGTTCCCTATGGTATTTTAGATGTTGACGGTCGCCTGGTCTGGGCAAATAATGAGCTTAAGGATGTAGTAAAGTTTGAGAAAACAGCAAGGGGGTCTATTCAGGAGATTTTTGAAGAGCTTTCTTTGGAACAGCTGCCTACGGTAGAAGAGGATGTTACCCAGTACATTGTACATGGCAGAAAGAATTACCGGGTACTTATGCGCCTTCTGGATATGTCAGACTATCGTGACGATATGCCGTGGATGCTGGAAAATGGCGGGGAAGAGAATGTCAACAGTCTGATTGGTATGTATCTTTATGATGAAACAGAAATTACTGCGTTAAAGAAAGAAAATACAGAAGAAAAGATGCTGGTAGGTCTGCTTTATATTGATAACTATGAAGAGGCCTTTGAGGGTGCGGATGAAGTGCGCCGTTCTTTGGTAACTGCATGGGTAGAGCGTGAAATTAACAAATACATGCAGAGTATTGATGCCATCATTAAGCGTTTGGAGAAAGACAAGTATATTTTTGTATTCAAGCAGAAATATTTAAGTGCCATTGAGGCAAACCGTTTCTCCATTCTGGAAGAAATCCGTAACTTAAATATTTATGAAATGCAGGTGACCATCTCCATTGGTGTAGGGGTTGGAGCGTCTACCTATACTAAGAATTACGAGCTGGCACGTACTGCTATTGATCTTGCACTTGGTCGTGGCGGTGACCAGGCAGTGGTCAAGGAGGGGGATAAAATTTCCTATTACGGAGGCAAGAGCGTCCAGATGGAAAAGAATACCCGTGTAAAGGCAAGAGTAAAGGCACATGCTTTAAAGGAGTATGTGGAAACAAAGGAAAAGGTTGTGATTATGGGTCACTCCTATGGAGATATTGATTCTCTTGGCTCCGCTATCGGTATTTATCGTATTGCAAAGGCATTGGATAAAAAGGCGCAGATTGTAATTAATGATGTCACAAGTTCTATTCGTCCTATGTTGGAGCGTTTTCAGGATAACCCTGATTATGAGGAGGATATGTTTATTTCCGGCAGTAAGGCGCAGGAAATTGTGAACGACCAGACTCTGCTGGTGGTGGTAGACGTAAACCGACCGGCAATCACAGAGTGCAGGGAATTGCTGGAGCTGACAAAAACTATCGTAATTCTGGACCATCACCGTCAGACAGGTGAAGCTATTGATGCAGTACTTTCCTATATCGAGCCATATGCATCTTCTGCCTGTGAAATGGTAGCGGAAATATTACAGTATATCGGCGAAGGATTAAAGTTAAAGCCGTTGGAGGCAGATGCTATGTATGCCGGTATCATGATTGACACGAACAATTTCCTGATGAAGACCGGTGTACGTACCTTTGAAGCGGCAGCTTATTTGAGAAGAAACGGTGCAGATGTTACCCGAATTCGCAAGCTGTTCCGTACTAATTTTGTGGAGTATCAGGCAAAGGCACAGGCAGTATCTACGGCAGAAATTTTTATGGATTATTATGTATTTGCAGTATCTGAGAGTGCAGGACTCGACAGTCCGTCGATTGTAGCGGCTCAGACGGCAAATGAATTATTAAATATTGATCATACAAGGGCTTCTTTCGTATTCACGGAGCACAATGACAGAGTCCATGTCAGTGCCCGTTCGATTGATGAACTGAATGTTCAGGTGGTAATGGAAAAACTAAACGGTGGCGGTCATATGAGTGCCGCGGCGGTTCAGCTGACAGATTGCACGGTGGAAGAAGCGATAGAAAAGGTCAAGGACGTTTTAAGAGACATGACAGAGAAGGGAGAAATTTAAAATGGAAGTTATTTTATTACAGGATGTAAAGAGCTTAGGAAAGAAGGGCGAAGTTGTTAAGGTAAATGATGGTTATGCCAGAAACTTTATTCTGCCAAAGAAACTTGGCGTAGAAAAGACTGACAAGGCAATGCATGAGTTAAAGCTGCAGAAGGCAGCTGAGGAAAAAAGACAGCAGGAAATTTTAGAGGAAGCTCAGGCACTGGCAAAGAATATCGAAGCAGGAAGTATTACTTTAAAGATTAAAGCAGGCGAAGGCGGACGTACTTTTGGTTCTGTTTCTACGAAGGAAATTGCTGTTGCATTAAAGGAACAGTTGAAACTGGAAATTGATAAGAAAAAGTTGCAGATGGCAGACCCAATTAAAAATTTTGGTACTTACCATGTTCCGGTGCGTCTGCATACAAAGGTAACTGCGGAAATTACAGTAAAGGTAGAGCAGGCCTAAATAGCGGAGAGTTGTCATGGAAGAGGCTTTAATTAAAAAGGTACAACCGCATAGTAAAGAAGCGGAGCAGGCAGTTATCGGTTCCATGATTATGGACAAAGATGCGTTGCTTACTGCATCAGAGCTTCTGCAGGGAGAGGACTTCTATATTCAGCAGTATGGGATTCTGTTTGAAACCATGGTAGAACTTTTACATGAAGGAAAACCGGCAGAATTGGTTACTATTCTCGATAAACTAAAGGAGAAAGGCGTATCACCGGAAATCTGCGGCATGGAGTTTATCCGTGATGTGACGGACGCAGTATCTACTTCTGCAAATATCAGATATTATGCTGATATTGTTGCGGATAAATCACTGTCACGTAAGCTGATTAAAATTACTGAGGGAATTGCTAATACCTGTTATGTCGGCAATGAATCCATGGATTCTATTTTGGAATCTGCGGAAAAACAGATATTTACGACGATACAACGACGCAATTCCGGAGAATATGAGGATATGCGTCAGGTAGTGCTTCGTACCTTAAAAAGTATTGAAGCAGCGGCGAAGAGTCAGGGAAGAATTACCGGTATTGCCACCGGATTCCGTGATTTGGATTATAAGCTGTCCGGTTTGCAGAAACAGGCACTGATTGTACTTGCAGCGCGTCCGGCTATGGGTAAAACTGCTTTTGTACTTAATATGGCGGAGTATATTGCCTTGCATTCCAAAGTTCCTACTGTTATTTTTAGCTTGGAAATGGGTAAAGAGCAGTTGGTAAATCGTCTTCTTGCCATGAATTCCAGAGTGGATTCCCAGAGTATTCTGACCGGTGATTTAAAGGATTCCGAGTGGGCAGATTTAATGGAGAGTGCCAGAAATATCGGAGAATCCTCTCTTGTAATTGATGATACGCCGGGTATATCGCTTTCAGAAATGCGTTCCAAGTGTCGTAAACTGAAATTGGAAAAAGGCTTGGGACTTGTTATTATTGACTATTTACAGCTCATGACTACTACCGGAAGAGTGGAATCCAGACAGCAGGAAATTTCCGAGATTTCCCGTTCTTTAAAGGGGCTCGCCAGAGAACTCGATGTACCTGTGATTGCGTTGTCACAGCTTTCCCGTGCTGTAGAACAGCGTCCGGATAAGCGCCCGATGATGTCGGACTTACGAGAATCCGGAGCCATTGAGCAGGATGCTGACGTGGTTATGTTTATTTATCGTGACGAATACTATAATCCGGATACGGAAGAACCGGGCATTACGGAAATAATTGTTGGTAAACATCGTGCCGGTCCGACCGGAACAATTAAATTAAAATGGATGGGCGACATCCAGAAGTTTGGAAATCTGGAGATGCGTGCCCAGTAAGATTTTGTCGAAAGTGCTCATAAAAAGGTGAAAAGAAAATGTAATAAAATGGAAAAATAATCTTGAGAAATGCGTTGCCATGCGCTAAAATCTAATTAACAGATTTTGGAAGGAGTGAACGGCATGGAATGTCAGACAGCATTAAATCAGGTAAAACAGTTACAGCAGGAAGGATTTACGGAAGATATGATCCGTCAGCTCTTACCGAAGTTGGAACAGGTGGCAACTTTGAAGGAAGAGGAACGGACAGAGCTTAAGCACAGGATGGAGCAGTTACTTCCGGAATTGTCAAATGCAAAAACGATGCCGATGGAAGAGGCAGAAAGTAATTTTTACCGTATGTATTCCGGGTTTGGCGGGGCATTGATGGAGGTTTTGAGCCAAAATAATCAATTGCTGCTTGAAAAAATGGACGAGCGGATATCTAACCGAATTTTAAAAGAAATGAATTTTTTGTTTAGAGAGAGGGAAAACTTAGAAGAGGAGAGATACCGGAAGCTGGATCGGACAATCAGGGAATGCCAGACGGCAAGACAACGTTTTTCTTTGGAAGAAGAGCGGAAAAAGAAGTTTCGCTGGCGGCACTAGGACTATGAGAAGCAGAAAATGCAGATGAAAAAACGGCGCAAGAAATCTCTTACGCCGTTTTGTTGCTTTTGTAGAGGAATTAACCCTCGATAGCACCTGTTGGGCAGGTAGCTGCACAAGCTCCGCACTCTAAGCAAGCGTCTGCATCAATTTCGTAGTGAGCTGCTCCTTCGGAAATAGCGCCTACAGGGCATTCTGCTGCACAAGCTCCACAGCTTACGCATGTGTCATTAATAGTATATGCCATAATTGTATCCTCCTTTAGGGTTTTTATTTCTGTAATCATTTTAATATAAATTAGAGGAAAATACAAGTGACAATTTTACCTAATAGAAAATATTATTACTTGACGTTACAGAAATATGTGGATATAATCATTTTAGTCGAAATTATTGAGACTATTCTGAATGTTGGTTAGAAGGAGGAAAATAACATGGCAACAGTAACAAAGGAAATGACAATTGGTGAAATTATCATGATAGATCAGGGCGTTATCGCTGTTTTATTAAACTATGGAATGCACTGCATCGGCTGTCCGTCTGCACAGGGTGAGTCCTTAGAGGAAGCGTGTATGGTACATGGTCTGGATGTAGAGCCGTTAGTAAATGAAATTAACGAATATTTAAGCAGTAAGTAAGAAAACAGGGCCGTTGCAACAGTAACGGTCTTTTTTTATGCAAAAAATTAAAAAACATCAAAAAAATGACATATCTCTGCCATAACTCTTTTCTATTATTGCATTATGTGTTATACTAGATATAAGGGTGTAGTTTACCCTGAAACGCAACAAATTGAAAAAAGAAGGCTCCGCAGGAGCAGAATTGAGGAACTATGAAAAGAGAAAAATTATATTCAAAAAAATACATTGCATTATTTGCGGGAATTTTACTATTGGTATTAGCAATCGGACTGGGGGTTCGAACCTATGCCAGTGCAGCGGTATCCGGAACAGTTACGGCGAGTACTCTGTTCATGAGAACAGGACCGTCTACAGAATATCCTAAGGTAGAGGTAAATGGAAAAGCGGTATTTCTGTCCAGAGGTGACAGTGTGGCAATTTCTTATGGCAGTAATGGGTGGTATTATGTAACTGCCAGTTTCGATGGGACGAAGGTAAAGGGCTATGTTAGTGCAGCCTATGTTTTGACAACCGGAGCAGTGCCTACGGCTGCCCCATCTACAACTCCTACACCGTCTCCGTCACCAAAGCCAACCAATAAACCGGCTTCTTCGACATCCTCTTCTTCAAATGATGTAGTAACAAGCGGATTTCCGCGTAAGGGTACTATTACAGCGGGCACATTAAATGTCAGAAGCAGTGCAGGAACAAGTGCCGGCATTGTCGGAAAGCTTTCTAAGGGTGCAACTGTAGAACTGCAGGGTGTGAAGAATGTCAATGGTACTTACTGGTATCAGATTTCTTATACACAAAACAATCAAACAAAAACAGGTTATGTCAGTAGCCAGTATGTAAAGGCGGCTGCAGCAACGGCAACAGCCACTCCAAAGCCTACTAAGGCTCCATCCGGCGGAACCTCCGCAGGTGTGATTACTGAAGGTTTCCCTAGAACCGGTACTGTTACGACAAGTGTCTTAAATGTCAGAAGCGGTGCAGGAACGGGAAATTCTAAGGTTGCTTCGATTAATCAGGGAACTGTTGTTATTGTGGAGGATGTAAAAAAGGATTCCTCCGGTTCCTATTGGTATAAGATTACATTTTATCGGGATGGAGTGTCCCAGAAGGGTTATGCCAGCAGTAAGTACATAGAAGTGGCGGCACCAACAGCGACACCTACTTTGGCGGCAACACCTACTCCTTCCATTGATTCTACAAAAAATGTTGTGGAAGGAACTTTCCCGCGTACAGGTACTGTTAATGTAACAAGCCTGAATGTCAGAAAGAATGCAGGTACTTCCTATGATAAGGTGGCATCTGTAGTAAAAACAACAAAGGTAACAATTCTTGCTGCAAAAAAAGCATCCGATGGAGAATACTGGTATCAGATTTCCTTTACCAGAGACGGTGTAAAGCAGACCGGTTATGTGCACAGTGACTATATCGACGTAGATGCTCTTGCAGCAACTGCTACGCCAACACCAACACCACTGCCGACGGAAATTCCTAAGGTGGTTGTTCTTGGACAAAAAGTGACTAAGGAAGAAGTAAAGGATGCTGCAGCAGCATTTTATTGCTTTGCTGAGATTTCTGTTTTGAGAACGTCTTTAATGGAAGCTCCGGA
>JAZSEW010000057.1:0-38623 GCA_045531895.1 Lachnospiraceae bacterium
CATTATTCTTCAATTCCACTATAGTTTCTATGTTTTCAGCCATATATCCTCCATTAATAAATATATTTTTTGAATATATTGTATACTATTAGTATCTTTATTTCAAGCAATATTTATTGTATACTTTAATTACTATCACTATATTTCAGGAGGATTTCTCATGGAAGCAGAAAATTATGGTTCTTTAATTCGAGACTTAAGAATACAGAACGGTCTGACTCAAAATCAGGTAGCAGAATCACTTGGTGTAACCCCAGGGTACATCAGCAATGTTGAAAACAACCGCACTGCTATGTCACTACGCATACTAATGTATTATGCCCGTTTAATGGGCTGTTCTTTGGATTCCCTCGTGGGAGAATTAGAAGCGGAATATTCGGAAACCGCCTTGGACCGAAAGCTTTATGAAGCTATTCTCAAGTTAAACCATGAAACCAAAGAAAAGTTACTAAAAACTATTGAATTATGGTCAAAATAAAGTACAAGCGGGACACGGCAAAACGCCCACGTCCCGCAATTTTGATAAACTACTCCCAAAATATTCACTTTCTCATCACATGCCAGATTGCCTCACCCGAAAAACCACATGCTACATACAAATCTCTTGGCTTCGTCGGATTGTCAGCTTTACCGGATACTGTGACAAACTCTGCCTTATCCTTCATTCGCCAAAGCAATTCATTTACAACAAATTTGCCCAGTCCCTTTCCTCTGTGTTCCGTAGAAACCTGAATCCATTCCAAGATGCCTTCTTTTATATCAGAATCTAATTCTGCTATTCCACTGGCAACAATATTGTTCTGTCCGCATTCCGTTACTGCAATCCATAAATTTCGATTATACACCGCATGCGTTTGATAATCCATTAGCTCCTCTGTGGATATACCCACATCATCATAACAGGTAGCGATGTGCTTTGCATATTCCGACACTTCACAACACCGCATTTCGTACTTGCTATCTAATACAGGCTTTTCAATATCGTTCATTCGATGAATCAACTTAAAATATTTTTCATCTACATATTCCCGGACATCAACACTGTGCAGATTTTCTTCTAACACAATTTTCATATTTTCCGGAATTTCTACCAAATTAGTTTTCCAAAAAGGTAAGCTGGACGCCTTACACGGATTTGCCAAATAAATTTCTCTCTCCATACTTACAATTCCTTCTTCAGCATAATAATCTCATCCGTCCGATATTCCTCATAGAATCCGGTCTTCAAAAACAATTTGATTGCCGGATTATCAATGGCAATATTATCATAAAGAGTTTCTACTCCATTTGCTTTCGCTGCCTCACATAAGAGCAACAACCCTTGTTTTCCAAATCCTTTGCCGCGGTACTTAGCATACACTATAATATCTGCAATATATTTGTTCTCTTCTTCATCATAGTGATATGCAATCTCACCCACAAAGTTACCGTCGGACCTCTCTCTCAAATACCTGTAAAATCTTTTTCCCTCCGGATTCAAAACCCAATAATCATACCAATCTGCCCAATTTTCTTTTGGAAAAGGAATTGTTCCTCCCCAATGATGGTTGTATGACATAGTTTCTTCGTCTGCCATAAACATTTGACGAAACCATAAATCTTCTAACTTAGGATTATATAATTCAAGCATGTTACTTTTCTTCCTCCTTGGGATATCTCAAGTAATAGTAATCATCGCATCTTCGTAAAGATAACACTACTCTTTCTCACCTTCATTCGCCTCTTCCATCTCAAGCAGTTCTTCTCCGACTCCCTCCTCAAACCGCACCCGTAGTACTGCCTGAGGCCAGTTGACAGAAACATATGCTCTTTTTCCTTTCTCACGCGCTTCTTTATCAAATATCCGCAAAAGTTCCCCAAGGACTTCTTTTGTCAGATATCCGCCGCGCCAATGAAATAAAAGCACTTTTCCTTTCTTTACCGCCTGTTTTGTCCGATTCTGCACCTCGTCCAATGTAGTCCAGGAGATTTTCTTCTCTTTATAATAAAAATGGTCGTTATCACTGCAGACCGGTATCTTCCAGATGACAGGCTCATGATCTCTGAACATCTGCTTGTCCGACAAGTTCACATAGTCATATCTCACCGTATCATCTTTGGAAAGTGTGTTATCAAAGGTTACATCCAGATGGTAATACTGCCCACCAAGCCGAACCACATTCCATGCATGCCGGTATTTAATCCCTTTGTCCGGATTTGCCTCAGACAAGGCAATGATACACCAGAGGTTCAGTTCATCACACAAAATTTTTACCGCCTTAGCCATTCCCTCACAGACAGCAACTCCATTTCCCAGTGCTCCGATGATTTCATGAGAATACTCCTTCTTCAGCTTGTCATACTTCACATTATTTACAATAAAGTCATGGATGAAGAGTTCTTTCCCCTTTTCATCCAAATTTACCGCCTGAAGAGCCAGTTTTTTTACCCTTGATTCCATCGCCTGGCGGTGTTCCCTGATTTTATCCTTCGGGAAGAGATACTTTGGTGTCATCTCCACTGCTGTTGAGTCCGCGTAATATTTATAAGAAAAAGTCACAGAGTAAAAAATTTCCGGACAATCCATGCGAATCATAAAGTATATGTCCGACAATTCTTTCTGGGAAAGCATTGGTACCGCAAAGGAATCCCTTAAGTTTAACAAACCTTCCTTCATTGCATAATATGCTCTCTGCTGTTCTTTATTCAATTGATCATAATAATAATTACCTGCTTTTGCCATACTCCTGCCACCTTTGCCATAACTTCTATATTTATGATATTACTTTACATACGTTTCATATTATACCAAAAACACTCTCAGATTTCCATCCGAGAGTGCTCCTACAGAAGAATAATACTAATTTATTGCCAGACCTTTTCCTAAATATCACTTATTTTCTTTTTTGTTTTTCTTTTCTAAATACATCTTTTGATCAGCATGTCCGATGATTTCATTTAAATCCCGGATTTCTGTTGCTTTATATACCGCACAGCCAATACTTGCTCCCAAAGAAAATGCATACTGGTTTGACCTGTTTCTTTCCTGTATACTGTTCTTAATATTTGCAAGCAGACCTTCCAACTCTTTCTCATTTCCAATTCTGCCAAACAGCACAAATTCATCGCCACCATATCTCATCAGTATCTGATCCTTCTTCTGATTTTCTTTGATGCATTCTGCAATTTCTCTAATAAACGTATCACCCATATGATGACCCAAATTATCATTTACAGACTTAAGTCCATCAATGTCTACAAACAAAAGCACTGCCAGGCTTTTTTCCTCCTGAAGCTGCTTCAACAGTGCGTCAGCATAATGAAAGAAACCAGCACGATTATATACATGGGTAAGCATATCGTATACCCACATGCTGTTTAACTGCTTCACCGTTTGATTCAGCATACACCATTTCCGTATATTTTCCAGACCGATACCAATATTCAGTACCCATGAAAAGAATAACTCGCTTTTCAAAGGGAAATAGCTGTTTTCAGACACACAGTACCCATAGCAATAATTCTGATAAAATATCGGTGTTACCACAAAAAGATTTCCTCCATCGCTCTGTCTGGCACCTTCCGGGATAATCTTTCCTGTTTCAATATCATCCTGTGCCACAAACTGTCCATGTTCATACGCAAGCGCAATTTTCATTTTCGGTGTATATTCTGTATGTGTTTCCGAAATATCCACCTGACTTTTCATCGCCTTTGTTCCAACATTAAAATCAGCATGCTTACAGCGGCATAAATAAAAACGTTCCATATCTGATTGAAGCACATATTTTTTCAAAACTTCTACCAGTTCCTGCTCCTGCTCCAAACCGGCAAATTCAGTAATCATATTTTTGACATTGTCCGCCGCCTGATGCACAATCTGCATCGTTTTCACATAGCTTTCTCTCAGCAGCTCCAAATGAACATCATCTTTCTTGCATCCACAACTTCCTCCGATACACACTTTCGTGTTCACGGACAACTTATCCTTCCAGTTTTCTGAAAACAGCATTTCCACTGCTTTATAGCCACAGGAATATTGTCCCGCATCTACTGTTGTAATCGCAGGACTGTGAAATCCCGCCATTTCATCCTTATCAAAACCGGTTACCAGAATGTCCTCCGGCACACGATAACCATACAAACTCAGCTGATCCAGTACCCCCAGTGCCATATTATCATTGGCACACACAATTGCTTCCGGCATTTTCTCGCTATGCTTCACAAAAAAATGTACTGCGTTCCTGCCACTATCCACATCATAAGTTCCACAGAACACCAGCGCTTCATCTACCTTGAGTCCCGCTTCTGTCATGGCATCCTGATATGCCTGATAACGTTCTTTCCCTGACCTGCTGGAAAGCTGACCCGTTACATAGGCAATTTTTGTCTTATGATGGTCATATATTATGTGCTTCACAATCTGTTTTTGTGCCTCTCGATTTGAAATTCCCACATAGCCCATACCATCCATATCATCATCAATGCTTACTGCCGGTATCCCGCTCCTTCTAATTTTTTCAATCAGTTTTTCCGCAGCTGCTTTGTATTGAATTGTATTTCCTGCAAGTATCACGCCATCAAAGGTTTCAAATTCAGGGAGCTCCATGATTTGAAAAGCCCCTTGCTTACTCAGCTCTTTTTCATAATAACTCACATGATTTGTAAATACAAACACATCACAATTCTGCTCTTTCGCACCTGCCATAATACCTTCCAGAATCTTACGCTGATTATCAAAGCTGATTGCACATATCATAACTGCTATTTGCTTTTTCATCTCTGCTCCTGCCTGTATCCGACTTCTACATATTACTTGTTACAAAACCCTCGCCCATTTTCTTCATTGCTTCTGCGCAGTCCACATTATCCCGGGATGCTTCCGATATTTCTACCATCAAATTATTCAAATCGGACAGATTTCCTGCTGCCAGTTGTATTCCCATAGCTCTTTCACCCATGGAGCTTGCTATTCCGTTCACGTTATCCGATAAAAACTTCATCTCTTTTTCCAGATGCTCCACCTGTGTTCCAATGTTCATCATCATGCTGCTGATTTCATCTGCATCTGTTTTGTAACGTTCTGACATCATTTCGAATCCCTTATAATCTCCCATAATATCAGTGTCCACCAGCTTAAGCATTTCTGCTGCACCTTGTGCCAGTGCAGCTACTGTTTCCGTAATCTGTCGGTTCAAAAGCTGAATTGCATTTGCATTTTCCTTACTATTTTCTGCCAATTTTCCAATTTCCTCAGCAACCACAGCAAAACCTCTTCCCGACTCACCGGCTCTGGCTGCTTCAATGGAAGCATTCAAAGCCAGCAAATTAGTCTGTCCCGCAATTTCCAAAATGGAAGCTGTCAGTACACTGATTTTCTCGATATTTTTACTTTCTTCGATACTGTTTGTAAGGGATTTCCTGATTCCCTGTACCACTCCCGTCGTTTTTTCCATGCTCTCTAAAGTCTTAGCCTGAATAAATTTAGCACGTTCCTGAATACTTCCGGCAAATTCCCTTCCTTTTTCCATTTCCACTGTAATTGCTTCCGTGTCCTTTTGAACACTGCAAGTCTGAGTACGAATTTGCTCTGTCACATCAGCCACTTCCTGTGTTCCAGCAGACAATTCCTCCATTGCCGCAGATATGCCTCCAATGGTTTCATTCGACGTAACAATCCGGGTGCCTACCTTTTCCGAAGAGTCTAATACGTTTCCGGCATTTTGTTTCATCTGACCAATTAATCGATTTAAAGTTGCCAATAAACTATTCACATTCCCAACCATATCACCGATTTCATCTTTGTTTTTTGTTGTAATAGTTTCTGTTAAATCGCCTTTTCCTGCCGCCACATCCTGTGCAAGTACAGCAACTTTACGGCTAATCTGATTCACCGGACGAATCACCGTCATCCAGAGAACTACGATTGCTGTTACACTAATTACAAACAGTACAATAGCAATAATATAAATTGCAATATAAAAATGCGACACACTTTTCTCCATCTGCGTCCGGGCATTATCGACACCTGTCGCAATCGCCTCCTCTAATGCCAGGCAAAGAGGCTCCTGAGCCAGAATAACCATTAATGCCTCGCCTCCTAATAACTCTTTCGTAGCACCCATATCTCCTGTGCTCCGGATGTCACTGCATTCCTGCATTTTTTGCATCAATTCTTTGTTGCCAATTGCAAAAGCATCAAAAGCTTGAATCAGATTCTGATCATTGGAAGTACTGCACAGTTTCTCCATTTCAGCCAATAACGGCTCTGTCTGTGTACGTTCCATAGCTGCTAAAGTATAAATATCTCCAGCCATGGTGATTTCTTCATCCGTACTTCCTGCCAACACATTAATATATTTTTGCACAACCTCCGATTTCTTTGCAATCTGACCATATAGCCGTTCTACTTCCAAATAAACTTCACTTACCAATTCTCCTGATTTCTCTGTGTTGTCCACGGAGTTTCTGATACTCAGCAGGCTAAATAACATAACACATAAAATACAGCCGAACATTCCTATAATCTTAAATCCTATGGTAACCCGAAAACCTTTTCTCTCTTTCATGTTCCTTTCCTTTCAAATTCTTTAGTGTACGAAACGATATTGTCCACTTTCCAGACAACATTCTTCTCCCCATGGAAGAATAATTTTAACCGCCATCTGGAACGGTACTTCCACTTCTATGTTCAACTTTCCCGTCTCATATCTCCACGCCAAAGAAAGCTTACCATAAACCGTTTGCCAGCCACCCTTTATCCAAGAAAAACTTTCATCCGGTATCGGTTTTAAATACATATTTCCCTCTTCATCCCAACGGAATCCACACATATCCTCATACATCCAACCTGCAACACTGCCATAAGCATAGTGGTTCAGACTGTTCATACCATCCCCGCTGATTGTTCCGTCATCCGATAAGGAATTCCATCGTTCCCATGTGGTTGTTGCTCCAAGATTTACTTCTCTGAGCCAGCCCGGATATTCCTCTGTCAAGAGAAGCGAATATGCTTCCTTTTGCATTCCATTTTCAGCTAATGCCTGCATTAAAAATGTGGTTCCCACAAAGCCTGTACTTAAATGTCCGCCATACGCTTGAAGCTGCGCCTTTAATCCATTGAGAAGAACCTGCTTTTTACTTTCTTCATAAAGTCCAAGGTATAGTAACACAGCATACGCAGTCTGTGTTTTTTCTACTTTCAGTTCTCCCAGCTCATCCAGAAACTCCTGAAGAAAAGCTTTCTTGATTGCCACTGCCTCTTCATCAAATGCTGCTGCGTCACTTTTCTCTCCAAGTACGTTTGCTGCTTTTTTACACAATTGCACAGAATAATAATAATATGCAGATGCAATCAGCCCCATATCCGTTCTTCCGATTGGATTATGAATATTTCCGTTATCCAGTGCCAGCCAGTCACCAAGCTGCCTGTCATTCTGCCATAAATACGGAACCATATTTTCTTTGGAGCGTCTTCTGATATATCCTGCCCAGTCACACATCACAGGGTATTGCAGACGAAGCATTTCTTTATCTCTAAAGTGAAGATATAACTCCCACGGAACAATAGTTGCTGCATCCCCCCAGGCACAGGCTCCTGCTGTTACCAGAAACGGATTGGTTCCTTCGTGATATTCCGGCTTTGGCTTCGGTACAAAAAATGGTACTGCACCATCCAAAAGTTTTTGTTCCTCCTGCAAATTAGTCATATAATGATGCAAAAATGCCGCGGTATCATAATGAAAGCATGCCGTTCTCGCAAACATTCCAATATCTCCGGTCCATCCCATACGCTCATCTCTTTGCGGACAATCCATTGGCACCTCGAGGAAATTACATTCCTGAGACCGTACTGTATTGTCAAACAACCGGTTCACCTTTTCATTCGATGTTTCAATCTGTCCGGTTCTTTCCATTTCAGACATCAAACGGAATGCTACAAAATTTTCAGCCTTCACGTCCTCTATTCCACTAACCTTCACATAACGGAAGCCGTAGTATGTAAAATGAGGTCTCAACCATTCATCCTTTGCGTTTCCACAGAAAGAAAACACCTGCTCTGCGGTACGAAGGTTCTCGCTAAAAAATTCTCCGTTCTGCATCAGTTCAGCATACTGTAGCTGAAACTTCATATCACCTGTTCCTTGTACTTCCACCCAACCGGTGATAGCTTCGCCAAAATCTAAAATCACATCACCTTTTTTTGTATAGATAATTTCCTTTACCGGGTATTTTGCCACTTTTTTTAGCGGAACATTTCTGCGCTCTGTAAGCTTATCAAAGGAGTTCTCCAACACTTCCACCGGTAAATCTTTTGTGAAACGATTCCTGTCAATCCATTCACCATCATAAATATTATTCTTTAGGATACTGCTCTCTTTTCCCTGCCATAGCTCATCAGTACAGATGGTCTCCTCGCTTCCATCGGTATATTCCATGCAAAGCATGGCAGTCACCATTTTACGTTCACCATACAGATTCTCATAACCGCCTTCAAAGACAAAGCGTCCCTTGTACCAACCTTCTCCCAAAAGGAATCCCAGTGTATTTTTTCCCAGACTAATCTGATTTGTTACATCGTAGGTCTGATATTGCTGTAATAAATCATAGGAATGATAGCCCGGTGCAAGAAACTCATCCCCCACCTTTTCCTCATCAAGATATGCTTCATACAAACCGAAGCCACAGCAATACAATCTTGCTTTTCTTACCGTTTTCTCCACCACAAACTCACGATAAAGATACGGCATTGCTTCTCCTTCTTTTGCACTAATCCACTTTGCATTCCATTGTTCCGGTGCAATCGCAGTTTCAAACCATGCCGACTCACTTTTTGCCACAGTTCCCGTTGTCGTCTTTACTTCCACCTGCCAAAAATATCTGGTTCCATACTCCGGAACAAAATCTGCATAGTAATAAGGCATCCCATAGTGTTCCATTTCTCCACTATCATACAAAATCTCTGAGAGCGCCTCATCCTTACCAATCCTAATTCTTGTATAGTTATCCGTTGCCGCATCTGCATTTTTTACCGTCCAGGAAAAAAATAAATAGTCCAGACGGCAACCCAATGGATTTTTCATGTGATTTGTCTTAAGATTCTGTATGTTCATGCCTTCACCTCAATATTTTAATTGTTCTCTGCCACAGAATGGGTCCACCGGACTAACTCCGGTAAACTCACCTTCTCCGCAAAGCTTTTTCACCAGTTCTTCCAAAACATACTGATTGTTGGAATAACAATTAATATATGTCTTCATCATCGGTACATCAAACAGATGATACGGATTTGCCAAACTTGCAAATACCGTTGGTACTTCCTCCACAAACCATGGGACATTATTTCCCTGTCCAAAGAAGGTGTACCAGTTAATACGATTGGTCGTCTTATTACTAGCATTTTCTACATTTCCAAGGTACATCACCAAATCGTACTTGCTCTTTAACATGGTTACATTGTCCACGCCTTTTGTAAAATCCTCTTTTTCATACAGGGTGACAGAAAACCCTCTCTTTTCCAGTTCCTCTTTCACCGTATGCAGAATGCGCTCTTCGGAATTGCAGCCGCCGAGAATTTCGAGCAATATTCTCTTATGCTTTTCCGGGCAAATCGGAAGCAGCTTCTGAGTATCCTTAACCAGCGTAATTGCCTTATCCGCCAGTTCATACGCCCATGCTACATGCTGCTTGCTTTTTAAAATACTCAGTCCACTCTCCTCCGGAACCAGCTGATTCTGCTCTTTCTTTTTATGAAGCTTCAACGCTGCCTTAAGTGCAAGAATACGATACACTGCTTCTTTCAAACGATTTTTAGAAAGCAGTCCGTTCTCTAACCCCTCCATCATGAACTTATAATCTTCTGCCAAGTCTTTATTAAAGAGAATCATGTCACAACCCGCTTCAATTGCTGTCGGCACGGCTTTGCTCCGCTCCATGGCTGCTGTAAAACCTACCATCGGTGTTGCATCGGTAACAATCAATCCATTAAATCCAAGTTTCTCTCGTAACAGATTTCCTAAAAGTTCTTTAGAAAGAGAAGCCGGAGTCACCTTCCCCTTACTATCCGGGTTAAAATGTTCCTGATAAGCCGGCATAGCAATATGACCTGCCATAACAGTCAGCGCTCCTGCCTTAATCATCTCCTCATATACATATCCAAAGCTTTCATCCCACTCTTCCATAGAAAGAGAATTGATGCTGGTAAGCAAATGCTGATCTCTTTCATCCACACCATCTCCAGGAAAATGTTTAATGGAGACTGCCACTTCATTCCCTTGGGCAGCCCTCATATACTCCAATGCATTCTGAAGCACCTTTTCCTTATCTGAACCATAGGTTCTTACATTGGTAATCGGATTTCTGAAATTCATATCAATATCAATAACCGGAGCGAATGCCCAGTTAATTCCCAGTGCCTTTGCTTCACTTGTTGCTATTTCTCCGAGGCGGTATGCATACACCGGATCATTGGCAGCCGCCACCTGCATCTGTTTTCCATACGGGGTTCCATCAATAGCCGCACCATCGCCACCAGCTTCCAGATTGGAAGGAATTAAAAGCGGAATGCGGGAATAAGCCTGAGCAAAGGAAAATGTGGAGCGCATTTCCTTTCCTACACCGTCTCTGAAAAACAGACCGCCAATATGCTTATCCAACAATTCATGTCTTAAATAATTCGGGTCAGTGGAATATCCAATCGGGCAAAATAACTGACCAATCTTTTCTTCCAGACTCATGGACTCATAGGTACGCTCTACCCACTCTATATCTTCCTCCGCCAAATAAAACGGTTTTGCTCTCAAATCCATATCAATTAACCTATGCCTTTCTTATTGTCTTTTAAAAAAGGTCAAAGCACATCGTTCTTTACTTTGACCTCACATTTCCTATATCGTTAGCAGCTCGCGAAATGTTTTTAATGGATATGTAACATATTCGCTTTCTGCAGCTTCTCCTAATCCAGCACTGTGGAATCCACCATGATGAGCGGCTAAAATACCAGCCAGTGCATCTTCTACCACCAGACACTCCTCCGGATTACAGCCTGCAAGCTCCGCCGCTTTCAAAAACACTTCCGGGTCCGGTTTTGACTTTTCAATATTGGTTCCGTCACTGATGGCATCAAAATAGTCTTTCAATCCCAGTCTCTCCAGAATAAACTTTGCATTTTTGCTGGAAGAGCCAATCGCAAGCTTACAGCCTTTTTCACGTAACGCATCCAATGTTTCTTTTACTTCGGTACTTAAATCCTGTTCTGACATCTGATGTAGCAATTCTTTATACACTGCATTTTTCTTTTCTGCCAGAGTTTCTTTTTCTTCTTCACTAAGACTTCCGTCATAGTTTTCCAGAATAATTTCCAAACTTTTCATACGGCTTACACCGCGGAGTCTGTTGTTAATCTTTTCATCAAAATAGATTCCCATGGAATCTGCCAGCTGCTTCCATGCCAGGTAGTGATAATGATCCGTAAAACAGATGACACCATCAAGGTCAAAAATAATTGCACGATACTTCATGATTTTCTCCGTTCCGAAGCCCTACCGTTTGAGCAGCTGCTTCAACTTTCCTTCGTTGTTTAAATAAATCAAAAATGTTACTAAAATCAATGCCGTTACAATCTGCTGCACCGATGCATCTACATTTAATCTGGCATAGGTCAGGGAAATCAGACCTGTTGTAACCGCTCCCAGTAAATATCCGATTCTTTCGTTGCAGAATCTTGCAATAAAACCGCCGATAAACATCGGTAAAAACGCAGTGAACATCACACCGATGGAACCGAAATTCAATGCCATCATGATATTTCCTGTCTTTGTTGCACTAATGAATCCGACAATTCCCATCAAGCCACCTGCCAGTGTATAGCAGCCGATAGCATTTGGTACTTCCTTGATACCGGTATTTACTGCTACCTTCTGTCCACTAATCAGTGCCTTGTAATTGTAACCAAACCTGGTATAGTCTATCAGAATAATAACTACCACCAATGCTACCAAAATCAGCAGGCAATAATTTCTCACACCCGGAAAACTTGTCAGTTCCAGATTTGTAACAAAAGAAACGCCCTTTCCCTTTGTTACCGTAAATGCAAGTCCCTCATAGAATAATGCCACACCAAGAGATACAATAATCGGCGGAAGCTTTACCAACACATAGACCAAGCCGGACAGTGCCCCAAGAGCGGCACCCAGCACAATACAAAGTGTTAACATCCAAGGTGTTGCCAATCCTGCATTGATGCAGATTTGCGATGCAACTACAGAGGATAAGAGGGAGATCGAACCAATGGAAAAGTCGAATCTTCCTGAATTCAGGTTAATTGATAAAGCAAAGGTAGTCAGCATAACCGATGCCACCGACTGAAAGAACGTCCGCCAGTTCAGCTCCGTTTCAAACAATGTGATTCCGTTAAATGCACATAGTCCGAGCATGATTACCAGCGTAGCCAGGGGAATCGTTCCTATTCCGAATATTTTTTTTATCATTTTTCTGCTTTTCATATCAACCATACCTTTCCCATTGGTTCGAAGTTATTATGAATGTTTACTTCATACCTTTAATTTCTTCAAAACTGTACTTTCCAACAAATGTACTGAAATCTTCATAGCTTGCACCAATCAGTTTTTCCAGCATCTCCTTTGTGTAAGCCGGAGACTCTACAGAGCTGTCCACTGCATAGAACTCTTCAAATTCTGCAGAAGATGTTGCAATCCAGTAACCCTGCTCTAAAGCAAGTGCATGTCCTTCCGCTGTGCGGATTGGGGAACCAAGCACTGCACTATAAGTTGCTGCAAAGATAGGTCCGATACTTGCGGAGAACTTACCTGCAAGATAATCTAACATACCAGCCTTCATTGCATCACCATAAGCAGTTGCATAAGCATCTACGCTGGCAATCTTAATATCTGTACCCTGTACACTTGTACCAAAGAAGTCAGAACCGTTACCTACTGCAAGGATAACCTCAAGTCCATCAATAGTAGCCATCTGACCTACCTTGGCAAACCATGCATCATCCATATCATAACCTCCAACATAGCCAGCTAAGTTAATGTTACCAATCATACCGGTTTCTACAGTTGCTGTCTCATAAATCTTTCCAATGATACCAAACTTATCGGTTGCGCCAAGGTAATTAGCACCTTCACCACCTGCTTCTACCATAGCTGTCAGCATACCTGCCGCACGATAGATGTGCATTTCCGTATAATATGGAAGGGCACCACCGAAGATAGCAAATGTCTTCTTGCCCTGATCCAAATAGTACTTTGCCATGTTATAACCCGCTTCAAATTCAATGTTTAAAGAAGGTCCAATCGCACCAACGTAGTACTCATTTGTCTTAGCTGCTTCGTACTGTTCGTCTGTTAAAGTACCTGTTGCAACTGCATAATAAAGACCTGCTTTGGCACACTGATCTAACTGAGCCGGACGGTCAAAAGAAGAGAAAGAAATAACAGCCTTACAGTTGTTCGCAATAAAATTATCAATCGCACTTTTCTCTGCCGCTGCATCTGCAACCTCGTCAGAGTACATTAATGTTACATTGAAATTCTTTTCGATGTATTCCTTGTAGTAGTTCTGGAAAGCCAGAGACTCTGCTGTTGTTGCATCAGAAAGTAACACACCCATTTTTACGTTCTTGCTCATGTCCACGCCGCCATCCTTCTGGCCACATCCGGTCAGCATTGTTAATGCCAGAACCAGACAAAGTAATAAAGATACTAATTTTTTCATGTTCATCCTCCTGTTATGAAAAATAATATATGTATTAAGCATTTTGCTAAATACCTGACTTATCTTGGCAACATCTTACCTCTCTGGTTCAAAGTTGCTACAAATACTACAATGATAAAGATTGCCGCCTTTACCATCTGACCGATACCGGAATCTAACTGGAGCAGTGTCATAATCTGTCCAAGAAAACTCATGGAAAACGCTCCGATTACCGCCGCGGTAATCTTACTTCTCGCACCACCGGAAACCGGCATGCCACCAAATACAATCGCAATAATGACATCCATACCTACGCTGGACGCTGTATTTCTTGTTAAGGTCGGAGAATATATTGTGGATACGAATGCCCCGAGTCCAACACCAATTCCTGCCATAACAAAAGCAATAATAGCCATCTTTTTGTCAGAAATTCCGGTAAGCTTCGCACAAACAGGATTACTTCCTACCATCTTTTGCTTACGTCCTATTTTTGTGTATTCGAATACGAACATACTGAGTGCCAAAAACGCAACTAATATAAGCACCTTAAACCAAGTTTCGTCCAATGCCGACACTGCCTCTGCGGGTACCGCAATTTTGTCACCGGTATCATTAATTCGAATCAGTAACAATACCACCGCATTTAAAATACTGAGCATCGCAATCGTTGTTACAAACACCGGCAGATTAAAGACCGATGCTAATACCGAATTAAACAACGAAACAAACACTGCAATTCCAATGTTAACCAGAAGCATGCAAAGAATGCTTCCTGTTGCATTATAGGTCATTCCGCCAAGCAGGGCACTCACCGCAACACTGGCACCAAGACTGATGTCAAAAGAGCCCAGCGTATAAATAAAAATTGCACCGGTTGCAACAATTGCTACAACAATCGACTGGTTAACTACTGCTTTCATTCCATAAGAAATGTTGTAATCTGCAATTGTTCCCAGGATAATGAATACTGCGAACAAAAGAAGCAGTCCTGCAAGCGGAGCCAGATTCATAATTAATCTTTTCGTGTTATTTTTTTTCATATTTTTCCTCTCCTGCATTTTGCTATATCATGTACTTGATAATATCTGCTTCTCCAAGCTCTTTATCTCTCATGAACTCTTTTGCCAGTTTTCCATCCTTCATCACCACAAGACGATCTGCCATTCCAAGCAGCTCTGTCATTTCTTCCGAAATAATCAAGATAGCTTTTCCTTCCTGCTTCATCTTATACATCAGCTGGTACATTGCCTGTTTTACGCCGATGTCCACGCCTCTTGTTGGACAATCCAGAATCAGGATTTCACTGCCGCGACCAATCCACTTTCCGAAAACAACCTTTTGCTTGTTTCCTCCGGATAACGCTGATACATACTGATCCATATCCTGACACTTAATACTAAGTGTTTCTATCTGCTCTTTTACATAGCGTCTTTCCTTCTTATGGAATATAAAATGCTTTTTCACAGCAATTTGATCCAGACCGCCGACCGCAATATTATCCCGGATACTTGCATTCAGGCAAAGAGATTCTGTATCCCTGTCCTTAGCTACATAGCCAATCTTCTGCTTCATTGCCGCTCCTTCATTTTTAACTGTCTTTCCATTGCAAAGCACTTCACCGGAGGTCAGTTGCTTTGCACCAAATAACACTTTTCCAAGAGTATGCATACCACAGTGAGATAAACCACCAACACCAAGAATTTCTCCTTCGTGCAGCTGCAGATTGAAATCCACCAACTGATTTCCCAGATTTCCGTTTTTGATTTCCAGAACCACCCTGCTACCATGACTTCCGTCATAATCGCTACGATAATAATCACCCTGAAGTTCTCTTCCAATCATGCTGGTCTTAATCTTGTCTTCATCAAAATCTTCTTTCGCAAAGGTAGTAATTATTTTTCCGTCTCGCAAGACTGTCAGTGCATCACACACATTCATAATTTCATCCAAATCATGTGAGATAAAAACAACCGCTTTTCCTTCGTCCTTCATCTTATTCATAATCTTATAGATAATGTCACGACCTTTCTGCGAAAGTGCCGTTGTTGTCTCATCCACCACCAAGAGCTTTGGATTTTTGCTCATTACCTTAGCAATCTCTATCAGCTTTCTATCCTGAAGATCCAACATCCCTGTCAGCATTTCCGGACGAATATGATCCGCTCCGATGTTGTTTAGAATTTCTAAGGCTTCCTCGTGCATTTTCTTACGTTGAACTAACACACCTGTCTTAAATCTCTTCAATTCTCCAAGGAAGATGTTCTCTGCCACGGAAATTCCCGGAATTGTTCCTGTCTCCTGTACAATCATACCAATTCCCTGATTCATCGCTTCAATCATGCTGGTCGGTTCCCATGTCAGTCCTTCATAGAGCATCTCACCACTATCAGCCTTCTGCATTCCGGAAAGAATAGAGGTTACCGTTGATTTTCCGGAACCATTTTCGCCAATCAGCCCCAATATCTCACCTTTATTAATTGTGATACTTACATCATTCAGGGCGATGGTGGAGCCAAAACGCTTATTCATATGTTTCACTTCTGCAATAACTCTGTTATTTCCCATAAGCTCTCCTTTATCTGTTGCTTTTCCGCCTTGGATTTTATTGTGTCTTATCTTGATCTTGGCTCTATTGTATCTCTTTCTTTTTATCATTCCAATTGTTTAATTTAATCAATTAAGTTGACATTTTTTATTTAGAATGTTATATTATATATGTAGATATTGATATTTTTTAATCTTACAGGTAGGACTACTCATGGATATGGCAACTCTTCAGAAATCATTATATGAACTTAATAAGCAGGAAATCTTTTATCAGAAATACTATTACGCCAAGCAGCAGGAATACTCCTACCAGAAATTCCTTGCTACACTGGATATGGACTACGTGTATAAGAACAATCTGATTATTCCGGAATATCCGGAAACTACACCTCTGGTCTATGAGGATCAATGGATGTTTGAACCGGGGCAATCCATTTCAGCCATCAAACACAACTGTTATACTCCGGCTATTACCCATGATCACACCTTTTTCGAATTGACTTATGTTTACGATGGCACCTGCGAACAGAACATCAACGGTCGCACCGTGCATATGCGAACCGGTGATTTTCTCGTCATGCCACCGGGCGTTCATCATTCCATCTCTGTATTTGACCAGAGTATTATTATCCAGATGCCGGTAAAGAAAAATACCCTGGAATATATCTTTTTTAATTTTCTGCGGAATGATAATATTCTGTCCATGTTCTTCATCAACAGTATCTATGCGCAGAACGTAAATGACTATATTATTTTTCACTCCGGAGATGATTTTCATATCCGGACTGCCGTTACATTCCTTCTGCTGGAAAGCACAAATAAAGAAGAATATTGGCAGTATATGATGATTAATACCACCATGAATATTTTTGGATTACTTCTTCGAAATTATGAAAAGAGTGTGGAACTCCCATCTATTGTAAAAAAATCCGATATTCAGCGTTTTGGATTACTTCGTTTTATTCAGGAAAATTATGTAGACATTACATTAGGTCAAATTGCAGAGAAATTCCATTATACACCGGAATATACCTCAAAACTGATTAAAGAGACCACAGGAATGACCTTTAAACAAATTTTACAGAAAGTACGAATGGAGCGTGCAGAATTTCTTCTTTTAGACACGAACCTTACTGTTTTAAATATCAGTCTGCAGGTGGGCTATGAAAATGTAGAACACTTTATACGAACCTTTAAGAAGACAACCGGAGAAACACCGACTTCTTACCGGAAGACTCACGAACATACACACCCAATTAAAGCCAAGTAGTTAAACAAAAACACTCTCAAGTTCCGCCTGAGAGTGTTTCTTCAACTTGTCTATGCTTTATTTTCTACTCTTTCAAAAAGCAGCCTCCGACCGCCAGCACCTGCAGCTGAGCTTTTAAAATATCTTCCTCCGTTCCGCGCCAGTTATCCATGTCCTCGCTGACAAAATAAAGAAGCCGGTCTGATAAATTCCTCAAAAAACCCGTAACAATTTTTCCGGTTGCACCACAAAGTGCTGCCGTTAACGTTTCATTATCCAAATTACGCAGAATCACCTGTATTTCAAAATTCCCCAGCATTTCAAACCGTTCCAACAAATCAGTTTTCTCTGAATAAAGTTTCTTATCCCTATACTTTTCGATAATCTCATCCCTGTTCCGTTTTCCCTGTTCTTTTCTGTTCGCAGCCTCCAGTCTTTCCCAATAACCGATTCCCACATAGGACGCAACTATTTCCCGCAACAGCTCCGGACTCTCGCCGGAAGCAATTCGTTTAAGCATATGTGCTATCATATAGCCCGCCCTGCGTTCTTCTGCTGCCAGTGTTTCCACATAATTTTCCAAGAGCTGAAAGGTCAGTTCAAAATCCATTTGTTTCATAAATGATTGCAAAAAGAAGTGAACAGCAAAGGGCAAAAACTTATTTTCTCCTTCATACAATTTCATGCGGTCATCCAATGCCAGCAACCCTTCTTTTCTGCTGAGCTCACTGCAGGCAAGCAATTCTTCCGCCACTTCAGCAAGCTGCATTTTCTCAGAATCGTACATGCCTACTTTGGTCAAATTCTTTTCTTCCCGCCCTACCAATTCATCAATACTACACTCAAAATAGTCAGCCAATGCCCATAATATCTCAATACTTGGATTAGCAAGATTTCGCTCCCACTTAGAAACTGCAGCCGGGCTTACACAAAGAAGTACTGCCAATTGCTCCTGTGTCATTCCCTTTGCCACACGTAGAGAATATATCTTTCCTCCCATTGCAACTCTGTTATATTCCATAAAACCATCTACCTCCATCCGTGCCATCACACTTTGTACAATTCTATCTTAAATTATACCTTTGTCCGGAATATACGTCAAAGGATAAGGTGTCGATTTTCTAAACTATTGGTTTATTTGTTCATTTAAAACATGATGGACCTGCATGCTATTTCAATGCCCGGATGTCCGGTCAATGCCTTCACAATCCTCCAGCCCTCATAACTATGCTCCAGATTTTTCTTAATCGGTGCAAAACCAAGGTCTAAGTAAACCTTACATGCCAGCCAGGTATTCGTCTGTGTCGGAATTTTTGCATGGGTATATCCTAAGTTTCTCATAACCTTTAAAACATAAGTTATCAGCGGTTTAGAAAGTCCTTTTCCCTGATATTCTCTCTTCACCGCTACCCAGTGAAGCCACCCGGCTCCCGACGTGTCCCTGCCGTGAATATTATAAAAAGCGGTTGCTGTGGCAATTTTTTCACCTACACTGTTCTCAATAAAAAACATTCTGTCCGGAAGGATGTTTAAGCTGTTTGCATAATAGCGGTTCCACGCTTCCAAACCTTGCTCATATGTATTAAATTCTTTTGCTGACTGTTCGATGGCAATCCAGTCATCTCTGTCTCCGTCGGAATATGGCACAAAACGGTATCCTTCCGGAAGAGGATACTCCGACATGTCCGCAAGCTCTCTTTCCAGTAATAATTCATAATAACAAATCCTGTCATCGTGGGTGTCAAACCGCTTCGCATCCGGATTTACAAGGCTCATCTGTAATACTTTCTTGATTTGCGGTTCCACTTTATGCAAATACTCTATCCTTTGAATGGTATTTCTCACCTCAGAAATGCCCAGGTTCTGCTCTGTCTCGTCCACGCAGTTACCAAGGGCTCTCCGGATATTATACTCCAGCCAGTCCACCCAGTTGTATGCCACACCAATCAGTTTGTCATAGCCCCGGAAGCCATTATCATAAGCTTCCAAATAACCGTCAAAAAATGCCACCAGTTTGTCAGTATCTAAAGATTCGGTAACGGTTCCTGCCCACTGTAGCGCAAGAACCACAGCATGAGCCATAGGATTTCCATAGTCCAGACATTCCAAATCAATCACCCATGGAGAACCGTTCTCCCACATGATATTTTTCGGATCCATATCCTCATTAGATAAACATCGCATGGACGGCAATGCTGCCTTTGCTTTATTTAATTCCCTCTCTGCATATACTAAAAGTTCCTGCTTTTCTTCTAACAACGCTGCTATACTCGAATTTTGCTCCTTTGCTTTCTGAATATATTCCTTCCAGTCAATCGCGCTGACCTCCGGAGCCTCCGTCTCCACGTTTTCAGGGTTTATAGCATGAATTTTTCCGAGAATATCCCCCGCCATAAAGCACTGTTCTCCGGAAATGTGATTCCAGTCGGTAATGTTACCATTCTGCCATCGGAATACATAAAAATAATTATCTTCGATGCTTTGCATCTTCTTTTCATGAAATACAAGAGCCGGAACTATCGGAATATTATGTTGTTCCAACATAGCTTCTATTTTTTCCGCTCTTGCATAGTTTTCAAACACATCCGGCCGCTTCATAATCTCTGCATTCAGATGCTTTACTGCATAAGTTCCCTTATCCGTTGTTACCTTATACATCCGGTGCATCAAACCACCGGATACCGGTTCTACAGGAGACATAATTTCTCCCAGTCCGCACTCCTGCATCAATTTTTTCAATATGTCTTTCATTCTTTTTCTCCTTCATTCACTTCTTTCATTTCAAGCTGTTCCACTCCAACTCCTTCTTTAAACAGTACCCATAATACTGCCTTTGGCCGACAGCCCCTCCGTTTCCCAGTGCACCGATAATTTCATAAGAAGTTTCCTACATCAGCACCTTTTCTAACTCCCATTTTTTATTTACAATCAGGCACTCTGCCCGTCTTCCCTCTGCAATACAGCCTGTCACGTCTTCCATGCCAATCGATTTCGCAGAAATATACGTTGCACTACTCACTGCACATTCCGCAGGAATTCCAAACTTAATGGCATTCGCCATAGAATCAAACAAGCTGATGGCAGAACCTGCAATCGTTCCATCTGCAAGTACCGCCTTACCATCCTGTAATGTCACCTTTAACCCACCGGACGCATACTCTCCGTCCGGCATTCCCGCCACCGGAATAGAGTCGGAAATCAGCACCATCCTGCCCGGATGTGCCGCGAACATCATCCGTGCCAATGACGGATGCACATGAATTCCGTCACAAATCAATTCCGTGTACATACCGGTATCCATTGCCGCACCGATCAGCCCCGGCTCTCTGTGATGCAGGGGATTCATGGCGTTAAAGATATGGGTCACATGATTAGCGCCAAGCTTTTCTGCTTTTACCGCTGTTTCGTACTTACAGGCAGTATGTCCCAAAGATACTTTCACTCCATTTGCCACACATTTCTCTATAAAATCATCCGCACCGTCCAAATCCGGATCCACCGTAACCAGACGAATATTTCCTCCGCTTACTTCCTGCAGTTTTTCAAACCAGTTCCAGTCCGGCTGTTGCAAATATGCCTCATCATGGGCACCCTTTTTCTCTTTACCAAGGAATGGTCCTTCCATATGGATTCCAAGGAGCTTTGCTCCCTGTGTAAATGAGTTCTCTTGTCTTTCGATATACTCCCCCATTATCCGCAGGGATTTTTCCACCACCGACGGTTCGTTGGTCATTGTGGTCGCAACCACAGAAGTTATGCCACAGGTTCCATAGGAAACTAATAATGCTTCCAGACCTTCCTCTGTCAGTTTGCTAAAATCCAAACCGATTCGTCCGTGAGTATGTACATCCACCAGACCCGGTATAATATATTTTCCGTCGGCATTAAAAATTTCCAGTTCCAAATTGTCCTTTAGTAAACCATCAAGCATCCCCGTCTCTGCAATCTCTGCAAACTTTCCATTTTCTATCCGGATATCCTTTTTTTGAAATGTTCCGTCAAAAAAAATTTCACCATTTAAAACAACCATGCTTCTGCTCATTTCAACCCGTTTCCTCCAAACTAAAAGGTAAATTTTCCACCCCATCCAATTGAATCAACCGACTTCTATGATACCCCATTCGGTTTCCGGTTGCAAGTTTCCGTTAGAAATGGTATGCTAAAGATATGATTTTCATTATAGCAAGTGTAGCGAAATAAGAACACTATTAGAAGGAGAAAATGTTATATGTACGAATTTAAAGAAGAATATGTAACAGGAATTGCATCCGTAGATGCAGAACACAAAAGATTATTTGAAATTGCCGATGAAGCATATCAATTAACAAAGGAAGAGCTTTTAGTGGACAAGTATGACCAGGTACGCCATATTTTAGGTGAGCTAAAAGACTATGCCCTGCAGCACTTTGAGCACGAGGAAGCCTACATGGCAAGTATCAATTACAAGCACATGTTCATCCAGAAGGTGCAGCACGACCAGTTCCGTGAAAAAATCAACGATATGAATTTAGAACATCTGGACGAAAATACGGATTCCATGCTGACAGAAATCTTAGAATACCTTACCGGCTGGCTCATTAATCATATTTTAGAACATGACAAGCAAATTGGCATGTAGTGCAACATCACAAGGAGAAATATATGACAAACAACTTTGAAATCAAGCAGACTATTTTAAATAAAATCAAAGAATACAATTGCATTCTCTTATTCCGCCATTTCCGCCCGGATGGTGATGCAGTAGGCTCCACAAAAGGCTTACAGGAACTCATCAAAGCAACCTGGCCCGAAAAGGAAGTATACCATGTAAACGAAGATTATGCAAAATACCTGGAATTCATGGGGCCGGAAAACGCTCCTGTTCCGGAAAACTTATTCAACAATGCCCTTGGCATTGTATTAGACACAGCAACGTTAGACCGGACCTCCAGCAAAAAGTATAATCTTTGCAAGGAACTGGTGAAAATCGATCACCATATTGACAATTCTCCATACGGAGACTATTCCTGGGTGGAACATGAGCGTTCCTCTGCCTGCGAAATGGTCGCAGATTTTTATGATACCTTTAAAGATGAACTTGTGATGACAAAAGGAGCCGCGCTGTATCTTTACACAGGTATGGTAACTGATTCCGGACGTTTCCGTTATCGTGAAGTTTCCGGCGAGACACTACGACTTGCAGGTATTTTGTTAAATCAGGGACTTGATACCGAAACTTTATATGCCAACCTGTATCTGGAGGAATTCCATCAGCTGAAGTTCAAGGCCCATGTATATGAATCCATGAAAATGACAGAAAACGGTGTTTCTTATCTTTATGTTGACAAAGCAATGCAGGAACAGTTTAACCTTTCTCAAGAGGACGCCTCTGCTTCCGTTTCCTACATGGACTCTATCAAGGGCTGCCTTTGCTGGATTGCCTTTATTGAAACCGGTGACGCAGATGGTACAATTCGTGTGCGTCTCCGTTCCCGCTTTGCAACAATCAACCACATTGCAGAACAGTTCCGTGGTGGCGGTCATGCCTGCGCCAGCGGCGCAACGGTTTATAGTGAGGAGGAGCTGATGCAGCTGGTAAGTGCCTGTGACAGCTATATTAAAGAATACAAAGAAACACACGAGGGCTGGTTATAATGAGAATTTTAGTTACAAATGATGACAGCATTTCATCTCCGGTACTCCTGCCTCTGGCCAAATGGGCAAAGCAATTTGGTGAAGTAACCGTTGTCGTCCCAAAATTCGAGCAAAGCGGAAAAAGCCACTGTATCGAAATTCACAAAGCTTTTGAGGTTGTGCCTGTCGATTTTGATGACCCCGATATCAAAGCATATACCGTGGATTCTTCTCCGGCAGACTGTGTCCGCTATGCCATCGAAGGTATGAAACTTACATTCGATTTTGTGCTTTCCGGCATCAACCGTGGTTTAAACATCGGCATCGACATGCTATACTCCGGTACCGTAGGTGCTGTATTTGAAGCAGCAGCTTTCGGAATTCCTGCGGTAGCACTTTCCACGGAGCCGGGTGGTTTTGAGGAAGCCATGGCAGCATTGGACGAATTAAAAGATTTTTTTGAAAAGCATGATTTATTAACAAAAAACAGTATTTACAACATCAATATTCCAATCGCCAGCAAAGGAATCCGTATTACCCGCATGGGGCACCGCTATTTCTCCGATGATTTTCTTCCACAGAAAAACAACCTGTTCCTCCCGACAGGCAAAAGTGTCTGGAAAGACAATGGTGATTACAGTATCGATACCAATGCAGTACTGACCGGATACACTTCTGTTCTGCCATTGACACTGGATAGAACCAATACAAAGGTCTATGAAGAATTATCGGTTATAAACAATTAATCAGATCTTTTGCATTTCAGAAAAAACGTCAAGCCACCGGTTTAACCAAATGGTTTGACGTTTTTGATTTACATTCTTTTTATAAAATATCCTCGCTACTGTGTCTCTACAATAACGGCATTTTCAATAACACATTTCATAACAAGCTCGGCCAGTAAAGACTCACGAACCGTCTCTTCTCCGCCATATGCCGCTTCAAAGCTTGCAGAATCTTCATATCCATACTTTGCTGCATATTCAGCCACCATAGACTTATATGTTTCATCATCCATTGCAAAATTTTCCAGTTCTGCAATTTTTTCAATCACCATAGAATTTTTAATCATATCACGTGCATAATTACTCTTTTCTTCTTCAAATGCTTCCATTGATTCGAAGCCTAAAAGATACGTAATGGCCGTCGTTTCATCAAGACCATAATATGAACCGTAATATGCTGCATATGCTTTGTACTGCTCAATCAGAATTTGTTGTTCCGCTGCCACCCGTTCTTCATCATACTGCTTTACTTCACTGGATGCCATAAGCTGTTCTGTTATCTGCTCATAATAGCTTTGTGTATTCAGGGACTCATGCAATGCTTCTGTAAATTCTGCTACTGTTGCATAGTCGGAATAAGTACCGGCAATAAACTCATCCGTAAGCTCCGGAATCCTTTCTTCCATTACTGCCTGTACTGTAACCTGGAATACAACTGCCTGTCCTGCCAGTTCCTCATTTCCGTAGTTCTCCGGGAAAGTAAGGTTTAAGTCTCTTTTTTCGCCTGCAACCGCACCGATTAACCCGTCTTCAAACCCGTCAATAAAGCTTCCGGAACCAAGAATCAGGTTATAGCCTTCTGCTGTACCGCCTTCGAAAGCTACTCCATCTTTCAATCCTACAAAATCAATGGTTACCGTATCTCCTTCTGTCGCTGCCCGGCTTACTTCCACCATTTCCGAATAACTCTCCAGCATTGCACTGATTTCTGCATCTAATACATCTTTAGAAACACTTACTAATGTTATTCCCTTATATTCTCCAACCTCAATTTCCGGTTCCGCCGAAGCAGTCAGTCCTTTCGTAGGAGTCGCAACCGGAGTCTCCGTAGGTACTATAGTTACCGTTGCCGTTGGTTCCGCGGTTGGTTCCAATGTCGGTACTTCAGTTGGTTCCTCGATCGATTCTTCCGTTGCTGTTATGGTTGGCTCTTCCGTTACAGCTGCAGTCGGAGTAGGATTCACTTCATTATTGCCTCCGCATGCTGCAAAACCTGTTATACACATTGTGAAAATCAAAACACTAACAAATACTTTTTTCATTGTTGGTCTCCTTTATTGTTTTATCTCAAAGCTGATTCTCTCTTCCGTTTGCTTATGAAACAGGAAAAGCTTGTGAGACTTTACACTATATCTGACGTTTTCATTGCTTGTATCTACTTTATTATCCGCATTAATGATGGAGCGTACGTCCGGATTTACAGAAGCCGGATGAGTGGATACAATGCTTACATCACGACCCATAACTTCTACATTACTAAGCTTGCACTTTAATGGACCGTTCTCATCGAGTACAAAGCCCTCCGGGCGGATACCGATTATCACATCCTGATCCGGAACATCAGTGACTTCCAAAACCGCATCCTCACCAATGTAAACTCTTCCACCCTTTACAGAACCATTAAACACATTGATAGGAGGGGTACCGAGAAATTTTGCAACGAACAGGTTCTTAGGGCTGTCATAAACCTCCTGCGGAGCACCAATCTGCTGCACTACCCCCTGTTCCATCACTACAATAATATCTGAAATGCTCATCGCTTCTTCCTGATCGTGAGTAACAAACACTGTAGTAATACCGGTTTCCTTCTGGATTCTTCTGATTTCTTCTCTTGTTTGCAACCGGAGACGGGCATCCAGATTAGACAACGGCTCATCAAGCAGCAGTACACGTGGCATTTTGACTAATGCTCTTGCAATGGCAACCCGCTGCTGCTGACCACCGGAAAGTTCACTTGGTTTTCGATCCATGAGTCCATCAATCTGAACCAGCTTTGCTACGTGGCAGGCACGCTCTGACATTTCTTCTTTCGTTGGTCTGTCCGTTCCTTTGAGATTCTGTAGCGGAAAAAGAATATTCTGCTTTACTGTCATATGAGGATACAATGCGTAGTTCTGAAACACCAGGCCAATGCCCCGATTTTCTGTAGACAACTCCGTTACATCATCATCACCAAAGAAAATTTTTCCGCTGGTTGGTTTCTGCAAGCCACTAATCATGTAGAGTGTAGTACTTTTTCCGCAGCCGGACGGACCAAGTAAGCCGATTAACTTACCGTCCGGAATCTCAAAAGTAAAGTCACTTACTGCGACGACATCTTCCTTTGATTTTTTATTACGGCTGGGAAAAACCTTAGTCAAATTCTGTAATACAACTTTCATACATTTCCCTTTCATTACTTAACTTAATTTTTGTCTCTTCTGTATCATAAAAATGGTTGTCCATCGGTGTACACACAAAAACACCGTTAGACAACCATTTATAGTGGTTGATACAAATATTTAACCATATTTTGAGCTATACCCACAATTCAAAAATTCCATATTTACAATTACACTGTCTTTTAGTTTATCGTACAATGAAAAAAATTGCAAGTAAATATTATAGTTTTTATCTGATCTTTGCTTAAAATACCTTCGTGCTGCTTTAACACTTATTGCTACGGCCAGATAACATCAATAGATACATTATTTCCGGGCTCACAGCCCTGCCACAAATCTCCGTGGATTGTTTGCCGACTTATATCATATTCCTGTTCTGTTGCCAGACTGTTCGTATACAGTCCATGATAAATCTGCCCGGTGGCATCGTACACTGCCAAATCAAAATTACAAGTTTCTGCCACTGAAAATTGATTCATACTATAGCAGATAAATATAAGCTGCTCTCCATTCCAGTCAAAATCACTGTAATGAGCCCGGTTAAAATTATATATGATATCATCCTGTGCTACCTGCATGGTAAACTGATGGGCATATCCCCTCTCCTCCTGCCAGTCTACTACTGCGAAATAGTCCTTTTCATAATGCAGAATCAGAAACTCATCTGTTACCCGGACTACCTGCACAAACCGCGTATCGGCTTCCACATGAGAAAACTTTCCTTCCTGTACTAGTTCCAATGTTTCCAAATCCACCACCTGAAAACAGGTTTCTGTTTCATTATCCGTTAAAATAAGCAATTGATTTCTTTCATTGACATCTAAAAGCAAGGTTCCGCCTGCATAAAAATCATCTGACAAAGCATACACCATTTCCAGTTTCTCCGGCTGAATGATGGTTTCTTCGTTTTCTGTCCTGTATGGCTGCCGGTAAATTCCAAAACCACCCGGTATCAGACTGGTATCCATTCGTTTTCCATCGGAATACGGGCAGAAGGTGAAATAGATATCGGTTTCCGTACAAATACTGGTGACATTCCATTGAAAACTGAACTCCTTCACACCACCGCCTAAAGAAATAATTTTTCCGTTTTCATCTTTTGCCATCTTTATCTCATAAGCAATAGTTTCCTGTATCGGAATTTTAAAATAAGAGGTGTATGCTTCACTTAATTCTTCGGTATAAAAGCGGTGCCTGACCGAACCGGAATCCTGCAGATTAATTTCCAACGGATAATACGTCAGATAATCATTCAAGCAAATCATTTTGCTGTTTTCTTCTCCTGCCTTTGTTTCTGCTGCCAAAGTCTCATAGGCAGCAGTCAGTTCACGTCGTTCAATATTATCGTTCGTAATAGACAGCCCACCATTTGAACTCATTCCCCAGCCACCGGACAAGCCGCTCATCCATTGAAAACATCCATAGCCCCGCTCCTGATTCCAGGAAAACCTCTCTGCCCGGTTTCTGGATAGCTTTTTATCTACATAAAAATCATATTCCGTTTCCGCGGTTGCTTCTTCTCCTGCTGTGTAAACTGTATTCCAGAATAACTGGCCGTTATAGTGGCTGTACCCTGTCACTGTTACTCCCTCTACAGCAGCAGAATCCCCGGAAAGTACATGTTCTGTAATCTGTACGTTGTCAGCTTCCTGCAAAATAAAACAGGGAAGCATCACTAAAGTTCCTATACTAAGTACCAGAAGTCCAACAAATACAATCCATAACTTTTTCATAGTATTTTGTCTTCTCCCTTCTTATTCCTCTCCGCTGATTTCCGAAACCGCCTTGCTGACCCGTTCTGTCCGGTAATTGTACGTTTCCTTTACATACTCCATCAGGGATTTTCCCTCTTCCTCCAACTGTTCCATGGAAACATCACCCACAATCTGTCCTTTACGAATCAGTACCGCCCTGCCAATAAATCCTGCTACCTCCTCAATCAGATGTGTGGACAAAAGGACAGTTTCTGTCGGTTCTAAAATACCAAGCAGCACCTTATAAAAATCCTCCCTGTTAAACACATCGTTGCCGGCAAAAGGTTCGTCCATTAAAATATAATCTGCCCCCTGACTGAGTGCCATAATAACTTCAAACTGATTCTTCTGTCCGGTGGAAAAGGAACGAAGTGCTTTGTTTTTCGGAAGTTCAAAAAAATCCATCAGTCCCTGAAACCGCTTTTCTGAAAAGGTTTCAAAATGCTCCTTGTAAAACTCCGCATGTCCCTTTGGTGTCAAATCCGGAAAGAAGGAATGTTCACTGGTTGCAAAGGAAAGCTTCGCGATATTCTTTCGGGTAATCGGTTCCCCATCCAGTGTAATTTCCCCTTTGTAATTGATAAATCCAAGCATACTTTTCATCAACGTGCTCTTTCCGGCACCGTTTTCTCCAAACAAACCTACAATTTCTCCCCGGGGAAGTGTCAGACTGACATCCCTCAGTGCCACAGTTCCTCCCGGGTAAACTTTTTTCACATCTTTTAATTCTAACATAAGCTACCTCCAGATGTTCTCCCACTGTCCGGACGCAATACACTGTTCCGGCGTAAACATCATATAAAATTCAAAATAGAGTATCAGTACAAGAAACGTAAAAAACAGCGTTACAACAACCGCAAGCACCGGGAGCATCCACGCCCTACGATGAAGCTCCACAGAATTCGGTAAACGTTTCATCACATAAATGCTTTTACTTTCCTGATAATAGTACAGATAGTTCCAAAGAACCACTGCCATTACCAAAAAGCAATACAGAAAAAATGGTTGCAGACTGTCACCCAGAATTTCAGAAAAATCCTGCATAACCGCACCGGGTCGAAGCACCTTTTTACTTCCCACAGGCCACTGAAACAGTTCCTCATATGCCGCCTTATACTGTCCAAAAAAACGAAAGCTGAAACACAACATCATCGTCAGACCGCTGAGATAACCGCCAATCAGCCGGTCCGTATTCATTCCCGGCGGAGCATTCTTTGTAAAAAACACTGACAGCTTCTGTTTCCACGTCGGTTTACTCTCCATCCACAGTCCACTTCCCTTCCTTTAATGTAAAAAAACCCATAACTACAAGACTTACGATATACAAAAAGATAAATGTCCACAATGGCGTCGAATCTTCCAGTCCTTGCATAAAACAGGCATAACCACCAATCAGAACGGCATACATCCAGATGGTATGTTTTCCCCGCCGATTGACATACACATCGTATGCTACAGACCATCCAAGAGCAATAAACCAGCTCAGATTACAAATCCATCTTGCCATATGCTCCAGTGGCAACACGGCATGCAAATAATCACTACGGTAAAAGGCCAGAAACAAACTTTGATTTGTCACCATGGAAGAATCTGCTGTCCGCACAAAATACAGACACAACAGAAATGCAACTACCGCCTGTACGGCCCAAAACAGGATGTAACAGTAGCTGTTATACAGTGCCTGCCATAAAAATACCTGCTTCGGTGCAATTTGCAGACGATATAACGTATATTCCTGCCGTCCTCCCATATTTCTACCAATTCTGTTCAAAAGCATTGTAATTACAGCAATTCCAACCATAAAAACATAGAATAATTTTGCTTCTTCAATCACATTTTCCAGCATAAGTACCCGGAGTTCCCTCGCCTGATACTGCACGTTCAGTTTCTCCCATGTTCGAAAAAACAGGATACACTCTGCAATTGACATCACCAGACACACTGCCAGCACCTGCAAAAAACTGCTTCTGATAAAAAGCTGCAACACTGATTTATGTCGTTTCATACTATTTTTCCCCACCTTCCTTGTTTTCTTCCTCTGTATCGCTTTCCCAATATCGCTCAATTAAAGCAATCGCCTCTTCTTTGGAAACACCCATCTGCTTTAGCTTGTGCACCGCACCTCTGGCAGCTGCCTCCAATAGTTCTTCCCGAATCGCTGCAATCTTTTCCGCTGTCAAAACCATGGTACTTTTACTACCTTGTAATGACTGTATCAGTTTTTCTTCCTCAAGCAGGCGATATGCTTTTTGCACCGTGTTTGGGTTCACTCCAAGCAGCGCTGAAAGAACCCGGCGGGACGGAAGCTCATCCCCGTCTTCAATTATTCCTGCAATCACACCCCTCTTGATGTACAGCAGAATCTGCTGATAAATCGGGCTGCCCTCCTGCATGATAAATTCTTCAAAGGAAATCATATATTTTCTCTCTTTCTTAAGTATCGTAATGTCCTTCGAGGCCCAAACTGTGTTAGTCAAGTAATACAGTTTTATTGACTGTATTATATGAGTGATACAGTTATTTGTCAAGTAGTAATTAATTTTGTGTTGTCCTAATGGAACAAAGATTTCTGCACTAGCAGAAATCTCGCGCCGAGCGCGGTCGTTTGCGACAAATTTCCTCTTCGCGCGAGCGCAGGCGAAATGGATTTCGCCTTATCCTCTGCGGAGCTTTTTTTGCTTTATAGGACTTTCCTATAAAGCAAAAAATCAGCGTAGACTGTGACCGAGTTTGATCACAGCCTACGCTTCCCTAAACTATCAATTTTCCAGCAATTCATGCATCATCACTTTACGTTATTCTTTTTACCGGACGAACATACTTCCAGAACCGTTTCGGATCATGATAAAAGTAAAATACTCTTCCCTGGGTGGTGTCCAACTGATACCCATTTGCTACATAGTCAAATTCCTTCATTGCAGCTTCTATATTCTGCTCCACACAACAATTCTGTGTATCAAACCGGAAAGGACCGTGTTCAAATACAATGTATTCTCCTTCCGGCACGTCCATTAACAGCATCTGCCTTGGTATGTCCCCCTGATAATCCAGTGGAAGGCGAACTCCATAGGCTTCTGCCAGTGGTATGCCCCAGCTGCAGATTCTTCCGTCAGGCTCATTAATATATGCCATTAACTGCCCACTGCCACTGTTAGCATCCGTTCCGCCTTCATCATCCAACTTACCCTTGATACTGTCTAACAACCCACAAATCGTTTCACAGTCCTGTCCCGGAATCACACTTTGCTTTTGCCAGAAATCCCAGTAACCGATACTCTCATAATTTCTGATATGCAAAAATTTATGAGCCGGAATTGTTACAAAATAAGCCTTTATATCTCCTGTTGTTTTTTCCATACGCTGCACTCCTGTTTCCACTAAGTAGCAGTCGAAGGGTCGCAAAATCGTACGAAGCACTACCGGTACCGGAGCTTTTCGATACTCACTTGGCGTAATTCCATAGCTTTCTTTAAACGCCCGGGTAAATGCCAGTTTCCTTTGCCAATGCATGAAGCGTCATGGCCTCGTCTGCATGCTGTCTGATACAGGTATCAATTTCATCAATGATTGTCTGGATTTGCTTGTACCACTCATACATTTTAGTTCCTCCGTTTCTCCTGCTCTATGAACAGTATAACAATTACCGGAAAAGAAGGCTTGATTTTAGTTGCTCAGTTTTCATCTCTTGCAATAAAACCCTAAGTCCTCTTTATGCTCCACCAGTTGCATCAACATCTGCTCATTCACTTTTGCCAGTTCCACAAACTGCTCTTTGTCTGCAAAATAAGCCACACAAATGAACTGAATGGACAATACCACATAAGGAAGTACTTTTTTCTCTTCCTCCGTAAGTCGCACCACCTCATCATAACCTTTGATGATGCTTTGATATAATGGAAGCCATTTTTGCATCACACCATCTTCATTTGAAAAATTCTCCGATAAAATTCCGGTTGCGGCATAACACACATCAAACAAACGGATACTGTATTCCGAAAGTTCGAAGTCAGTTATTCCCACCATTTCTTCACCGTTCAAATAAACATAACTCAGGTTCATATTGCGATGAATAATCTGCTTCGGTAATTTATCATAAGCTTCTCCAAACTGACTACGATATTCTGCTGCCAGTTCCTGTGGTATAGTTACCTTCTTCTGTGTCATTGGCAGCGCCCATTCCCACACCGTATTATAAAGATGATTTTCCTGGCAAAGGCTGTCATCCAGTTTTTTTAGCGCCAGATGCAATTTGCCAATAAGTACGCCAAACCGACAGGCCGCTTCTGTATCCCCTGTCTGAAACATTTCTTTACCGCTGATTTTGGAGCCCTTCACACGCTGACAAACCATAGCATACACATCCGCTTCCTGCACCAGAAACTCTCCGCTCTTCGTCGGAACTGGCAGAGACGCCTGTAATCCGGCGTCATTCAGTGCCTCCGCAATTGCCATGTGACGCTTTAGACCGCCCGGAATACCGGACAGTTTCAGTACATACTCCTCACCAATTCTAAACTCATTTTCGCTAATCTGATTACTTCCTTCGTAACGCACATTGGTTATTTCACAATCCTCCATCCCCCAATGTGTCAGTAATTTCTTTATCATTTTCTTTGATATCATCAACTTTCCCTCCTGCAATAAATCAATCTTGTACGGATAGGACGGTTGATATGCTTTCAGATACTTCGCTGGACTCATTCCATATTCCCGGCAAAAGGCTTTGTAAAAACCGGCATAGGTATCAAAACCATACTCCATTGCTGTCTCTTGCTTTTTTGCCCCTTGTGACATTTCATAGGTGGCATGCTTTAACCTACGACATACCAGATACTGTTTTACCGGCATCCCCACAGCCCGTTGAAATAGCTGGCAGTAATGATAATAAGAATACCCTGCCATCTGACAAAGCTCCTGCACATCCAACTCTGTTTTCAGATTTTCTTCCATATAATCCAAGGTAGACTGAATCAGTCCAATCGTATCTTTTCTCATTCTTCCATCCTCCAAAGCAGCTTCTGCAGAATCACTTTACAATGATAAGATAACACAGGATGGTCAAAAAAACATTTCCCAGATTGGGAAAATTATTATCTATAGCAAGACAGGTTACAGCATTCCTCATACTGTAACCTGTAACATAGTTTTATTTCAGATATTTAAAAACTTCTTCCCGTGGAGTGTCTTTATAGGCTTCATTTTTGATGACAGCCTGATATATTGCTTCCGAATCCCTGATAAAGCCTTTTATAGTGGACACTAAGGCAGCAAGACCTTGTTCTAAACCTTGAGTCAAACCGATTTCTATTCCTTCTTCCCGAATGTCCATATCTCTTAGATATGATGTCATATACTCCACCTCCCACTCTTCACGTTTTTTTACTTTCTCAACTTCGTTGTCAATCATCCGAACCAACTCATTTTCGACAATCTTGCCCTTCAGATATTGCAGAAGTGCCGCCAAATCCTCCGGCAGACCGGTTAAATCTCCATCTGCATTGATGAACACCTTAACAGCCTCATCCTTCAACAAAATAACCCGGTTTTGCACGCAGATATTTTCAAACCGGTATACCGGCAAACCATATCCAAAAGGATCGTTCAGACAAATAAAAATAACAAAGCTGAGTTTTAATTCCTTATATTTTGCACCACGCTCAATCAGGTTCATGTCTATCATACCCTGATAATATCGGCTGCGCTTCGGCAGTTCCTTCTTGACCTTTGTCTGCATTTCGATGTTATATATGGTACCGTTTTCATCATCCACATAAACATCCAGACGAATACCCTTTCCATCGGCAAGAATTTCTATCGTCTTCTGCCGTTCCGGGAAAGCAATCTTTTTAATTTTAATTTCCAGTAAAACCTCTAACAACCTGCGGCATATTTCCGGATTATTCACCAGAACCTTGCCAAACATAAAATCATCGGTAAATGTGAGTTCCTGATACTGCTTTTGTAATTGTTCCAAATAAACTACCTCTCTTTCATTATAATGTTTCTTTTCCTCATTTGCAAGGATTTTTCCTATGGGTTATACATTGGAATTTCCGGCTGATATGCCAAGAAATAGTAAAAGACTTTCGAGAAATCTTAAATCTATTATATACGCATTGCGTAGGATTTACAAGTAAAAAATCAAATATGTTTTTACTAATTTTGCATAAAAAAGGCTACCTTTTCAAGTAGCCCACAACTTAAAACTTCATTTTCAATTATCTAAATCATAAAAATATTTTACTGCAAATATTCCAACAACACTGCGCATCGTTCTATGGTAAGTTGAGCAAGTATCAAATTTGCATCCACATGAGCCAACGAACCTCCTGCGTAGGCATCTGCCACTTCCTTTCCCTTTTCCTCTTTTTCTGTTATCCAGTCTCTCTGCTCTTTAAGAAGTTCTTCATACCTATCCTTCGGAACATTATAACGAATAAGATTCCAAAGATAATTTAAACATTCATCACTAACTTCATACATTTTTCCTGAATAGATTGCCATGTCCAAGGTAGTCTGCGCTTCGTTTTTCAGCTTTTCTTCGTAATAATCAAAAGATTCTTTATATAAGTTGTAGTTCATCTGCGCATCTTCTAATGGATCAAGCCGATTTACTGAAGCTGCTGCCAACTCATTTTTTTCATCGGCAATCACAATCATAGTCAGCTCTGACGCACTTTGATTATAGTCCCTCACCCACATATATAATTCTTCGCTCATTTCCGCAATTGGCATTCCCGGTAAATAAATGTGAAATGTCTCACCAGCACCCATGAAATACGCCTCTGTATAAACATATTTCATCTCATCCAGTATTTCTTCCGTTCCCGGTTCTTCCTTGTAGGAAATGTCCGTAAGTTTCAACTCGTAAGTATACTCTCCCACCTTGGTGATATCCGCAAAATGTCCGGAGTACGCACAACTATAGCGTGTTCCATTCGGATATTCCTCTCCGGTTTCTCCCATGTTTGAATCATGGAATTTCCCTGTAAAATATCCGTCCTTTTCAATAGTAAACTCTTCTCCCCATGCACCAACGCCACTACTAAAATAAAACTGTCTTGTTGATAATTCTTCAAAGGAAAAACTTTTTGCCTGTTCCGCTGGCGTAATCTCTTCCTGAATGTCTGTTTTCCCTGTTACTTCTCCTTCTTCGTTGCCAACGTTCTTTGTGTCATCCACAGTTTCGTCCGGTCTTTCATCACCCGGAAGTAACTCCGCTTCCATATTGTCCTTTTGCTGCTCTTTTCCACATGCTGTCAATGCCATAGACAGGCACACTGCTGCAATCAATGATAATACTCTTTTCTTCATCGTTATTCTCCCATTCAAAAGTCATATATTCGTAGTATATCACATTTGCCTCTCACAGGCAAAAGATAATGTAGCTTATTGGGGCTTCCCGTTAAAACTAACACCCTGCTTCCTTTGGTGTTTTCAATACTTTGATAAAATTTATGGCGGCATATTTATCCGGACGAAGCGCTGGAGAAACGCCGGTCCTTAGTGAGGTACTGCGACTGCAAGTCACACGAACTTAGTACCGTTGCGTTTCGATGCTAACGAAAGCGGGTTTCGGGAGGATAAATATGCCGCCATAAATTTATTAAATACTTAAATTATCACACCAAAGGAAGCAGGTCATTATTTCTTCTTAGAAGCCAGATATGCTGCCTTACCTTCTTCGTAAAGGTTGTTACCCTCGCTGTCAATAATAACAACTAACGGCATATCCTCTACATATAATTTACGAAGTGCTTCTGCACCTAAATCTTCATAAGCAATAAGTTCTGCACTCTTGATACACTTGGCATGTAATGCACCTGCACCACCGATAGCACCAAAGTACACGCCGGAGTACTTCTTCATAGCGTCAATAACTTCCGGAAGACGGGCACCCTTACCAATCATACCTCTTGCGCCAACACTCATCATGGTTGGTGCATATGCATCCATACGGCCACTGGTAGTCGGACCTGCGGAACCGATAACCTGACCCGGCTTGGCCGGAGTTGGTCCTACGTAGTAGATGGTAGCGTCGGTTGGATCAAAAGGAAGTTCTTCTCCTCTTGCCAGGGCTTCACACATACGCTTGTGACCTGCGTCACGGGAAGTGTAGATAGTACCGGTTACATAAACAGAATCTCCGGCCTTTAATGTCTTTGCAAGTTCCTCAGTTAAAGGTAATGTAATATGCTTTTCCATCTTAAATCACCTCCGATTTGTGGCGGGTTACATGGCAGTTAATGTTGATTGCACATGGCATACCTGCAATATGGGTTGGTAGCGTTTCAATGTTCAGACCGATGGCTGTGGTCTTACCGCCAAAGCCCTGAGGTCCGATACCAAGTTCGTTAATCTTTTCTAACATTTCTACTTCAAGATCTGCGTAGAATGGGTCCGGATTGGAAGAATCGATTGGTCTCATAAGAGCCTTCTTCGCAAGAAGAGCTGCCTTATCAAAAGTACCACCGATACCAACACCCACTACCATTGGAGGACATGGGTTTGGACCTGCTGTTTCTACAGTCTCAAGAATGAAATCCTTGATGCCCTGAAGACCTGCGGATGGCTTGAACATACGGATTGCACTCATGTTTTCGCTACCAAAGCCCTTAGGGCCTACAGTAATCTTTACCTGGTCGCCAGGAATGATTTCTGTGTAAAGCATAGCCGGTGTGTTGTCACCGGTATTACCACGGCGAACCGGGTCCTTGACTACAGACTTACGAAGGTAACCCTTGTCGTAACCACGACGAACGCCTTCGTCTACTGCTTCTGCCAGGTTGCCGCCAACTAAATGAACATCCTGACCGATTTCAAGAAATACACATGCCATTCCGGTGTCCTGACAAATCGGCACACACTGGGAATCTGCAATTTCATAATTTTCAATAATCTTATCCAATACACCCTGAGCAATGTCCCAATCTTCACAGGCTCTGCAATTCTTAATTGCACACTTTACATCCTCAGGCAGATGTTCATTTGCTTCGATACAAAGCTTTTCTACCACATCTGTAATCTGGCTTACGTTAATTTCACGCATTTTTACTAACCTCCTATTTTTTTACACATAGAGAGCCATTCTCTTGCTTTCTAATGCGCATTATGCTTTTTCATTTAGAGTTTATATACACGAAAGGACTGTTGAAACATCCTTTTAGAATTCTGCTATCCAAGTGTCCACCTCTTCGAGACATCTGTATGCATCATAGCGAACAGACAAATCCTATTTGGATGTACGCTATGGGCAAACAGATGTCTCGAGAAGCCACGCGGGCACAGGATACAGAATTCTTAAAAGGAAAATTCCACAGCCTTTGTGATAAACTCTAAATTAAAATAAGATTCCTATAAACTGACAGCAAAGCACTACTAAAATCAGTGCAAACGGGTAGGTAGCCGCATAGGCCGCTGCCACATCATCAGTCTTTGTTACACGGATTAAGGTACCGAGTGCCGGGGTACTTGTCATACCACCACAAATGGAACCTAAATTATTGAATACGCTAAGCTTCAGCACCTTTGCTGCAAAGAAGAAGGATACAAGCATTGGAACTAAAGTCATGAGTGCACCATATACGAATAACATCACACCCTGTTCCTTTAATACTTCCACGAAGCCTGCGCCACCTTCTAAACCTGCACCCAGTAAGAATAATGCAAGACCGAATTCTCTGATGCACTTTAACATGCCGGTATTTGGCTTAATATCCACCGGTCCGATGTGACCAAAGTGACCAAGGATAAGACCTGCAAGTAAAGGACCACCGGAGGTTCCAAGGGCAAATTTACCGCCACCCGGAAGCGGAATACTAATCTTTGCTAAAATAATACCAAGAATGATTGCCAGAGCAAAAGCAAAGAATCCAAATTCATCAATGGCAATTCTCTTCTTTTCTGCCTTCTGCTCTACCTCTACGGTAGCTGCTGCGGTGAATTTTGCTCGTTCCGCATCCATATCGGTCTTTAAAATCTTTGGAATCAACTGTACAAAAAGTACTACGCCAACTACACCAAACGGATACGCAATACCGTAACCAACGGCTGCATTTACACCGGCTGCTTCCTTTGCTGCAGCAAGACCAGGAGTACTGGTAAGTGCACCGGACATAAGTCCTACACAGATATCAGTTGGAACATTAAACAGCTTGATGACTGCCACACATACCAACGCACCGGATAAAATTGTTACCAGACCAATGAGTATGTAAGACTTTGCATTTGCTTTAATGTTACGGAAAAATTTTGGTCCTGCAATGTAACCAACTGCAGTTACGAAACAGATAAGACCTAAATCTCCAACCACATCCGGAATCACTACCCCAAAGTGTCCGAATACCAGTGCTACCAGAAGTACACCTGCGGTTCCTAAATCCAAACCGCAGATTGTAATTCTTCCCAAAGCATAACCAAGAACCAGAATGGTGAAAATCAGCATCAGGTTATTGGCCCATACACTCTCCATAAACCATGTAAGTATACTGTCCATTTCTATTTACCTCTTTACTTTTCTAATCTTGTTACGCCGTCTTTTCTGTAGTCCGGTAATAACTTTGGAGAAACTACCTTTGGCTCAATACCTGCATCGGC
>JAZSEW010000125.1:0-53950 GCA_045531895.1 Lachnospiraceae bacterium
AATGCTGAAGATATGATCAGTTCCTTATCGTTACAATATAATAGAGCCCGTCAGGGTAATATTACACAGGAATTAACCGAAATTATAGCAGGTGCGGAAGCCATCAGCTAGAAAAGGAGTGAAAGTAAACAATGGCAGAACAGGCAATCGGAAAAATCACTCAGATCATTGGTGCTGTCCTTGATATCAAGTTCCCGGAAAATGAACTTCCGGAAATCTATGATGCGATTGAGATTAAGCGCGAAAATGGAGAAAAACTTGTTGTCGAAGTAGCACAGCATTTGGGTGATGATACAGTTAGATGTATCGCCATGGGCCCGACTGACGGACTGGTAAGAGGAATGGATGCAGTTGCAACCGGAGCTCCTATTACCGTACCTGTTGGTGAGAATACATTGGGAAGAATTTTCAATGTATTGGGTGAGGCAATCGATAATAAAGAAAATCCTACAGAAGTAGGATACGAACCAATCCACAGATCTGCTCCTGAGTTTTCAGAGCAGTCTACAGAAACAGAATTATTAGAAACCGGTATCAAGGTAGTAGACCTTCTTTGCCCTTACCAGAAGGGTGGTAAGATCGGTCTGTTCGGAGGTGCCGGTGTAGGTAAGACGGTACTTATCCAGGAGCTTATCCGTAACATCGCGACTGAGCATGGTGGATATTCCGTATTTACAGGTGTAGGAGAACGTACCAGAGAGGGAAATGACCTTTACCATGAAATGACAGAGTCAGGCGTTATCGATAAGACAACGATGGTATTCGGTCAGATGAACGAGCCACCTGGAGCCAGAATGAGAGTTGGTCTTACAGGTCTTACAATGGCAGAGTATTTCCGTGATAAAGGTGGTAAAGACGTACTTTTATTCATCGACAATATTTTCCGTTTTACACAGGCAGGTTCCGAGGTGTCAGCGCTTCTCGGACGTATGCCTTCCGCAGTAGGTTACCAGCCGACACTGCAGACGGAAATGGGTGCCTTACAGGAGCGAATCACTTCCACAAAGAACGGTTCCATTACTTCCGTACAGGCAGTTTACGTGCCTGCGGATGACTATACTGACCCTGCTCCGGCGAATACATTCGCCCATCTGGATGCGACAACTGCGTTGTCCCGTTCTATTGTAGAGCTTGGTATTTATCCTGCGGTTGACCCACTGGCTTCCACATCCCGTATTCTTGATCCGCGTATCGTAGGTGAAGAGCACTATCAGGTTGCCCGCGGTGTACAGGAAATCCTGCAGAGATATAAGGAATTGCAGGATATTATCGCTATTCTCGGTATGGATGAACTGTCCGAAGATGAAAAACTCCTCGTTGCAAGAGCAAGAAGAGTACAGAGATTCTTATCCCAGCCATTCCACGTTGCAGAACAGTTTACCGGTCTTCCTGGACGCTATGTTCCAATTTCCGAGACCATTCAGGGCTTTAAGGAAATTCTGGAAGGTAAGCATGATGACATTCCGGAAAGTTACTTCTTAAATGCGGGTAATATCGATGATGTTCTGGCAAGAGTGAAGAAGTAATTCATTCGGAAGTAGGAGGCTGATATGGCAGATATGAGTAAGTTTTTCCGCCTTCAGGTAATTTCGCCGGACCGTATATTCTATGATGGAGATGTGGAAATGGTGGAGCTTAGAACCTCCGAAGGGGAAATGGGCGTGTTAAAAGGACATATTCCGCTGACTGCGATTTTAGTTCCGGGTGTCTTGAAAATTAAAGAAGACGGACAGGAGAAAACTGCCGCACTGCATGATGGTTTTGTGGAAATTTTTCAGGACCACATGACAATTCTGGCAGAGTCCTGCGAATGGCCGGAGGAAATCGATCTGCATCGTGCGGAGGAATCTAAGGAGCGTGCAGAAAAGAGACTTTCCAGTGGAGATGCTAACATTAACATTGCCAGAGCTGAATTGTCTTTACGTAAGGCACTGATTCGAATTCAGATAGCGCAGAAGTAAAAGACGACATTGAAAAACAAAATATTTGAGGTTTTTAAAGGAGTGTGTTACACTTAGGTGTAGTACACTCCTTTTGTATGGGTGCACTCATAGTAGAAAAACATGGGGTGATAAAACAATGAAAAGAAAAAACATAAGACCGTTGTTTATTGGAGCAGTACTTATTATGATTATGGGTTTATCTGCTTGCGGCAGTAAGAGAGGAAGACCGGTAATGCCGGTGCCGACAAAACCGGCAGTAACGCCAACAAAAATTATTGTGCCTACACCGACTCCAAAGTATGCTGCTACGCCGGTGCCAACAGATATTCCGATGCCGGAACTGACAAATGCACCTGATTCAGAATCAATCAATACTCCGAATCTGGAGTCAACAGTTGTGCCAACCCCTACGGTGATAGCAACAGAAGACTCAACCTCTGCTATGCCTTCAACGCTTCCGGAGAAACTGGTTTCTTTGATAAATCAGGCAGAACGTATGGCGGCAGGGTATGACTATTTGGGAGCAATAGAACAGTTAAAAGGTTATGAAGGGTATGAGGAATTTGAAGAAGTACTTCAAATGATAGAGCGTTTTACAAAATTGGACGGGGAGCTGGTGAGTCTGACAAAAAAACAGTTAGACCATGTACCACATATTTTCTTTCATTCACTGATTGTGGATACGACAAGGGCGTTTGATAATGATGGGGATTCTGCCGGATATAATTTATATATGACAACGGTAGATGAGTTTAATAAAATGATGCAGCAGATGTACGATAGAGGATACGTGCTTGTTAGTCCGTACGATGTTGCTTATGAGGTGACAGAGGAAGGCAGCACACGTATGGTATATGGTGATATACGTCTGCCGGAAGGAAAGAAGCCTTTTATTTTAAGTCAGGATGATGTGAATTACTATAGTTATATGATTGGTTCCGGAAACGGAAAAGGAAAGATTCCTGCAAAAATAGACAGTACAGGAGACGGATTTGCGACAAAGCTTTTAATCGATGAGAACGGAACCCTTGCTTGCGAATATGTGGATAAGGAAGGTAATGCAACAGTAGGGGCATATGATATGGTTCCGTTGATTGAACAGTTTGTAGAAAAGCATCCGGATTTTTCCTATCATGGTGCAAAAGGAATTCTTGGAGTTACCGGCTATGAAGGCGTGTTTGGATACAGAACAAAGCCTTCCTATGAGGCTGCATTGGGAACTGAAGCGTATCAGAATGAAATTGCTCAGGCAAAGGCGGTGGCAGAGTGCTTAAAGGAAAACGGATGGCTCTTGGCAAGTCATACCTATGGTCATCCGGATTATGGTGAAATTCCGGCGAAAAGGGTGAAAACGGATAATCAGAAATGGAAGGATACTGTCGCTTCGATAATTGGTGATACAGATATAATTATTTTTCCATATGGCTCGGATATAAACAATTGGAAAAAGTACACCTTTGAAAATGAGAAATACAGTTATTTGCATGAAGAGGGCTATCGATATTATTTTAATGTAGACGGAACCGCCGGCTGGACCCAGATTACAAGCCACAGTTTTCGGGGTGGTCGTGTAAATGCAGACGGACACCGTATGTGGGTGCGTCCGGATTCATTGGCACAGTTCTTTGATGTGCAGAGTGTCTTTGATTCGGCAAGACCGACACCGGTGGAGTAGATAAGGTTACTATAAAGTAATGTATATTAATAATGAATGATACATCTGAAATTGCATGTTAAATAATGAAAGGTACTTGAAATTTTCAGACTTTTGCCTTATAATATGAATATAGAAATATGTTATGCTTCTGCATAAGGGTTTGGGAGGTAGCCTATGACATATGAAGAACTTGTTGCTAAAGTGAAGGACGCTATGAAGCGTGCAAAAGTCAGCAGACAGGTTGGTCATGTAGCTTTTCAGTTTAATGTGGAAGGCGAAGCAGCAGGAATCTTTTATCTGGAGATAGCAGATGGAAGAATCAATGTGGAGCCATATGAATATTTCGACAGAGATATTGTTATTGTTACCTCTGCGGAAGTTATTCTGCAAATGCTGGAAGGAAAGATACAACCAAGGGTAGCGTATACGAATGGTCAGATGCAGTTATATGGTGATGTAAGACAACTGGAAGTGTTGCCGATGGGTAGTGAGTGCAAATGTACTAATCGTGTGATAAGTGAATAGGGGAATCATTGGGACGCAAAAGAAAGAGAAAAAGGTATTTAGTGAGAATTAAGGAATCCATGTCGCAGTAGTATATACTAAGGCGACATGGATTTTTTGCAACAAAAAGAGTGCAAATACGTTTTTAGTCTAACTGTTTTTTATAATAGGCCAGTAGGAAAAGTGCCAGAGCCAGTAATCCATTGACAGCCGGAATAACGATATTTTCTGTTTCCGGTGCCGTTTCTCCGATTCTGTTAATCAGTAGAAAAACCTGTTGAGAATATAGAAACTTTGCTACCTTAGCAATAGTTTCGTTAAACATGGAGAGCATCGGCAGAAAGGAAAAAACCAGCATCACCGGAACGAAAAGGGAGGTGGCTGCCATCTGATTTTTGCTGCAAATTCCAATGATGCCGCCAAGCAGAATAGAAATTAGAATACCTATGGTCATAATCAGCAGAAAGTGTGCGAATTCCGGGCCGGAGTAGTCGATACATAATCCGAACACAAGGGCACCAAGCATGCAAAGCAGCCCCACATAGAAACCGACACCGGACAGATATTGTATGGGAGAGACATTAGACATCATCAATACCCGGAGAGTGTTCTGTTCTTTTTCCTCTGCAATGATGGAGGCGGTACTTACTAATGGTGCCATGCCGATGTACATAACGGCAAAAAGCTTGGCAATGAAATGCTCCGGCATTGGCATGGCATCGGTAGGAATTGCGTTTTCCATAAGTAATGCCATGGCAGGAAACATAAGGAACTGAATGAGAACGGCTTTATTCTTTAAGGTATCTTTGCATTGTTTCAGAAAAATAGTCAATATATTATTCATGATGGGAACTCTCCTTTTGTATGTGTGTTTTGAGGTATGTATACTGGTTGATTATTATTTTGAGATTAGCTAAACTTCTTTCCGGTCAGTTCCATAAAAACAGTTTCCAGATTTGGCTCTGTGGAGTGAATGGTTTCAACAAGACCTTTTGCAAAGTAATCGGAAAGCTCTGTGCTGACAGCTTCACTGTGAGGTAAAACAATATCAGTACAATTCGTCAGATGCAGCTTTAAACGTTTTTGATGATTGTATCTGCGGCAGATTTCCTGCGGTTCTCCATATTCTACGATATTTCCTTCGTTTAGGAGTGCCACATGGTTACAAAGCTTTTCTGCTTCTACCATATTGTGGGTGGTAAGAAAAATGGTTTTACCTTTATTTTGCTCCGTCAGGATGAGGCGTTGGATTTCTTCTGCGGTAGCAGGGTCCAGACCGCTGGTGGGCTCGTCCAGGAAGAAAATGTCCGGGTCAATCATTAAAACTCTGGCAAGACGCAGGCGGCTTTTCATGCCTTTAGAAAGTTTGGACGCAGGTGTTTTTACTGCATCTTTTAGTCCGACCTGTTCTAAAGATTCTAAGATTCTGCTTTTGGGGATGTCATAAATTCCTGCAAAAACCTTTAAGTTGTCGAGGCAACTGAAACGCTCGTATACACCGAAGTTATCCATCATAATTCCAAAGCTTTTATAATCAGAGCCGCAAAGCTTTGCAGAATCGATACCGTTGATGGTAGAATTTCCGGAGGCGGCGATAAGCTGTCCGGTGAGAATTTTAATTAAGGTGGTTTTACCTGCGCCGGATGGACCAAGCAGACCAAAAATTTCGCCTTTTTGGATGGTCAGGTTTATGCGGTTTAACACGGTTTTTTCTCCAAATTGCATAGTAAGATTGGTTAAGGTGATGGAAGGTTTAAATAGAGTATTCATACTGTTTCCCCCTGTTTTTTGATTTTGGTAATGGATTTGTATGTCCAAGGTATATCACAAGAAAATAACAAGAACAATCTGCTTTGACGCAAGTTGCCGAAAGGAGTACATAAGATGCCTGTTTGGGTATAATGTTTGTCAGTACAGAATGTATCATTGACATACTCTGCGCAAAACGGTATTATTAAAGATGGGAAAATGTACATAATAGTGAAGAAAACAAATAGAGAACATATAAAAAATTAGCAATAGAGTTTAGAGCATGGAAAGGAGAATAGAATTATGAAAATTAAATTTTGCGGTGCGGTAAATGAAGTAACAGGTTCCTGTCATTTGGTGACAACAGAAAAACATCAGATTTTACTGGATTGTGGTATGTTTCAGGGTGGAAAAAAGGAAGAGGCGGCAAATATGGAGCCATTTCCGTTTAATCCGGCGGAAATAGAATGTGTGATTTTAAGTCATGCCCATGTAGATCATTGCGGAAGACTTCCTTTACTTGTAAAACAGGGTTTTTCCGGTCCGATTTATTGTACCGACGCAACAGCAGACTTGTTAAAGGTGATGTTGCCGGATTGCGCTCATATCCAGCAGAAGGAAGCAGAGTGGCAGAATAAGAAGGCAGCCAGAAAGGGACTTCCAATGGTAGAACCGATGTATACTATGGAGGACGCCAATGCGGCATTAAAGCAGGTAGCACCGATTTTATATGACCAGCTGTTTAATGTGAATGACCAGATGCAGGCGGAATTTAATGATGCGGGACATATTCTTGGCTCGGCCATTACAGAACTTTGGATTACAGAAAATGAAAAGACAGTAAAACTGGTTTACACCGGAGATATTGGCGTGAATGACAGACCAATTTTACGTGACCCGGTAAAGATTAAAAAGGCTGATTTTGTAGTGATGGAATCTACCTATGGTGACCGCCTGCATGAAAGTAATGAAACCAGTATTAAGGCACTGATTGATATTATTGCAGATACCGTAAAACGGGGCGGAAATGTCATTATTCCTGCCTTTGCAGTGGGTCGTACCCAGGAGTTGATTTATGAACTGAACCGTTTCTATGAGTCCGACCGATATTATCATGATTTGTTGAGCAAGGTACAGGTATACATTGACAGCCCGATGGCGGTAACGACAACGCAGGTGTTCCGTAAAAATGCACAGGTGTTTGATAAAGAAACAAAGGAATATATTTTGGCGGGTGATAATCCACTGGATTTTCCGAACCTCAACTTTACAAGAACCAGTGATGAGTCGAAAGCATTGAACGAGGATAATCGTCCGAAGATTATTATTTCTGCCAGCGGTATGTGTGATGCGGGACGTATCCGTCATCACTTAAAGCATAATCTGTGGAATCCAAAGAACAGTATCGTATTTGTTGGCTATCAGGCAAATGGTACGCTGGGACGCCGGATTATAGATGGTGAAAAGGAGCTGTCGATTCTTGGAGAAAAAATTTTAGTGCAGGCAAAGGTGTATTATCTGGAGGGATTTTCCGGTCATGCGGATTATGAGGGACTGCTGGATTGGGTGCAGGGCTTAAAGAAAGCACCGCAGCATATTTTCCTTGTACATGGTGAAACAGAAGCCAAGGAAGGCTTAGAGAAGAAAATAAGAGAGGCTACCGGTTACCCGTGTGATGCGATTCATGGAGTGACAGAGGTTGATTTGGCAGATGCTGACGGTATGACTTTTGAGGAGGCACAGGAAGAGCTTGTGGATGCAGAACAGATTCATGCACTTCAGGATAAACTGGCCGATCTTCAGGAAACAGTTAATGAATTTTTGATGAATGCAAATCTGATGATGGAAGAGAAACTGACACCGGAGCATCTGATTGAGATTAAGAATGCAGTAATGCAGTTGGAGAAGGAAACCATCCAGCTTGGCATGACAGTGACAAAAGAGGGCAGAAAGTGATTTGGCTTTTTGGCTGAGAATAGAGGGAGAATAGGTGATGAACGACGACTTTATTACAATGACCATAGGAAAACAGAAGAATATTGCGCTGATTGCCCATGATGGCAAGAAAGCTGAAATTGTGGAATGGTGCAAGGCAAATAAGGAGATTTTAAAGGGACATTTCTTGTCCGGTACCGGAACAACCGCAAGAATGATTACGGAGGCCACAGGCCTCCCTGTCCGGGGCTACAACTCCGGTCCGCTGGGCGGCGACCAGCAGATTGGAGCAAAAATTGTAGAAGGAAAGATTGATTTTGTGGTATTCTTTTCGGACCCGTTTGCAGCCCAGCCACACGATCCGGATGTAAAAGCGCTTCTGCGCATCGCCCAGGTGTATGATATCCCAATGGCGAATAATAAGGCGACAGCAGATTTTCTGCTGCATTCCACACTGATGAATACGGAGTATGACCATAATATTATTAACTTCAATAAGAGGATTAAGGAGCGGGCGGAGAATTTGAAATAAGCTATAGCTTTGTTTTTTTATGAATCCATGACACAATTTTTATCCTCCAGAAGTTCTGTTCGGATAAAATTTGTGTACATGGATTGGCATGTGGAGGAGAAGCTGATGGCAGTTTCGAGCATAAAGGAAACGTTTGGCTGTAGTATACAGGAAATTTGGGACATTGTTACAAGCGCTGGGAATTTGACATGGAAAACAGCAATATGAAGGGACATTGGACTGGTGTTTTTAAGGAAATGGATGGACTGAGTGAAATAGAGTTTACGGAAGAGGTTACAGCGAAAAAGCTTCTGATGAAGCCTTTTGTGGGAGTTTATTTGAAGAAACAGCAGGCACAGTATGTGGCTGATTTGCGAAGGGCTGTAGAAAAGTAATTTGTGTGAGGGGTTTTAATAAGAAAGAAAAAGAGGATGTTATGTTTCGAGTGATTTTATGGGATATTGACGGCACTTTGCTGGATTTTGAAAAGGCGGAGGAAGCGGGTATCCGTGGCTGTTTTGAGAAATTTAATCTGGGTGAATGTACCGAGGAAATGCTGGATGTGTATAAGAAAATCAATCGGCGTTATTGGTTGATGTTGGAGCGCGGAGAGATTGAAAAGTCGGTGCTTTTGGTGCAGCGTTTTGAAGATTTCTTAGATGCGTATGGGATTGGTTCTTCGGTGGCAGCGGAGCTTAATGCGGAGTATCAGCTTCGTCTTGGGGATACGGTTGTTTTTTGTGAGCATGCGCAGGAAACGGTATTGGAGTTGAAGGGTAAGGTTCTGCAATGTGCCGTAACCAATGGAACGAAGGTAGCCCAGGATGGGAAACTGAAAAATTCCGGTTTGAATAAGCTGCTTGATTATATTTTTATTTCTGAGGAAGTAGGTATTGAGAAGCCGAATGTTGGATTTTTCGATGCAGTATTTACGAAAATCGGAAGTTTTTCTTTGGAGGAAGTGTTGATTGTAGGGGATTCCTTAACCAGCGACATTCAAGGTGGTATCAATGCCGGAATCAAGACCTGTTGGTTTAATCCGAAAGGTGTGGAAAATACCAGTGGTTTAGAACCGGATTATGAGATTCGGGATATTGGTGAAGTGCTGAAATTGACGAATTTGCAGGAATAAGACAATTTGAAATTGACGAATTTGCGGTAAAATGGCGAAATAAAATTGACGAATTTGTGGTAAAATGCTAAAATGAAATTGACGAATTTGCGGAAAAACATAAAAACAAAAACGACGATTTTGTGGAAAGGCAGGAAAACACAATGTTTGAAAGAAAGATATATAGCAGACTTTTGGAGTGGAAAAAGGAATCAGCCGGAAAAACAGCTTTACTGATTGAAGGTGCAAGACGAGTAGGAAAATCCACAGTTGCAGAAGAATTTGCAAAAAAAGAATACAAAAGCTATATTCTTATTGATTTTTCAAAAGCGTCAAAAGAAGTAAGGGAATTGTTTGAGGATATGTCCGATTTGGACTATGTGTTTCTGCGCTTGCAGCTGATTTATGGTGTGGATTTGCAGAAAAGAGAGTCGGTTATTATTTTTGACGAAGTTCAGTTATGTCCAATGGCAAGGCAGGCAATCAAACATCTGGTAAAAGACCATAGATATGATTATATAGAAACCGGTTCGCTGATTTCCATCAAGAAGAATATCAAGGATATATTGATTCCAAGTGAAGAGCGAAAAATAAGTATGCTGCCGATGGATTTTGAAGAGTTTCTTTGGGCAGTTGGTAATAAAGCAACAGCAAAGCTTTTGGGAGAAGTATTGGAAAAGCGAATTCCTTTAGGGGATGTTGTGCATCGGAAGCTGATGAGAGATTTTCGCTTGTACATGCTGGTGGGAGGTATGCCACAGGCAGTGAATGAATATCTCGAAACAAATAATTTTAGAAACGTAGATGCAGTAAAAAGAGACATTTTGAAATTGTATGAAGATGATTTCAAAAAAATAGATGCTACAGGAAGAATGTCAGTGCTATTTGATGCCATTCCTGCGCAGCTGAATACCAATGCTTCCAGATATCAGGTATCCAGTGTGTTGGAAGGAGAAAGAGCGGAGAATATTCTGGAGCTGATTGCAGATATGGCAGATTCAAAAACTGTACAGGTTGCTTATCATGCAAATGACCCGAATGTCGGGATGGCAAATACCAAGGATTTACGTCGGTTTAAACTGTTTTTGGCAGATACAGGTTTATTTACTACCCTGGTTTTTAAAGATAAGGATTTTACTGAAAATATTATTTATGAAAAATTGTTAAGTGACAAGCTGGGAGTGAATTTAGGATATTTATATGAAAATATGGTGGCGCAAATGCTTGTGGCAAATGGACACGCACTGTATTATCATACCTTTTTAAATGAAAAGACAAATCATAACTATGAAGTGGATTTTTTGATTTCTAAGAAGAATAAAATTTGTCCAATTGAGGTGAAAGCGGCTGGATACAATACACATAAATCGCTGGACGCTTTTTCGGAAAAGTTTTCGGAGCGAATTGCTGAAAAATATCTTTTATATACCAAGGATTTAAAAAAGGATGCGGATATTTTGATGATGCCGGTGTATCTGGTGCCGTTTATGAAGTAGGGTGGTTTACTTCGTCCGGAAATTAGAAAAGGCATATTACCAGTGAAAGATTACGAGGAAAATAACATGAATAAAGGCAAAATTATATTTTTAAACGGCGTCACCAGTTCCGGTAAAACCTCCATTGTGGAAGCCTTGCAGGAGCGTGATGACGTATTCTTTTATGTGGTGGCAAATGATTTGTTTCAGGAAATGGTGGGAGAAAAGTTTCTGCGAGAAAATTACTGGAAATATTTAAGTGATGTTATTATCATGATGTATCATACAGCAAAGTTGTATTCTGATATGGGTAAGAATGTACTAATTGACGGTATTCTGGTGGAACGGGAAGAAATCAAGCCACACTATGAACAATTGAAAGAAATTTTAAAGGACAATCCTTTGGATATTGTAGAAGTATATTGTCCGTTGGAAGTATGCCGTCAGAGAAATATTGCCCGTGGAGACAGATACGAAAATCAGTCTCAGGAACAGTATGAACTGATGGCGGAGAATATCGAATACAGTATGAGAGTGGATACGAGTGTGAACAGTTCTGTGGAGTGTGCGGAATTGATTGTAAAGACGCTGTTGGAGTAGTAAAAGAAAAAGGAAAATTTCAATAGGTCGAACAATTTACAACTTGAATTTGAGGTGACAGTATGGGAAAAAGTGAGAGCAATCACATAACCAGTTGTACGATATCTTGGGAAAATACAGAAGATATATTAAGCGTTGTAACAAAAGTGCTTCAAACAGAAATCCACGTAAGATTTTATCATAGTGGTAATTTAATCGGGGGTAGAATATGGCCGATGTCTGTGCAACAGAAACAAGAGCTGTATAGCATTTTACATAATTGCATTGAAGACTGGGATTATGACGATTATACAGTTGATGAGTCTGGTAGTAATCACTGGAAGTTTAAGATATGTACTCAAAGGAGTTGTCTCAGAACGGTTTGTGGTACTATCGAGCCACCGCCACATGGAGTAGAGATTAAGAGGATACTCACTGGAATAATTGGAGAAGATAATTGCTATTTCTTTTAACTAGAAAGTTGGTTTTAGATGAAAGAATTCGGTAACACCCAATGTGTAAAGCAAAAAGACAGCAAGTATATCTGTAAGAAGTGCATTTTTGAGGGAAAATTATATGGACTGGTTAAACATATTTGGCTTAATATTCATCATCATTATCATGATACCCAACATTATTTTTGCAGTAAAATGCAAGGATGGTTTTGCGAACAAGTGGCAGAATAAAACCGTGGAATTACTGGAGCAAATCGGGCGTTTCGGTTGTTTTGGTTTCATGATAATCAATATTCCGGGCACCTGGTTTGGATGGTGGTCCGATGAAGCTTTTGCCGTGTATCTGATTGTAAATGTAGTACTGATATTGTTATACTGTGCAACCTGGGTTGTGTGTTTTAAGAAGAACACAGTATTTCGTGCGTTGGCACTTTCTATACTTCCATCAATCATATTCCTGTTCAGCGGAAGTATGAGCAGGTCGGTACTATTGATAATTGCGGCGGTGATTTTTGCACCGTGCCATATTTTGATTTCGTATAAAAACGCAAGGTGAGGCGATTTCTTTATTGCGTTTTTCGTTCCTTGGAAGTGATTTCTAAGTGAAAGGGAGTATGAGACATGAAATTTGATATTAAAGCAATGCAATGGATAAGAGAGCCAAAGAATTATATTATTGAGGATAAAGTAGAAATTATAACAGAGCCATACACAGACTTGTGGCAGAGAACCTATTATCATTTTCGTAACGATAACGCGCCCGTATTACAGATGAGTACAGACGAGAAATATTTTTCCTTTGTGGTCAAGACTGAATTTGAGAGTAAGTGTCGCTATGACCAATGTGGTGTTGTGATGTATTTGGATGGCGAGAACTGGCTGAAGGCTTCCATGGAGTATGAAAATGATATAATTCAGCGCTTAGGAGCAGTTGTAACAAATTGCGGATATTCCGATTGGTCTTCCACAGACGTGGATGCTTCCATCAAAACTAGCATACGGCAACGGAACGTATACCGTTTGGGATTTATGCGTGCAGTGCAGAAAATTCTTCATTTAAAGCCACATTTACTAATATGGAGATGACAGAGTGTCAATGGCTTCCTCATGACGGGCAGGCACCCGATGAGGAAATACAGTAAAGTATAATGAAGTGAGAGGGGTCAGGCGGTGAAAGTTTTACTCGTGGCAGTCAATGCAAAGTACATACATTCCAATTTAGCGGTATACTGCCTGAAATCCTATGCGGCATTTAAAGGATATGCAGTGGAAATTGCGGAGTATACCATCAATCAGCAGCCAGGAGATGTTTTGCGGGATTTGTATGAGAGACAGGCAGATGTGGTGGCATTTTCCTGTTATATCTGGAATATTGAGTTTGTGAAAGCGATGATTCGTGATTATAAAAAGGTGCGGCCACAGAGTGAAATCTGGTTGGGCGGACCGGAGGTGTCCTACCGGGGCGAAGTGTTATTAAACGAGTTACCGGAAGTGCGGGGCATTATGGCAGGCGAGGGAGAAGAAACCTTTGCAAAACTGGTGGAGGCGTATGAAAAAGCACAAGCTTTTGAAAATACGCAGACTGCTCACATGACGGAGATGGGCTGCACACAGCAGGAGCTTCTATGGAGTACTATCCCCGGTATTGTGGTTCGTCAGCAGAGTGGTGATATTCTGACAACTGAACCTGCTCTTCCTTTGGACTTTTCCGGACTTCCTTTTCCATATGGAGATGGGAAACTGGATTCCTTTGAAAACCGTATCATCTACTATGAATCCAGCCGAGGTTGCCCGTTTTCCTGTGCCTATTGCTTGTCTTCCATTGATAAGCGGGTGCGGTTCCGGAACATGGAGCTGGTAAAACAGGAGCTTGCTTTCTTTTTGGAGAAAAAAGTGCCGCAGGTCAAGTTTATTGACCGTACCTTTAATGTGAATAATGCAAGGACCATGGAGCTGTTGCAGTTCATGAAAGAGAACGACAATGGAATTACCAATTTTCATTGTGAAATAGCAGCAGAACTTTTGACCGCAGAGCAAATTACTATTTTGCGCTCTCTGCGTCCGGGACTGGTGCAGTTGGAAATCGGTGTGCAGTCCACCAACGGAGAAGCCCTCAGTGCAGTCAACCGAAAAACAGAACTTGCAATTTTAAAAGAAAAAGTGGCAGCAGTCAGGGAGAAGAACAACGTACATATTCATCTGGATTTGATTGCAGGACTTCCGAAGGAGGATTTGGAGTCTTTTAAGAAGTCCTTTGACGAAGTGTACGGTATGCGTCCTCATCAACTGCAATTGGGTTTTTTAAAGGTGCTTTCCGGGGCGCCGATGGAACAGATGGCGAGCGAAAACGACATGATTTATCAGAGTTCGCCACCTTATGAAGTGCTTTCTACAAGGTGGTTATCCTTTGAGGATATCATTCTTCTTAAAAAAGTGGAAGAAATGGTAGAAGTTTATTATAACAGTGGACAGTTTGTTTATAGTATGATGTTTTTACAGCATTTCTTTAGTGCACCATTTAAGCTGTTTGAAGAACTGGCAGGGTATTATGAGCGACAGCAGCAAACGGCAGGAATGAAGATGTCCAGAAATAAACGATATGAAATGCTACAGCAATTTGCTGCAGATGTGCGGAAGGGGACAGAGAACGATGCATGCTCGCACTTTGGAGAGGAAGAACTGCAAGTGTTTGAAGAACTGATTTTCTACGACTACTGTCTGAGAGAAAAACCAAAGAGCCGTCCATCTTTTGCGGTTCACAGTCAGTTGGACAAGCAGGCTTTAAAAGAAGCTTATCTTTCCATTGGCGTGAAGCGGGAGGAAGAAGGTATGCATGATATTGAGAAGTTTTCTTTTGACCCGGTGGTGACAGCGGAGCAGGGGAAAGCAGTTGGAGAGTCATGCTATGTCCTGTTTTCCTATGAAAATAGGGATGTAATGTATGGCGGGGCTGTAACAAAGGTAATCCGGGAATTGGAACAGCAAAAATATAAGTAATAAAACGAAATCGACAGAAAGGCGGTGCCCTATGGCGAAGCGCAGATTATCCCTAAAAGAAAAGGAACGTGTGGCAGAGGTTTTAAAGCGCCTTGACACCCAATATACAACGGAATACCGGTGTTACTTGGACCATGAGACACCGTGGCAGCTTTTGGTGGCGACTATATTAAGCGCTCAGTGTACCGATGCCAGAGTAAATATTGTAACCAAGGATTTATTTGTGAAATATCCGGATGTAGAAGCCTTTGCCAATGCAGACATAAAAGAACTGGAGCAGGATATCCATGCCACCGGGTTTTATCATAATAAGGCAAAGAACATCATTGCCTGCGCAAGAAGGGTATTGACGGAGTTTGGCGGCGAGGTGCCAAGTACATTGGAGGATTTGACGTCTCTTGCAGGGGTAGGCAGAAAGACCGCTAATGTAATCCGGGGCAATGTTTACAATGAGCCAAGTATTGTGGTGGATACCCATGTAAAGCGAATTTCCAAAAAGCTGGGATTTACCAAAGAAGAAGATCCGGAAAAGATTGAGTTTGACTTAATGGAGGTTCTGCCAAGGGACCATTGGATTTTATATAATATTCACATTATTACACTGGGCAGGACCATTTGTACTGCCAGAAATCCGCAATGTACGGAGTGCTTTCTGGCAGATGTATGTAAAGCAGGAAGCGACAGTGTGAAAAAAGCGAAAAAGTAGAAGCTGTAAAGGAATGAGGGAAAGGTTAGTGAAGGGAATTATAGCAATTGACGTGGAAACTACGGGAATCAGTCCGGAAAAGGAACGCATCATCGAAATCGGTGCCTTTCGTCCGGAAACGGGAGAAATTTTTCGAACGCTGATTAATCCGGGGCGGCCACTGCCGGATAAGATTACAGAATTGACCGGAATTACAGATGATATGCTGGTGGATGCACCGGAGGAAGCAGAAGCAATACAAAGGCTGTTGGAGTTTATGGGAGATGACACGGTTCTTCTTGGCCACAATGTCAGCTTTGACCACAGCTTTTTGGTACAGGCTATTCGCAGGTGCGGCTTTCCGGAACCGGTATTTCAGGGAATTGATACATTAAAGCTTTCCAGAGTACTTTGCCCGGAACTTCCGAATAAAAAGCTGGAAACTATGGTGGATCATTTTGGATTGACGAATGAGCGGGCTCATAGAGCCTTCGAAGATGCAAAGGTGACGGTGGAGTTATATCAGTGCCTGAAGGCCATGAATAAGGAACCAGAACTGTTTTGGCCTGTACCGATGTATTTTAAGGCAAAGAAAACAGAACCGATGACGCAAAAACAGCGCTCCTTTTTGAGCGCCATTTTAAAATATCATCAGTTAGAAGAAAAGTACAGTATGGAAAACTTATCTAAAAGTGAAGCTTCCCGGCTGATTGACAAACTGCTACTGGCTTATGGAAGAGTCCCGTATAGCCACTAAACCGGAAAGCAACGCCTTTTTTGTCATGGAAGAAAGCTCTTCCGCACAGGAAATCACATAATTTATACGATCGGTTTCATTTTTTTCTTTATAAATTGTGGCAAGTAAGGTATAATTAGCACTAACGTCGGTTTTGATGGACAGGGCATATTCCAAAATGGCAGCTGATTCTTCCTTAAGATTCAGGTCGTAGAGCTGTTTTCCGTAGCGGTACAGACTGCGAACCAGTTCGAGATAGTTTTTGTCGTATTCCATCAGAATATTGATGTTTGGTGCACCGTACTGAAGTTTTAAATCAGTGTTGCTGATACCGGTGAAGTTAACAATCTTTCCGGAAGCCAGATTAATAATATGTTTTTGGATGTCCGAAATTTCTTCCTGATTTGTTTCAGGAAAAGGAAGACTATTGATGGGAACTGTGATATAATCTAAATTGGAGATATCCTTTTTTCTGGTAATGTTTGCTTGACGTTCCTTTTCCCAGAAGGCTTCACTTTGTTGCTTGGCAGAACGGTCAGTACGGGATTTCTGGTAGTGGACCCATAGCACCAGAAGAAGGGTTATGATAAAAAAAGTAGGTATCATTGGTATAACCTCGTTTCCATAGTTATTTTAGAGAGCCGCCGGAGACAGATGCCGGTGGTTGCGAAAGGAGCATATATATGAACAGAAAAAAAAGACAGTTGTTTGCAAGTGTAATTGTAATTATCCTTGTGTTCTCCATGATTCTTCCGATGCTCGCATATATTCTTTAGTATAAGCGCAGAGGCGGAAAAAGTCAACAATGGGAGGCTTGACATGAAATCAGGAAAAATATCGGAGGCCGTATTGAAACGGTCTGTTATAAAAACAGTTAATAAACAGGAAAAACAGCAGCTGGTTTCAAAAGCCGGAGTCGGAAGTGATGCCGGTTTGTTTGTGCAGGAAGAAATGACCGGCGCAATGGCGGCGGCAAGTACTTCTCTGGCAGGTGCCGAGGAAGGAATGGCAGCGTTGGCGGTGCATAGGGTGTGCAATTCTCTTGCGGCTGCGGGAGGTATGCCGACGGCAGTAACGGTGCAGCTGGTCCTGCCGGAAACTATGGAGGAGACAGAACTAAAAGCAACTATGACAGAAATTACCGGTGCATGTAAAGAGGCAAATGCTACTCTTGCAAACGGACACACTCAGGTGAGCTCTTTTGTGAGTGAGCGTGTAATTTCTGCAACTGCCATAGGCTCAGTCCCGGCAATAATGACGTTGGAGGAAACCGCATACGGCAGTGAGCTTGTGATGACAAAGTCAGCAGGACTTGCGGGAGCAGCATTGCTTGCGAAGCACTACAGAGAAAACTTACATGAGCGTTATACGTATGCTTTTATTGACAAGGCAGTGGCAAAAGAAGCAGAATTTTCAGTACTTCCGGAAGTAAAAGTACTGAAAGAGCTTGGCATCCGCCATATGCACGATGTGGCAGAGGGTGGTGTGTTTGGCGCGGTCTGGGAGCTTTGTGAATATTTGTCTGCCGGTGTGGAGCTTGACTTAAAGAAGATTCCGATTTGTCAGGAAACCGTGGAAATTTGCGAATATTTTGATGTGAATCCATATCAGTTAAAGGGTGATGGCGCTTTGCTGTTTTTGACTCATGACAGTGCAACGGTAATCAAAGCTTTGAAAGAACGGGGGATTCCGGCTGCTGTGATTGGCAGAATCAAGGAAGGTAATGACCGTATTCTGATGAACGAAGAGGAAACCAGATTTCTGGAACCTAACCGGTTGGACGAGTACGAAAATGCAAGAAAAACAGAAAGAAAATAAGAGAGATTAGTATGAATATTGTTTTACTGGAGCCGGAAATTCCGGCAAATACAGGAAATATCGGGCGTACCTGCGTGGCAACCGGCACAAAGCTTCATCTGATTGAGCCGCTTGGCTTTGATATCAGTGACAAGGCAGTTCGCCGCGCCGGAATGGATTACTGGAAGGATTTAGACCTTGCAGTATATAAAAACTTTGAAGAGTTCCTTGAGAAAAATCAGGGTGCCAGGATTTATATGGCAACAACAAAGGCGGGAAAAGCCTATACTCATGTGGCGTACGGTCCGGACGATTATATTATGTTCGGTAAGGAAAGTGCAGGTATTCCGGAGGAGATTTTATTGAAATATCCGGAAACCTCTGTCCGGATTCCGATGATTGGAGATATCCGGTCTTTAAACCTTGGAAATTCCGTGGCAATTATGCTGTACGAGGCACTTCGTCAGAATAACTTTGAAGGAATGAATATGAAAGGACAGCTGCATCGTCATACATGGGACGAGGCAAAATAATTTGTGCATTATGTCTGAACCCTTTCTCTATGGAAAGGGTTGTTGATTAAGAAGGAAATATATAGTATGAATGAACGAGCATTAAAAACGTTGGAATATGATAAAATCATTGAACAGCTAAAAAAATATGCCGGTTCTGAAATGGGCCGGTCTCTTTGTGGTAAATTAGTTCCGCAAACTGATTTGGAAATAATTAAAACGATGCAGCAGGAAACCAGAGATGCCTTGCTTCGCATCTATCAGAAGGGAAGCCTTTCCTTTAACGGTGTGCCGGATATCCGAGGTGCCATCAAGCTGTTGGAGGTTGGGTCTTCTTTGCTTGCAGGCGAGCTTCTTAAGCTCAGTTCTGTACTTACCGCAACCCTGCGTGTAAAAAACTATGGTGGTAAGGTGACAGAGGAACAGCCGGAGGACTCTCTTTCCGAGCGTTTTGCCATGCTGGAGCCTCTGTCCGTGTTAAATAATGAGATTATGCGCTGCATTTTATCGGAAGAGGAGATTGCGGATGATGCAAGTCCGGGTCTTAAGAGTGTGCGCCGTGCCATGAAGGTTACCGGAGACAAAATCCGTGACCAGTTAAGCAGTATTGTCAGCTCCCAGGAAACAAAGGGCATGCTGCAGGATAGTCTGGTTACCATGCGGAACGGCCGTTATTGTCTGCCGGTAAAACAGGAGTACAAGGGTCAGTTTAACGGTCTGATTCATGATCAGTCTGCCAAGGGCTCTACTGTATTTATGGAGCCGGCAGCGGTTGTTAAGTTAAATAATGAACTGAGCGAGCTGATGCTTAAGGAAGCAAAAGAAATTGAAAAGATTCTGGCGGACTTAAGTGCCCAGGCAGCAGTGCATACGGAAGATCTAAAGTATAATATTGATACGTTAATCGAACTGGATTTTATTTTTGCCAGAGCATCGTTAGCGAAGGCAATGAAGGCTTCCGAGCCTGTATTTAATGACAGAGGGTATATCAATATCAAGAAGGGACGTCATCCGCTTATCGACAGCAAGGTGGTAGTACCGATTGATATTTATCTTGGAGATGAATTTGATTTACTTGTAATTACCGGCCCGAATACAGGTGGTAAAACCGTTACCTTAAAAACTGTGGGCCTCTTTACCTTAATGGGGCAGGCTGGTCTGCATATTCCGGCTTTTGATGGTTCGGAGCTTTCCATGTTTAAAGAGGTATTTGCGGATATTGGTGATGAGCAGAGCATTGAGCAGAGCCTTTCTACCTTCTCTTCCCATATGACAAATACGGTACGCATTTTACAGCAGGCGGACGAGCATTCTTTATGCCTGTTTGACGAGCTTGGTGCCGGAACCGACCCAACCGAGGGTGCGGCTCTTGCTATGGCAATTTTGTCGAATTTGCACCGCCGTGGAACCAGAACCGTGGCAACTACACACTATAGTGAATTAAAAATATATGCGTTGTCTACACCGGGGGTTTCCAATGCCTGCTGTGAATTCAGTGTGGAAACACTTCGTCCGACCTATCGTTTATTGATTGGTATTCCGGGTAAGAGTAATGCGTTCGCCATTTCCTCCAAGTTGGGACTTTCCGACGATATTATTGAGGAAGCAAGGGAATATATCGGCAGTAATGACCAGAGCTTTGAGGATGTCATTTCCGGTCTGGAAGAAAAGCGTCTGGCAATGGAGGCTGAAAAGCGTCAGATTGACGAGTACAAGGCTGAAATCGAAACATTGAAGAAACGTCTTGCAGAGAAATATGACCGTCTGGATAATGCCAAGGAACGTATCCTCAGAGAAGCCAACGAAGAAGCCAGAGATATTCTCCAAAAGGCGAAGGATTATGCGGACGAAACTATCAAGAAGTTTAATAAGTGGGGCATGTCCGGCAATAACCGGGAGATGGAGCTGGAACGTTCCGCTCTCAGAGAACAGCTTGGTGAAAAGGATAAAAAGCTGTCGGTACGTAAAAAGATGAACCGGAATCCTGCGGAAAGCAAGGAACTTCAGGTGGGTGATACCGTTATGGTGCTGAGCTTTAATCTGGAAGGCAAGGTGATTACTCTTCCAAATGCCAAGGGTGATTTAAGTGTTCAGATGGGTGTGATGCAGACTCAGGTAAACATAAAGGACATTCAGTGGATTGGCAGAGAAAAGAAAGAAGAACCGGAAAAGAAGAACACACAGAGCGGCAAGATAAAAATGAGCAAGGCTATGACCATCCGTACCGATTTAAACTTAATCGGTATGCGTGTGGATGAAGCACTGCCGGAGCTTGATAAGTATCTGGATGATGCGTATCTGTCTCATTTAAGCCAGGTAACCATTATTCATGGACGTGGTACAGGCGCGCTGAAGGATGCAGTACATGCTCATTTGAAGAGAACCAAATACGTTAAGAGCTATAGACTTGGTGCCTTTGGTGAAGGCGACCAGGGGGTAACCATTGTTGAGTTTAAGTAAAGTGGACATTTTTGCTTGTGCCGTAAATATGTCCTTGTTTTATACAATTTTCATTGCGGATATAAAAAAGTAGAACTCGGGAGGAGATAGTTATGGCAACCAAGCAGAAAATTCTCATTGTAGATGATGATACGAATATAGCAGAACTGATTTCCCTGTATCTGACTAAGGAGTGTTTTGAAACATGCATGGTAGAGGACGGAGAAGAAGCACTGCGGGCATTTGAGGAATTTCAGCCTAACCTGATTTTACTGGATTTAATGCTTCCGGGTATGGATGGCTATGAGGTTTGCCGTACTGTCAGAAAAACCTCCTCTGTGCCAATTATCATGCTGTCTGCCAAGGGTGAAGTGTTTGATAAAGTACTGGGGTTGGAACTTGGTGCAGACGATTACATGATGAAACCGTTTGATTCCAAGGAACTGGTAGCCCGCGTTAAGGCAGTGCTGCGGCGGTTTCAGCCGGCAAAGGAGGATGCATTGGCGGGAGGAGCCGGCTCGATGGCACCAAATGCACAGACCGGTGATTATGTGGAATATCCGGGGCTGTTGGTAAACATGACAAATTATGCAGTAACTTATCTGGGGCGTGCGGTAGAAATGCCGCCAAAGGAATTGGAGCTGTTATATTTTCTGGCATCTCATCCAAATCAGGTATTTACAAGAGAGCAGTTACTGGATCATATCTGGGGTTATGAATATGTGGGGGACACCAGAACCGTAGATGTTCATGTAAAGCGGCTTCGAGAAAAAATCAAGGATCGTGAAAACTGGAGTATTGCAACGGTATGGGGGATTGGCTACAAATTTGAGGTGAAGGGTCGATGAAACACGTTTCACTGCTTTGGAAGCTGCTTGCCCTGCTGGTTGGAGTTTCTCTGTCGTTGTTTATTATATTGAACACGATAGGTCTTGATTTGATGCAGGAAAAAATGCTTGCCAGAACAAAAGAGGAATTATATCAGGATGGTACATTTTATGTGTCCAATTATCTGATGAATTATTATAAACGAGATGCGAACTATCAGGACTTGCAGCCCCAGTTTGAGCTTTGGAGTGATATGACAGATGCCCGTATCTGGTTGGTGGACAATGATGGGCAGATTATTATGGATTCCGGAAGGCGGGGTGTTGGTTTCTTTCTGACAGAGTCAAATGCGGATTTTTTGGAAACAACATTTCAGGAAAGTGTGTATATCAAGGGGATTATGACAGAGCCGGTGCTTTGCGTCACGATTCCGGTCATACATAACTATGCAAATAAAGGATATTTGGTGTTGTCGGTAACGATGAGTGAAATTGAGACAGAGGGGATTTATTATCTGGATTTTGTCAATATTGCTTATCTGATTTTCTTGCCGGTGTTGTTGCTTGTTTTTGGTGTGATATATCGTATGACTGCAGTTCCGGTAAAACGTATGACGGAGGCAGCACAGAAATTTTCAAGAGGAAACTTTAAAGAACCTTTGGAGATGAATGCCTCCAATGAGTATCGGGAGTTGGGAAATACCATTCAGTATATGGGTGACAAGCTGAAAAATGCGGATGATGCCCAGCGGAAGTTTGTATCTAATGTATCTCATGATTTCCGGTCACCATTGACCTCTATAAAAGGGTACATAGAGGCAATTAAGGATGGTACAATTCCTCCGAAATTACAGGAAAAGTATCTGGATATTGTTATTTTTGAGACGGAGCGTCTGACGAAGCTGACCTCCAATCTGCTGGAACTAAACAGCTTTGATGACAATGGAATTATTCTTCACAAGACAGAGTTTGACATCAATCAGATGATTAAACTGATTGCATTGTCCTTTGAAGGAACGTTAAAGAAAAAGAAGCTGGTATTAAATCTGGTATTTTCACAGAAGGAACAGTTTGTGAAAGCTGATATGGATAAAATACAGCAGGTGTTATATAATTTAATTGACAATGCAGTAAAATTCAGCAATCAGGAGTCTAGCATCCGAATTACGACAGAAGAGAAGGGCAATAAGGTGATGATTGGGGTGAAGGACAATGGAATCGGTATTCCTAAGGAAAGCCAGAGTAAAATATGGGAGCGGTTTTACAAGACAGATACTTCCAGAGGTAAGGATAAAAAGGGAACCGGTCTTGGGTTATCTATTGTAAAAGAGATTATTACGGCACATGAGGAAAACATCTCGGTAGTCAGCACAGAAGGTGTCGGAACAGAATTCATTTTTTCTCTGCCACGGGAGGAGTAAACCGGGCGAGATACCTATGGAGAGGTGTGTATGACAGAAGAACTGAAAGAAAAACAGTCGGAGGACTATACGTTTATCAATGAAAAAATTGTTCCAAAGAGAAGAAACAAGTGGTTAAAAAGGCTGGGAACGACGGCATTTGTTGTTTTTCTGGCAGCAGTTTTTGGAGTGGTTTCCCAGGCGTTTTTTTTACTGTCCGGAGATTACTTAAGAGAATGGTTTGGAATCGAAAAGGGACGGCAGGAGGTAGATTTGCCAAAGCAGGCGGAGCTGCAGCCCAGAGCGACAATGACTCCGACACCAAAACAGGGGCCGGAAAATACACCGAGTCCTGTGCCAACGAAGAGACCGGAGATGACCCCGGAACCAACGCAGGCGGGACAGATTACGGAAATACCGGAGATTTCATCTGCGGTAGAGCCAACGCAGCAACCGGAAAAACAGGAAAATAAAAATCCTGCCGTAGCGCCGGAAGAACAGAGCTATTTGCGATTGTATGAGTCCGTTCGTAATGTGGCGGAGGAGGTTTCCGATTCTTTTGTAACCGTAGAAGCAATTGAGCAGGGGGTAGACTGGTTCCAGGAGATATATGAAAAGCGTACCCGTACTACCGGACTGGTGCTTGGAAATGATGGAGTAGACCTGCTGATTTTAGTGGGAACGGAACAGTTTTCCGGCGCCACCTTTATTGAAGTGTCTTTTGATGATGCAGTGGTGGAAGGAAGAATTTATTCCATGGATAAAGATTACGGGCTGGCTGTCATTGCGGTTCCCTTGGCAGAGATTCCCGAAGAATTGCTGAAAGAGGTGCAGCTTGGACTTCCGGCGGAGGAAGAGGATATCATTGTAGGCACACCGGTAATTGCACTGGGGGCACCGAACGGTTATGAGGGTTCCATGGAATTTGGTATGATTACGAGTCTTGGCAGTACGGTGTCAGTAACAGATGGTGAAGTAGCATATTTTACAACTGACATCGCGGAATACAGCAATGGCTACGGATTTGTGGTAAATCTGGAGGGTAAGATTCTCGGAATGATCACCCATATCCATAAAAATAACCCGGAAGATGGTATTTTTTCGGCAATATCGTTGGATTCCATCCGGGGAGTAATTGTGAAATTATTAAACAATGCAGAACGGTCTTATTTTGGTATCAAGGGACAGGATTTACCAAAGTATCTGTCGGAAGAGTATGAACTGGATGCGGGATTGTATGTGAGCGAGGTGGAAAATGCCTCTCCGGCATTAAGCGCCGGTATTAAGGCCGGTGATATCCTGTTGGCAGTAGGAAATGAGCCGGTGGATGGAATCCGGGCGTTTTCTGATGTGATTCTGGAATGTGGTACGCGGGAAATTGTGCAGGTGAAACTGTTGCGAAAAGCAGAAGACGGACTGAGAGAAATGACTGTGGAAGTGGCATTGGTGGGGAAAAAATAATTGTGGATTTAGCTTGAAAGGAGTAATATGAGATATTTAAAGGATTTAAGGGAAGGCGATATGCTTTCGGAAACTTATCTGTGCAAGAGCAAACAGGCACTGCAGACAAAGGCAGGAAAAAACTATTATTCGTTGGTTTTACAGGATAAGAGCGGAACTTTGGATGGGAAAGTATGGGACCTCGGTCCGGGAATTGACCATTTCGAAAGTATGGATTACATCCGGGTAGATGCGCAAATTGTAAGCTTTCAAAATTCTTTGCAAATGAATATCCGCCGGGTACATAAATGCCATGAAGGAGAGTTTGACCCAAAGGAATATATGCCTTGCACCAATAAGGATGTGAAAGAGTTGTATCAGGAGCTGACCTGCTATATTAAGAGTATGAAGAACGAATATCTCAGGACATTGGCCTCTAATTATTTTATAGAGGATAAAGAAGCAGCAAAAACTTTTGCCAATCATTCTGCGGCAAAAGCGGTACATCATGGTTTTATCGGAGGCTTGTTGGAACATACGGTCAGTGTGACAAGAATGTGTGATTATATTTCTAAAAACTATCCGATAATAAATCGTGATTTATTATTGACTGCTGCTATGTTTCATGACGTAGGTAAGGTCTGGGAACTTTCTACGTTTCCGGAAAATGACTATACGGATGCGGGACAATTGCTTGGACATATCTATATTGGGGCTGAAATGATAGGGAAAATGGCTTCAGAAATACCTGGATTTCCGGAAAAGTTAAAACACGAATTAATTCATTGTGTTTTATCCCATCATGGAGAATTGGAATTTGGTTCTCCGAAAAAGCCGGCACTGGTGGAAGCACTGGCACTTAGCATGGCAGATAATCTGGATGCAAAATTAGAAACTATGACAGAATTGTTTGCCGGGACGGAGGAAAAAGGTTGGCTTGGATTCCAGAAACTGTTCGAGTCTAACGTGCGGAAAACAAGCGAAAGTTAAAACAAGATTTAAGAAATAAAAGGTCCTGTAGAAAAAGGATACAACCAGTAAGGTTGGAAAAGCAAGGAGAAATAGCATGACAAAAAATCAGATAGTGACGATTACAATAGAAGATATCGGTAATGATGGAGAGGGTATTGGCAAGTACGAGGGCTATACCCTCTTTGTCAAGGGAGCAGTTCCGGGTGATGTGGCAAAAGTAAAAGTGTTAAAGGCAAAGAAAACCTATGGTTATGCTAAGGTAGAAGAACTGGTGATGCCATCTCCGGACCGTGTTGCACCAAAGTGTCCGGTAGCTGGAAAATGTGGCGGATGCCAGCTGCAGCATATTTCATATGAACGTCAGTTGGAGTATAAGTCAGATAAGGTAAAAAATTGTCTGAGCCGTATCGGCGGAATTCCGATGGACGAGCTGGAACAGATGATGGAACCAATTGTTGGCATGGAAGAACCATATTATTATAGAAATAAGGCTCAATATCCGGTTGGCGTGAATAAAGAAGGACAGCCGGTGATGGGCTTTTATGCCGGACACAGTCATAACATTATTGACTGTACGGACTGTGCCATCCAGGAGCCTGTTAATGCGGTGGTTTTGCCGGTGATAAAGGCATTTATGGAAGAAAAGAAGATTTCTGCCTATGACGAAGAATCCGGAAAAGGATTGCTGCGCCATGTGTTGACCCGGGTTGGATTCACCACAAAAGAAGTAGTGGTATGTCTGATTATCAATGGTAAAAAGTTTCCGTTTGCGGAGGAGCTGGCAGAACGTCTTACCTCTGTAATAAGGGAATTTAGAGATTTTAACGGTAAGGGCGGATATGAATTAAAAAGCTTTTGTTTAAATGTAAATACCGCAAAAACGAATGTGATTTTGGGACAGGAGATTATCAGTGTATTTGGAGAAAATTATATTACCGATTATATTGGTGAAATTAAGTACCGGATTTCACCTCTGTCCTTTTATCAGGTGAACCCAAAGCAGACAGTGAAACTGTATGAAAAGGCGTTGGAATATGCGGAACTGACCGGTAATGAAATTGTCTGGGATTTATACTGCGGCATTGGTACTATTTCGCTGTTTTTGGCGCAAAAAGCAAAACGGGTTTATGGTGTAGAAATTATTCCACAAGCAATCGAAGATGCAAAAGTTAATTCTAAAATTAATAATTTGACAAATGCAGAGTTCTTTGTCGGTGCTGCTGAAGAGGTAATGCCGGCAAAGTATAAAGAATCCGGCGGCACCATGAAGGCAGATGTTATTTGCGTGGATCCGCCTCGGAAGGGCTGCGAAGAAAGCCTGTTAGATACGGTGATTGCGATGGAACCAAAACGGATTGTGTATGTATCCTGTGATCCCGCAACACTGGCAAGGGATGTGAAATATCTGGAAGAAAGAGAATATCAAGTGAAAAGAATTTGTCCGGTTGAGCAATTTGCTCACAGCTTTCATATAGAGACGGTGGTACAATTGAAGAGGAGAAATTAATTATACGGATGAAGAATAGAAAATTAAAACTGAATTTAATAATATTTCTTGTGACTGTTATAATTTCCGGGTGTTATAAGGAGACAGAAAAAGAAAATATGACGGAAATGATTCCTGACACAAATCCGGAAATAATTGAAAGCTTAGCGAAGGTTACTCAGACGGTCAGAATCTGCAATGTTGACTCCGACACTTTGCCATATAATGAGGAATCCATCTACCGGCAGCTTTTTGATATCAATAATAAAATAGAGGTGGAGCTGGACGTTACGGAAGAAGTGATGCAGCAGCTTCAGCAGGATTATGAAGATTATAATAAGATGGGTTCTAAGTCTCCTTTATACAGGGAAGCAGATTTGAAGCTTACCATTACTACAGAACGGGACAGTGTGACTTATGTAATTGATAATGTCGGTATTCGTATGAAGGGAAATACTTCCCGTACGGATTTTTATGATTCTGCAGCAGGACAGTACAATCTGATTCATTTTAAAGTGGACTTTGGTGAGCGTACCTTCGCAACCCTTGATAAGTTGGAATTTCGATGGAATAAAAATGATGACAGTACCTATATCAGAGAGTATTATGCATACGAGATGTACCGTGATTTTGGAGTTCTGGCACCACACATTAATCTGACAACCATGAATGTGGCAGGAAGGTATCAGGGAGTGTTCACTGTTTGTGAACCTGTAGATGATGTTTTTATCGATAAATATGTGGCAATGACAGACCGGGGCGGTGATTTATACAAGTGTAACTGGGCAGGAGTCGGTGCAAACCTGACATTGGCATGCAGCGTTGGAGTGGAAGATGAGGAAAATGGAGAATTCTTTAATTATGATTTAAAAACAAATAAGAAAAAGTCGAAACATGAACGGATAAATAACCTATTGGCCATATTAAACAAGGAAGGTGTTACGAAGGAAGAAATTGCCGGAGTGGTAGATGTGGCTAACTTTCTGCTGTTTGAGGCGATTACTTATTTTACCGGAAATCCGGATGATATCCGCAATGATTACAATAATTATTACATCTATTTTTTAGAGAGCTCCGGTAAGGCAGTGTTTATTCCGTATGATGTGGACCGGGTATTTGGTCTTACAAAGGACTGGAATCCTTTAGGCAATGCCATGACGGATGTAAATCCTTTTAGTACCAGGGCAGAGAGTATGGGTATTCCGCAGGAAAATCCGTTGTATATACATACGGTAAATGAGGGAGGATATTACACGGAAGAGTTTGAGACGGTGCTTGCACAGGTGGCTTCCTCCAAGTGGCTGACCACAGAGTACTTTAGTAAAATTTATGAGACAGTTCATGCGCATTATGGAGATGTGACAAAACCGGATGCAGTGTATGATAATGCAAAACGTCACAGCTTTACCATGGACTTAAACAAATCCCACGGACTTACCGGTGACAAAGGGAATGCTTCCTTTACTGAATATGTGGAAGCAAAATTAAAGGCATATAAAAATTATGTAAAATAAAGAAGGTATATTATGCAATTTCCATATTTATATGAAACACATCTTCATACAACGGAGGGGAGTGCCTGTTCCCGAAGTGCGGCAGAGGAGCTGGTATATGTGTACAAAGAAGCCGGCTATACAGGAATTATAGTGACGGATCATTTCTATCGCGGCAATACGGCGGTGGACCGGAACTGCTCCTGGGAGGACTGGGTAGAAGCCTATTGCAAAGGCTACGAAAATGCTAAGGCTGCAGGAGATAAGGTTGGTCTGCAGGTGTTTTTTGGTTGGGAAGAGTCTCATCAGGGAATGGATTTTTTGATTTATGGTCTTGACAAGGAATGGTTGAAAAAACATCCGGAGCTTCGGGAAGTTACAGTGGAAGAACAGTATGCCCTTGTGCACGAGGCAGGCGGCATGGTGATACAGGCACATCCTTACCGGGAGGCTTCGTATATTCCGGAAATTAAGTTATATCCAAGGTCGGTAGATGGTGTAGAAGTAAGTAATGCTTCCCATTATGGCAGAGCTGTGGATGAGGACGGCCGGTCTTATTATGACCAAAAAGCTTTGCAATATGCAAATCAGTATCAGCTGCCATATACGGGAGGCTCTGATATTCACAGTACAAAACTGTTGTATGGAGGTATGGAATTTCCAAGGAAGCTTACGGATGTACAGGATTATATCAGAGCAGTATTGCAGAGAGAAGGAAGACCTGTTGACTACTATATGGTGAGGAAGGAACGGGAGAAGAATGAAAATAAATAAATCAAGATTTAATAAAATGCTTGCCACTGCTGCTTGCATTGCGGTTGTACTTGGGACAGGCCCTTCGACAACAATGTATGCAGAAGAACTACAGGATCAAATTACAGAGGTGCCGGAGGAACGAAAAATTACCCATGGAACTGCTGCGGAATGGATTACGGAGGATATGATAAATAACACGCCTCCTGCTGACTATGTGCTTAATAAAGCAACGCAGGGAGACGCAAAGGATGGTGGATACAATACCTATTTCTTAAAGGATGAAATCCAGACGGTTCATATTGAAATAGAGGAAAATAACTTAAATTATCTGTTGCAAAATGCGATTGATGAGCCTTACGTCATGGCAACCGGTGTGACCATTGGTGATGTGACCTTGGGCTATCCGGGGCTTCGCACCAAAGGGAGCTATACCCTGGAACATTCCGTAACGGAGAACGAAGGCAGTGACCGCTTTTCCTTTACCGTGAATTTTGGAAAATACATAAAAAAGAAGGACTACGGTGCCAAGCAGAATTTCTTTGGCTGTGACAAAATCAGCTTTAATAACTTTTTCTTTGACAAAACTATGATGAAAGAGTTCTTTGCTCTGAAGCTTTTAGACGAAATGGGGCTGCCAACTCCGCAGTATGGTATTGCAAAGCTTTATATCAACGGTGAGTATTACGGCGTGTATGCTATGATAGAGGCAATGGACCACTCCATTTTAGAGCAGTATTACGGTGTGGACAAGGACGAGCTTTCCAGTTACCTTTGTAAACCGGAGGGAACAAAATTTTTGCAGGAAGAGATTGATGCGGATGCTTCTCCGTTGTGGGAAAATGATGAAGATACCTTAAAGGATGTAGAGGATATGCTTCCTACAGTCACAGAATGGGTACGCCGGATTAATCTGTTAAGCAATGGCATGGATTTTAACGGAGCTGTCATTGACGTAAACAGCGAGCAATATTTGCAGCTGGTAAATCAGGTGCTGGACACCGATGAAGTAGTAAAGTATTTTGCAGTACATAGCTGGCTGTGTCAGATGGATAATATGTTTGATGGACAGAAAAACTTTGGCTTGTACATTGACCGGGCAGGTAAGGCATTGTTAGTACCGTGGGACTATGACTTGAGCTTTGGTTGCTTTTTCCCGAGTACAGCGGAAAATACAGCAAATTATCCGTTAGACGTGATGTACCGCATGGACTACTGGCGAATGAATGAATTAGAGCAGCAGTCGGAGGAAATGTACCGGCAGTTTCCTTTGTTTTATATTATTTATCAGAATGATGCCCTGATGGAACAGTATCATGGCTACATGAAGGAATGCTCCCGGGTGGTAGCTCTGGGCGGAACGGTTGCTTCCACCGGAAAGACCTACGAACCGGGATACTTTTACTCCTTCGTGGAAAAAATGCAGGATGATGTGATTGCGGCGGCATCCGGGAAACTGGCAGAAAATGTGTATTACATGAATGGCATCCGCCAGCCGGGCGGTGCAAAAAAGGGAATCCCGAATCTGGCGAAAATTTTGGCGTACCGTTCCGTGGGAGTGGTAAATCAGGTAGACGGTGTGGATGCCAGGGTGAGTACCTATGGCTGTGATTTATCTACACTGGGTAATGCCATCAAGGGAGACGTTGCCAAAAAAGGTACGCTGACGGTGGTAGATGCTGCTACCGGTATTTATGCGACAGCTGTCTATAGCGGAGGAAAAAATTCTTCTGCGCCCGTTCTGGAAGTAACGGAACTAACCGCAGATGATGGCATTTATGGAATGTTTCTGGATGAACTGCAGTGTGGCAGTGAAGATACCATGGTGGTGTACAAGATGGAGAATAAGGGGACACCGACCACAAACTATACTCTTACGCTGCCGATGACACAGGCACTTCTTGCAGCAGCGGGCGAATTCCGGTTTTACACTCATATAGATGGTGCGCTGCAGGAATTTACCATGATTGCAGAAGATAATCTATATACCGGGGAAGTAGCGGCTATTGACTATATCGTCGTAGTAAAGAGTACCGGAGAATCCGTAGCAACGGAGAATGAAAATACGGAAGAAAGCAAAGCGGATGTGCAGGCTGACGCAGTTGATACAGAGAAAGAAGGCTCCGGCTATTTTGTTGCCTCGCCGATTGTGTTTGTTTCCGGTGTAAGTATTCTTACTTTAGTTATTATTGTTCTGGTCTTTGCCAGAAAGAAAAAAGATAAGAGATAGAACGGACGGTTGAATTTTTATGAAAAAAGCAAATGGGAAAGCACTGCTCCCGATTGGTGTGTTTTTAGTGCTTTACTTGGGACTTGGAATTATATTTGAATATGTACTGGATGTTTCCATGGGATTTTATAATATTCCTATTGTTGTGATTTTTGTGATTGCCCTTTTGGTAGCGTGTCTGCAAAATCCGGCATTGAAATTTGAAGAAAAGCTGGAAGTGATGGCAAAGGGCGTGGGTGATAAAAATATCATTACCATGGTGCTGATTTTTCTGCTGGCCGGCATGTTCGTCGGTGTGGTAGGAAGAAGTAGTGCAGAAAGTGTGGCATACTTTGTATTGTCCTTCATTCCTGCACAGTTTTCCGTGTTGGTGCTGTTTGTGGTAAGTGCCTTTGTTTCACTGGCTATGGGTACTTCCGTAGGAACCATTACGTTACTGGTGCCGATTGCCGTGGCACTCTCTCAGAGCTCCGGCTTTGGGGCGGCTATCTGCATTGGTTCGGTAGTAGGCGGTGCCATGTTCGGAGATAATTTATCCTTTATTTCTGATACGACTATAGCGGCGTGTAACGGTCAGGGCTGTGCTATGAAGGATAAGTTTAAAGAAAATTTCGGAATTGCCCTTCCGGCGGCACTGGCAAGTCTTATTATCCTTGCGGTACTTACGGTACGCGCTGATGTGGGTGAACCGGTGATAGGGGACTATAACCTGATACAGATTGTTCCTTACCTGCTGGTACTGCTTGGCGGTATTGCGGGAATCAATGTTTTTGTGGTTTTGATTATCGGTATTGTCAGTGGTTCTGTGATTATGCTGGCCACGGGAGCAACACCGGCAGCAGAACTGTTGTCCGGCATGGGTTCCGGTGTCGATGGCATGTTTGAAACCTCCATGGTGGCAATTTTAGTTTCTGCCATTTGTGCCCTGATTAACGAGTATGGTGGCTTTGAAGCCCTGTTACAGCTAATTAAAAAAGTATTTAAAGGGCAAAAGGGAGGAAAGCTTGGCATGGGTCTTCTGGTTGGTGCCATGGACATTGCCACAGCCAATAATACCGTGGCGATTGTGATGGCAAACCCGATTGCAAAGGAAATGAGTCAGACCTATGATATTTCTCCAAGGAAGGCAGCCTCTATTCTGGATACCTTCTCCTGTATTTTTCAAGGGGTGATTCCGTATGGTGCCCAGATGCTGGTGGCAGTGTCCGTGGCAACGGAGCTGGGCTGTACTGTCAGTGCTTTTGACGTAATTCCAAATTTGTTTTACCCATTTATGCTTCTTCTCAGTTCTTTGATTTTTATTTTTGTAATACCTGAGAAAAAATGATAAAGGCGGGGTTATCGGAAAATAATATGTTCCGGTAGCCCCGTTTTTTGTATAGTTTTCAAAAGAAGCAGACATACTATGGAAAATAAATGAAAAGCAATAAAGGAGGATTCACTATGGCAAGTCCGGATACAATTAAATTGTTGAGAGAATGTGATGCAGGTACCAAAATGGGGGTAACTTCCATTGATGAAGTGTTAGAGAAGGTACAGGATGAAAAGTTAAAGAAGCTTCTGGAAGAAAGCAAAGCGCATCATGAAAAGCTGGAAGAAGACATTGAACGTCTGCTGGAGCAGCACAATGCAGAAGAAAAGGAGCCAAACTTAATGGCAAAAGGCATGTCCTGGATGAAGACCAATGTGAAAATGAGCATGGATGAAAGTGATGCTACAGTGGCAGACTTACTCACCGACGGCTGTGACATGGGCATCAAGTCCCTGTACCGCTATTTGAACCAGTATAAGGATGCCGACCAGGAATCCACGGCTATTTGTAAGCGTCTGATTGATATTGAGGCAAAGCTGGAAAGCGAATTGCGGAAGTATCTGTGAAAATGGAGTTAGAAGTTTTGTTTCAGCCAAAACCGAAATATACAAGCCCTTTAAGGCTTGATTAATGTCAAAAGAGAAGCTATAATTGTTTTTGTGAACATGTTCACAAAAAAGGGGAAAAGGAAGTGCATCTATGCCAAAGATTATTGAAGGAGCCAGAGAAAAGATTCTGGAAAATGCGAAACGCAGGTTGTTTGAAAAAGGGTATCAGCATTTGTCGCTCCGGGAAGTTGCAAAAGAAAGCGGAATTGCAACAGGAACCATTTACAATTATTTTGTAAATAAGGATTATCTGATTGCAAACATCATGCTGGAGGACTGGAATGCTGCCGTAGAAAAAATGGAGGAGCGGTGCCAGACGGCTGGTTCGGTGAAGGAAGGTATTTTAGGTATCTGTCAGTCGTTTGATGAATTTTGCTCCATTTACATTTCAGTGTGGCAGCAGCCATCTGTGGCAGCGGCGGCAACGCCGGACATGGAGCATCGGCATCAGTTTTTAGTCGGACAGGTTAGTGAAAAGGTAACCGGATTGCTTAAGTCAAAAGGCTATGGTGATAAAAAGCAGTTTACGCTGCTTCTTTCGGAACTGATTTTATCTTCTATTGGAAAAGAGGAGGTCAGACAGCAATTGGGAGAACTGGTGGAACAGTTATATCCGGCGAAGTAAAATCAATATAAAAAGTGTCATAAGCGGCCTGTGCGATTAGAGAATCCAAATTGCACAGGCTGTTCAGTATGTAAAAGTATATTTTTATGAACAATTATTGCTATTTCTCATAAATTTTGATAAAATAGTTCTTGTGTAGAGTTTTATTTTAAATCTAATGAGAAAACGAGGTAGAAGCTATGGAAACAAAAAATGCAAAGCTGCCGGCATCGCCAGAGAAAATTTACAAAATCATGTTGATTATGACATTTGGTGTGGCGGGAATTTTCTTTTTAAAGAACCTGTTAGGTGGCAGTATGCGGGGCGCTGTAGCCATCGGAATTTGTCTGCTTGTATTTGCGGCCGTATTATATGGCTTAAAAAAGATGAATTTGCCGGCAAAAACGCAGCAGCTGGTTATCAGTGTGGGACTTATGCTGGTAGTGTTCATGATTTCCATGAACAGTGGTGATTTCTTAAGTGATGATTTTATACTGCTTTTGGCTGTCATTGCTTTAAGTGGTTTATATTTGGAGCCGTTATACCCGATTGTTCAGGGAATTGTAGGTGAGATTCTTCTGATTACCCTTCGGCTGTTATATCCACACAAGGCAGACCCGAACGGTCAGTATATTATGTGCCTGGTATGTTTTGCAGTGGCAGCATGTATTATGTATTTACTGGTGAAGCGTGGCAAGGCATACATTGAGCTGGGAAATGCCAGAGCGGAGCAGGCAGAGCGTTTGCTGTCAGCAATCCGTCAGGTAGGGGACAAGCTGGAAAAGAACTATCGCCAGTCTGCCGGACAGATTGTTGGTATGTCGGAAGTAAACGACAATCTGAAATATAATATTCAGGAACTGAAGCAGGGTTCAGATTCCGTTACAGAGGGTACCAGAGAGGTTGGAGATGCCTGTACCGAAGCTATGGAACAGGTGGCGGTGACGGAGGAACAGGTGAAGGCTTTAAATGCTGCCCTCAGAAAAGTGGAAGAGGCAATGGAAGAGAACAGTGGAAATATGCATGCTATGTCTGTCCAGATGCAAAAGGTAAGAAAAGAAATTGAAGAAGAAAATAAAGTGTTTGCAATTTTGCAGCAGCAGATTGAAGATATTGCCGGAGTTACGGAGCAGCTGACAAGTATTGCATCCAGCACAAAAATGCTTGCGTTGAATGCTTCTATTGAGGCGGCAAGGGCAGGAAGTGCAGGTGCCGGATTTGCAGTAGTGGCGGCAAAGGTACAGAATCTGGCAGTAGATAGTAACAAATGTTCTGATCAGGTCGTACGGATTGTAAACCGTATGCAGGAGCAGATTGAGCAGACGGCGATAGAATTAAAAGAAAGTATAGATGCTATTGAAGTCTCCATAGATACATTAAATGGTCTGGAAAAAGGTAATGCAGGTCTTGTAAATCAGTTTGACTCTCTTTACGAAAGCATTGATGAGCAGAATAAGAATATTAAGGGCATTGACTCCATTTTTGGAAATTTGCGGGAACGTGTATCGGAAATGGGCTTTTATGCAGAAGAAAACCAGGCAATGGTAGAGGCTATTGTTACAGTTACGGATTCATACCGTGAGTATGTGACACAGGTTGTGGAAAGTACAACCCAGATTCGCGATTTATCTGCCAATATGCTGGATGTATCTGAAGAAATGTAATGGAATAGTTAAAGAAATAAAGTAAAAGGACCTGCACTATCGGGGAGAAGGTGCAGGTCCTTTCGCTTTAAAAGCGGTTCTGTATGTTGATAAGAGCTATACGAGGAAGCCCTTATAACACCTTGGATAAAAATTCGCGCAGACGCGGGTTTTTCGGATTGCCGAAAAATTCTTCCGGAGGTGCGCTCTCGAGTATCTGGCCATCATCAATAAATAAAACACGGTTGGCAACTTCTCTTGCAAAGCCCATTTCATGGGTTACAATAATCATGGTCATGCCTTCCTTGGCCAGCTGTTTCATTAAATCAAGCACTTCGCCGACCATTTCAGGGTCTAATGCCGAAGTTGGTTCGTCAAACAGGATGACATCCGGATTCATGGCAAGAGCACGTACAATGGCAACACGCTGTTTTTGACCGCCGGAAAGAGTGGATGGATAAACATTTGCTTTGTCCTTAAGGCCGATACGATCTAACAATACCAATGCGTTTTCTTTTGCCTTCCGCTTGATTTCTGCCTTGTTTGTGGTAATAGGAACAAGGGCTTTTTTTATTTTACTACTGCGGAATAAATTCGTCAACTTAATAATCGAATTTTGTCGTTTGACTTTTCTTAAATCCTGCAAACCGATAAGTACCGGTGCCAGCATGATGTTTTGCATAACTGTTTTATTGTTAAACAGATTGAAATGCTGGAATACCATACCCATGTGTCTGCGGTGAATATTAATATCTACTTTGAAATCGGCGATGTCTACACCATTAAAAATGATTTGTCCGCCGGTAGGGTCCTCCATACAGTTCAGGCAGCGAAGAAATGTACTTTTTCCGGAGCCGGATGGACCGATAACACACATGATATCGCCTTTTTCAACTTTTATGTTGATTCCGTTTAACACTTTATTGGAACCAAAACTTTTCTGTAAATTAATGACGTCGATCACTTTTCCTTAAGCTCCTTTCCATCAGTTTGATTCCAAGGCTGATAAGCAGCACAAGGACGATATAAATCAGAGCCATTACAAGGTAAGGCACCATAAATTCATAGCTGTTGCTTCCAATCATGTTGAAGGCAATATATAAATCAGTGGCACCGACGAAGCTGACAACCGAAGTCTCTTTAATCAGGGCAATAAATTCATTTCCCATGGTCGGAAGAATGTTTTTAATTGCCTGCGGAATCACGATTCTTAACATCGTAGTCCAGTAGCCGAGTCCTACGGCGCGTCCCGCCTCCATCTGACCATGGTCGACGGAAAGAATTCCGCTTCGCATGATTTCCGATATGTAGGCGCCGCTGTTTAAACCAAAAACGATAATGGCAACATTTACGCTGCTTATTTTCAGCCCCAACAGAGGCAGCATAACGTAGTAGAAGACCAGAAGCTGTACTACAATCGGGGTACCACGGAACAGACCTACGTACAGGCTGCAGATGCCGTTTAAAATTCGTGGAAGTACCTTGTATTTTGGAATAACTCGGATAATGGCAATGATGGTACCGATGGCGATGCCGATCAGCAGACCAATCACTGCAATTAAGAGAGTGTTTTGTAATCCCTCTAAAACCTTTACATAACCATTCTGATTGACAAAGACGTCAACAAAGGTGGTTAATTTTTTGCTAATATCTCCCATGAAGTCCTCTTTCTGATTGTTGCAGCACTACTGCATCGCATTGATTGCTTCTGTAATGCATTTCGCAGGAGCGGAGTCGATGATAACATAATTGAGGTTGCCGTTTAATAAATCCTGTACGGCAAGGGAGCCGTTCTTATAGCCGATGCTTGTAACAGGGAAACCGGTGAAATCCCAGTCTGCGTCACCTTTTACATAGAACTGACCGGTTGTACCATTCTGAACACCAATCTTTGTATTCTTGTCCATTGTGGAAAGAATGGCTTCTACATCAGCAGCAGTTTCGCAGGTATCGAAGTTTGTGTCATTCGACTTAATGATGAGTCTTTGGGAAGCATTGTAGTAGGAGGTGGAGAAGGTAACGTATTCTTCACGATCCGGCTTTACGGTAAGACCAGCCATGGCAATGTCACATTTCTGCTGGCCAACGGATAAGCATACTGCATCAAAGTCCATATTCTGGATAACAAGTTCCTTACCGAGGTGATCAGCAAGTGCCTTTGCAATTTCCATATCAATACCATAGTAGCTGTCACCCTGCATGTATTCAAATGGTTCAAAAGCGGCATTGGTAGCAACTACCAACTGGTCCTTACTTTCATCAAAAGCAGCAGAGGTAACAGCATTTGGAGTACCGTCACCAAAATAGTTGTTACAGATTTCATCAAACTTACCGTTACTCTGAATCTCTGCAATAAATGCATTTACGGATTCTAATAATTCCGGCTGTGTTTTATCCACACCAAATGCATATTCTTCACTTGTTAAGTCAATTTCAATTACCTTCGCAGTAACTGCGTCAGTAGAACCACATCCGGCGAAAGTGCCGATGGCAAGCACCATGGAAAGTGCTAATGCGATTAATTTTTTCATAATAGTCTCTCCTTTTTAAATGTATTTTTATACTGCATGATGCATAATATATCATAGCTGCAAACAAAAATCAAGTAGTATCAACAATAAGTAGCAAGAATAATAAATAGGATTAGAAAAGAATTGATTGACGAATTTTTTGGATTGTAATACAATTAATGGTAGTATGGGGTAAAAATTTATAAACACATTTCAGGAGGCTCATCATGGGTGGTTTTTTTGCAGTTGCATCAAAGGAATCCTGCGTTATGGATTTATTCTTCGGAACAGACTATCATTCCCATCTGGGAACAAAGCGTGGCGGTATGGTTGTGTATGGTGAAAATGGTTTTAACCGTTCCATTCACAATATTCAGAATTCTCCGTTCCGTACCAAGTTCGAGAGGGATGTGGAGGAATTAGAGGGAAATTTAGGCATCGGTTGTATTTCCGATTTTGAACCGCAGCCCTTATTGGTACATTCCCATCTTGGCAGTTTTGCTGTTACTACTGTGGGCAGAATCAATAATGTGGATGAACTGGTAAAGGATTGCTTTGAATTTGGACATACCCACTTCCTGGAAATGAGTGGCGGCAGTATTAATCCGACGGAAATTACCGCAGCCCTTATTAATCAGAAATCTTCTTTTGCAGAGGGACTTGCCAATGTGCAGGAAAAAATAGAAGGTTCCATGACGGTTATTGTATTGACACCGGAAGGAATTTACGCTTCCCGTGACCGTTTGGGTCGTACCCCTGTTATTATAGGAAAGAAGGAAAATGCTTTTTGTGCTTCTTTCGAAAGCTTCGCTTATTTAAATTTAGGGTATCAGGATTATAAAGAACTGGGACCGGGTGAAATTGTTTATATGACACCGGATAGTGTGGAAACGGTAAAAGAGCCGGGAGAGGAAATGAAGATTTGTTCCTTCCTCTGGGTATATTACGGCTATCCTACTTCCACCTATGAAGGGGTTAATGTAGAAAAGATGCGTTACGAATGTGGCCGTATGCTGGCAAAGCGTGATGATGCAGAGCCGGACAGCGTTGCCGGTGTGCCGGATTCCGGTGTACCGCATGCGATTGGTTATGCAAATGAATCGGGCATTCCGTACGAAAGGCCATTCATTAAATATACACCAACCTGGCCGCGTTCCTTTATGCCTACTAATCAGGCACAGAGAAACTTAATTGCGAAGATGAAACTGATTCCGGTGCATGAACTCATTAAGGATAAAAAGCTTCTCTTAATAGACGATTCTATTGTACGTGGTACACAGTTGGGAGAAACGACGGAATTTTTATACGACAGTGGTGCAGAAGAAGTACATATCCGTACCGCATGTCCTCCGTTATTGTTCGGCTGTAAGTATTTAAATTTCTCCCGTTCCTCTTCTGAACTGGATTTAATTACCAGACGTATTATCCAGAAGAGAGAAGGAGAAGTAACGCAGGAATTATTAGAAGATTACGCAAATCCGGACAGTGAAAATTATAAGGCAATGGTAGAAGAAATCCGTAAGGAACTTAATTTTACTTCCTTAAAGTTCCATCGTCTGGATGACATGGTGGAAGCAATTGGTATTTCGTCGTGTAAGCTTTGCACCTATTGCTGGAACGGCAAGGAATAAACATATTTGAAACAAAGGAGGAAGTAGTATGGGAGTTGAGGGGTTTCGGTTTGCAGACAGAGGGGCGCAGACGCAAAAGATTAACCGTTTTTTAGTAATTGGTGTATTTGTTTTTTGCTTCATTACTGCTGCGATTGTATTTGGCTCTTATTTGAATGGTCACCGGAGTATCGGATATTTTGGGGCGATTGTCGGTATCATGGTGGTAAGTAATCTGGTTAATATTGTAATGTACAAAAAAGTACCGCAGAGTGCAAAAATCAGAATAGCTGCTCTGATTGAATTGATGATTATTTCGTTTATGATTTCGGCAGTATATGAAAGTGACTACATGCGCTTTATGCCAATCATTCCATTCATAGGAACGCTTCTGTTTTATGATGTAAAGTTTTCGCTGATTGGTTCGGTGTACATTACAGTAATGAACTGGGGTGTTGTATTGGTGCGTGCCTTTGTGATGCATGATTTTCCGGCAGAGGATGTGCCGGACCGCTTGACCGCCTGCCTGGTAATTACGGTGATGATGTTTATTGTATTATATTCCACATTGGTTGGTAAGAAGTTTAATGAGGACTCTTTAAACCGGGTACAGACAGAGGCAGACAAGCAGAGAGAAATGGTGGATGATGTACTGCGCATTGCAGAGCAGGTGCGCAAGGATACAGAAAATGCCATGATAATTGTGGATGATTTAAAGGAATCTGCAGAAGTGGTTCGACATTCGGTAACAGATATCAGCGAAAGTACCAATATGACGGCAGAAAATATCCAGACCCAGACTCTTATGACCCAGAATATTCAGGAGAATATTGAAAAGACAGTGAGTCGTTCCGAGCATATGGTTCGTGTGGCAGAGCGTTCTAACGAACTGAATTCCAGCAATATGGAAATGGTGCAGGAGTTAAAGAAGCAGGCAGATGTGCTGGCGGCAACCAATGCCCAGGTGGCAGAGGCAATGCGCCAGTTAAGAGAAAATGTAAGCAGCGTGAAGAATATCACCAACACTATCGTGTCTATTTCTTCCCAGACCAATTTACTGGCATTAAATGCTTCCATTGAAAGTGCCAGAGCCGGAGAAGCAGGTCGTGGCTTTGCTGTGGTGGCAGATCAGATTCGTGAGCTTTCCGAAGGTACCCGTAAGGAAACCGAGCAGATTTCCGCAATCTTAGAGGAACTTACCAGAAATGCGGAACAGACTGCTGAAGCGGTAGAAAAATCCGTTGAAGTAAGTAACGAGCAGGACCGTATGATTACCGGTGTGGCAGACCAATTTGATGAAATGAACCGGAATGTGGGTGAACTGGTTGGCGATATTTCCGAAATCGACAACATGATTGAAAACCTGTCCACGGCAAATAACCAGATTGTGGATAATATTATGCAGCTTTCGGCAACCACAGAAGAGGTTACGGCAGCGGCACAGCAGTCCACAGAAATCACGGAACGAAATTATAAGGATTCCGTGGATGCCCAGAAGCTTCTGCACGGTGTGCTGGAAGTTTCCCACCAGATGGATAAGTATATTTAATAAAAAAATCCGTTATACTTATGATAGTATGGCGGATTTTTTTCTTGACATGGATACGGAAATGATACATAATATATATACCCCCTGGGGGTATGTTAAAAGCGGAGAAATTTGAGTATGGATAAGAGTTGTGAAAAAGAATGCTGTTGCTGCAGCAGAAAAAAAGAACGTTCAGAAAAAGAATACAAGGATTTAGTCAGCCGACTGAACCGTATTGAGGGGCAGATTCGCGGCATTAAAGGTATGATAGAGAAGGATGCTTACTGTACCGATGTTTTGGTGCAGGTGGAGGCTGCAAAAGCGGCAATGAACAGTTTTACCAAAGTTCTTTTGGCGAATCACATAAAAAGCTGTGTGACAGAGGATATTAAAGCAGGAAAAGAAGAAACGGTGGACGAATTGGTAGCCACCTTACAAAAATTGATGAAATAGTACAAGGAGGCAGTGAATGGAACAATACAACGTAACCGGTATGAGTTGCGCGGCCTGTAGCGCCCGGGTGGAAAAAGCAGTCGGCAAAGTGGAGGGAGTTACCTCCTGCTCTGTCAGCCTGCTGACTAACTCCATGGGGGTGGAAGGTACGGCGAGTACTGATGCAGTTATAAAGGCAGTAGAAGAGGCAGGATATGGTGCTTCCTTGAAGGGAGCATCCGGAGCTGCTGCGGGAGGTGACGCTTCCGGCAGTTCAAGTGCCAGTGGGTTTAGCGAGGACGCTCTGGCAGATAAAGAAACACCGGTATTAAAGCGTCGTCTGTTTACTTCGCTTGGATTTTTAATTTTGCTTATGTACGTGTCCATGGGACATATGATGTGGGGGTGGCCGGTGCCGGAGTTTCTGGAAAGAAATCCGAATGCCATCGGGTTGTTGCAATTACTTCTCACCGTTATTGTTATGGTGATTAATCAGAAGTTTTTTGTGAATGGCTATAAGAGCCTGTTCCACGGTGCACCGAACATGGACACTCTGGTGGCACTTGGTTCCGGTGCGGCCTTTGTTTACAGCACTTATGCGCTGTTTGCCATGACAGATGCGGTGCTGCTTGGAAACCATGAGCTGATGCATGAGTATATGCACGAATTTTATTTTGAGTCTGCTGCAATGATTCTTACCCTGATTACAGTGGGTAAGATGCTGGAGGCACGGTCTAAGGGAAAGACTACCGATGCGTTAAAAGGACTTATGAAACTGGCACCGAAAACAGCAAATGTAGTCAGAAACGGTGTGGAGCAGACCATTCCGATGGAACAGGTGGTCATTGGTGATGTGTTTGTGGTTCGTCCGGGAGAACAGATTCCGGTAGATGGTGTGGTAGTAGAGGGAAGTGGTGCGGTAAACGAATCGGCTCTGACCGGGGAGAGTATTCCGGTAGATAAGGAGCCGGGAAGTACAGTTTCTGCGGCGACCTTAAATCAGGCGGGCTTCTTAACCTGCCGGGCAACCAGAGTAGGACAGGATACAACTCTGTCCCAGATTATTCAGATGGTAAGCGATGCGGCGGCGACAAAGGCACCGATTGCAAAAATTGCAGATAAGGTGTCCGGCGTGTTTGTTCCGGTGGTAATCACAATAGCAGTGATTGCAACGGTCGTATGGCTGCTTGCGGGAGAAAGTATCGGTTTTGCGCTGGCAAGAGGCATTTCGGTATTAGTAATCAGCTGCCCTTGTGCGCTGGGGCTGGCGACACCGGTGGCAATCATGGTGGGCAACGGCGTCGGAGCAAAGAATGGTATTATGTTTAAAACTGCGGTGTCCTTGGAAGAGACCGGCAAGGTACAGATTGTGGCATTGGACAAAACAGGAACGATTACCAAGGGTGAGCCGCAGGTAACAGATATTTTTCCGGCGGAAGGAATTACGGAGGAACAGCTTCTGAGCTATGCCAATGCCCTGGAGCAAAAAAGTGAGCATCCGCTGGCAAAGGCAGTCCTTGCTTACGCAGAGGAGAAAAAGGTACAGGTATTAGAGGTGGATGCTTTTGAAGCCCTGCCCGGTAATGGACTGACCGGAAGAATAGCAGAAGGAGTGCTGCTTGGCGGTAATGAACGGTTTATCAATAAAAAAGTATCCATTCCACTGGCGGTAAAGGCAAAAGCAGAGGGCTTTGCAGCAAGCGGAAAAACTCCGCTGTTCTTTGCGCTGGAGCACAAGTTTCTCGGTGTGATTGCAGTGGCAGATGTTATCAAAGAGGACAGTCCGCAGGCCATTAAGGAGCTGCAGCATATGGGCATCCGCGTTGTGATGCTGACCGGAGACAATGAAAAAACAGCAAAGGCAATTGGTACGCAGGCAGGAGTAGATGAGGTGATTGCAGGCGTTCTTCCGGAAGGCAAGGAAAAGGTTATCCGGGAGTTAAAGCAGCAGGGCAGGGTTGCCATGGTGGGGGACGGTATTAACGATGCTCCGGCGCTCACTCAGGCAGATATGGGAATTGCGATTGGAGCAGGTACGGATATTGCCATTGATGCGGCGGATGTGGTACTGATGAAAAGCAGACTGTCGGATGTTCCGGCGGCAATCCGGCTCAGCCGGGCAACACTTCGGAATATTCACCAGAATTTGTTCTGGGCATTTTTCTATAACAGTATTGGTATTCCACTGGCAGCAGGATTGTTTATTCCGGTATTTGGTCTGGAATTAAATCCAATGTTTGGTGCGGCGGCAATGAGTCTTTCCAGCTTCTGCGTGGTAACAAATGCCTTGCGTCTGAATCTGGTTCAGGTGTATAATGCAAAAAAAGACAGAAAAATAAAGCAGAATAGTGAGGCTGTTACAGCGGTTGTATGTGAAGAAACAAATAAAGGAGGAAATAAAATGGAAAAGACAATGAAAATTGAGGGTATGATGTGCGGACACTGTGAGGCAAGAGTAAAAAAGTGTCTGGAAGCACTTCCGGAAGTAATTACCGCAGTTGTAAGTCATGAAGCAGGAACGGCAGTTGTTACGTTAAATGCAGAGATTTCTAATGAAGAATTGACAAAGACTGTGGAAGCTCAGGATTACAAGGTATTGTCTGTGGAGTAAGGAAAAAACGGTTGCCACCCTTTTCTTTAATTTTTTCGCCGTACTTGTGTGAAGTATACAAAAAACTGACCGATTTTTCATGAAAATTGTTGAAATCCCTTGAAAGACGGAGAAAAAACGTGTATTATAAAGAATAAGTCAGAAGCGCTGGCGTATGAAGATACTGAAAGGGGGTTGAGAAACTGACATGAAGTTAAGAAACCATTTGTTTATTACTTTGTTGACAGTTTCACTTGTTCCGCTGATTTTGTGTGGTCTGGTTATGTTATACCAGAATACGAAAAATGTGGAGAATGTAGTAAAGGAAAATCTGATGGTTGTCAGTGAATCCCAGATTGATAATATAGAATACTTTTTTGAATATGTAAAGCAGGACATGGAAATTATGTCAAACTACAATTTCCTGCAACATGAAGTGTTGTCCAGCTTAAACCGTGTAAGTTCTGCCGGAGAGGCTACCAGAGAGCATCTGGAGGAAATTCTGAAAGAACGTAAAAATTATCAGCCGTATATTATTTCTATGGTTATTACTGATAAAAATTTGCGAGTTGTTGCGGCTAGTGAGGATGAAAACACTGGTCTCGGTCAGGTAGAACCGGATTGTCTGACCGGTGATTTTGTAATCGGTAATGTATATACCCGTCGGACAAGTGCAGGTGAAAAACGTGCAGTGTTGGCCTATCAGGGTATTTATTATAAGTCGGAGCTTATCGGCTACATTGTAGAAGAAATTGTGGCCAGTCATTTCAGCCAGTACCACGAAGGTAATACTTTCTGGGATAACAGCGTAATGCAGATTTTGGATGGTAAGGAAGAAGTTGTAAGCATGGGTGGCGCCGGTAGTACCCATGGGAGATTTCAGGAGTTTTTTAATTCCGGTAAAAAATATTTTACCCAGAGTTTTGAGCTGGAGTATAGCGATTGGACGATTCGTGTAACGGTAAATGTGGACAGTTATGTGCAGGCAGAGATTTCTTACTTTGCTTTATTTGTTGCAGTACTTGTTATTGGTGCATTGCTGATGATGGTGCTGAATTATTACATAACCACCCGGACTACCCATCCGATTGAAGAAATTCGGAATGTATTAAAACAGGTACAGCAGACGCAGGACTATTCGTTGCGTCTGGAGCCGGGTACGGCAGATGAAATGGGTGAACTGCAGCATGAAGTAAACCGCCTGTTACAGTGTGTTATGGAATTGCAGATGCACGAAAAGGCAGAGCAGAAGTCTCTCGAGAAGAAAGCGGAAAAGGACCCGATGACCGGCGTTATGAACAAGAAGGCCATCGCGGCACGTGTAGAACAGATGGTAGAGGAAATCAGAACAAGAGAGGGCAAGATTGCTGTTGGCTTTGTGGATATTGATGATTTCCGCGATTACAATACCAAGTACGGTCATGCTGAAGGTGATCATGTAATAAAATATGTAGCAAATACTTTGCGTGAAATGATTCCTGGGTCCGTAGGACGTAACGGTGGTGATGAATTTGTTTTCAGTATGGAAACCGATGGCCGCGAAATTGTGGCTCAGACCATGGAACGTCTTATGCGTAAGCTGGAAAATGGTGTTATTAACGGTGTGACCGGTGAACAGATGCCAATTCCGTGCAGTATCGGTATTGTTATTGAACGTGCCGGAAAAACAGATTATCGTAAGTTGATTCAATCAGCCGACGAGGCAATGTATCAGGCAAAGGGTAACGGAAAAAATACCTATTATATTTTAGTAAAATAGGAACCGGGGAAATAGTGCAACCGGTGAACATAAGAGGAATGCTTTTGGTGTGCAAGTGTCACAGCAAAGGCATTCCTTTCATTTTCAAGCCAAAACAGATATAATACATGAATTTTGTTTTAAATCAAAAAAATTATTATAATTTATACTTGCAAGAAGAACAGGAAGCGTGTACAATGTAGTCAGGTGTGCCTATTGGGCATTGGTTTATTCGAAAAACGAGGAGGATTATCAAATGGCAGAAAAACTGTTATGGAACAATGGCTGGAGCTTTGTGGAGCTTCCGGTAGAGGATGCTTCTTATGATTTCCCTGTAAATGCAGACTGGAAAGCGGTGGATATACCGCATGACTGGATGATTTATAATACTCATGACCTGTATCGCGACAGCATTGGCTGGTACAAAAAGGAGTTTACATTAGAAGAAGTAAAGGGACTGTATGCCCTGCGCTTTGATGGTGTTTACATGGATGTGACTGTTTATGTAAACGGTGAGCAGGCTTTTGAATGGAAGTACGGTTATTCCATGTTTGAGGCTGACATTACTGATTTTGTGAAGGAAGGCAGTAATCAGGTTGCGGTTCGGGTGGTTTACCGCTACTTAAATACACGCTGGTATTCCGGTGCCGGTATCTTCCGTAATGTATGGTTTAAGACAAAAAATAATTTACATATTGTTTCTGATGGTATCTATGTGACGGAAGTAAAAGAAAACGATACCCGGTGGAGAGTAGAAGTAGATACCGAACTTTCTGCAAAATGTGTGAAATGTGCTGCCGGTAATGCAAAACTGATTCAGAAGCTTTTTGACGCAGAGGGTGCATTGATGGCAGAATCTGTGGCAGACTTCATGGTAGAAAATACAACGGTCTGCTCTCAGGTATTATTGATAGATAATCCAAAGCTTTGGGATATTGCTCAGGGTAATTTATATAATTTAGTAACCGAGCTTTGGCAGAATGATACCTTATTAGAGACAGAAGAACAAAAGATTGGTTTCAGAACCTTAGAATTTAATAAGGATAAGGGCTTCTTTATTAATGGAAGAAATGTAAAAATTAACGGTGTCTGCGAGCATCACGACTTAGGTGCTCTCGGCTCTGCGTTTAATACAGCAGCTATGAGACGTAAGCTTATAAAACTTCGTGAAATGGGTGTAAATGCTGTCCGCACCTCTCATAATATGCCTGCAAAGGAACTGATGCTGCTTTGTGATGAACTGGGATTTTTGGTAGACTCCGAAGCTTTTGATATGTGGGAAAGTCCAAAGACGGAATATGACTATGGACGTTATTTCAATGACTGGTACGAAAAGGATGTAGCTTCCTGGGTACGCCGTGACAGAAACCATGCTTCCCTTATTATGTGGAGTATCGGTAACGAAATTCCGGATACCATGAGAGAAAACCGTGGTCAGGAAATTACAAGAAACTTACGTGATGCGGTGATAAAGAATGATCCGAAACGTCATGTGCCAATCACTCATGGTTCAAACTATATGAAATGGGATTGTGCCCAGGGCTGTGCCGGTGAACTTGAATTACAGGGCTATAACTACGCAGAATACCTGTATGATGATCATCATGCAAAAAATCCTGACTGGGTAATTTACGGTAGTGAAACTGCTTCCGTGCTGGCAAGCCGCGGCATCTATCATTTTCCGAAGAATAAGCATATTTTATCCGATTCTGATGAGCATTGCTCTGCTCTTGGTAACACCATCACGGGTTGGGGGGCCAAGAGCTATGATGCCTGTATCACCGATGACAGAGATGCATTGTTCTCTCTCGGTCAGTTTATCTGGACCGGCTTTGACTACATCGGCGAACCGACTCCGTATCAGACGAAGAACTGTTACTTTGGCCAGATTGATACTGCAGGCTTCCCGAAGGATTCCTTCTATATCTTTAAATCTCTTTGGGATAAGGATGCAGCACCGTTTGTTCATCTGTTCCCTTACTGGGATTTCAATGAAGGACAGTTAATTGATGTACAGGCAGCAAGTAATGCGCCGGATGTAGAACTGTTTGTCAATGGCAGAAGTCTTGGTGTGCAGCATGTTGATTTTGCGAAGGATAAGAAGATTACCCGCTGCTGGCAGGTTCCTTATGAAAAGGGCTGTATTAAGGCAGTGGCATATAATGAACAGGGTGAAGCAGTTGCTACAGAAGAAAAGCATTCATTTACTGACGCAGTGCGTCTGGAGGTTAAGGCAGAATGTAATACCGTAAAGGCTGATGGTGCGGATCTTGCTTTTGTGGAAATTTCCGCTTTTGATAAGGATGGTTATCCGGTAGAAAATGCAAGAAACCGTGTACATGTAGAAGTAGAGGGGGCAGGACGTCTCGTTGGTCTTGACAACGGTGACAGCACCGACTTTGATGCACATAAGGGTAAGAGCAGACGATTATTTGGCGGTAAATTGTTAGCAATGATCGGAACAAAACAGGCCGCCGGTGAAATTAAAGTTACTGTAACTACACCGGGTATGGAAGCACAGACAATTACAATTCAGGCAGTAGAGGCAGATGTGATTTCCGGTATTGCCTGTGATGAAGAAAATACGGATATGACCTTATATGCAGGTGGTACCAAGGGTGGAGTTATCAGCCGGGGTGAAGCGGAAATACCGGTTCGTAAAATTGAACTTATCTGTGAGGGTGACCGGCATATGACAAAGGCAGAAGGCTCTGCTGAAAAGCCATCTGTAGTGATTACTGCTAAAGTATATCCGGAAAATGCTACCTATTCTGACCTTCAATGGAAGGCAATCACAGATACAGGTATTGATGTGAATTTTGTAACTCTTAAAATAGAGGGCAACAAGGCGATTGTTATTGCGGAAGGCGATGGTGAATTCCGTCTCCGCTGTGCTGCTATGAACGGTAGTGAAATTGAAAGCGTGCAGTCTTCCTATGAATTTGTGGCAGAGGGTATCGGCGCAGCTGCATACAACCCATACGAGATGAATAGTGCAGGTCTTTTTGATTATCGTACCGATAAGGTTGTAGAAGGCGTAGAGCATGGTGTCAACTTCCTTGGAAATGACGGAGATACTATGGAATGTGTGGCCGGTTTTGATCATATGGATTTTGGAGATTACGGTACCGATAAGGTGACTCTGCCGATTTTCGCTAACACTAATGACCCGGTAGCTGTCCAGATTTGGGAAGGAAGACCTGGGGAAGAGGGCAGTATTTGTCTCTTTGACGGTGAATATTTCAAAAAGCCTCAGTGGATGGTATTCCAGAATGAAACCTTCACACTTAGTAAGAGACTAAAGGGAGTAACTTCCGTATATATTGCAACAAAACATGCATATCAGTTAAAGGGCATTATCTTTGAAAAGCAGGAGAAGGCTTTTGCAAAGCTTGCCATGACTGAACGAAACTTCCTCTATGGGGATAGCTTTACTGTAAATGGGGATACCATCGAAAAGATTGGTAATAACGTAACTGTCGGTTATGAGAATATGAACTTTGGAGCAGAGGGTGCGAAAAAAATTACGATTTGCAGCCGTTCTCCACTGGCTAAGAGCCCGGTTCAGATTCGTTTTAAGACAGAAGCCGGTGACAGTGTACAGGTAGTACAGGTGCCGGGAACCGATGATTACACGGAGCAGACCTTCGATATTGAAGTATTAGCCGGCAACGGAACCGTGGAATATATTTTCCTGCCGGGCAGCAACTTTGATTTTGCATGGTTTAAGTTTGAACAGTAAGTTAAGGAAAGGAAGTAATGTGTTTAGGACAGGTCGAAGCATTTACTGCTGAGACCGTGAGGGTACTGAACAGTTACGTAGAGGATAAACAATTGAATTATGAGTACTAGAGGACCAAAGCTTTTTACAGCAATGAAGGGGTATACAACAAAGCAGCTTACCAAGGATATCGTAGCAGGTATCCTGGTAGCTATCATAGCATTTCCGCTTTCCGTGGCGCTGGCGATTTCCTCCGGCATGTCTCCGGAAACGGGCTTGTATTCAGCAATTATCGGCGGATTTTTTGTGTCTGCCTTTGGTGGAAGTAAAGTAAACATCGGTGGTGTTACGGCGGCTACCGTAATGACCGTATTTACTATTATCGAAGAATTTGGACTGGCAGGACTGGCGGTAGCTTCTGTGATTGCGGGTCTGATACTGATTCTGCTTGGTGTGCTGAAAGCAGGGGTATTGCTCCGATATATTCCGAGGACCATTACTCTGGGATTTACCGCAGGTATTGCCATGGGTATTTTTTCCGGACAGTTAAAGGGCTTCTTTGGTCTTGATATGGGGGCAATTCCGGTAAAGGTGTTGGATAAATTTGCGGCCTATGCAAAAGTTATAACAACGATAGATGTTCCGACACTTGCTGTTGGTATTTTAGCAATGGTAGTACTGGTGGTTTTAGCAAAATTTTTCCCAAAGATACCGAATTCTCTGGCTGCGATTTTAGTTACTACACCGGTGGTAATGATTATGAAGAGTCAGGGAATTGAAGTGGCAACCATTAAGAGCGTGTATGGTGACCTGCCATCTCACTTTCCTATACCAAAAATGCCGGCTTTTTCCATGCAGCTGATTATCGATGTATTTCCGTCTGCAGTAACGCTGGCAATCCTGATTGCCATTGTTTCTCTGCTTGCCTGTGTGGTAACTGATGGACTGACAGGAGAACGTCATGATTCCAATCAGGAGCTCATCGGTGAAGGTATTGCTAATATTTTCTGCGGTATTTTTGGAGCGGTTCCGGTAGCAGGTGCAGTAGCCAGAGCTTCCAACAGTGTGAAAAGTGGTGGGCGAACACCGGTTGCCGGTATTGTGCACAGTATCGTAGTTACCATTATTCTGCTTTGCATGATGCCACTGGCAGGTTATATTCCGATGCCGACCCTGGCTGCAATCCTGATTTTAGTAGCTTACAATATGAGCAACTGGAGAGAGTTTGTGTACATGGCAAAGCATGCACCAAAGTCTGATTTTACTGTGCTTATGGTAACCTTTATTGTCGGTGTGGTTTTTGATTTGCTTACCGCAGTGGAGGTTGGTGTGTTCTTATCTGCTATTTTGTTCCTGCGCCGTATGACCAGTGTTACCAGCATTCGCCGTTGGACCAATTTAAAGGAGGATGAGCAGTATCGCAGCAAGCATCCGGAATATAAAGAAATTCCAAAGCATACGCTGGTATATGAAATTGAAGGACCGATTTTCTTTGCAACAGTAGATAATCTGATGGAACAGATCGTGTGGAAAGAAACAACAAGAGTGGTAATCGTGCGTATGAGAAATGTATCTACATTGGATATTACTGCTATTCGTGCTTTGGAAAATCTGTTGGTGCTTTGCCAGAAAAAACAGGTTACTTTAGTATTCTCACATCTGTTAAAGCAGCCATATGATGTAATGAAAAAATCCGGCTTTATGGATAAGGTGGGTAAGGAACATCTTTGTCTGAATATTGATGCTGCTCTGGAGCATGCAGAAGAAATTGTAGTGGAAGAAAAGCGGCGCAGAATGGAAGCAGCTGCTGCAACCAAGGAAGAATAAAAATTAATCAGTGAAAAGGAGGCGAGTGTAATATGAAGAGGTTAATAGTATGGATGCTGCTGACTGCAGGACTTCTTCTGCTTGTCTCCTGCCAAAAGGAAATGAAACCGGGACCGATTGAGGTGCCGGATGACGGGCTTACTTCGACACCGATTGTAGTGCCAACCTGTACACCGACCGAAGGTCCGACCGGGACGGCAACGTCACAGCCCAGTCCGATTCCTGTTGCAACTGCTACCCCAAGCGTGGCTGTGCCTTCACCGGAACCTACAATAATTCCGGATATAACCATGCTTCCTGATATATCAGTGACAGTTATGCCAACGGAGGAGCCGGATACAACTCCGTCTCCCACGGCAGAACCGACAGCAACAAAAACACCGGAACCGTCTCCTACAGCAGAGCCAACTGTCGCACCGAGTCCGGAGCCAACGATGCCGGTAAGCCCAACGCCGGAGCCGGAGGTTACACCGGTCGTAACCCCGGAGATGCTGGTAAATAGAGGTTGGCAGAAAACAGGCAGCATTGAGGATATGTATACAATTATATTTCCGGAGCTTTTTAGAAATTCCGCCTTGTCAAAGACGGACCGGGATCTGACGGTCAGCTATACCTGTGCAGAGGATGAAGCAGTTGAGTTCATGATAAACTACCGTATGCTGCAGAGTCGTTTGGAGGTGTTGGAGGAAATCCTGTCAGAGGGAGGAACAATAACAGAAGAGGTGTATGGAGAAGAAAGTACATCTTATCTGTTACAAAAGGAAGGCCGGATGCACCGGGGAGTACTTTTTGAGACAACATATTCCGGAGAACTGCTTGGTAAGACATTTGGCGAAGAGGAAGCCATTACAGGTGTAATGCAGGTGGTATTTATATATCCGGTGGAAGAAACAGAAAAATATCAGACAGAACAGTACGGATATTATATTATAAAGAACAGGGAGGATAATTAGTATGTCGGATAAATTGGAACAAGCTATGAAAAAGATACACATCTATCTTGCAAATTGCAAGGAAAGTGCGTATTCCAGTGAGGAACTGATTGTATCCAAAAAAAGAATGATTTCCCTGTTGGATGAATTAAATTATGCAGTGTATGAGGCTATGGAGGAATACGAGGTAACCGTATCGGCCAGAGAACGTGGTATTGCCCAGGCGGAACGTCAGGCAGCAGATATTAAGGAAGAGGCCATGCATCGTTCGGAAGAAATTCATGCATCTTCGCTTTTATATACGCAGGAGGCTATTACTGACCTAAAGAGTGCTATGGAATATATGTATGAGAAAATCCGTGTGGAGTATGAAATGATTCTGATGAACTATGAAGAGAGAATGCGATTCCTGGAACAGGATTCCATGGAGGTGATATCCCAATTGCAAACTAAGGCGGATGCCAAGGTTTATCTTCATATGATTGAGGGAATCAAATCAAAGCAGCTGACTCTTGCGGAAGAACTGGGACCGGATGCACCATTTGCCAGAAAAGTCGGAAGTGCTGTTTCCTCTGATTCCTTTGAGGTTCCGACAGATGAGTACGAAAGTAAACTGGCCTCTTCTATTGTAGTGGAGGTTCATGATACACCAAAAATTCCGGAGGGCTTTGGTAAAGGAAGAAAGAAGAAAAAAGGAAAAGCTTCCGCAGCTGGAGAGAGTGCAGTTACTGCGCAGGAACTGGATGCAGAATACTTTGCATTTCAGGAGGAACAGCAGAAGGCAATGGAGACTGGTCTGGCTGTAGTAGGAAGTGTGCAGGAAGAAGAGGATGAAAGAGAAGAAAGCGAATCCATTTTTGGGGCATTGAGGCGTTTCGGTTTCGGTAACAAAAAGAAATAAGAGCGTAAGTAAAAGGAGCAAGGCAGAGTTGTAGAGCCTGGCTCCTTTTTGAGTGATATAATATATGTTTGCAGAAAGGGCTTTGGGGATTTGTTTTGAGAAAACAAAAAAGAGACGTTTTCACGTCTCTTTAATGCGGAAGGCGGGACTTGAACCCGCACGTCGTACCGACACATGATCCTTAGTCATGCCTGTCTGCCAATTCCAGCACTCCCGCATCTTGCGTTTATCAAGTATACTACTTGCTGAACACTTTGATATTATATACTATAATTATAAATTTGTAAAGCCCTAATTTTTATTTTTTT
>JAZSEW010000034.1:0-45948 GCA_045531895.1 Lachnospiraceae bacterium
ATTATAGCAATGGGAGGTATTTTCACACAACGCTAAAGCTCCTTCAACCACCCGCATAGCAGGTGGTTTATTTGTTGCCCAAAGCTCCGTTTCTCTTCTTGAGAAACTCCACAATGGACAACAGGCTTAAAGCCTAACAAAAAGAAGACAGGCGCTATCTACGCCTGCCTCCCCTTCACTATTTGTAGTTATAAAAGCCTAAATCCACTGCCGTAATACCTATTTTTTCGAAATCTTCCGATATCTCCAAACAAGAAAGATTCATCATGGAAGAAGCAAGTTCCTGCATAGACTGTCTTACTGATACATCATGTATTGTAGTAGAATCATATTCCAGCAAACTGTTTTCACTATAATTTTCTGCATATACAGTACCACTCATTTCCAAATCATCACTAAATATTTTCCAGTAGTAAGAACCATCTATATTTGGGTCCACTACAAAATACAGCCAAAAATCAAAATCCTTCTCCTTTATAATCTGGTCAAAAGTTATTACATTATCCTCCACATAATAATACGCCATTCGATAAAATGTTGTTTCCTTATCATCGGAATAATCAGTACTCAATAACATTGAATAACAGTTATCCTCTGGATCATACTCTCCATTACCTACAATATAATTTTTACTTTTAGCAAATACACCACACTCTTGCTGAAATAATTCTTTCAATGCTATCGGTGTTATGTATGTAAGATTGTCCAGTTCCTCCGTAGAAATTGCAAAGTTCAGATTCTGAGATTCTTCCATCCCCCATGTATTGATTCCCACAACCTCACCAAAAGTATTAATTAAAGGACCTCCGGAATTCCCATGAGTGATAGAAGCGTCATGTTGAACATAAGCAACACCATCAACAATTCTTTGTGCATAGGTCACAATTCCCTGCGAACATGTATTTGTCAAACCTCTTGACGACCCAACTGCATAAACTGTATCTCCAACATTGACAGTATTTTTGCATATGTCAGCGAATTTCATTTTCGTTTTATCAATCTTTAAAACTGCCAAATCTATTCTCGCATCATATGCCAGCACTGATTCGATTTCGTATGTTTTATCATTGATTTTTATTTTAGCAGAGTATGCTCCCTCAATAACATGATAATTAGTGACAATCCTGCCATCAGCCGAAATAACAAATCCAGTTCCAAGAGCATACTCATTCCCCGAACTATCATAAGTTACAATCTCACCCACATATTTTACAGATTGTTCATAAAGTTCTGTAGCCGTGTATACGTCTAAAGAGTATGTACTATTATAGGAATGCCCACACCCTGAAACTGTACAAGTATATTTTTTCGTTCCCTCCTTAGCAGAAGTCGCTTTTTCCACGATCGTCCCGGCATCATATTCATGTCCTATTGCCGGAATTATTATTTGCTCCTTAATTGTTGTATTACAAATGCTGCAATGACTACCGGCCGTTTTTCCTTCACTCGTACAAGTCGCCGGAATCTCCTCATCCGTCACTTCATTATGCCCAAACGCAGGAAGTAATTGTTGTTCAACCAGAATCTCATTGCAAACAGAACAATGTTTTCCTTCCGTCTTTCCTTCTGTTGTACAAGTTGCACTTACTGGATTATCGATTATCTCAACATGTCCCGTTGCAGCAATACTCCCTTGCGCAGCTATAATCTCATTACACACAGAACAATGCTTTCCCTCTGTTAGTCCTCCTGTTGTGCAGGTTGCTTTTACACTACTGTCTACAACAACATTATGATCAACTGTAGGTATAGGTTTCGTTTCTAAAAAACCACATTTCTGACACGTCCGTGATTGAGCACCTTCGTTTAAACAGGTTGCTTCTTTCGTTAGTGACCATTGTCCATATTCATGAGCACAATCACTATCCATTTTCTCCCCCCGCTGATTGCTCCCACTACAACCTCCCGACGACACACAAAAAAGTAACAGCACAACTATTGTCAAAACGTTCCACCTATTCCTCATCACGTTTTTCCTCCTCACAGTACATCACAAAATATACGTCAGTAAATACACAAGAGACCTTTTTATTACCAACAAAGCATGATAATAAAAAGGTCTAAAATTGTCATAAAACTATTTACTCATCCCAGTTATGGTAAACTTCCTGCACGTCATCATCCTCATCAAGTAAGTCAAGAATCTTGTTCATGCTCTTGATATCCTGTTCGTCAGTTAATGTGCCCCAGGTCTGAGGAATCATGGTTACTGCTGCGGAAACGGTAGTAATCTTAGCTTCTTCTAATGCTGCAAATACTGTAGAAAAAGCATCCGGCTCAGTAATAATTTCATAGCTGTCTTCTTCCTCTGCAAAGTCCTCTGCACCTGCATCTAACGCTAACATCATCAGGTCGTCCGCATCCATGGAGCACTCTTCCTTATCGATGATAATCTGACCCTTTTTATCGAACATAAAGGATACGCAACCCTGAGTACCAACATTACCGTTACCCTTGGTGAACGCGTTTCTTACGTTTGCTGCTGTTCTGTTCTTGTTATCGGTTAATGCATCTACGATAATAGCGATTCCGTTTGGACCATAACCTTCATAGGATACGAATTCATAGTTTACATTCTGTCCTTCACCGGCTGCCTTCTTGATACTGCGGTCGATGGTGTCATTTGGCATGTTATTTGCCTTTGCCTTTGCAACAATATCCTTTAACTTACTGTTGTTGTTTGGATCCGGGCCGCCCTCTTTTACCGCTACGGCAATTTCACGACCGATTCTTGTAAAGATTTTACCCTTTGCTGCATCATTTTTCTCTTTTTTATGCTTAATATTAGCAAATTTAGAATGTCCGGACATTATTTTCTCTCCTGTTCTAATCTAATGTTTTTTCTAAATGTTTATTTTATCACATAAACCATCACTTGTCAAAATTTCTTTTATTTTATGTAAATCAGTTCTGAAATCACCTGCATGACTTCTTCTGTCTGTTCGTCAGTACGGATGGCGCACATAATCGTATCATCTCCGGCAATACAGCCGACGATTGCATCCAATTCCAGAGAGTCCAGTGCCGCAGCGGCCGCCATTGCCATGCCGGACACGGTTTTAATTACAAGAATGTTCTGGGCTCTGTCCATAGAAAGATAAGCATCTCTTAAAACTCTCACCAGCTTATCATTTAATGCCGATGTTGCTCCCTGATGAACAGCATACTTGGATTTACCGCTTTCTGTCGGCACCTTAGTAAGCTTCAATTCCCGAATATCACGGGATACGGTTGCCTGAGTTACCACAAAACCGGCCTCCTGCAGATATTCTGCCAGTTCCTCCTGAGTTTCCACATTATATTTTCTAATAATTTCAACAATTTTATTTTGTCTGCTGCTCTTCATGAAAGTTTCTTTCCTTTCCTGATTCGTAACCATGCCTATTTGACCGGTTACTATTATTCCACGGAACCAAGCTTGGAACGAAGCACTTCAAAAAAAGTCTTCTCATCCAGCTGTACCATTTTTGTTGTATAGTCAGAGCGTTTTACAAGAATTTTATCATCCGGCTTCAATTTTCTTGCAGCACGTCCGTCAAAGGTAACAACCGCTTCTACTTCCGGACCTCTTTTACTCTGCAAAATTTCCACGGAAATTTCATCCTCAGACTCCACTACAATTTCTCTGGAGCTCAAAGAATGCGGACAAATCGGGGTAATTAAAATCAACTTAGCTTCCGGCTTTACTACCGCACCGCCGGCGGACAGATTATAACCGGTAGAACCGGTAGGTGTCGCAATTAACAGTCCGTCACCGGATACTACGTCCAGCAACGCACCATTGACATACACCGCAAGATTAATGATTCGGCTGACACCACTTCTTGTTATGGCAACCTCATTTAACACCGTATCCTCATACTGGCCATTGAAGTCTGCCTCCAGCATCATACGCTCTTCTACGCGAAATGTATTGCTACACAGGCGTTCCAGACCGCGTTCTGCCTCTGTTGCTTCCACACCGGTAAGATATCCTACCGTTCCCGCATTAATACCAAACATCGGGATATCATAGGTCATCAGACGGTTTGCTGCCCGAATCAGAGTTCCGTCACCGCCCAGCACGATAATACCATCCACATCCTGTGGCAAAGGTTCCCATTCCTGTCCTGCAAGTCCCAGAGATTCCATACGGATAACATACTGCTTTCCCTGCTCCTCCAGAAATGTTTTTACCCGGTTTGTCAATTCCAGCTGTTCATCCCTGTCTCGATTTACAATGATACAAAATTTATCCATAGTCCCTCAATTCCTGTCAATGTACAGCTCATAAATATACACTACAGTGCATACTTTACCATAAATTGCATTAAAATACAAGTTATTTATCCAAGTCTCCGTGAGCGGCATCAACAATTTCAGTTACGCTTAAAAGAATACTCTGCAATGCCTCATTCCTAATACTTTCCACTTCCTTTGCATTCTTTCTCGCATATAATAAATATTCAATATTTCCTTCCGGTCCCTTAATCGGAGAATAGTCCAGACGCAGAAGTTCAAAGCCTGTAGCCGCTGCCATGGATGTCACGGCAATCACCACTTCTTCATGAACCTTTTTATCCCGGACCACGCCCTTTTTACCAACCTTTTCTCTTCCTGCTTCAAACTGCGGTTTAATTAAACACACAATTTCCGCATTTTCCGCCATCAGTTCATATACCGGGCCAAGCACCTTGGACAGAGAAATAAACGCCACATCTATGGAAACAAACTCCACCAACTGTCCAATATCCTCCGGAGTAACATAACGGATATTTGTTTTTTCCATGGAAACAACTCTCTCATCGGTACGTAATTTCCATGCCAGCTGATTAGTTCCCACATCAATGGCAAATACCTTAACTGCGCCATTTTGCAGCATGCAATCGGTAAATCCGCCGGTGGAGGAACCAACATCCATACAGGTCTTTCCTTCCAGCTTAACTCCAAACTGTTCCACTGCCTTTTCCAGTTTAAATCCACCACGACTGACATACTTCATTGCCAGTCCTTTCACTTCAATCTGCACAGTTTCTTCAAAGCTGCTTCCGGCTTTATCTTCCCGGACTCCGTCTACAAATACATTGCCTGCCATAATATAGGCCTTTGCCTTTTCTCTTGATTCCGCCAGATTCCGTTTTACCAGCAGTACATCCAGACGTTCCTTTGCCATTCCTACCTCATTTCCTGCGCTTCTTACCGCAACGCAGCCATAATTTTTTCATATAATGTATCTACATTCAATCCATACAGTTCCCGCAGGGTCTGTTGGTCACCATGTTCCATAAAGCAGTTATCAAGTGCACCAAGTACCTGTCTTATGTCACATTTATTCTCCATTAACAGCGCAGAAACCCGTTCACCAAAGCTTCCTCTGGACACATTTTCTTCTAATGTTACCAGTACCTCATGATGCTTTGCCAGCTGTAGGATACAAACCTCATCTATCGGAGCCACAAACCGCACATTTACAAGGCTGACCAAAATGCCTTCTGCCTCCAGACGCTCCTTTAACCGATATGCCAGGGAAACAGAATTCCCTACTGCTGCCAATGCTACTTTTCTGCCGGATTTAACAGACTTATCATCAGCATTTTCCCACGCCTTCTCCAAAATCTCCGCTTTTCCATGTATAATTTCTGCCACCGGAAGCCCATCCGTATCTGCCGATGTTCCTCTTGGATACCTCACCGCCACCGGATAGTCGCAATTTGTCGCAAACCGAAGCATCTCCTTAAGTTCTTTTGTACTTTTTGGTGCCATCACCGTTAAATTCGGAATATGTGCCAGATACGACAAGTCAAACACTCCCTGATGGGTTTCACCGTCTTTTCCTACAATTCCTGCACGGTCCACTGCAAAAGTCACCGGCAGATTTCCGATACATACATCATGAAGAATCTGGTCGTAAGCCCTTTGCAGAAAGGTAGAATACACCGCTACGACCGGATGATATCCTCCTGCTGCCATGCCTGCTGCAAAGGTCACTGCATGCTCTTCCGCAATGCCAACGTCAAAAAAGCGCTCCGGATACTTTTTTGCAAATGCTGCCAAACCGGTGCCTGTCGGCATCGCCGCCGTAATTCCCACAATTTTTTCGTTCTTCGCGCCAATCTCTAACATTGTGTCGGAAAACATCTTTGTATAAGACACACCCTCGGTCGGACGCAACGTTTGTCCCGTTTTTAGCGCAAAAGGCTCCACACCGTGAAAACGTCCAGGGTCGGCTTCTGCCGGTTCATAGCCTTTACCTTTCTTTGTAACCACATGAATCAGCACTGCCTTTGGCATTTTCGCTGCTGTTTCCAGTGCCCGATTCACTTGTTCGATATCATGTCCGTCAATCGGACCGATATAGGTAATTCCCATATCCTCAAAATACATACCGCCAATAAACAGATGCTTTAAGGAATCCTTGGACTGCTTTAATTTCTTTACAATTTTTGTTCCAACCGGAAGCTTGTTTAAAGCTTCCTCCAAACCGCCTTTAAACCCTGTATACGCCGTATTGGAACGAATTTTGGCAAGATAATTTGCCATACCTCCCACATTTTCCGAAATAGACATATGGTTGTCATTCAAAATGATAATCAGGTTGCTCTTTAGCTTCCCCACGTTATTTAGAGCTTCCAGTGCCATGCCTCCGGTAAGTGCCCCGTCACCAATGACCGCTACAATTTTTTCATCACCGCCGGATAATTCCCTGGCACTGACCAGTCCGTTTGCCACAGAAAGCGACGTAGAACTGTGCCCGGTATCAAAAGCATCGCAGTCACTTTCCTTCCGTTTCGGGAAGCCGCTCATCCCCTGATATTCCCGCAAGGAACAGAAGCCTCCCTTCCGCCCGGTAAGAATCTTATGGACATATGCCTGATGCCCCACATCCCAGATTAACTTATCCTTCGGAAAATCCAAAAACAGATGCAGTGCCATGGTAAGCTCTACAGCCCCCAGATTGGAAGCCAGATGTCCGCCATGCTCCGATACCCGATGTAACAAAAAATGTCTGATTTCCTTTGCCAGACGGTTATACTGGGACGGGTTAATTTCCTTTATATCATTTGGTTGATTAATTCTATCCAATACTCCTGCCATGTTAATACTCCCTAACTGTCAGATAACTAATCAGTTCCCGGAAAAATTCATTACACCGAAGCTTCTTTGCAAGCTCCGCCGCTTCTTCCGACAAACGCTTTACCTCATTTTTAGAAGCTTCCAACCCATGTAATGTTACATATGTAGTCTTTTCATTTTTCTCATCACTATGCACCGGCTTTCCAAGCTTTTCTTCCTCACCGGTCAAATCCAAAATATCATCCTGAATCTGGAATGCCATTCCAATGCCTTTTGCCATACGCTCTACCATAGCAAGCTGCTCTTCTCCGGCTCCGCCAAGAATTGCACCAATCATCATGGAGGCCTCCAAAAGCGCACAGGTTTTTAATTCGTAAATAAAACCTATTTCCTCTTCGGCAAGCGGCTGTCCGGTCTTTTCCACATCTACCACCTGACCGCCAATCATGCCATAAATTCCGGCTTTTGTACCAAAAACCTTAAGTGCCTTTGCCACCCGGGCATCCCATACCGTATCCTCACCATCCGAAAATGCCTTGTACGCCGTTTCAAAAGAAAAATTGAGCAGCGCATCTCCCGCCAGAATTGCCATGGCGGAACCATACTTTGCATGAGTAGTCAGTTGCCCTCTGCGATACATATCATTGTCCATATCCGGCAAGTCATCATGCACCAGAGAATAGGTGTGCAGCATTTCCATGGCTGCCATAAACGGTTCCACCTTTCTTACATCTCCCTCCGGCGAAAAACACTGAAATATCTCCAGCATCATCATAGGGCGTAACCGCTTTCCTCCAATGGTTACACTGTATTTCATAGCCTCCAGCACTGTTTTCTGCCGCCCCTCTGCCTTTGGAAGATACTCCTCCAGCACCCGGTTGATATACGCCTGCCTGTCCTTTAATTCTTCGTTAAAATTCATCACTGATACCATTCTCCTCTAAAATCATCAGTTCTTTTTCCACCTTGTCAATGGCCTGATTACACTTAAGTAACAAATCCATGCCTTTTTTATACATAACAAAGGATTCCTCCAACGACAGCTCCGGAGAACTCAATTCCTCCATAACCTGTTCCAGTTGTTCCAGAGACTGTTCCAATGATAATCCCTGCACCTCTTCCTTTTTCTTTCCTGCCATATATTATCCTTTCTATAGAGCATTTCGCTTATCTGTCCTCTGCACTACTGCCGTAATGGTTCCGTCTGTTACATCCGCGTGAATTTCATCTCCCGGGCATACCTGAGAGATTTCCTTTACTACCTTGCCGGAAGCAAGACTTACCACCGCATAACCGCCTTCCAGTCGTTCCACCGGAGACAGTCCCTTCAAACGTTGAGCCGTCAATGCCACCTTCTGACGTTTCCGGTTTATAATGTCCTTCATTCGTACAGAAAGCTTTTCTGATAATTCATCTGCACGTACACGTTTCTGCTGCAGCTGATATCTTGGATGAACTCTCTCTAACATCAAACTCTTCTGTTTCACCAGCATACGTTTTTCCCGAAGCTTCAACACCATACGGTTCGCCATGTCTCCATGAATATCCGCCAATGTCTCCAATAACTGCCTTACATCATACACTGCCAGTTCCGCTGCAGCGGAAGGTGTGGGTGCACGTAAGTCGGACACATAATCAGCAATGGTCGTATCTGTTTCATGCCCTACCGCCGAAATAACCGGTGTATTACACTCATAAATAGCACGCGCCACCTTTTCTTCGTTAAAAGCCCACAAATCCTCAATAGAGCCACCGCCACGGCCTGCAATGATAACATCCACTTTACCATCCAGTGCACGGATTCCCTTTACTATGGAGTCTGCTGCTCCTTCCCCCTGCACTTTGGCAGGATACAATACCAGCTGTACATAAGGATTACGCCGTCCGGAAATCTGGCAGATGTCCTGCAATGCTGCTCCCGTGGATGCGGTGACAATGCCTACCCGCTTTGCAAAACGTGGAATCTCCTGTTTGTGCTCCATATTAAAGAGCCCCTCGGCACCAAGCTTTTTCTTTAAATATTCAAATTCTTCATACAGACGTCCCATGCCGTCTAAGCGGATTTCGTCTGCATATAACTGATATTTGCCATCCCTTTCATACACGCTGATACTGCCGAACACAATGACGTCCTGACCGTCCTCCATACGAAAAGAAATGCCGGCACGACGACCGGCAAATAATACGCATGCAATCTGGGCTGCGCCATCTTTTAAAGTGAAGTAAATATGTCCGGAAGTGTGGTACTTACAGTTGGATACTTCCCCTTTGACATAGACATGGTTCAAAAGGGAATTTCCGCTGAACATATACTTGATATACGTGTTAATCTGGGATACAGAATAAATTTCTGCCATAGAACCCCTTCTCTTTTACGCTACGATTTTTGCAAGCACTCCGTTTACGAAGCCGGAGGACGAATCATTACCATATTTCTTGGCAAGCTCTACTGCCTCATTAATAGCCACCTTATCCGGCACGTCTTCATCATAGCGGATTTCATATACTGCAATACGCAGAATGGTAAGCTCTGCCTTGCCCATGCGGTTCAGTCTCCAACCGCTGGCTGCCTCGGAAAGAATCATGTCGATGGTTCCTTCTTCTGCCACAATTGCTTCCAATTTCTTTCTGACCGGTGCAAATTCCTCCACTTTACCAATTTCCTGCTGTGTCTGATATAGTTCCACCTGCTCCGCAAGTTCTTCCACATCATGAAAATCCTTGCAGAATAATAATTTAAACAGATGCTCTCTCTCTTCGCGCTTTGTCATAATTTAATTCTCCCATCGCAGAACAAGCCCGGAACCTTGTCAGTTCCGAGCTGCCCTTCTTATTTTTCTGTATCGGTTTCTACGCCTACAATGTTAATATTTACATCGCATACCTTTAAACCTGCCATGTTTTCAATCGCTGCTTTTACACGGTCCTGTACTGTCTTGCAAACCTTTGGAATGCTGTAGCCGTACTTCATGATAACAGCCAGTGCCACATGTACGGAAGTACCTTCCTCATCAAACTGGATGGTGACACCCTTGGTCAGATTCTTCATGCCAAGCTTGCCAACCAGCTCATTGGTGAGATTGCCCTGCATGGAAGCAATTCCTTCAACCTCAGTTGCTGCCAGGCCTGCAATAGTGGCAATTACATCACCTGCAATTTTAACTTCGGAAATAAATTCCTTTTCTTCTGCATTTGTGGTTACGTTTTCTGTTTCCATAGACATAATGTATCCTCCTAATCATCTTGCTGCCCTAAAAAAAGGGTAACACGGTAATTCATCTGTTTCTCTTTTCGTCTATTATACCAAACTATCCTCAATTTGCAAAGTCTTTCTTGTTTTTTTTATGTAATCGTCGTAACAGTTCAACCCAGCTATAAACACCTGCTGTTTATGGCGAATGACCAAAAGTGAAGAGTGAGCAGCCCCATCGACGAAGTCGATTATCCATTGGGTCTGCGAATTGTAACTATGAAGCAAGGCTGAATAGTTACAATCAGTCTTCCTGAATGGCTGCCGTAATGGTAATATCCTCTACCTCATAGCCCGTTTTTCTTGTTACAATATCCTCAATCTGTGCAATCTGCTGGTCTGTCACACTGGTCGCATTAATAACAACATCCACCTCTTCTTCGGAAATATTCACAATCGGGTCGGCAAATCCCTTAGCCTCCAATAAAAGCTCCGCTGCATTTTCTTTTTCGGCAATCGAAGTTAAGTTTACCAATGTTTCCACCGCGCTCTGCTTCTGTTCTTCACTGATTTCCTCATTATCAATAATTCCCATCAAGGTTTCCTTACTCTGGGCACGGCGCTGCTCTCTAACCAGTCTTGCATTATTTGTAAAATTACCGTTCAGGGTCGTGCTGACCATCACCGCATCTCCCACCTGATGATTATCCTCCGTCTGTTCATCCTTCGCATCTGCGGTTTCACTGCCTTTTCCTGAAACATTTACAGTGTCACCTTCCTCTGCATCCTTATCTGCAGTTTTTGTGTTGCCATTCAAAGCACCTACACTAATCGTTACACTATCACTGTTTTCTCCGTCTGTCCGGTCGTTGTCCGACACATTATACTGATAATCGCTTGTATTTCCCGTTGTGTCTGTCTCATCCTTCCCCGCATCAGAAAACTGCAGGTAGCCCGCTGCACATATCATCAGTGCCAAAGCCGTAATAATAATCTGGTTTTTCTTAAACATCTGTTTCATCATTCCTCCATTTCTGCCTGTTGGCAAATTATTTCATTTTCATTATTTTAATTTTATGCGCCGGAACGTTAAATAGTACCTGTACTGCATTCAGAATATCAAAATCTACCGTTCCTGTTCCGCTTCCTTCTGCAATCACCACCACTCCGGTCACCTCCGGATAGCTTTCGCTTACCAGATACGGTATATTTTCTCCCTTCACCTCGTAAAAAACTGTGGTTCCCTCACTCCTTTCACTGACAGAAGTCCTGCTTCCACCGGCATTGTCCTGTTCCGTCACCTGTTCCCGTTCTCTGCTTCCGTCCTGTAATACATGCTTCGTTGTGGTACTGTCCACCGTAATCATAACCTTAACACGTCCCACTGCCTCCACACTGGATAAAAGCTCCGACAACCGATTCTCCAGCAATTCTACGTAGTTTTCATTTTCTTCCGTTCTTTCTTCCACAGGTCTACTCCCTGTGCCGCTTATTTTCTCCTCCGTTCCTTTCGTTTCCTCTTTGTTTCCCATGGGAAATACTATAATCAGGCAACAAAGCCCGGCTACCAGCAGCATTCCCCATTGCTTCAATCCCAAAGAAAGAATTTTCTCTTTTCCCTTTGTCACCCACGCCTGCAGGTCCATTTCATTCAGCCTCCTGTATCACCACTTCTATTTTATTCTCATCCACCTGATAAAATTCCGCCAGAGTTTCTCTGATATACAGCTCCAATGGCGTAACTGTATTTTTTTTTGATGGTTCGCTTATATTTACCGGAGCCACGGTAGGAATTCTGACTTCTTCCGGGTTCTGTTTATCCTGATACCTTGCACACACTTCCAGAGTATTTAATTTTCCGTTATCCTCTACGGTAATTTCTGCCCGTTCCAGTATAAGCCCGTTATTTTTCAGTATTTCCTCTATCTGCAACGATATATTTTCTTTATAAATCTCCAAAACCGAACGTTCTGCCCGACCGTTTACCTGATATATTTCTTCCAACACTTTATCGGCACCAAGTGCATAGTCAAACGATTGAAAAAACGCAGTGAACCGGTTCCACAAGCCATCTGCTTCCGTCATTGGTTTTAAAAACTGCAGAATCAAAATTACCCCCGATACCCATCTTGCAAATTTGTAGTATTTGGTGTCTGCAATCATTTCCAGCAAGATACCGGAAATCACAAGAAACAATACAATATTACAAACCCACTGCATACACTCCTCCCGTTTTTACACCGTTATCCTCGTCATTATCACCAACACCAGCAAAAATAGCAATACGCCAAGTGCCAGTGTCTCCAAAAGCAGCCTTTGCGCTGTTCCCATATGATGCAGAAACTGCTCCGTCAGTTCCTGGGTTACCGGCTCAGTCACTGCTGCCAGCACCCGGTAAATAAGATAATGCAATGCCAGCTTCATTAATGGAATTGCCACTACCAGAAGCAAAAAAACAACACCCACCAGGCCAATAGCATTTTTCAACACCACCCCGGCACCCATAACCGTTTCCCATGCGCCTCCGATTAAATCTCCAACGCCCGGAATCACAGATGCCGACTGCACCACCGCTGTCCGCTTCAGACTGTCAATTGCCGGAGCAAGGATTCCCTGTACTGCACCAAATGCCAGGGCCACTCCGAGCAATGTTTTCCGAATCCAGGAAAATAAACTGACAATCAGTTCCAACAGCCGTCCAAACACCGGCTTTTTCTGCATACAGGAAGCAAAGGCAAGCATCAGATAAACCTGCGTCAGCGGAATCAGACAAAACCTTACCAGCACCTCGAAAAATCCAAGTAAAAATGCAGTTCCCTGATAATATCCTGCCGCCGTCACCGAGCCTGTCACTACTGCAATACTGATACAGTACATAGGAATCAGTACTCCCACAAAACCACACAGGTTGTCCATTCCCTCCGATGCCGTTGTAAGTGATGCCACAAAACCGGAAGCTGCATGTACTGCCATCAGCAAATATACACATAAAAACCCGATGTGAGCAGTTCCCTCCCTCGAAAACGCCTTGGAAAGATTGGAAAATAATGCAGAAAACAATATTAAAAACAGCAGCCTTACTCCATGTTCCACCGGAAAGGTTATAAACGAGAGCAACCATGTTCCGACTTCGCCAAACAGCTCCGACATACCATCCGATTCCCCACTGATAAAGCGGTTTACCAGTTCTTCAAAGGATACCGGAAACCTCCCCGGCAGCAGTTCCTCCACAGTTTTTTGGAGCTCTGAATAATCAATCTGTAATTCTTCTGTCATACCATTGCCACCATCAGTTCAAACAAGGCAAGCACAATCGGCATCCCAATGGTCAGAATAGTAAGCTTTCCCACCAGTTCAATCTGTCCCGCCACTGCAGAATATCCTGCATCCCGGCAAAGAGAAGAAGCAAATTCCGAAATATAGGTTACTCCAATCATTTTTGCCAGCAATGCAATATACTCCATATCTACGGAAAACAGTTTTTCCAATCGTTCCATGCTTTCAGTAATCCCACCCAGCAGCTGAATGGCAATCCAGGCAATCAGAATACTCCCGGTAAAGGAAACAAAAGTAGCAAACTCTGCCTTTCCCTGCTTCATTGCCATGGCAATCATAATCGTCAGAATTCCAAGTAACGCAGTTCTAAGCATACGTTCCTCCTTTATAGCTGAAACAGTTCCTGTATGGTTTCAAAAAGCTCTGCCACATACGGAACAATCCAGAATAATACAAGAATCAATCCGGCCAGGCTTGTCAGATATGCCTGATCTTCCCGTCCGGAATGTTTCAGCACCTGATTTAAAACAGAAACTAAAATTCCCACCGCGGCAATTTTAAAAATCATCTGTATCGTCATGGTAATCCTCCTTGTCCTCCTATAGCACTAAAATCAGCAGAAATATTCCACCAAGCATTCCGAGAGTTCTGCACAGATATGCCTTGTCCGCTCCGGTGTCCCTTAATTTCACAATGTCTTCCTCCAACCGGTTTAAATAAAACTCCAGAGAATTCTTTCTTGTTTCCTTATCCGACTCCATAAAATATACACCAAGCTCTCCGAATTCTTCTTTCTGCTCTTTAGATAAAGGGCTGTCCTTTAATGCCGGCAACGCAGTCTGCTGCCATATCTTTTTCAATGAAATCCCCTCTTTTTTTCTAAGTTCCTCTGCCGTTCCCCGAAAAAAATTTTCCAAACGTCCTCCATGTCTCCGTCCGACAATTTCCAATGCCTCCGGCAGCGGAACCTGCCGGTATTCCAACTCACCAAGCAGTAAAAAAATTGCGGTTTTTATATCCTTCAGCCACTTTTCTCGCTCCTTTATCTGTAGCGCCAATAAACTTCCAATGGCATAGGCAGACACTAAAACAAGTATCGCCCCGACTATTTTTATCACTGTATGCAGACCTCCTCTCCCCGGCTGTTACACACCATTTCTATCTTTCCCGGCCCGTCCCCCGCTTTCAGAAAAACATATCGTTCAAACAGTGCTCCCGGAATTCGCTTCCCTGCCGTGCCGTTTTCAGCAAACCACCGCTTCCTTCCCTCTCCGTGTGCGGTCGCTAAAATCGTACAGCCACAGTACATGGACTTCTCTATCATTGCAATCTCCTGCTCTCCTCCGAGTTCATCCACGGCAATTACCTCCGGTGACATGGAGCGTAACAGTAATTCCATCCCAAGCAATTTCGGACAACCGTCCAACACATCAGTGCGCGGTCCCATATCATTTTGCGGCACTCCGTGGTAGCAGGCCGCCAGCTCCGAGCGTTCATCAATAACACCTACCTTCCGTCCCTTTTCAGAAACACACCGTATCAAATCCCGAAGCAACGTTGTTTTTCCGAATCCCGGCGGTGACACAATCAGGGTATTACACAATCTGTTACCATCCATCAGGTAAGGCAGCAATTCTTCCGAGCAGCCTTTTTTCTCCTTTGCCAGCCGCACATTCAGGAAGGAAATGTTTCTTATCGTTTTAATTTTCCCCTCCGAAAGCACTACCTTACCGCAAATTCCTACCCTGTGACCGCCCTGTATTGTCAAAAATCCCTGTCGCAATTCCTCTTCATAGGCATATACAGAAAAATTACTGATATACTCCATCATCTCACGGATTTCATTTACCGACACCAGATAAGCATCCTTTGGTTCCCTGCAGATTCCTCCGGTACTATGTAAAAAATATTCCTCCCTGCCCCGCAGCAGGATTACCGGACCGTTGCACCGGAGCCTCACTTCCGTATATCCTTCCGTCAGCAAATCATTTCTGATAATTTTTTCCCGAAGCTTTGCCGGGAAGATTTTATAAAGCTCTGATGACATGAGAATCCTCCATTTCCTATTACTTGTTCGTTCTTGTCCTATCCTATGAAGGAAATTTCAAAAACATGACTAAATAAACTTTTTTAATAAAAAAGGACAAGAGTTTAAGCTTCTCTTGTCCTAAAATCATTCTATATATATTTCACTTAAAAATACAGACAGTAATTGCTACAGTTCCAGTAACATATCCAGTTCTTTTTTTGCCTGTACCTCAGATTCCACCACAATTCCGTAAAATCCAAGTTCCTTTGCCACCTGAATATTGTCTGCCCTGTCATCCAAAAACACACACTCATCTGCTTTTAAGCTGTACTTTTCAAGCAACTCCTGATAAATTCCCGGCTCCGGCTTCACCATTTTCACCTCATAGGAAATTACGCCGCCGTCCACCAGCGGCAGAAAGCTTAAACGTCCATGCTCCTTTGCCGCCTCGAAAGAAGTTTTACCGTAATTGGATAACAGATACACCTGATATCCCCGTTCCTTAAGATTATTTATCCAGTCGCGGGAATAGGCATACTCTTCTGCCAGCAGCTCTGTCTTCGAAAATAGCAGTCGGATTTCCTTTTCATATTCCGGTGCCTGTTCAATACAGCCTGCAATAATTTCTGCATCACTCATCAGACTACGGTCAAATTCATTCCACAAGGTAGGATGCTGTACCGTTGCCGCCGCAATACGCTCAAACGCTTCTCCTTCAAATCCAAGGTCTGTAAACAGTTCTGCCCAGCGAAATCTTGCAAGCACATTACCAATATCGAAAATGATGCTTTTAATCATACAATTACTCCTCACCCTGCTCCTGCACATCTGCATTGGTATAAACAGCTGCACTTGTTTCCTTCTTTTTCTTCCGCTTGCTTACACCGGCAATGCTGTAGCCTCCGGCAACCAGCATAAACAGATATCCCATGGCAATGTTATAAATCATATTTCCCCAACTGTCTGTTTTTGTAAGGTACTCCGCGAAGCCCTGAAAAGCATGTCCAAGTGTAATATACTCCGCCATGCTCTTATTCAGCTCCTGATAAAACGTCCATACGCCTGCAAGATAGGTAGCAGGTAATACCAAAATGAGGCTGAAAATAACTGCAATTACCGTTCCCAGTTTACTTTCTTCCTTTGCAAAAATTTTATATCCGGTAGTTGCAAATAAAACCATCAGCACACCAATCCAGCCACTGATATATCCAAGGGCGCCCACGGCTGCCCATAAAATTGCGCCAAGTAAAGCACCAAGTAAGGCTCCAAGAATTCCTCTTCCCTTATAGGTTCTGCGCACTTCAAAGTAATTTCCGGCCTCTTCATCCATCGCTGTCATCAAAGAGTTATAGCTTATTGCAACTCCCACTACCGTAAGAATAACAGCACCAAGCAGGCAGTAAATTCCAATGTTGAACTTTTCATAATTGCCACTGTTCTTCCCGATAGTCAGATAGTATTTGCCAAAAAGTTCCTCAAAATTATCTTCCGAAACAAATTCAATGCCAAAAATCGCATTGATACATTCTATTACAAACTGTTTCAGTTCTGCATCATACGGCACACTGTAACCGGTCACCTGAATTTCCTCCGGTTCACCCTCTTCACTCTCTGTGTAGAGCCAGTCGATGTATGGCTGATAGATTGCCTTTTCACTGTCATACAGACAAATCACCGCCGGATTCCACTCACTGTCAAAGGTAATGTAGTACTGCATGCTTTCCACTGCTTCCACATATGCCACAGACTCTGTCATATACTGCATCTTCAGGTACGCCGGTTCATCCTGGGCTGTAACCTCCGTAATCAGTACCGGTTCCTTCTGTTCTTCCTTTTTCCCGGTAAAATCACCGAAAAACATAAAATACACTGCTACGAGCAATAATGCTGCTGCCGTTACCATGCATGCCACAGATAACGGTTTCATTCTTTTCTTTGGTTCTCCCATGTTGTTCTCTCCCTTGTAATTTTTTTAGTTTTTGGCACCAGCCAAATCAGAATAATTTGTATTATACACTTTTTCTTAAGAATATCAAGAGACTAGTCGCACTTTTCGGAGGAACAATCTACAACCATGTACACTTTTTCAGAAGAATTCACCTCTTCACAGATGAATACTTTTATGCTATACTTCAATAAAGTATATATTTCGGAGTATCTCCGGCATACAAACAAAATCTTAGGAGGACTACCCATGAACCGCTACGGACTTATCGGAGAAAAACTCGGTCACAGCTATTCCAAGCTGATTCACGAACAGCTTGCCGATTATACATATGACCTGATTCCTTTATCTAAAAAAGAATTTGCCCCATTTATGGAGGCGCATGATTTTTCCGCCATTAATGTTACCATTCCCTACAAGCAGGATGTGATTCCGTATCTTGATGAAATGTCTGATGCCGCCAAGGCTATCGGGGCTGTTAACTGCATCGTCAACCGTGATGGAAAGCTCTGCGGACACAATACGGATTATGCCGGTTTCTTATACACCTTAAAGAAAAACAACATAAAAATCACCGGTAAAAAGGTGCTGGTACTTGGCAACGGCGGTGCTGCAAAGGCAATCGTTGCTGCTCTCCTCTCCCTGAATCCAAAGGAACTTGTTACCGTCAAATATAAAGAGGAGCCGGGCGTTATCACCTATGAACAGGCTGCTATGCTTCACTCTGACGCTTCTGTAATCGTCAACACAAGCCCGGTTGGCATGTACCCTAAGGTAGATGCCTCTCCAATGGATATTGCGCCATATCAGGCGTTAACGGCCGTGGTGGACCTCATCTACAACCCAACCACCACCAAACTCCTTGCCCAGGCAAAGGAACGAAACATTACTGCTGTCAACGGACTGGAAATGCTGGTTGCCCAGGCAAAATATGCAGTGGAACTGTTTTTAGATACCGAGATGCCGGATGAGAGAATTGATGAAGTGATGGAGAAGTTGTTTTAACGCCCGGAAATAAAAAATAGTAAATTCAGAAAACGTTAGCGTAGGCGGTTTTCTGAATTTACTATTTTATTTTTTATTTTATTTTGCCTTTTTCTTCGCTTTCTTATTCTTGCTTACTGCTCCTCCAAGGCAGAAACATCCGACTGCTACTGCAATCATAAAAATATACTGTGCCGTAGAACTAAGTAACTCTGTTAAAAATGCCATACCAAATCCTCCTTATTCTTTATAACCCCTCTACTTGCTTTACTGCTACGGAGGATTACCTCCATTTTAATCGCGGTTTGCCAGTTCCTCGAACACATCTCTCCAGTCGATGCCACACTCCGCCATGAGTACAGTTACATGATATAAGAAATCTGCAATTTCGTACTTAATTTCAGTCTTGTCCGGATTCTTGGCTGCAATGACAATTTCTGTTGCCTCTTCACCGCATTTCTTCAAAATTTTATCAATGCCCTTACTAAACAGGTAATTTGTGTAGGAACCTTCCTTCGGATTTAACTTGCGGTCCATGACCGTAGTATAAATTTTTTCAAGAATGTTGGTGTTGTCTTCAACCTCCCATTCTGTTTTTACCAGATCCCGGTAGAAACAGGAACGGTTACCGGTGTGGCATGCTGCACCAATCTGCTTTACCTTGGCAAGCAGGGTATCATCGTCACAATCGATGGAAAGAGATTTTACATACTGGTAGTGTCCGGAGGTTTCTCCCTTAATCCAGAGCTCCTTGCGGCTTCTGGAATAATAAGTCATCTTACCTGTACTTACAGTACAATTATACGCCTCTTCGTTCATGTATGCAAGCATTAAAACTTCATTTGTTTTATAATCCTGTACAATAACCGGCACCAGACCGTTATCTAACTTCTTCATATCCGCAAAAGCAACCGGACTTTCCGGTGTTTTTACCTCATAGCCCTGCTCCTTTAAGGACATCTTTACCTTGTAAACGTCCTTTTCACGGTAATAGTTTGTTGCAACACCAAGCAGATTTGGTACTTCCAGTAAATCCGTAATGGAATTTCTCTGCAGACTGTCACGAATCATCACCGGACAAACCACTTCATTTACCTTGTTAAAGAATTCGGTATTCAAGGTGACATGCTTTGCCATGATGCCGTAAACACCAAGTCCCAGCAGCTCATCAAATTCCTTCTGATGCTCTTCCAGATATGCTCTGTTTTCCTCAAATCCACAATTAATCTGTACCATCACAGAAGCTGCACCGAATTTGATAATAGCGTCACGAATAATTGCGGCATCCGACATATATTCCGGATCAAGTACCACTTTTTCCGCACCTGCGTAGTAAATCTTCTTTACATCCTCCAGACGGTCTACATAGCATCCTGCATAAAACGGAATATCCATCCGTTCCGGAAGTTCTCTGAGAGTCAGGACAAATTCCTCTCTCTCCTTCTCGTCCTTGGAATAATTATAAATGAACAGACCATCCACACCATTGCCGTCATAAAAACCGGCAAGGTCAAGAATTGTCTCCTTTGTTTCATTCTGTGCATTTAAGTATGCAAAAATTTTTTTCTGACTCATTTGCTTTCGCCTCTCTTTATGTGTTTAGTCAAAGCGTCTTGCCGCTTCCTTTAAGTCCACTCTCTTCTCATAAATTGCTTTACCGAGAATTGCACCCTCTACACCGATTTTTTCAAGCTGGATTAAATCGTCCATACAGGACACACCACCGGAAGCCACAATGTCCATTCCTGTAGTTTCTACCATACGCGCTGTCTGAGCGAAGTTTGGTCCGCACAGCATGCCGTCTTTGGAAATATCCGTGTAAATTATAGTCTTCACGCCTAATTCCTTCATGGAAAGTGCTAAGGTCACCGCATCAGAATCACTGATAGTCTCCCAGCCCTTAATGGCAACCATACCATCCTTGGCATCAATCCCAATCACAATTTTATCTGCGCCGAATTTTGTGACAGCTTCCTTAACAAACGCAGGGCTTTCCACCGCCTTTGTGCCAAGAATCACCCTTGATACACCCATATTTAAGCGGTGCTCAATATCCTGCATCGTACGGATACCGCCGCCGATTTCCACAGGAATCTTCACATTCTCGATAATCTTTGCCAGAGCCTCATCGTTGGCTCCCATGCCACGCAGAGCACCGTCTAAGTCAACAATGTGTAAAAACTTAGCCCCGTCTGCTTCAAATTCTTTTGCTACCTGAAATGGTTCATTTGCATATACGGTAGTGTCATCAAACACACCCTGACGTAAACGGACACACTGTCCGTTTTTAATATCAATTGCCGGATATAATCTCATTATAATGCTCCTTTCGCGGAAAGTACGCCCTGAATTCTTTCATCCACCTGTGTTGCCGCATCCAGTGCTCTTGCAAAGGACTTGTATGCCGCCTCAATTAAGTGGTGATTATTTGTACCGTCCAGCTGCTTTAAATGCAGGTTCATCTTAGCGCTGTAGGAAACCGCATAGAAAAATTCTTTTACCATTTCCGTATCATATTCCCCTACTCTGTCGGTAGTAAAATTCATATCAAAATTAAGATACGGTCTGCCGGAAAGATCAAGGGCACAAAGACACAAAGTTTCATCCATCGGCAGAATGCAACTTCCGTATCTTGTAATACCTTCCTTGCCACCAAGTGCCTTTTCAATGGCCTGACCAAGCACAATGCCCACATCCTCAATAGTGTGGTGGCAGTCTACCTCCAAATCACCCTTTACGGTAAGCTTTAAATCAAAGAAACCATGTCTTGCAAAGGAGTTTAACATATGGTCAAAAAATCCGATACCGGTGGAAATTTCCGCCTTACCGGTGCCGTCTAAATTCAGTTCCAGGACAATATCTGTCTCCTTTGTTTTACGTTCTATTTTCGCTGCTCTCATCGAACATCCTCCATTCCTATGGTGTTACACTGCAACAGGCTCTGTACTACTTAACTTCCTTTCCAAAACGCACTGCAATGGAATTCGCATGCGCAGTTAAGCCTTCTGCCTTGGCAAAGCGGATAATATCCTCGTGAATTGGTTCCAGTGCTTCTCTGGAATAGGAAATAATACTGGATTTCTTAATAAAATCATCCACGGACAGCGGTGAGAAGAACTTTGCTGTTCCGTTGGTTGGAAGCACGTGGTTCGGACCTGCAAAGTAATCGCCCAGAGGTTCGCTTGCATATTCTCCAAGGAAGATAGCACCTGCATTCTTTACCTTTGTCATGGTCTGGAATGGGTCCTTTGTAATGATTTCCAGGTGTTCGGAAGCAATTTCGTTTGTTACTTCAAGCGCATCCTCCATGGAATCTGCGACTAATAAATAACCGTAGTTTTCCAGAGATTTCTCAAGGATTGTCTTTCTGGATAACTGGTTAACAAATCTTGTTACTTCTTTATCTACCTGCTCGGCGAGTTCGCGGCTGGTTGTTACTAAAATGGCACTTGCCAGTTCATCATGCTCTGCCTGGGACAATAAATCAGCCGCTACATAGGTAGGATTTGCAGTTTCATCAGCAAGTACTAAAATTTCACTTGGACCTGCCACTGCATCAATGCTGACATGTCCATATACTGCCTTCTTTGCCAGAGCAACATAAATGTTACCCGGACCTACGATTTTATCTACCTTTGGAATGCTTTCGGTACCAAAAGCAAGCGCTGCAATGGCCTGCGCACCACCTACTTTATAGATTTCAGTTACTCCCGCTTCCTTTGCCGCAACTAAGGTGCCTTCGTATACCTTGCCGTCTGCTCCCGGAGGAGTTACCATGGCAATACGCTCTACTCCAGCCACCTTTGCCGGAATTACATTCATCAGTACGGAGGATGGATATGCCGCCTTACCACCCGGAACATACACGCCAACCGCACCAATCGGAGTCACTTTCTGACCAAGAATGGTTCCCGATGGTGTGGAATCAAACCAGCTATACTGCTTCTGTTTTTCGTGGTACACACGGATATTTTCTGCCGCCTTGCGGATAACATCTAACACCTCTGCCGGAAGCTTTTCATAAGCCTCTGCAATTTCAGCATCGGTTACACGGATAGTTTCCGCGGTTAATTCTGCCTTATCAAATCTCTTTGTATAATCAAATAAAGCAGCATCCTTATTCTTTTTTACATTATCCAAAATCTGTGCCACTACCGCAGTCTGTTCTTCATACTGATTCGGGCTTCTCTTTAACAGGTTTTCCAATATATTTTTCTTGTTTTCTTCATTTAATGTTAATATTTTCATACTCTGCTCCTCAACTTCTCAATGATTGCTGCAATTCTTTCATGCTCCATCTTCATGCTGACCTGGTTTACCACCATTCTTGCAGATAACGGTAAAATTTCTTCCAGTACCTCCAGACCATTTTCGCGTAAGGTAGCACCGGTTTCCACGATATCAACAATCACCTCGGAAAGACCGACAATCGGCGCCAGTTCGATAGAACCGTTTAACTTAATAATTTCCACGGTCTGATGCTTTTTATTGAAAAAATAGTCCTTGGCAATCTTCGGATACTTCGTTGCCACACGAATCATCTGGCCGCTGTTTAAAAGCTCTCTTGCAGATTCCGGTCCTGCCACACACATACGGCATTTACCGATATCCAAATCCAGCACTTCATAAATCTTTTTATCTTCTTCTAAAATGGTATCTCGTCCAACTACACCGATATCAGCCGCACCATACTCTACATAGGTTGGCACATCCGTTGCCTTTGCAAGGAAAAATTTTAATTTTAAATCCTCATTGACGAAAATCAGCTTGCGGGAGTCCTTATCCTTCATCTCCTCACAGGTGATGCCGATAGTTTCCAATATGCTTAAAGTTTTTGTGGCAAGGCGACCCTTTGCCAGCGCAAATGTTAAATATTCCATAGTGTTTGACCTCTCTCCCTACATGTGCAAAATTGTTCCCGCACCGATATGCTCTGCATATGCCTTAAGTTCTTCCTCTGAGCACTGCTGCTTTTTCAGCAGGGTTACAGCCACACCCTTTGCTCTCAGCTGTTTGGCAGTTTCTACTGCTTTGTCTTTTCCTTCTTCGGAATAAACAACCAGTGTTCCTTCTGCTTCCGGATGCTCTAACAAGCCCTGACGAAGCAGTGCTGTCAATAACTGGTCGGAATATACCGCAATACCGATAGCCGGAGCCTGCTTGCCAAACTGGCCGACTAAAGAATCATAACGACCACCGGCGGCAATCACGTCACCAGTACCATGAGTATAGGCACGGAATAAAATACCGGTATAATAGTTAAACTGGCTTAACATACCAAGGTCAAAGAAGATATAGTCTTCCTTCTCATATAAGCATAACGCATCATAAAACTGCTCCAGACGAGTTAAAGCGGCAATAGCCCTCTCGTTTTTTGTAAGCTGCTTCATACTGCGAATCGTATCAATGGAGCCAAAATGACTGGAGAGCTCTGTGAAAATTTTCTTCAGTTCCTCGGAAATTTCTTTTTCCTGTAACAACTGCTCTACACCAAACACATTCTTCATTTCAATTAAGTTGCGGAGGTCATCAGTCTCCTCCTCGGAAAAACCTGCTTCTTCCACTAAAGCACGGAAAAAATCAGCCTGACCGGCTACCACCTGAAACTTCTTAAGACCGGAGGCACTTAAACAGTCAATCATCAATGCAGCCATTTCTGCATCTGCTTCCGGAGTTGCATCGTTAACTAATTCAGCACCAATCTGGGTGCTTTCCTTTAACTTTCCCTGATAACCGGAGTGGTTTACAAATACACTTCCATGATAAAATAATCTGATCGGAAGAGTTTCGTTTTTAAAGTACTTTGCAACGCATCTGGCTGCCTGCGGTGTCATATCCGGACGAAGTACTAAAGTTTCCCCATCTCTGTCTACAAATTTGTACATATCTTTGGACGGAACCGTACCTCTTTCCTTATTAAAAATATCAAAATATTCAAAAGTAGGAGTTATGAACTGATGGAAACCGTAGGTCATCATCACCGCCTTCATACTATTTTCTACCATGTCTTTTCTTTGGAATTCCGAATTATAAATGTCTCTGACTCCTTCCGGAGTATGTAATAAAATATCTTTCATCGTCTCTCTCCATTCTTAGATAAAACGTTGATAGTTTCCGCTACCGGCGTTTCTTTCTCGCTTTACCTTGGTAACGTGCTACCAAATTAGCATAATATATTATTGGAATTATAATCCTTTGCAACCATCCTGTCAAGTCTTTCCGGAAAATTAGTCCTCTCTCTGTTCCAAATCCTTTTGTAAAGCTACCAGATACGGAATAAAAACGCCCTGACCTTTATGTATTTCATATTCCTCTTCCAGCTCTTCAAACCGGAAACTCTTTCTGCCGCCCTGCTCCATACGGTACCAAAATTCCTTTATTTTCTGAAACCTGAGATAGAACAGCCTGTCTTTTTTTGTATAATGAATCAATAAAAATGCAACTCCGCCCTGCTGTTCAAACTCTTCCATAAAAGCAACCTGATGAGCATGAATATTTTGCAGGGCAAAGGTATCATAAGCACACTCCTTGGCATCAAAGCACACCGGAATACCCTGTACCGCCCCGATATAATCCACAGTACTTTTCTGGTCAAAATAAGCCAAAGTTATATGTCTGGTATCCTTGTCAATCTGCATCGGTGTAATCGGCGTAGGTACCTTCTGAATCAGTGCCAGCTTATTTTCCCTATATTTTTCATTAGTCAGGTTAATCAGTTCTTCCAGTGCGGAGCCTCGTAACCCTCTCGAATTCCATGATGGCATCTCTATACTCTTCTTTCCCAAATAATTCTTCTGCCGCCTTTGTAAACTTTACCGGCGGTTTTACCGTAATTACTTTCTCCGATACTTCTGCCAAAACACCGGAAAGCTTCGGAAACTGCAACAGATATGCATGCAGCAGCTGATAACGCAGGCGCAATTCCCTGTTGATATTTTTCAGTCGTTCTACACTTGTAGTGTCTCTATTTTCCTTACTTCCCGCACCATACTTTGTATCTCCCAGAAGCGGCAGACCCACACTGGCCAGATGGGCACGAATCTGATGGGTCTTTCCGGTAATCAATCGAATTGCCAGAAGCGTAGAACCACCATTTGTAAGCAACGGAATCAGCTCCGTTTCAATTCTGTCATATTCTTTTGGATTCAAGCCTTTATTTTTAAATGCTTCCTCGGATACTACCTGCACCGTGTTGGTACTTTCTTCTTTTTTTAAGTATCCTGTCAGATATCTCCGCTTATCCGCCTTTCCTGCAACCATACAAAGATAGTATTTATGCAATGTCCTCTTTTTTAACAGCTCTGCCATTTCCTGCAGACCCGCCAGAGATTTCCCTGCAATAATAAGCCCGGTAGTATTTCTGTCCAGACGGTTGCAGACGCCCGGAGTGAAATTATCCTGACCGATACCATATGTTATTCTTAAATATTCCACAATACGCTCGTTGATAGAAATGTCATCCTGCTTTGCCTTCTGGGATAATTCTCCTGCAGGTTTGTTTGCAATAAGAATATGTATTCCTTCATAGACAATTTCTTCTTCCTTTAATGCCTGAATAACCTCTCCGGCACTTCTTTTACCTTGGACCTGATTAGCCCCGGAAGACTTCTTTTTCTCAGACTGAAATCCTTCAATGGTTTCATCAGCCAGAAACAAACAGATTTCATCCCCCTCAGCCACCTTTTCGGAGCCTTCCGCTTTTTTTCCGTTTAAAGTAATATTTTTCTTTCGAAGCATCTTATAAAAGAAGCTTTTTGGCGCAGTATCCATATATTTGGATAACAACTTATCCAGACGCTGTCCTGCCTCATTTTGTGATACCTGAAATGATTTCATTCTCTTTCCTCTTCCCAAAACTCTTATTTATACTATACTGTAAAGGTGCGCAGCATGGAAAGTACTTCTTCCTTCACTTCTGCACCTGAATCCGCATTTTCATCACCACGCAGTTTCATTCTGTCTATTACTTTCTTTTCCTCATTGGTAACATATACCGTGTAGGAAATACAACGGTTCTTTAATTCCTTCTTAAAATATTCCTGCACAATCAGGATATTATCCTTTTTTCTGGAGGTATAACCGATAACCTGATGTCCTGTCACATAAATGCAGTCCAGATGCATTACCTTTTCTGAAGAAGTAAATACCACGTCATACAACAGAGTATCCTTTTCTCCGGCATATGACTTTAAACGTTCCTTTGTTTCTACACTCATTTCTTTGTATGGAAACAAAATCACACAGGCAACAAAATATTTTGCCGCAGGCATTACCATACACACTGCAATTACCGTAAACAGGTTGGTAGCTTCCATCTTATTCAGTAACAAACCCACAATAAAAATTGCAATGCCTGTCAACACCGATACTATCGTACCAATCAGCGCTTTCTGTTTCTTTTGCTTTAAATAACCGTATTCTCCACGCTCCAGCTTTTGCTTTTTCATCTCAACCAATAGCCCTTTCATTTCATCTGTTCGTGCCGTTAATTAACCTCATCATAGTGCACAATATAGTAATCTGCCAGTTCTTTTTTTTCTTCTGTCATTGCAATTGAAAATGCATCCTCCACGGCACAAGTCTTCATGCCCGCCCGTTTTCCGGCCAAAATTCCTTCCGGAATGTCCTCAAAAACAAGACAATGCTCCGGTGCTATCCCAAGACATTCTGCCACAAGAAGATAAATATCCGGGGCCGGTTTTCCCTTTGCCACTTCACAGGAAGTATGAATTTCGTCCAGATATTCAGAAATATGTAAACTGTTTACTGCTGTTTCTACCAGTTCTTTGGAATTACTGGTTGCAATTCCGGTGCGGATTCCCTGCTCTTTTAAACGCTTTAAGAAGGATAATACCCCCGGCTTTAACGGAACCTCATACGTATATTTATGAAATGCCATCTCATTCCAGGTTTCTTTCATTTCTTCCAAAGATTCGGGAATACCAAAAGTTTCTTTAAAATAAACTGCTGTTTCTGAAAAACTCATACCGGAAATATCCTTTTGCAACGTCTCCGGCAAAGCAATTCCATACCGTCCCAAATATTCTATATCAATATCTCTCCACATCCACATGGAGTCCACTAATGTTCCATCTAAATCAAAAATAACCGCTTTAATATTTTCTAACATATAAAAACATCCTTTTTCACAGCTGTAGCCGTCTGCTATGCTCTTTCCTTTAGTAAAGCCACTTCTTCCTTCGTTAGCCTGCGGCATTCTCCCGGCTGCAGATTTGCATCCAGTATAAGACTTCCCATAGAAATCCGCTTTAGGTATATAACCTCACATCCGATTTCATGGCACATCCGCTTGACCTGATGAAATTTTCCTTCCTGTAAGGTAATATTCACCTCCGAAACTCCGTCAGCAACAGACAAAACCTCCAGTCCGGCAGGCAGTGCCTGATAGTCCTGCCCTACCCGGATACCTTCTGCAAATCGCGCTGTAGCATCTTCCGGTACCACTCCATTCAGCTTTGCAAAATACACTTTATCTACATGTCTTTTAGGAGAAAGCAAACGATGTGCCAATTCTCCGTCATCAGTCAAAAGAAGCAGACCTTCTGTATCCTTATCAAGGCGTCCTACAGGAAATACTTCCCGCTTTCCCAGGAAATATCCTGTTTCGGAAACGCAATCTGCATCAGCGGTGCTCTGCTCTCTCACCAGATCCAGAACGGTTTTATCCCTGCCATCCTCGGTGGCAGACACTACTCCGGAAGGTTTATGAAGCATCAGATACAAAAATGCCTCTGCCTTTAAGTTCTTACCGTCCAGTGTCACTATATCAAAAGCAGCTACCTTATGGTCACCGTTTTTGCACACCTCACCGTTTACCTGTACCCGCCCCTTGGAAAGCGCTGTTTTTGCCTCTTTTCTTGTAATTCCGGCAGTTTCTGCCACATACTTATCCAGTCTTGCTTCTTTTTCAGCCATTACATCATTCTCCATCCCGGAAGATACTTGTTCTTTAGTGTATCGCGCTGTGCCTTGGCCCATCCAAGCGGAAATCCCCCCGCGCAAACCAGAACAAATCCATCTCTAACCGGTGTCTTTGCTTCGATTGTCTCACACTTTAAATAACGGATAACATCCTCATCTTCAATGTCCATATTATAAACCGCATCGTACTCGTTCATATTAAGGGCACAGGCCAGTGCCTGACTTGGTTCAAAACGGTTCTTTTTCAGTTCTCCGAGTAACAGGCCGGAGCGCATCACACGAAGTCCCTTTAAGTCCGGAATATCCTCCGGCAGCAGGTACAGCCTGTCCTCCCTGATTTCTAAGCGTTCCTCCGGAATTTCCATACGTAGTCTGTCTAAAAACTCTTTTGCTTCTTCAGGAAGCTTCACCTTTTTCTTGTTTACAGGAAAGCTTCTTCGTTCACCGGTATCATCTTTTTGAAGCAATGCCACAAAGTGTCCTTCACCGTTTAATTTGTGCGGCCATAGACGAATACCTTCTCTAATTTCTTCCCTACCGTTTTCTATCCACTCCGGATGTCCATCAGAAAAACTTTCATAGGAAAGCTCCGGCTTTATTACATGCATATCCGGGTAATTTTCTAAAATATACTGCAGACTTCCTTCGTCCTCCTCCGGAGAAAAGGTACATGTGGAATACACCAGCATACCACCCGGTGCCAGCATCGGAAGCACAGCATCCAGAATTTCCAGTTGCAGTTTATGATAATATTCCACACCATACTGCTCCCAGTTCTTCATAATAGCCGGACTCTTACGGAACATACCTTCACCGGAGCATGGCGCATCCACCAGAATTTTATCAAAATAACCATAAAACCGCTCCGTCAGTTTTCCCGGTGCTTCGCTCAAAATCAAGGAATTTCTGGAGCCAAACAGCTCGAGATTCTTAAGAAGCGCTTTCGCTCTTGAATTACTGATATCATTGGAGACAAGCACACCCTTCCCCTGAAGCTTTGCTGCCAGCTCCGTACTCTTTCCGCCCGGCGCAGCACAAATATCAAGCACTTTATCTCCCGGCTTTACGGGAAGAATTTCTGCCGGTGTCATAGCACTCGGCTCCTGAATATAATAAAGACCTGCAAAATAAAACGGATGCTTTGCCGGCTGGTCCGTCAACTGATAATAGTATCCGTTATGAATCCAAGGTACCTGCTGAATGGCAAACGGAGCTATCCGTTCCCACTCGTCCTTTGTTACCTTTAACGAGTTAAAACGAACACCTCCGTGTCTTTCTTCGTCAAATCCCCGTAAAAATTCCGGAAATTCCTCCTTCAGCAGTTCCTTCATCCGATTTTCAAATTTCTGCGGTAAAGTAATCACTGTTTTCCTCTTTTCTACCTAACGCAGGCTCTGCGCACGGTAACTTTCTGCAATAACATCCAATTCCTTACTAAAACGGGCAAGAGAATTCAAATCCCCCTCATTATACACCCGGAAAAACTCGTCCTGGATACGCACAACCTCCCGTTTATTTGCCACTTTATAAAGGTTTTGAATTGTTGTTAAAATTTCAGATACTACATTCGCTCTGATATTAAAGGAGTTCTGTGCATCCATAATCTCATCCCGTACAGACGCCATTTCTTCATCCAGGATGACAATTGCATCTGCTGCCTTATGCAGACGTTCTCTAAGCACAGCAGGCATATTCTTTTTGTACTTATACTGCAGGGAATGCTCAATGGTTGCCCAAAAATCCATTGCCAGTGTCCGGATTTGGATTTCCACCTGCAGCTCCTTTGGTCCCTTTACCGATTCTACCGTATAGTACACAACCATGTGGTAACTACGATATCCACTATCCTTTACATGACTGATATAGTCTTTTTCTCCTTTGACTCTCATATCAGTGCGGTTGTGAATAATTTCTGCCACCTTATAAATATCTTCCACGAACTGACAGATAATACGAATACCGGCAATATCCTCTACCTTTTCCTCAAAGTGTTCAAACTCAATATCCTTCTTCTGGCACTTTTCCAGAATACTGGAAATGGTTTTTACTCTTCCGTTTACCTGTTCAATCGGAGAGTATTTTCCAGCTCTTCGGCTGGCTGTAATCAAATGGCGGAATTTCACCACCAATTCATCTACAGCCAGCTCATAAGGCTCCAAAATTTCTCTCCAAAGCTGTATTTCCATCGAATTAATAAACCTCCAAAATTATAACTTTACTCATCTCCGTATAAGAAATCCTGTAACATATCCACACATTCCGGATAGAATACAATAACATCTTTTTTAGCAATTATAGCACTGGTATATTTACCGCTCTGTGGTACCTGCATTGTATCGATTTCAAACATCTTATTTTCGATTACTGCATCGAGACAATCTACCGCCAGATTTTCCAGACTGGATGGTGCAGATACATAACTGAAGCACTGACCCATTATTGTAACAAGCTCGGAGAAGCTCTTTTCTTTAAACTTATTAAACAGTGCCTGTAATACTACACGATGACGGTAATTTCGTCCACGGTCATCCCGTAAACCTTCTGCTGTTGGCACATGGCGCACACGACAGTAGCCTAACACCTGAGAACCTGTCATGGTCTGGGTTCCAGCCACGGTATTTCTCTGTGATGCCTTTGAAATATACTTCGTTGTATTTAAGTATTCTGATTCTCTTGCTGTTAAAGAAATCTCCAAACCGCCCAACTGATCAATAATACTTTCAAAGCCATCAAAATTTACCTTCACATAGGAATCAATATCCACACCAAAGTTCTTTTCAATGGTATCCATAATCAGACTTGCGCCACCATGTGCATAGGAAGCATTCAAACGGTCATCCGCATAGCCTTCAATAGATACATATAAATCTCTCTGGAAGGAAACAATTTTTAATGGTCCGCCGTTTAAATTTACGGAAACAAGAAGAATCGCATCTGTTCTTCCTCGTTTTGCACCATAAAGATTTTCCTCACCTAACAGCAGGACATTAATAATATCCTCATCATCCATAATCTTTACCGGTGGCTTTGGTGTTGCCGTCGGTTCCGGTGTAAGTGTCGGTTCTCCTGTTGGTGCAAGTGTTGCATCCGGATTCTGGTTTGGATTTATAGTTGGCTCCGGTGTTGTATCCGGATTCTGGTTTGGATCTATAGTTGGCTCCGGTGTCGGAGTATCTGTCAGCTCCGGTATCTGAGAAATATAGCCCAAATCATCCGGATCCTTCGGAATTTCATCAAACATTTTTCCTACAATCATTTTGTAAATCAGGTCACGTCCTCCGGAAGTACCAAACAGCAGACCAACGGAAAGCAGTATCACAAGAATCACAGATACCAGCACCTTTGTCCATGTAGGAATTTCCCTGAATGTCTTTAAAAATTTATTTGGTTCCTTTTCCACTGTGGAACTTACTTCCTCAGCTTCTGCTTCCCTGCCGAATTCCTGTTCAATCTGTTCTGCCAGTGCAGCATCCACTCCGGCAAATAATTCCTCTTCCACTATGGAATAAGTCTCCGGCTGCTCTGCCTCTCCTGCACCCACGGTAACGGTTTCTATTTCAGGAATTTCTTCCTTTATTTCCATGCGTTCTTCTGTTTCAGACACAGGAATTGGTTCCGGCATTGGAACAACATCTTCCGGTGAGCCAATTGCCGCTTCCAGATTACTGTAAAATTCTTCACTTTCTGTCGGGTCGAACTCAACCTCAGTTGTTACTTCCGGCTCTGTACCCTGTGAATCTAATTCTATTTCCTTGTTTTCGTTATCCATATTTCCTCTTTTCTTTTCCTTTGTAATGTATCTTATGACTGCACAAGGGAAGGTAACACGTTTATTTCATTCGTTCCAATAGTTTTTCAATAAACCGGTATATCCGGATGGTAGACGGAAGATTTAACGCTTCCTGCGGTGTATGAATATCCTTCATATCCGGTCCAATGGAAATTATATCAAGCTCCGGCATTTTCTCCGCAATGAGACCACACTCCAGCCCTGCATGAATCGCTTCCATTTTTGGTTCTTTTTGATACATCTCTATAAAAACTTCTTTAAAAATTTCACGCAGTTTTGACTCCCTGCGATACTCCCATGCCGGATACTCACTGTGAGTAGAACTTTCACCGCCAAGGAAGCTGATTAAATATTCCACCTTATCCCGCATGAAATATTTATAGGTTTTGGAAGAACTTCTGAGAGCAAAATTAAATTCTGCCTCCTCTTCCTTCACTTCAAAAATACCAAGGTTTAAAGAGCTTTCCACCAACCCCTCGATATCACCACTCATACGCTGTATACCGTTCGGTGCCTGCATCAGGAAAAACAACAGTTTTTCAAATGAAATCGGATCCAATACGTTATATGTGGAACTTTCTCCTGCCTTTATTTCTACAGTAAAACCCGGTTCAATGGTTGCCAGCTCATTTTTATATTTCTGCGTCAATTCCTCTACTGTTTTTACAAACAATGCCGTTTCTTCCTCTTCTACAACTACCGTTGCAAAAGCCTCCCGCGGAATTGCGTTATCCTTTAATCCGCCATGAAAATCAAGCAGTGTAAAATCCACCTGCTCTCTTGCCTCAAATAAAAGTCTTGTCATGGCATAAACAGAATTTACACGGTTCTTATCGATTTCCGCACCGGAATGGCCACCATACAGACCCTTCAGGGCTATATCATATGCCACACCGTCTACTGCCATTCTTGTCATTGGCAACGTACAGGTCTGACGCATGCCTCCGGCACAACTGCACAGCACTACGCCCTCATCCTCAGAATCCACATTGATTAAACAGGAGGCTTTTAAACCGGACATATCCAGTGCCTTAGCACCATCCATACCTGTTTCTTCTTCTGTAGTAATTACCAGCTCCAGTGCCGGATGTTTTGCCTCTTTATCTGCAATAAGTGCCATGGCATAAGCCACCGCCACACCATCATCACCGCCTAATGTGGTTCCGCTTGCCATGAGATTATCTCCCACCATTTGAAGCTTAAGAGCATCCTTTTCAAAATCATGGTCAGAATCTGCATTCTTTTCACAGACCATATCCATGTGCCCCTGAAGCATAACCACCGGTGCATTTTCATAGCCCGGACTGGCTTCTTTAAACATTACCACATTCCATGCATCATCCTGCACATAACGTATCCCCTGCTCCTTTGCAAATTCCGCAAGGTAGTTGGAAATCGCCTGCACATTACCGGAACCGTGAGGTATTTTAGTAAGTTGTTCAAAATAATACAACACCTTTTTATAATCGTAGGACTCTAAAAAATAGCTCATCTTTGTTCCTCTTTTCTACCATAGTTCAGCCCCACTATAGAGCCAAAGTTTGTTGATTTTATGTCAGATTTATTACTTAATTCTTAAAACTGTGAATTGGTGCCGGAATACGGCCGCCTCTGCTTACAAAAGCATCACAGGCAAAGTTGTTTACCGGCATAACCGGGGCATAGCCAAGAAGACCGCCAAATTCCACAACTTCACCAACGCCCTTGCCAATAACCGGAATCAGACGTACTGCCGTTGTTTTCTGATTAATCATACCGATAGCCATTTCATCTGCGATAATACCGCTGATAGTTGTCGCCTTTGTATCGCCCGGAATGGCAATCATATCTAAGCCTACAGAGCAGACACAGGTCATTGCCTCTAACTTTTCTAATGTAAGGGCACCGGCGCGAACTGCATCAATCATTCCCTGATCTTCACTGACCGGAATAAACGCACCGGAAAGACCCCCCACATAAGAAGACGCCATAACGCCGCCCTTCTTTACCTGATCGTTAAGCAATGCCAGAGCAGCTGTGGTGCCTGGTGCACCCGGATGCTCCAGACCAATTTCCTTTAAAATATCTGCAACAGAGTCGCCAATCGCCGGAGTCGGCGCCAGAGAAAGGTCTACAATACCAAACGGAATACCAAGCATCTGAGAAGCTTCCTTTGCCACCAGCTGACCTACTCTTGTAATCTTAAATGCAGTCTTTTTAATGGTTTCGCAAAGAACTTCGAAATTCTCACCACGTACCTGCTCCAGGGCAGTCTTTACAACACCCGGACCACTAACACCAACATTAATAATAGCGTCCGCTTCGGTTACACCATGGAACGCACCCGCCATGAATGGATTATCGTCAGGTGCATTACAGAAAATAACCAGCTTTGCACAGCCAAGAGAATCTGCTTCTTTTGTTTCTTCTGCAGTTTTAAGCACAATCTCGCCAAGGAGTTTTACTGCGTCCATGTTAATGCCTGTTTTTGTGGAGCCCACATTGATGGAACTGCATACACGATCAGTCTTTGCAAGAGCCTTTGGAATAGACAGAATCAGGTTCTTGTCTGCGGTTGTCATTCCTTTGCTTACCAATGCAGAGTAACCACCAAGGAAATTAACACCAACCGTTTTTGCTGCTGCATCCAGAGTTTCTGCAATTTCCACAAAATCCTCCGGAGTCTTACAACAGGCTCCGCCTACCAAAGCAATTGGAGTTACGGAGATTCTTTTATTTACTACCGGAATTTTATATTCCTTTTCAATGAGATTACCGGTCTCTACCAGCTTTTCAGCCACCGTAGTAATCTTGTTGTAAATCTTTTTCTTACATTCCTGCAAATCTGCATCTACACAGTCTAACAGACTGATACCTAACGTAATGGTTCTTACGTCCAGGTTTTCTTTTTCAATCATTTTATTGGTTTCAATTACTTCCTGTATATTAATCACGGTTGTTCATTCCTTTCTTAGATACGATGCATCATATCAAAAATATCTTCTCTCTGTGCCTTGATAATAACACCGATACCCTCTCCGATGCTTTCCAGCTCATTTGCCGCAACTAAAAATTCCTTTTCTGTCTTGCCAAAATCCACAATCATCATCATGTTGAAGTATTCCTGCACAATCGTCTGGGAAATATCAAGAATATTAATATTGTTTTCTGCAAGGTATGTACAAACCTTTGCGATAATACCTACACTGTCTTTTCCTACTACTGTAATCACTGCTTTTTTCATAATTTGTTTCCTTTCTGTTATTCCCTTATTTCAAACATTCCGGATGGTACATCCCTCGGTGCCACCTGAAGATTTGGCATTGCTGCCTCACCCACTTTCATCAGAAGCTCCGCTTTCACTGTTTCATATGCCAATTCCGGATAATTGTTTTCTTTACTCAAATGGGCTAACACCACATGCCTGAGCCCTCTGTGATGCAATTTACAGAGTAACTCTGCCGCGGTATCGTTGGACAAATGTCCATACTCACCAAGAATACGCTGTTTTAAATAATAAGGATATCCTCCCACCATCAGCATATTCACATCATGATTGGATTCCATGTACAAAATTTCGGAATCTGCTAAATGTTCCACCGTTTTTTCTGTATAAACACCTAAATCCGTTGCCATTCCGATTTTATGACCATCTGCTTCAAAAACATAAGCCACCGGATTCGCCGCATCATGAGATATGGAGAACGGAAGTACATTTATTTCTCCTATGGTGAGGGGCTTTTCCGGAAACACCTGCTGAAACAGGGCATCATCAATTTTTCCGATGGAAGTTTTTCCTTTTTTCATGGCACAAAATGTTTCTACTGTACCATACATCGGAATCCCGTATTTTCTTGCCAGAACTCCTACCCCCTGAATGTGGTCAGAATGCTCATGTGTTACAAGTAACCCGCTTAAAGCCGACGGCTCCACACCAATTTCCAAAAGTCCCTGTTCTATTCGCTTACCACTGATACCCGCGTCAATCAGCAGATGGGTGGAAGCATGGCCCACATAAATACAATTACCACTGCTTCCACTTGCTATACTGCATAATCTCATGTTTCTAAATTCGCTTTCTATCTATTTCCAGTATAAATCAATCACATCACCGGCATGCAGAACACTGGAAAAATCTGCTTTTTCACCGTTTATCTGTGTGATTACCGTCTGTCCGTGGGCTGTGCTCACATCAAACGGATAAAAATCAAGAATATCAACAAAATAGTACATATTCTTTCCCTTTAAAGTTACAGGACGACCATTGACAATCACCATCATGTCCACTGCACCCTGTGGTGCTTCCGGCTGTGCAGCAGCTGCCATGTTCGCTTCCTTCTGTGGTTCCGATGCATCCTGCGGTGCTGTTAAATTCTGCACTGTATCTGTAAAAGAACCCGTTTCTTCCAGTGCTGCCGCCACTTCTTCATTTAACAGATCATCTAACGACTGCTCCTTGTGTTTTTCTTCCATAGACCATTCTACCGTAAAGTTTTCATAAACCTTTTCATCTTTTCCGGCAAGCCGGTTGTTTACATAGATATATTCCGTAAACGGAAGATCCATAAATTCTAATAACTTTTCCAGCGTATAATAAGAAAGCAATTTTAACTCGTCTCCCTCTTGAATACTGTAGTATTCAGAAACCAGTTCTCCGTTGACCTCAATAAACTTTGGACAAACTACCTGCTTTTTGTTCACTTCAAAAGTAATGTTGGAACGATACTCCGGCAACTGGCGTACTTCATAGGATGCAGCCTTACCCACCGTAGATTCCTTAATTTCAATTTTTGCATTCGGCTCAATTGGAGAATTAAATGCTGCCGGCTTACCATTTACAGTAATTTCTGCCGCTTCTCCCGCTTCTCCCCGCACCATACGTTTGACACCGTCTAATGTAAAGCTTAATTCTTTACCTCTTCTCGGAAACAGGCATTCATTCGGGAAACCATTCTGCAACGCCGCGTCAATGACAGTCAGTTTATTATTATCATATAATTTCACGCTTTCGCCGTTTACCGTAACGAAAATGAAATTGTTTTTGTCTTCATAATAGTTTAAGCAGATACCAATCGGAGTAACCAGCATTGGGTCCTTCTTAATGCCCTCCTGCTGGAACCGCACAAAGCCCAGAACTTCTTCGCCCCGCAATGCAACTCTTTCCTTAGGAATACCAAGGTGTTCTGCCAGACTCTCGGTGTAACCGTTAATTTTACCTCCACCGCCGACAACAAACACGGCACTGACCGGCTTTCCGCCATTTAATTCTTTAATTTTTGCTGCCACCTGCTTTGTCATGTTTTCTACCACCGGACGGAGTTCCTCTCTGATATCTGCCGGAGTAGTTTTTTGGGAAAGTCCCATAATATCTTTATAAGAAATACTCTTTTTCTTGGAATTTGCATCCAGTTTAATTTTCTCTGCAGTTGTAAAATCCACCAAATGAGAGCCTACCAGTTGCTCAGTCAGCGCATCACCCGCCATCGGAATCATACCATAAGCAATGATACTTCCCTCTTTGGTAATGGAAATATCGGAAGTTCCGGCTCCCACATCCACCAAAGCAATGTTAAGCAGACGGAATTTTTCCGGAATCGCTACCTGAATGGCAGCAATTGGCTCCAACGTAAGATTTGCTACCCTGAGACCCGCTTTTTCCACCGCAGTATATAACCCGCCGATAACCTCATCCGGAAGAAACGTTGCCAGCACATCGGCTGCAATTTTGTTTGCCTTATGGTCTTCCAGATTGGAAATGGAAAAATCGTTCAGATAGTACTTAATTACCGTGTAAGCAACGCAGTAATAATTTGTGTCATCACCTTTGGATTCTTCTTTTATCTGTTGATACGCATTTTCCACACCAAGCAGTTCCAGTGCACGAATCATTTCTGTATTTACGGTAACCTCCTGCTGAAATTCCGTATCCACATGTACTGTTACGGTCTTTAATACACGCCCCGCAGCTGCAATACAAACTTCTTCCAGCTTTTTGCCGGTCTGCTTTTCCAGACTTCGCTTCACCTGTTCAATTGTCTCTGCTACCTTATTGATATCGTGAATCTGACCATCCATCATGGCACGTGTATCATGCAGTTTCACCGCCTGGGCAACCACTGTAAAATCATTCATGGACTGTTTATATCCTACGGTTCCCACAATACTTCTTGTTCCGATATCTAGACCAAATACTAACTGCTCCGGATTTCCCATGTTAATCCTCCCATCTTCTCTCTTGTAAAAGGACACTCATATTATTTTAACACATCTTGTCCATACTTTCCAGATATTCTTTCACATATCTCTCAATTTGTTTCGACAAATGCTCTGATTTTTTTCCATCCGCACTGTCCGGGTTCTCAATTACCACATCCGCTTTAGCTCGAAACTGCTCTTCTGTCAGCTGTCCAGCCAAAATATTTGCAATTTTTTCTTCGGAATATCCCCGTTTTTCCCGCATACGACGTATCCTGTCTTCTACCGGTGCATACACATACCACAAAGCATCACAAATTTCCTGAAATCCCGCTTCAATCAATAATGCTGCCTCAATTACTACAATTCCATGAAACTGTTCCTCGGTAAGCCGTAGCAGTTCTGCTTCTACCGCCTGCCGCACCAGGGGATGAGTGAGCTCATTCAGACGTTTCCTTGCCACTGCTGTTGCCATTGCCACTGCTGCCAGTCTTGGTCTGGAAATCTTTTTCTCCTGCGTATCCTCCAAAATCTCTTCACCAAATTCTCGCACCAGGGCTTCATAGGAAGCCTTTCCCGGCTCCATCAGTTCATGCGCGATAACATCGCAGTGTAAAAATACGGTAGGTGCCAGTTCTTTTACTTTTTCTACAACTGTAGTTTTTCCACTGCCAGCTCCTCCGGTTACCCCAAGGATAAGAAAACTTCTATTTTGTTTCATACCAGTTGTCTCCTGTTTTTACCTCTACCGAAAGCGGCACGCTTAAATTTGCAGCCGCCATCATTTCTCTCTGTAAAATTTCTGACACACGCTCTGCTTCCGCTAACGGTGCCTCTATTAACAGTTCATCATGAATCTGCAATAAAATTCTAGCTTCCAGCTCTTCTTTTTTTAAAGCCTTGTCCACCCGCAGCATGGCAATTTTCATAATATCTGCCGCCGTACCCTGAATCGGAGAATTCATGGCAATACGCTCACCAAAGCTTCTCTGCATAAAATTGGAAGAAGAAATTTCCGGTACCGGACGTTTTCTGCCATACAATGTGGAAACACTTCCTGTCTCTTTTGCCTCCGCCACCAGACCATCCAGATAATTCTTAATGCCCGGGTAAGTCGCAAAATATTGATTAATATAAGCTTCCGCTTCTTTTCTCGTAATATTCAAATCCTGTCCCAGACCAAAAGAACTGATTCCGTACACAATACCAAAGTTTACCGCCTTTGCATTACTTCGCTGGGCAGGCGTAACCTCATCAAACGGAATATGAAACACCTTGGAAGCAGTCATCCGATGGATGTCCTGTTCCTCCTTATACGCCTGAATCAGGCTGTCATCTCCGGACATATGCGCCAGAATTCGAAGCTCAATCTGGGAATAATCTGCATCCACAAACACACAGCCTTCCTTTGGCGTAAACATTTTCCGGATTTGTCTGCCAAGTTCAATGCGTACCGGAATATTCTGCAAATTCGGTTCCGCACTGCTTAAGCGCCCTGTTGCCGTAATAGTCTGATGGAATTTAGTGTGGATTCTTCCGTCTTCTTTAATAAACGCATCCAGACCGTCCGCATAGGTACTCTTTAATTTCGTTAATGTCCGGTACTCCAGAATTTTCTCAATCACCGGATCTTCCGGCTTTAATTTTTCCAATATCTCCGCTGAAGTGGAATAACCGGTCTTTGTCTTTTTGCCACCCGGCAGTTTCAGTTTTTCAAATAAAATGACACCTAACTGCTTTGGAGAATTGATATTGAAAGTTTCTCCCGCCATCTCATAAATTTCAGTTTCCAGCCTGGTAATACCTTCCTGCAGGCGTTTACCATAATTACCAAGCTCTTCTCTGTTGATTTGAATGCCTGTTGCTTCCATCTCATACAGTACAAAGGCAAGCGGCATTTCCACCTCTTCAAAAAGCTGCTTCATGCCCTCTTCTTCCAGCTTTTTCTGCAATTCATCCACTGCCAGATACGTTGCCCTGATATTTCTTGCAAGCAGGCGGAACGCCTCTTCCTTGCCCTCTGCCATAGCATCCTTAAGTGACTGCTTATGCAAAATATCCTCCACCGATGGAATGCTGACATTTAAATAATCCCTTGCCACGTCCACCGGAAGATAGGAGTCCTTTAAAGGATTTAAAAGATATGCCGCAATTTCCTCATCAAAAATGTACCTTCTTGCTTTTTCGGAGAAATGCTCTGCTACCGCTTTAGCACCAAACAGCGCAATGGTTACACCCTTTTCCGCCAACATATTCAACTGCTGCCAGATAACTTCTTCTGTCAATGTTTCATCCGTCACAACATACCAGGTCTTTTCGCTGCCTGCCATCATCAATCCGGTTTTTCCTGTACTAAATAAGTCCAACTGAACATTTTCCTGATGCATCGGTGCAGAAATAGCGATTCTTTTTTCCTTTGCAAAAGTACGGAACAGTTTTTCTGCCTCCTGTATTCCCTCAGCCAACACATATTCATCGGATACCGACACCTGTTCTGTCATTTCCCGCTCCGATAAATTGAATTTTGCAAGAAGTGATTTAATTTCCAGCTGCTTTAAAATCTGATATGCTTCCTTCGTAAAAATATTACCAAGCCTTGCAGACTCATAGGAAAACTCCAGTTCACAGTCTGTTTTAATCGTTGCCAGTTCCTTACTGAGAAGTGCCAACTCTTTATTTTCACGTAAAGATTCCCTGGCTTTGTTCGGCATAACCTCTTCGATATGCTCAATGGTATTTTCCACCGTTTCAAATTGTGTTAAAAGCTTTACTGCCGTCTTTTCTCCAATACCCGGTACTCCCGGAATATTATCGGAAGCATCTCCCATGAGTCCCTTTAAATCAATAATCTGGAGCGGCATCAATCCATATTTTTCAACAACATCCTGCGTATGATAATCTTCAATTTCCGTACCGGTCCGCTTTGTTTTCGGAATACGTACCTTTATGACATCATCCGCAATCTGTAATAAGTCTCTATCGCCGGATACCAATGAAACAGCATATCCTTCCGTTTTACTGCGCTTAGCCAAAGTTCCAAGGATATCATCTGCCTCATAACCCGGACGCTCCAGACGAAGAATTCCACAGGCATCCAACAGCTCCTTCAATACCGGAATCTGCTCCCGAAGTTCCTCCGGCATGCCCTTTCTTGTACCTTTATATTCCGCAAACATCTCATGACGAAAGGTCGGATGCTTTACATCAAAAGCCACCGCAAGATATTCCGGCTTTTCTTCCTCTAAAAGCTTTAATAAAATATTGAAAAAACCAAGAATTCCATTGGTATGTCTGCCATCGGTTGTTGTTAAATCCGGCAGCCCGTAAAATGCCCGGTTTACTATGCTGTTTCCATCAATTAAAACAATTTTTTCACTCATTTATGCTTCCTTCCCAAACTCCGTTATAAAATGCTATGCTCCCATACTGACTCCCATTGCCGCAGCGATCAAAAGCGCCACTAAAAAATACGCTACCCGGCGAATACTATGATCTTTCCGGTTTTTTGCAGCAATCTGCTCGGTTTTCTCCAAGCGTTTTTCAATATTCATAAAGAAGTTGCCCTTCTCTTCTGCCTCATCTAACGAATCCAACTGCATCAAAGCCGACGAAAAAGCATAATATTCTTCCACTTCTTCCCTGCATTTAGGACAGGTACGTACATGCTTTACAAAAGCATATGCCACCTCCGGTCTCATTTCGTCCAGCAAATATTCTTTTATGGAATGCTGTACCTCATAGCAGGACAGCTTATTGGACTTTTTTTTCATGGCAACCTCGCTTTTCACAAACTTTCTCACTATCCAGTATAACCGAATTATTCTATTTTTTCAATGCAGATTGTGATAAATTAATTTTAAAAAACCTCCGGTATAAAACCGAAGGTTCTCTCTGCATAAAATCACTTCACTTCATCATGTCTTGGCCTTGCTTTTATTACCTCTGCTGCCGCAGCAAGCTCTGCCATTACCCTTGTTTCAAATTGGTTGTCAAACTCACAGAGCTTTGTCATCAACTCTCCCTGCGTAGTTGCCACGTATTTGGATGGCAGGCGGTTTAACGCATAGGATGCCATATCCAGTCGACACTTCTGACACTTACAGCAATCCAGATTATCCAAAATCTGATCCAAAGTAATAATAACGTAATCCTCCATTATATTTCTAAGAATAATCTGCATGCCAAGCCCCTCCTAACAATCTTTTCTCATATACTTTATCACTATCCGGTCATTTTGTCAAAAAATAAATTCTACACCAACTAAAAAAAAATTAATTCACATCTTGCCAAACAAATAAAAATGTGGTAATATTTTAATGTTGCTGGTGTGGCGGAATGGCAGACGCAGCAGACTCAAAATCTGCCGAGGGCAACTTCGTATGGGTTCAAGTCCCATTACCAGCATTCATTTTTAGTAAGAGAAACACAGTAAAACACTGTATTTCTCTTATTTTTTTGCATTTGGGTGTGCTTTAAGAAAGTGTGTAAAGTGTTTACACTTGTTTACACGCCTAAACTCTTCTCTAACTCCTTACGCTTCTGCTCATCAGAATATCTGGAAAAGCAGTAATGATTGATGAAAGTCTTGACGTCACGATGTCCGGCAAACTGCATGGCATCCTTTAAATTGATGTTTGGATTGTCTGCAACCTTTGTCAATGCCGTTTTTCTGGCTTTGTGATTGCCCTTTTTCGATATTCCTATCTGCTTGCAGTAACGCTCATAATGGCTGTCAATAGAGTTACCGGTAAGGCGATGCTTACGGTACATGAAGATATAGTCTTCTGAATCGCAAGTGTAACCGCTCCGGAGATTAGCCTCCTTTATTTTGTCGAACAGTTCCAGAGCGGAAGACACGACATACAAGGTGCGGTAGCCTGCATCCGATTTTGTATGCTCTACTACTTCCAAATGCTTTTTCCATTTACCGTCTTCCTGCTTCTCAAGCTGTGCCTGCTCCATGCGTCTGATATGCAGATAGGAGCCTTTTAAATCTTTCCATTTAAGCGCAACAAGCTCTCCAATTCGCAAGCCAAGGGAAAAGTTTGCTAGTACTGCAAGCGCAGCAGTGCGGTTTGGATGCTTCTCAAATTCGGCAGCAGCCAACTCTTTGACTTTTTGTTCTTCTGGTTCCGTAAAGACTTCCTGCTCCGCTTCCTTAGGAATTACCGGAGTAAACAGAGAAGAATTGATTTTAAACTCTGCAAAGTGATTACAAGGTAATTCGCCAAGCTCCACAAGGTACTCCAGACTTTGCCGGATAATGATTGCCATATTGTAATACTGCTTCTTCGTAAGTTTTCCGGTAATAATCTTATTTCTCGCCCAGTTTTTGAGTTCCAGAGTTGTAAAATCAATGACCGGACGGTCTACAATAGGGTCATTTTCATAATACCGTTTCCAATCGTTGTCGATATAGCTCATATAGTTGGAATTGTTGGTATCCTGCCACTTATAGGCAAACCATTCCGGATACAGCGTCCGCAAGGTAATCTTTTTTCTCTTATTTGTCTGCTCCTGCTCTTCATAGTAGGCAACAATTACCGCCTCTAAATCCTCCCATTTGCGCTTAGCAATGGGCTTCATCTTGCGAGGATGGCTTTCATCGGGAAGAAAAGAGTGCCAGCGTCTGTCCGATTCATAGTATTTAGTTGTATATTGCTCCATGTGCTTTTTAATGATGTTTTCTCTTTGTTTCTTTGTCATATCTTCATTATCTGCCGGAGCACTGACTTGTGAATATATCATACCTTCGGAAAGAACTTCTTGCAAGCAGTTTTTGATGATTTCCGGAGAAGAAGTGTATTGTGCCGGAATGAAGCACTCCTGCACGATTGGTCTAACGATTTTCATATTCTTTTACCGCCTTTTTTAGCTTTATTTTTTCCTTTGCTTTTTTGTAACGGTTACGAAGCTGATTTTTACCTGCTCCTACATCTTTTTCCAGTTTACCTATGCTGTCATAATAACCGTAGTCAATCAATTCAATCAGATATTCGTCTGTCAGTTCCAATCCGTTTACCCAATATGTTTGACGAGGACGACCGGATTTTTTTAAAGCATTTTTCTCAAGGAAAGCAATCCGTTTGGTAAGTTCTGCAATACTCTGTGTTAATTCAGATATTGCTTTATCTTTCTCAAAATTACTTTCGATGAGTGACAAAACAGTCTTTACTGTAATGTGTTCTGTATCTAAGCAGTTTAGCAGTTCCTGCTCTGAATAAAATTTATAGAATTGTTGTTCCGGTTCTTTCTGTCCGGTTTGTGTTGTTGTAACTTTCATCGTAACTAATTCCTCCTCTCAAGTTACTAATTTTTACGGTAACTAATCCCAGTTAATTTGTTGAATGGTATTTTTGCTTCATAAACTATTAAAAACAAGCCTTTTGTAAATAACAGAAATCTGAAAATATCAAAAGCAGTAACCATTCTAAAGTAAATAATATGTTTACAGAGTTATCAAAAAAAGAAAAAGCAAGACAAACTGAAGCAGTTGGGCTTCAGGATTTATCTTGCTTTAGGCATTTATTGAATATCTGTATATATAATAAATATCGACAGCTTCTTTTCGATAATTTAGAAAATTGTTTTAAAGAATAAATCTTTTATCTTTCTCTGTTTATGGGCAATTTTTCCTTACATTACTGCAATTAGTTGATTTTTTAGATTTTGAAAAAATATTGGGAGTTTTGAAAAAAATATAATTTTTCTTGACAGTATATGGACTAGTTAAGAATTTGTATTTTACGGTATTTTCTTAATTTTGATGAAATTTCCATACTCTGTTTAAACTAGTTGAGAAATTGAAGCATAAGAATAATTCATTGACACCGACGTGAGCAACGAGTAGAATGGAGTTAGACAAACTTGAAGTTGACGGAGAATAGATATGTTAAACGATAAAGCCTTATTTGAATTTGTAGAGCCGTATTATGCAGACAAAGATATAATGCATAATATGTGGCACATTGAATTGGTCCAAAGAATGGTTAATAGAATACTCTCCCAATGTAGTTACATCGTTGATGAAGAGTGTTTGAAATTAGCAACATATTTTCATGGCTTCATATACAAGGACGAAGCAAGAATCAAACAGTGGATGCTGGAACAAAATTATGATGAAGAGAGAGTCGCTAAAACATTGAAAATAGCATGGGAGTCTCAAAGAAGTGAAATTCCCGAAACTATTGAAGGCAAGATTTTGCATGATGCCCATGTGTTGGAGGGTGGAAAGACATACCTAATTGTAAAAACTTTGATTACGGGTTCAGTTAGGGGACAATCTCTGCTCGACACCTTGAACTATATGGAAAAGAATGTTCTTAACCAAAACAAATGCTATCTACCTGAAACCATTCCCTTGTGTGAGGAGATGAACATCTTTACCAACAGTTTCTTTGCAGACTTAAAGGAGGGAATTAGATAAATTCTTTAGGTTAGAATCGATGATGGTGTAAACGAAAAAGCAGTTTTGACATTACAGCGAACTGCCCTTTCGTTTGCACCATTTTCGATTTGACCTAATTGAACAAAGTAAGCGTCCGGGTAATCATTATCTATGGACT
>JAZSEW010000043.1:0-6905 GCA_045531895.1 Lachnospiraceae bacterium
AGTATCTGCAAAAGAAATGCTGGAAAAGGCAAAAGCAGGCCACTATGCAGTAGGCCAGTTCAACATTAACAACTTAGAGTGGACTAAGTCCATCTTATCCGTAGCTCAGGAAATGAACTCCCCTGTTATCCTTGGTGTATCCGAAGGTGCAGGTAAGTACATGACAGGTTACAAGACCGTTGTTGGTATGGTTAAGGGTATGATCGAAGAAATGAACATCACTGTTCCGGTAGCTCTTCATCTTGACCACGGCAGCTACGAAGGCTGTATGAAGTGTATCGAAGCTGGTTTCTCTTCCGTAATGTTCGATGGTTCCCACTATCCAATCGAAGAGAACATCGCTAAGACAAAGGAATTAGTAGCTCTCTGTAACGAAAAGGGTCTTTCCCTCGAAGCAGAAGTTGGTTCCATCGGTGGTGAAGAAGACGGTGTTGTAGGTGCAGGTGAGTGTGCTGACCCTAATGAATGTAAGGCTATTGCTGATCTTGGCGTAACAATGCTTGCAGCAGGTATCGGTAACATCCACGGTAAGTATCCTGAAAACTGGAAGGGCCTTTCCTTTGAAACTCTGGATGCTGTTCAGCAGAAGACAGGTGATATGCCATTAGTTCTTCACGGTGGTACAGGTATCCCTGAGGATATGATTAAGAAGGCAATTAACCTTGGCGTAGCTAAGATTAACGTTAACACAGAGTGCCAGTTATCCTTTGCAGCAGCTACTCGTGAATATATTGAAGCCGGCAAGGATTTGCAGGGCAAGGGCTTTGACCCAAGAAAGCTGTTAGCTCCGGGTGCAGAAGCTATCAAGGCTACAGTTCGTGAAAAGATTGAGCTTTTCGGTTCTGCTAACCGCGCATAATAGAGAGGTTGTTTGAATACTGTTTCATAAAAGATAAGGGGGATGCCACTGTGACATCCCCTTTTATGCAAAAAGATACTTTAACAAGATACCGTGATGCAATAGAAGCATCTCGGATGTTCAGGAAAGGGGATTCTATTATAATGAAAGCAATTAATGCAGCAAAGGCTCCAGCAGCAGTAGGACCATATGTACATGCTATTCAGGCAGGCAATACAATTTACACTTCCGGTCAGTTGGGGCTGATTCCGGAAACCGGGGAACTGGCCGTGGGTGTAGAGGCTCAGGCAGAGCAGGCAATTAAGAATCTTGAGGTGGTTTTAAAGGAAGCGGGATGCACTTTAAAGAATGTAGTAAAGACTACCGTGTTTTTAGCAGATATCAATGATTTTGCAAAGATTAATGCGATTTATGCAAAATATTTTGATGAGCATAAGCCGGCACGTTCCTGCGTACAGGCCGGTGCGTTGCCAAAGGGCGGATTATTTGAAATGGAAGTTATCGCAGTAAAAGAGTAAAAATATCTGTGGGAAGCCCTGCAGACAATAATTATAAACAGTGATACAGGAATAAAAAAAGAAAGGATGGTTGCATGGGAAAGAGCGTATTGGAAGAAATGAAAGGAATAAATGAACTGGCGGCAAAATGTCAGGCAAACAGTAAAATAGATCCAGCGCTTTACGGAAAATATGATGTAAAGCGTGGTCTGCGTGATATTAATGGTCTGGGTGTTGTTGCGGGTCTGACTAAAATTTCTGAGATATTATCTTATGAAATGGTAGATGGCGAAAGAAAACCGATTGATGGCATTTTGCGTTATCGCGGTATTCATATAAATGACATTTGCAAGGGATTTACCGAAGGTAAGCGGTTTGGTTTTGAAGAAACGACCTATCTGCTCCTGTTTGGAGTGCTTCCAAATGAACAGGAGTTAAAAGAATTCCGGGAATTGATTGGTAAGGGAAGAACTCTTCCGACTAACTTTGTGCGCGATGTTATTATGAAGGCGCCAAGTAAGGACATGATGAATACTCTGGCGCGAAGTGTATTGACTCTGGCCTGTTATGATGACAAGGCTACGGATAACAGCATTGAAAATGTACTGCGCCAGTGTTTAATGTTAATCAGTGTATTTCCAATGTTGGCGGTATACGGATATCGTGCGTATCGTCATTATGAGCAGGGAAAGAGTCTGCTGATTCACAATCCAAAGCCGGAACTTTCTACGGCGGAAAACTTTCTGCGTATGCTGCGTTCTGATAAAAAATACACCGAACTGGAGGCAAGAATTTTAGACCTTGCCCTGGTGCTCCATGCAGAGCACGGCGGTGGTAATAATTCTTCTTTCACGACCCATGTGGTAACCTCCTCCGGTGCAGATACCTATGCGGTGATAGCAGCAGCACTTGGCTCTTTGAAGGGACCGAAGCACGGTGGTGCCAACATTAAGGTAGTAGAAATGTTCCAGGACATGAAAAAGAATGTGAAGGATATTTCTGACGAGGCTCAGGTGGAAGAGTACTTGCTTAAGTTATTACATAAGGAAGCCTTTGATAAGAAAGGTTTGATTTATGGTATGGGTCATGCTGTGTATTCCATCTCTGATCCGCGTTCTGAGATTTTCAAGAAGTATGTGAAGCAGCTTGCTTTGGAAAAGAATAGAGAAGAAGACTATAAACTCTATAGCATGGTGGAAAAAATGGCACCGGAAGTAATTGCAAGGGAGCGCAAAATCTACAAGGGCGTCAGTGCCAATATTGACTTCTACAGTGGCTTTGTTTACAGTATGTTAGACCTGCCACATGAATTGTATACACCACTTTTTGCCATGGCAAGAATTGTGGGCTGGAGTGCTCACCGCATGGAAGAACTGGTAAGCCAGGATAAGATTATTCGTCCGGGCTATACCTGTGTACAGGAGCCGCTCCCATATGTGAAGCTGGAAGACAGATAGAGAAGGTAATAAGATTTCTGGTATTGAATGGTAAGGAAGAGCAGAAGTCCGGATATTAATTTGTGACAGGATTAATATCCGGTTTTTGTTTTATTCTTTGCTTGTAACTATTCCGTCTATAAAAGATAACATTTTCGGAAAATGCAACCAATGATAACCAGAATGTTATTTTTGGTTGATTGACGTTACATTTTAGGTGAGATATACTTTTGAGTAAGAGGTGAAGAAAGTATGAGTATTCTATATAATAAGTTAAAAATATTTCGCAAGCAGTACAATTTCACGCAGGAAGATATTGCAGAAAAGTTGGGTGTCTCCAGACAGGCAGTGGCAAAGTGGGAGCGTGGTGAAACTCAGCCGGATGTGGAGAGCTGCGTGAAGCTGGCAGATTTGTATGGCGTGTCTCTTGATATGCTGCTTAGAGATATGGGCGGTGATTACGAATATGAAGGCGATGGCAAGCACATTTTCGGATTAGCCAAAATGAATGATAAGGGACAGATTACCTTGCCTGTAAAGTGCAGAGAAGTATTTCACTTAAAGCCGGGAGACAATATTTTAGTTCTTGGTGATGAGGAAAAGGGAATTGCTCTTGTGAACTTTGGAACAGGACCGGATAAAATGATATAGTACAGAAATTTATTGGAAGAGAAGGAGTAGAGGATATGGCAGTGGCGGTCGAAGCAAAACAATTGACGAAAAAGTATAAGACCAAGGTTGCAGTTGATGGTGTTAATTTGAAGGTAGAAGAAGGAGAATTGTTTGCACTTCTTGGTGTGAACGGTGCGGGTAAAACAACGACAATAAGAATGTTTTCCTGTTTGTCAACACCAACATCGGGGGAGGCGTTCATTAATGGACATAATTGCAGCACAGAAGCCTCTGCGGTAAAAGCGGAGATTGGTATTTCTACTCAGGATACCGCTGTTGCGGAAAATCTGACAGTGCGTGAGAATTTGGAATTTATTGCCCGGGTATATGGTTTTGATGAGAAGAGGGTGAAAACTCGCGCTGATGAAATGGTAGCATTATTTAAAATGTCTGAGGTGGAAAACAGTCGTGCAAAGACATTATCCGGTGGATGGAAACGTAAGCTTTCCATTGCAATGGCTCTTATCAGTGAGCCCAAGGTGTTGTTTCTGGATGAGCCGACGCTGGGACTGGATGTGCTTGCGCGTCGTGAACTTTGGAAGGCAATTGAAGCACTGAAGGGTAAAATTACGATTCTTCTTACAACGCATTATATGGAAGAGGCAGAAGCACTCTCTGACCGGATTGCCATTATGATTAATGGAAAGGTAGTTGCCTGTGGAACGCTTTCGGAGCTGGAGGCGCTTAGCGGAAAGACAGGACTGGAAAGCGCATTTGTGGAAATTGCGGAAAGGAACGGTGAGGGAAATGCATAAGGTAAAAGCGTTCGCGATAAGAAACAGTAAAGAAATTTTACGTGACCCATTGAGCTATATTTTTTGTCTGGGATTTCCGCTGGTCATGCTTTTGGTTATGACGCTGGTGAATGAGAGCATTCCGCCGGAAGCAGGGATGACGATTTTCAGGATTGATAATCTGGCGGGTGGCATTGCGGTATTTGGTCAGACGTTTATTATGTTGTTTACGGCGATGACGGTGGCAAAAGATAGAAGTAGTGCTTTTTTGGTCAGAATGTATGCGACACCAATGACTTCTATGAACTTTGTAATGGGCTATATGCTTCCGATGTTACTGATTTCCGTAATGCAGAGTGTGATTACCTATGTGGCATCGTATATTATTGCACTGATTGTCGGTGTGGAGCTTAGCATTCCGGGACTTTTATTTTCGGTAATAACTTTGATTCCATCAGCAGTTATGTTTATCGGTTTTGGTATGCTGTTTGGAACAATGTTCAATGAAAAAGCGGCTCCCGGACTTTGCTCGATTATTATTTCGCTTGGTTCTTTTCTGGGTGCTATCTGGTTTGATGCAGAGAGTACAGGCGGAGTGCTTCTTAAAATCTGTAAATGTCTTCCGTTTTATTACTGCACAAAATCAGCGAGAATGTCTATGGCATTGAAATTTGATTTTTCAGAATTATGGACGCCGGTTTTGGTTGTAATGGCATGTGCGGTAATAATTGCTGTTGTATCTGCCGTAGTATTCCGAAAGAAAATGAAGGCGGACTTAGGATAAGAAGAGTTTAAGTTTTTTATCGTCTGAAAAATGAAAAGGGTGAGAATACCAATGCGCTTCATTGATATTCTCACCCTGCTTTGTTGTCTTTTGTTTCAGTTTCTTCTATATAATATGTAATCTTATTTCTGAGACTGTTCCATTCTATGAATAATGCTTGCCAGTTCCTGTACGGAAGACTTAATGGAACGATTTAATTCACCGGAGTTTCCTGCCAGAGTTCCAACTTCTCCTGCTACAATGGCAAAGCCACGACCTGCCTCGCCGGCACGGGCTGCTTCAATGGAAGCATTGAGAGCAAGAATCTTTTGCTTGCTTTCGATTTTGTCTAAGTCTCTTGTTTTTGACTCGATGGCATTGATGCATTCCACTGCACTGGAAATTTCATCGGATACGGTAGTGACAACGAAAGAATTCTTTTGCTTTATGTACTCAAAGTTAACCAGCATGTTTACAATATCGCCGAGAAGCTTTGCGGAAGCGCGGATACTTTCTTCTGTTTTGATTGGAATCTTACGTAAAGCAGCAATATAATCGTCCGGATTGATACCAAACTCTACAGCCAGTTCGCGGAACTTGTCTTCGTCAGGCTCTCCCGGAAGTACCTGACCACCAATAATTTTGCCAAGGTAAATGTCACCGATTGCAATAGGGATGGAGAAGTCCATCAGACCGGCATGGCAGTAATAGGTGCCTGAGCATTCATTGTCACATTTGATACAGCGCTTTGCTCCCTCGGTACAGCCACGGGTGTATTTCATACAGAAATCAGTAAAACCGATTTCGCTGGAAATGTATTTGCCTTCGTTATCTACAGCGATGGTGGCAAGACCGGTAGCCTTGGACCAGTCTTTCATGAGACTGTCTAATAATTTTAAATCAAAAAAATCTCTCAAGTGCATAATTGTTACCTCCTGTGTGCTTCTGAATGGCGGCTTCTGTAAGAATCCGCTTATTAATACATATTATAGCACATTGTCCAAGAGACTGCAATCAATCCTTAAAAAAATATACAAATTTCACAAAAATGTAAAAAACTAAAATTTACATAAAAAAATATTTGAAAAAACTTGCGGGTTATTGTACAATGTCTTATGTTGTGAGTTGATAGCGAAGAAGCGTGAGGTTGCCACACAGCACTATCGTGTGGGTTTTCCGTGGAGCAAATGTCAAGTTATAATACCTGGCGACAAGTCACTGTACAGAATAAAATATTTCTGCCTGGGGCAGAAAACGTGTAGTTCAGCTATTCGGGAGGCTGATTTCAGGGGTATAACTGTGCGCCCCTTTATCTTTCCGATGCGCGCGAAACACACGGGAGAGTGTACAGTCACCGCTTGTCGTACTGAAATTTAAGTGCGAATAAGGAGGCGACTTTTTTTATGGCAAGTCAAGTAATGAGAATCACACTCAAGGCTTATGATCATCAGTTAATCGATGCATCTGCAGCAAAAATTATTGAAACTGTAAAGAAGACAGGTTCCAAGGTGAGCGGTCCGGTGCCGTTACCAACAAAGAAGGAAGTTGTTACAATCTTAAGAGCGGTACACAAGTACAAGGACTCCAGAGAACAGTTTGAGCAGAGAACTCATAAGAGACTGATTGATATCATTGCACCTACACAGAAGACAGTAGATGCTCTGAGCAGTCTTGAAATGCCAGCAGGTGTTCACATCGTAATCAAGATGAAGTAATCACTGCTGCGGCACAGACAAGAACGGAAAGACGTTCATGAAATATTAAGTTAGTAATCCTTAGGGTTTATATAGAGGGTCCAAGCGTCATTACCAAGTGGTAAGGCCCAAGCATCCGAGTAGACCATCTAGGATGACCGGAGTGGGAAGATGGGAATGCACAGTTCACACAATCAACCCGGTCCGCTGTAGATTAACAGGAGGTGCAAAACATGAAGAAGGCTATTTT